>NZ_CP134053.1:5865949-6606898 GCF_031583065.1 Streptomyces sp. CGMCC 4.7035
ATGGGCAGCACCCGGCCGTGGGCGCCCAGGAGCCTGCCGACCAGGTCGAGGGCCTGGACGTGGTCGCCGAGCTGCTCCCACAGAGCGACGATCAGCAGATTGCCGACCGCGTGCTCGTGCAGGTCGCCCTGGGACTGGAAGCGGTGCTGGATGACCCGGGCCCAGGTCTGGCCCCAGTCGTCGTCGCCGCACAACGCGGCCAGGGCCTTGCGCAGGTCGCCCGGCGGAAGCACGCCCAGCTCGTCGCGCAGACGGCCGCTGGAGCCGCCGTCGTCGGCCACGGTGACCACGGCCGTGAGGTCGCCGGTGATACGGCGCAGGGCGGCGAGCGAGGCGGACAGGCCCATGCCGCCGCCGAGAGCGACCACCTTCGGCTGAGTGCCGCGGCGGCGCGCCCGGCCGCCGCGCGCCTCGGTGGGTCTGCCACCGCGTCCCTCGGGCGCCATCCGGCGCAGCCTGCTCAGCCGCGGAGTACGTCCGGTCACTCGCGCCCCATGTCCCGGTGCACGACCACGGTCTCCACGCCCTCCGCGGCGAGGCGGGCGGCGAGCTTCTCCGACATGGCGACCGAGCGGTGCTTGCCGCCGGTGCAGCCGATGGCGATGGTCACATAGCGCTTGCCCTCGCGGCGGTACCCGGCCGCGATGAGCCGGAGCAGCTCGGCGTACCGGTCGAGGAACTCCTTGGCGCCGGGCTGGTTGAAGACGTACGCGGCCACCTCCTCGTTGATACCGGTGTACGGGCGCAGCTCCGGGACCCAGTGCGGGTTGGGCAGGAAGCGCATGTCCGCGACCAGGTCGGCGTCGACCGGGAGGCCGTACTTGAAGCCGAAGGACATGACGGTGGCCCGCAGCTCGGGCTCCTCCTCGCCGGCGAACTGGGCGTCCATCTTGGCGCGCAGCTCGTGCACGTTGAGGCTGGAGGTGTCGATCACGAGGTCGGCGTCGCCGCGCAGCTCGCGCAGCAGCTCGCGCTCGGCGGCGATGCCGTCGACGATGCGGCCGTCGCCCTGGAGGGGATGCGGACGGCGAACGGATTCGAAACGGCGCACCAGGGCCTCGTCGGAGGACTCCAGGAAGACGATCCGCCGGGTGACGTGCTTGGCCTCCAAGTCGGCCAGGGACTCGCGGAGGTTGTCGAAGAAGCGCCGGCCGCGGACGTCGACGACGACCGCGATCCGGGCGACGTTGCCCTGCGAGCGGGCGCCCAGCTCCACCATGGTGGGGATCAGCGCCGGCGGCAGGTTGTCGACGACGAACCAGCCGAGGTCCTCCAGACACTTCGCGGCCGTCGAGCGGCCTGCCCCGGACATACCGGAGATGATCACCAGCTCGGGGATGGCCGCTTCGGGGACCCCCACTGTTTCGATGCCCGTACTCACCTGTGCTCCGTTTTCCTGGACCGCCTGCTGTCGCGCCCGATCCTCGCCCGCCTCCTTGTGGGCGGCCTTGCCCTGTGCTGAGCGTTCTTCTGCGCGCTGGTCGTGCTCGGTCATGTCTCCTGCCCCCGTCGGTCGTCCGGGGCGCCCGCGGACACGGGTTCCCCGGGGGAACCCGCCATCGCGCCGGGTTCCTCCTCTTCCATGATCTCTCCAGTCGCCGTGTTGACGGCGGGTGCGGCCGGGGCCGCCTGGGCGAGGGCCACAGCGATCGTCTCGGCCGTCTTGCGGCCGATACCGGGAACTTCTTGAATCTGGTCGATTGTTGCCGATCGCAATTTTTTCACCGAACCGAAGTGCTTGATCAGCGCCTGCTTGCGGGTCTCGCCGAGGCCCGGCACCTCGTCCAGAGGGCTCGACCTGATGCGCTTGGCCCGCTTGGTGCGCTGATACGTGATGGCGAAGCGGTGGGCCTCGTCACGGACGCGCTGGAGCAGGTAGAGACCCTCGCTGGTGCGGGGCAGGACCACCGGGTCGTCCTCGGCGGGCAGCCACACCTCCTCCAGTCGCTTGGCGAGGCCACACACGGCGATGTCGTCGATGCCGAGCTCGTCCAGGGCCTTCTTGGCGGCCGCGACCTGCGGCTGGCCGCCGTCCACCACGACGAGCTGCGGCGGGTACGCGAACCGCCTGGGGCGCCCGTCGTCCTCCGTCAGCGCCTCCCCGTCCGCCCACTCCCCCGTCTTCTCCTTCTCGGCGAGGTAGCGCTTGAAGCGGCGGGTGATCACCTCGTGCATGGACCGGACGTCGTCCTGGCCCTCGAAGCCCTTGATCTGGAAGCGGCGGTACTCGCCCTTGCGCTGCAGTCCGTCCTCGAAGACGACCATGGAGGCCACGACGTCCTCGCCCTGGAGGTGCGAGATGTCGTAGCACTCGATCCTGAGCGGGGCGCTGTCCAGGTCGAGGGCCTCTGCGATCTCCTCCAGGGCGCGGGAGCGGGTGGTCAGGTCGGAGGCGCGCTTGGTCTTGTGCAGCGCGAGCGCCTGCTGGGCGTTGCGCTGCACGGTCTCCATCAGCGCCTTCTTGTCGCCGCGCTGCGGTATGCGCAGCGACACGTTGGACCCGCGGCGGCCGGTGAGCCAGTCCTGGACGGGCTCTATCGGGTCGGGCAGTGCCGGGACGAGGACCTCCTTGGGCACGGAGTCGCCCGTCTCCTCGCCGTAGAGCTGCTGGAGGGCGTGTTCGACGAGGGCGCTCGTGGTGACGTCCTCCACCTTGTCGGTGACCCAGCCACGCTGGCCGCGTACGCGTCCGCCGCGCACGTGGAAGATCTGGACGGCCGCTTCCAGCTCGTCCTCGGCGACGGCGATGAGGTCGGCGTCGGTCGCGTCGGTGAGCACGACCGCGTTCTTCTCCATGGCCTTCTTCAGGGCCTCGATGTCGTCGCGCAGGCGGGCGGCCCGCTCGTACTCCATCTCCTCGGCCGCCTCCATCATCCGCTTCTCCAGACGACGGAGGTACGTGCCCGTGCGGCCGGCCATGAAGTCGCAGAACTCGTCGGCCAGTTCGAGGTGGTCCTCGGGGGAGATCCGGCCGACACAGGGCGCGGAGCACTTGCCGATGTAGCCGAGCAGGCAGGGGCGGCCGGTGCGGGCGGCGTTCTTGAAGACGCCGGCCGAGCAGGTGCGCACGGGGAAGACGCGCAGCAGCAGGTCGACCGTGTCACGGATGGCCCAGGCATGCCCGTACGGCCCGAAGTACCGCACGCCCTTGCGCTTCTGGCCGCGCATCACCTGCACGCGGGGGAACTCCTCGTTCATCGTCACCGCGAGGTACGGGTAGCTCTTGTCGTCGCGGTACTTGACGTTGAACCGGGGGTCGAACTCCTTGATCCAGGTGTACTCCAGCTGCAGGGCCTCGACCTCCGTGGACACCACGGTCCACTCCACGGACGCGGCCGTGGTGACCATGGTGCGCGTGCGCGGGTGGAGGTTCGCCAGGTCCTGGAAGTAGTTCGCCAGACGCTGGCGCAGGCTCTTCGCCTTTCCGACGTAGATCACCCGGCGGTGCTCGTCCCGGAACCTGTAGACCCCGGGGGAGTCCGGAATCTCTCCCGGCTTGGGGCGGTAGCTGGAGGGGTCGGCCATGTCTCACACCCTACTGGCGGGCGCCGACAGCGCGGCGCCCCTGTGGACAAGGCCCGACGGGGTCGGCGGGAGAGCCGGGAGGCGGTTGTCGTCGGTGACCTCCTGGACGCGGTGAGTGCTCGGGACGCCCCGGCGGAGGTGTCAGGGCGCACCCCGGCGGCGCGTCGTAGCGGCGGCAGCCGATCACGCCGTGGGCATCCGCGTCGAGCGGCGGCAGGCTCGCGTGCGTATGAGGTGGCAGACGTACCTGGACTCGACCGGGCCACCGTGCCGCCGGACGCCGACACGCAGGCCGTACGACCGTCAACAGCGACGGCTCGGACCGCCGCCGAGAGGCGGGGAACGCATCCGGCCACGGCACCGACGCGGTTGGGCATCAGGTGTTGTCGGGGCTTGGGCAACACGCTTCAATGCGGGAAAACTTCGAACACGGAGGGTGATGTTGAATTACGAACTAACCCCGGGCGCCCTCCATGCGGCCCGGAAGAACTCATGCGTACGGCCCGACCAGCCGTCGTGACCATTCACAGAAAGGCCCCCCTGTATGCGGCACGGCACACGGCACGCGGACGGCGTCCCGGCGGAGTTGGAGGCTGCCCTGCGCGGCGGCCCCTTCCATATCGCACTGCGCGCCGCCATAGCCGCCCGCGGACTGCCGCTGCAGCGTGTGCAGCACCATTTGTCGCGCTACGGGGTCAAGGTCGGCGTGACGAGCCTGAGCTACTGGCAGCAGGGCGCGCGCCGCCCGCAGCGCCCCGAATCCCTGCGTGCCGTACGCGCCCTGGAGGAGATACTCCAACTGCCGGACGAATCGCTGATCCGGCTGCTGACCCGGGCCGAGGAGCGGCCCGAACAGCACCGTCCAGCGGGCCGGTCGTACCGCTCGCTCGTGGAGGCCTCAGGTGTGCTGGAAGGACTCCTCGCCGAGTTGGAGTCGCCGCTCGACGGCGGACTGCACACCATCGGCCACCACGAGCGCGTCCGCATCGGCGCGCGCCGGGAGTTGCTGGCCCGCGAGTCGCAGCACATCGTGCGCGCCCACAAGGACGGCGTGGACCGTTACGTCGCCATCCACCGCGGCGACCCCGGGTGCGCCCCGGAGCGGGTCGCGGTGCACGCGCTGGAGAACTGCCGGCCGGGGCGCGTGCGATGGCACCACGACACCGGCGTTCTGGTCGCCGAACTGCTCTTCGACACACGGTTGCGCACTGGAGATACGTTTCTCTTCAGCTACGGCTTCGAGGACGGCACCGCCGGCACGTCCAGCGAGTACGTCCGCGGATTCCATTTCGCGGGCGGGCAGTACGCCCTCCAGGTGCGCTTCGACGAGGAGGCGCTGCCGATGCGCTGCCACCGGTTCACCCAGCACTCCTTCGCCGCCCCGCGCAGCGGCCGCCAGGAACTGACGCTCAGCGGACGCCACCGCTCGGTGCACCTGGTGGAGCCGCGCGTGCGGTCCGGGCTCGTGGGGATCGCGTGGGACTGGGAGTGACCGGGGCCGGGAGCTGTCAGGCCGCCGGGCCCGCCACGATCCTGCCGCCCTTCACCTCGACGGACAGCTCGTGCAGCGGCTCGGTGGCCGGGGCCTGCACCACCTTGCCCGTAATGGCGTCGAACTCGCTCCCATGACAGGGACAGACGAGCGTCGTGCCCGACAGCTTGTTGATGGCGCACCCGGCGTGCGTGCAGATCGTGCTGTACGCCTTCAGGCTGCCGTCCGCCGCGCGGCTCACCACGACGTTCTGGTCCCGGTACAGCTTCGCGCCGCCCGTCGTGACCTCGCTCTCGGCCCCCAGCGCGACCGGCGCGGTCGGCGTGGCGGGCGCCGCACCACTGCCATCGACCGCCGAACAGGCCGCGAGGCCGAGCCCGGCGACCGGAGTGAGCGCCGCCCCGCGAAGGACGGTACGACGGGTCGCGGTGGGGCGGGCGGGCATGGGATCTCCCCTGGTCAGACCGGTGCCCACCTGGGCGGCGGGCGACGCCGACGATACCGGTAGCCGCCATTCCGCCTTGGGCCGGGGCGGGGGACGGTGGGCGCCTGGAAGGGACGTAAACGCTTGCGCAAGCGTTTACGTCTGCCACCCAATGGGATACGTTCCCTGCCGGAAGGCCCGAGGAGGGAACGCGATGGCAACCATGGCCGACGTCGCACGGCTCGCAGGCGTGTCCGTCGCCACCGTCTCGCACGTACTGAACGGCACGCGCCCGGTACTGCCCCACACCCGCCAGGCGGTGCTGGACGCCATCGACGAGCTGGGCTACACCCCGAACACACTCGCCCGTTCCCTGGTCACCTCACGCACCCGGTCCATCGGGCTCGCGGTGTCGGCGATCAGCAACCCGTACTTCACGGAGATCGTCCAGGGCGTCGAGGCCGGCGCTCTGGAGCACGGCTACAGCCTGCTCATCGCCGATCCGCACGACGACCCGGAGCACGAGCGCAAGGTCGGCCGGCTCCTCCACGAGCGCCGCGTCGACGGCATGATCGTCGCTCCCTCCGCGGACCCGCGCGGACTCCTCGCCCACCTCGCACGCCATCGCGTACCGACCGTGTTCCTCGACCGCCTGGTGGACGGCGTCCCGACAGTCACGGCAGCGTGGCCAGCGACCGGCGGGGATGCGTCCGAGGGGAGCGGGCACGCCGACGGGTCGGAGAGGGGCGGGCACACCGATGCCGCTGCGCCACGCGGGCACGCCGACGCCGCTGAGCCGTGCGGGCACGCCGATACTGCTGAGCAAAGAGCACACGCCGGCACGTCCGAGCGACGCACCCACGCCGACGCTTCCGAGCCAGGCGAGCATGCCGAAGCGGCTGAGCGGGAGGGACACGCCGAAGCCGCTCAGCGAAGCCCACACGCCAACGTGCCCAAGCCAGTCCGGCACACCGATGCGCCCGAGCGGGCGGGACACCTCGGCACGTCCGAGCGAGACCGGCACGCCGGCACGTCCGAGCGACGCACCCACGCCGACGCATCCGAGCCAGGCACGCACGCCGACGCGCCCTTCCTCTTCGACCAGGTCTGCGCCGAGAATGCCGAACCCATGGCCCGCCTGGTCACTCATCTCGCCGACCTCGGCCACCGGCGTATCGGTCTCATCGCGGGTGTGCCCGGGCTCAGTACCACGACCGAGCGGATCAGCGGCTACCTGCACGGCCTCGCGACGGCAGGCCTCCCCTACGACGAGCGGCTGGTGGCCCGGGGCGACTCCGCGGCCGAGGGCGCCGAGCGCGCCACCGCCGCCCTGCTGTCCCTCGCGGCACCGCCCACGGCCCTGGTCACCGCCAACAACGCGATGACCATCGGTGCGCTGCGCGCCCTGCGCGATCGCGGTCTGTCCGTACCGGACGACCTGGCCCTGTGCTGCTTCGACGACTTCGCGTGGGCGGACCTGTTCTCGCCCCGGCTCACCGCGATCTCCCAGCCGAGCAGGGAGATCGGCGCCCAGGCCGTACGGCTGCTCCTGGACCGGCTGGAGGCGCCGGACCGTCCCTCCCGTACCGTGCGACTGCCCTGTGCGTTCGTCCACCGCACCTCGTGCGGCTGCCCCGACAGCCGCTCCCAGAAGGGAACCGTCTCGTGATCGTCGTCGCCGGTGAGGCCCTGATCGACCTGGTCCCGCAGGGCGCGGGCGCGCTCGCACCGCTGAGGCCGGCGCTCGGCGGCGGCCCGTACAACACCGCTGTCGCACTCGGCCGTCTCGGCTCCCCCACGGCCTTCTGCTCCCGCACCTCCTACGACGCCTTCGGCGAGGCCCTGCTCGACGGGCTGCGCGAGGCGGGCGTGGACGTCTCGGCGGTGCAGCGCGGCACCGAGCCGACCACACTCGCGGTCGCCACGGTCGACGAGAACGGCTCGGCCGCGTACTCCTTCTACGTCGACGGCACCGCCGACCGGCTGTTCACGGCACCGGCAGGTCTTCCTGAGGGCACGCGGGCCGTGTCCTTCGGTACCTGCTCTCTCGTCCTCGAACCCGGGGCGAGCGCCTACGAGGAGCTGATGCGCGACGCCGCCGCGCAGGGCGTGTTCACGACGCTCGACCCGAACATCCGCGCAGGGCTGATCCCGGATCCCGACGCCTACCGGGCCCGTTTCAAGAGCTGGCTGCCGTCCGTGTCGCTGCTCAAGCTCTCGGCGGAGGACGCGCAGTGGCTGGGCGGCACCCCGCGCGAATGGCTGGCCTGCGGCCCCGCGGCCGTCGTGATCACCCACGGCAGCGACGGGTTGACGGTCTTCACCCGCGACGGTGCGGAGCACTCGGTACCCGGTGTGCGGGTCGACGTCGTGGACACGATCGGCGCCGGCGACACCGTCAACGCGGCCCTGCTCCACGGTCTGGCCGCCCGCGATGCCCTCTCCCCGACGGCGGTGGCCGGCCTGGACGCCGACGGCTGGACCGAGCTGCTGGGGTTCGCGGCCCGCGCGGCGGCGATCACTTGCTCCCGGGCCGGCGCGGAACCGCCGTACGCGTCCGAGTTGACGGGACCTTGAGTCAAGCCGCAGCCCGAGGCAGCACCCGCCGATTCTCACAGTTCTCGCGGATCAGCCGGGTGGAGAGCTGGTGATGGAACTCGCGGCGCGCGTCAGCCACCTTGGCGTGGGCGCGGGCGACCTTCAGCCGGGCCTTCTCACGGTTCTTCGATCCCTTCTGCTTGCGGGACAGCTTCCGCTGGGCCTTCTTCAGTTTCTTCTCCGCGCGGCGCAGGAACCGCGGGGAGTCGATCTTCGTGCCGTCGGACAGGACGGCGAAGTGGGTCAGGCCCAGGTCGATACCGACAGCGCTGTCGGGGCCAGGCTCGCTGAAGCGGGTCCGGTCCTGCTCCGGGTCGGTGTCGATGACGAAGCTCGCCAAGTATCGCCCGGCTGCGTCCTTGATGACCGTGACGCTGGACGGGGTGGCGGGCAGCGTGCGCGACCAGCGCACTTGCACCTCGCCGACCTTCGGCAGCAACAGCCTCCCGGTCCCGGTGATCTTCCAGCGCGCGTTCGCGGTGAACCGGACCGCCTGCCTTTCGTCCTTGCGGGACTTGAAGTGGGGCACCCCTACCCGCGCCCCGTTGCGGGCTCCCTTCAGGGAGGCGAAGAAGTTCCGCCAGGCGCTCTCCGCATCCCGCAGCGACTGCTGCAGCACCACCGCCGACACCTCGCCCAGCCAGTGCCGCTCACGGGTCCTCTTCGCCTCGGTGACCAGCGTCCTCGACAGCACCGCCGCCGTGGGGAACGCCTCCCCCGCCGCCCGCGCCCGCTCCCGCGCCGCGATCGCGTCGTTGTACACCACCCGCGCACACCCGAACGCCCGGGCCAGCGCGCTGCGCTGACCCGGTGTCGGATCGAGACGGAAGGCATACCGAAGCTACATGAACCGGACGCTAACACCCGTCACCGACAGCCCGGGACGGATCAGCCGAATCCAGCTCCGCCGGAACGATTCGGCGACGCTCCGCGTCGCCGCGTCCAGATTCGCCTCACCACCGGCGTCAACGCTGGTGCACTGCGAATGAATCCCGGTAGCAGCTTCCAGGCCCCACGCGTCCAGGCCCCACGCGTCCGGGCCATACGCGTCCGGGCCATACGCGTTCGGCGGCTGCCCGCCCAAGAAGCGGTGCCCCGCGGGAAGCTCCCACGGGGCACCACCGGATCTCCCGGAACATGTCCGGGTCGGGTCAGGCCTTGCGCGCCCGCGTGGTCTTCTTCGCGGGGGCCGCCTTCTTCGTGGCGCCGGACGCCTTCTTGGTCGCCGTGTTGTTCGCGGTCTTCACCGTCGTCCTGGCCGTCGCCGTCTTCTTGGCCGTCGACGTGGCCGCGACCGCCTTCTTGGCCGCCGCCTTGCGCGGGGCCTTCACCGAGGCGGCGTCGCTGACGCGCTCGGCGCCGAGGATCTCGCGCAGGAACTTGCCGGTGTGGCTGGACGGAACCCCGGCGACCTCCTCGGGTGTGCCCTCGGCGACCACGAGACCACCGCCCGCGCCACCCTCGGGGCCCATGTCGACGATCCAGTCGGCGGTCTTGACGACGTCGAGGTTGTGCTCGATGACGATGACCGTGTTGCCCTTGTCGACCAGTCCGCCAAGCACCTTGAGGAGCTTGCTGATGTCCTCGAAGTGCAGACCGGTGGTCGGCTCGTCCAGCACGTAGACCGTGCGTCCGGTGGAGCGCTTCTGCAACTCGCTGGCGAGCTTCACACGCTGGGCCTCACCGCCGGACAGGGTGGTCGCGGACTGGCCGAGGCGGACGTAGCCGAGGCCGACGTCGTGCAGCGTCCCAAGGTGGCGGGCGATCGCGGGCACGGCCTCGAAGAAGCCGAGGGCCTCCTCGATCGGCATGTTCAGCACCTCGGCGATGGACTTGCCCTTGTAGTGGACCTCCAGGGTCTCCCGGTTGTAGCGGGCGCCGTGGCAGACCTCGCACGGGACGTAGACGTCCGGGAGGAAGTTCATCTCGATCTTGATCGTGCCGTCGCCCGCGCAGTTCTCGCAACGGCCGCCCTTGACGTTGAAGGAGAAGCGGCCGGGCAGGTAGCCGCGGACCTTCGCCTCGGTGGTCTCGGCGAACAGCTTGCGGATGTGGTCGAAGACACCGGTGTACGTCGCCGGGTTCGAGCGCGGGGTGCGGCCGATGGGCGACTGGTCGACGTGCACGACCTTGTCGACCAGGTCGTCGCCGTCCACGCGCGTGTGCCGCCCGGGAACGTTCCTCGCGCCGTTCAGCTCACGCGCGAGGTGCGTGTACAGGATGTCGTTGACCAGCGTCGACTTGCCGGAGCCGGACACGCCGGTGACGGCCGTGAACACGCCCAGCGGGAACGACACGTCGATGTCCTGGAGGTTGTTCTCGCGGGCGCCGTGCACCGTGAGCCTGCGGGACGGGTCGTGCGGGCGCCGGATGTCGGGCAGCGGGATCGACTTCTTGCCCGCGAGGTACTGGCCGGTCTGCGACTCGTCGTTGGCCAGCAGTTCCTTCAGGGAGCCGCTGTGCACGACCTTGCCGCCGTGCTCGCCCGCACCGGGGCCGATGTCGACGACCCAGTCGGCGACCTTGATGGTGTCCTCGTCGTGCTCGACGACGATGAGCGTGTTGCCCATGTCCCGCAGCCGGACCAGCGTCTCGATCAGCCGGTGGTTGTCCCGCTGGTGCAGGCCGATGGACGGCTCGTCGAGCACGTACAGGACGCCGACGAGTCCCGAGCCGATCTGGGTGGCCAGGCGGATGCGCTGGGCCTCGCCGCCGGAGAGCGTGCCGGCCGCGCGGTTCAGCGACAGGTAGTCCAGGCCCACGTCGACCAGGAACCGCAACCGCTCGTTGACCTCCTTGAGGACCCGCTCGGCGATCTTCTTGTCACGAGCGTCGAGCCTCAGCTCGCCCAGGAAGTCCGCGCAGTCACTGATCGACATCGCGGAGACCTCTGCGATGGACTTCCCCATGATCGTGACCGCGAGGACGATCGGCTTCAGGCGGGTGCCCTCACAGGTGGGACAGGGCACCTCGCGCATGTAGCCCTCGAAGCGCTCGCGGCTGGCGTCGCTCTCGGCCTCGCTGTGCCGACGCCTCACGAAGGGGACGGCGCCTTCGAAGGGCGTCGTGTACACGCGCTCGCGCCCGTACCGGTTGCGGTAGCGGACCTCGATCTGCGTCTTGTGGCCGTACAACAGGGCCTTCTTGGCGCGCTGCGGCAGACCCGCGAAGGGGATGTCGGTCCGGAATCCCAGCGCGTCGGCGAGAGCGCCGATGAGGCGGCCGAAGTAGTCCTTGGTGTGCCCGTGCGACCAGGGGTGAATGGCGCCCTCGTCGAGGGTCTTCTCCTCGTCCGGGACGATCAGCTCCGGGTCGACCTCCATGCGCGTGCCGATGCCGGTGCACTCGGGGCAGGCGCCGAAGGGCGAGTTGAAGGAGAAGGAGCGGGGCTCCAGCTCCTCGAAGGACAGGTCGTCGTACGGGCAGTACAGGTGCTCCGAGTACATGCGCTCGCGCTCGGGGTCGTCCTCGGGGAGATCGACGAAGTCGAGGACGACCATGCCGCCGGACAGGCCGAGCGCGGTCTCCACGGAGTCGGTGAGGCGGCGCTTGGCGGAGTCCTTCACCGTGAGGCGGTCGACGACCACCTCGATGGTGTGCTTCTCCTGCTTCTTCAAGGTGGGCGGGTGGGAGAGCTGGATCGTCTCCCCGTCCACACGCGCGCGGCTGTAGCCCTTGGTCTGGAGATCGGCGAAGAGGTCGACGAACTCTCCCTTGCGCTCCCGCACCAGCGGCGACAGCACCTGGAAGCGGCTCCCCTCCGGCAGCTCCAGGACCTTGTCGACGATGGCCTGCGGCGACTGGCGCGAGATCGGGCGGCCGCACTCCGGACAGTGCGGCTTGCCGATGCGCGCGAAGAGCAGGCGCAGGTAGTCGTAGACCTCGGTGATCGTGCCCACCGTCGAGCGCGGGTTGCGCGAGGTGGACTTCTGATCGATGGAGACCGCCGGCGAGAGGCCCTCGATGAAGTCGACGTCCGGCTTGTCCATCTGGCCCAGGAACTGCCGGGCGTACGAGGACAGTGACTCCACGTAACGTCGCTGGCCCTCGGCGAAGATCGTGTCGAAGGCCAGCGAGGACTTGCCCGACCCCGACAGGCCCGTGAAGACGATGAGCGCGTCGCGTGGCAGATCGAGCGAGACATTCTTCAGGTTGTGCTCGCGCGCGCCACGGACGATGAGACGGTCGGCCACGCCGGTCCGCACCTTTCTTGAGAGAAGCGACAGGGGCGAGGCCCCCGTGCTTTCTCAGACTAGGGGGAGCCACTGACAACGCCGGTCGGATTCCTGGGTTCATAACAATCCCCGGCCATCCAGCATGCCCGACGCCGCACTCGACCCTATAGCACGTGCATTCGATTTGCGGGCCAAGCTCACCTCCTTCACCCGAAGGAGTGGCGGGGCTAGGGTCGACCCCATGATTGATCACGCGCGCGACCTGGCGTCTGTACGTGCCGCGACCGAACGACTGCTGACCGCAGCCGTCGCACTGGACAACGCGGCGGTGACCGAGTCGTCACGGCTGCCCGGTTGGACCCGCGGTCACGTCCTCGCCCATCTCGCCCGTAACGCGGACGCCCTCGTGAACGTGCTGGAGGGGCGTCCCATGTACGCCTCCGCCCAGGCGCGGGACGCCGACATCGAGCGGGACGCACCGCGCTCCCTCGACATCCAGCTCGCGGACCTGCGCGCGAGCGCGGCCCGCTTCCAGGAGGCGGGAGCCGCGCCCGCGGACTGGTCGCGCACGGTGGAGTTGCGCAACGGGGTCACCGACTCGGCGGCCCGGGTGCCGTTCCGGCGGTGGGTCGAGATCGAGCTGCACCATGTCGATCTCGGGATCGGATACGAGCTGGAGGATCTGCCGGCGGAGTTCGTGGAGCGGGAGATCGACTTCCTCGCCCAGCGGTTCAGGGACCATCCCGACGTCCCTGGGATCGCGTTGTCCGCCCTGGAGGACCCGAGCCGGCTCACCTGGCCCACGGGACGGCAGGCCGACGACAAGCCGGTCACCGTCACGGGCACGGCCCCCGCCCTGGTGGGCTGGCTCTCGGGACGCACCAGGGGCGAAGGCGTGACGGTGCTCGACGACGGCCTGACGCTGCCCGCGCTGCCCCCGCTGTGACCTCGTCGGTAGGCTGACAACATGACGTACAGCGGAGCGGTGACGGTCGGTGGCCCGGCGGACGTGCACGAGCTGAAGGACCTGATGATCACGAAGATCGCGGTCGGCCCGATGGACAACAACGCCTATCTGCTGCGCTGTCGGGCCACTGACGAGCAGTTGCTGATCGACGCGGCCAACGACGCGCACACGCTGATCGGCATGATCGGTGACGACGGCATCGCGTCGGTCGTCACCACCCATCGGCACGCCGACCACTGGCAGGCGCTCGCCGACGTCGTGGCGGCCACACACGCGCGTACATATGCGGGACGCCACGACGCCGAGGGCATCCCCGTACCGACCGACGTCCCGGTCGACGACGGCGACACGATCCGCGTGGGACGTGTGGAGCTCACCGCACGCCATCTGGTGGGCCACACGCCGGGCTCGATCGTCCTCGTCTACGACGACCCGCACGGACACCCGCACGTGTTCACCGGGGACTGCCTCTTCCCGGGCGGTGTGGGCAACACCCGCAAGGACCCCAAGGCCTTCGCCAGCCTGATCCACGACGTCGAGACGAAGATCTTCGACGTGCTTCCGGACGAGACCTGGGTCTACCCGGGGCACGGCGACGACACCACGCTGGGCGCCGAGCGCCCGCACCTGCCGGAGTGGCACGCGCGCGGGTGGTGAGCGGGGGAATCGCACGTGCGGATGGTGAGCACGGGGATGGTGAGCGGGGGAATCGCACGTGCGGATGGTGAGCACGGGGATGGTGAGCGGGGGAATCGCACGTGCGGATGGTGAGCACGGGGCGGTGGGCTGGGGGCGCACCCCGGGGGGGGTGAGCGCCACCGGCGGCGCGCCCTGCATGCATCAATGCGCGGCGTGAAGAGTAGGCACACGCGCCCCGTGCGAACCGTTCACACACGCCGGTACCCTGCGCGCGCTCCCGGCGCAGGTGGTTGCGCGGTCAACTGGAGGCAGCCCCGCACAGGGTGACGGCTCCTGCGCGGTACGGGCCGCCGGTCCTCGATCCCCGCCCTCGACCGGCGGCCCCGGCGGGCGCGTTCCGTCCGAACGTTCACAGGAACGCAACACTTGTTCCCACTATGCGGACAGTTCCCCGCGTGACCTGGACAAACAGGACGTGTCACTGCCACTCTCCCGCCATGCATCTCGCCCAACGCGCCCTGCGCCGCGCCGCATCCGGCGCCACCGTCGCCCTGCTCGCCCTCGCCGTGGGGTGTGCCCCGCAGCCGGAGGAGAAAGCTTCCGCCAAGGCTTCCGGGACGACCGCCGAGACGTGCGCGAAGGGCAAGTTGGCCACGAAGACGTCCGGCAAACTGACGATCGCGACCGACGAGCCCGCGTACGAGCCCTGGTTCAAGGACGACAAGCCGTCCAACGGCAAGGGCTTCGAGTCGGCCGTCGCCTACGCCGTGGCGAAGCAACTCGGCTACGACGACAGTGCCGTCGTGTGGCAGTCCGTCCCCTTCAACAAGGCCTTCGCGCCGGGTGAGAAGACCTTCGACTTCGACATCAACCAGGTGTCGATCAGTGCCGAGCGCAAGAAGGCCGTGGACTTCTCGTCCGGCTACTACGATGTGCGCCAGGCCGTCATCGCACTGAAGGGCTCCAAGGCCGCGAAGGCGAAGACCATCGCGGACCTGAAGGACCTCAAGCTGGGCGCCCAGGTCGGTACGACGAGCCTCGACTACCTCACCGACGTGGTGAAGCCGCAGCAGGAGCCGGCCGCGTACGCCAAGAACGACCAGGCCAAGTCCGCCCTGAAGAACGGTCAGGTCGACGCCATCGTCACCGACCTGCCGACCGCCTTCTACATCACCGCGGCCGAGGTGACCGACGCGAAGATCGTCGGCCAGTTCGAGAACCAGGGCGGCACGCCCGAGCAGTTCGGGCTCGTGCTCGACAAGGGCAGCGCGCTCACCTCGTGCGTGACCTCCGCCGTGGACGCCCTGCGCAAGGACGGCACGCTGGCGAAGATCGAGAAGCAGTGGCTGTCCGACGCGGTCGACGCTCCGGTGCTCAAGTGACGGTCACCAAGGAGGAGCCGGGAGAGGACTCCGGCGAGGGCGGTATGGCGGCCGCGGACGACATCGCGGACATGCCCGGCGGGGACGACGCGTACGTCCCCTCCGAGCGGCGCATCGAACGGGAGCGCCACAAGCGCGCCCGCGCCCGCCGCGCCACCGCCGTCGCCGCGCTCTCGACCCTCATCACCGGCGTCGTCCTCTATCTGGTCATCGTCAACGCGCCGGGCTGGCCGCGCACCAAGGAGACGTTCTTCAACGCGCAGTACGCGCGCGAGGCGTTCCCGAAGGTGCTCGAAGGGTTGTGGCTCAACCTCCGTCTGCTGCTGGTGTGCGGGGTCGCGGTCCTCGTCCTCGGCATGCTGATCGCCGTCGCCCGCACCCTGCGCGGCCCGGTGTTCTTCCCGCTGCGCGCACTGGCCGCCGCCTACACGGACTTCTTCCGCGGACTCCCGCTGATCATCAACCTGATGATCGTGGTCCTGGGCGTCCCCGCGCTGCGTCTGCAGGGCGTGACCGTCGACCCGGTGCTGCTCGGCGGGACGGCGCTCACGCTGACGTACTCGGCGTACGTCGCGGAGGTCTTCCGCGCCGGCATCGAGTCCGTGCATCCCTCGCAGCGCGCCGCGGCCCGCTCGCTCGGTCTCACCAACCGGCAGGCGCTGCGGCATGTGGTGCTCCCCCAAGCCGTACGCCGTCAGGTTCCGCCGCTCCTGAACGACCTCGTGTCCCTGCAGAAGGACACCGGGCTCGTCTCGATCGGCGGCGCGGTGGACGCGGTGCGTGCCGCCGACATCATCGCGGGCCGCAGCCTCAACTACACGCCCTACATCGTCGCGGGGCTGGTCTTCGTGGCGCTGACCATCCCGATGACCCGCTTCACGGACTGGGTCACCGCCCGGATGGACCGGCAGCGGGCGCAGGGAGGGAACCTGTGAGCGACATCCTCGACAAGCCGGACGCCCCCGAAGACTCCGCATCCGCCGGCGCGCCCGTGCTGCGCATGGAGTCCGTCCGCAAGACCTTCGGCGGCTCGGTCGTGCTGCGGGACGTCGCTCTGGAGGTCCCGCCGCACACGGTGACCGTCCTGATCGGCGCCTCCGGCTGCGGAAAGTCGACACTGCTGCGCTGCGCGAACCTCCTGGAGGAGATCGACGACGGCGCGATCTGGCTGGACGGTGAGGAGATCACCGACCCGCGCGTCGACCAGGACGCCGTACGCCGCCGGATCGGTGTGGTCTTCCAGTCGTACAACCTCTTTCCGCACATGACCGTCCTGGAGAACATCACCCTTGCCCCGCGCCGTGTGCACGGCGTGGACCGCAGGGCGGCCGAGGAGCACGCCCGTGAGCTCCTGGAGCGGCTCGGGCTCGGTGCCAAGGCAGCCGAGTACCCGGACCGGCTCAGCGGCGGCCAGCAGCAACGCGTGGCGATCGTGCGCGCCCTGGCCGTACGCCCCCGGCTGCTGCTCCTGGACGAGATCACCGCCGCCCTCGACCCGGAGCTCGTGGGCGAGGTCCTCACCGTCGTCCGGGATCTGAAGGCCGACGGCATGACCATGGTGCTCGCCACCCACGAGATGGGCTTCGCCCGCGAGGTCGCGGACCAGGTCTGCTTCCTGGACGGTGGCGTGGTCCTGGAACGCGGCACGGCCGAGCAGGTCTTCGGCGATCCCCAGCAGGAACGCACCCGGCGCTTCCTGAGCAGGATCGTGGAGGCAGGGCGGCTCTGAGGCGCGGGAGGCTCCCCTGAGGGCAGCGGCGCGCCGTTGCCCTCAGGGGGTCGTCAGGTGTCTCCGCGAAGAGGTCTCACGCCTCCGTCCGCGCCGCCCCCGCCAGCGTCGCGACCCGCTCCACCGCGAACGCGTACCCCTGCACCCCGCACCCGGCGATGACGCCGTCGGCGCGCAGCGAGACGTACGAGTGGTGCCGGAACTGTTCGCGCTGGTGGATGTTGGAGATGTGGACCTCCACCACCGGCAGCCCGTCACAGGTGTTGAGCGCATCCAGGATCGCGACCGAGGTGTGTGAGTAGGCGGCCGGATTGATCACGATCCCGGCGTGGTTCAACCGCGCCTCGTGGATCCACTCCACCAGTTCGCCCTCGTGGTTGGACTGCCTGAAGTCCACCGTGCCTCCGTACGCGGCCGCCGTCTTCGCGCACAGGGCCTCGACGTCCGCGAGCGTGTCGGAGCCGTAGATCTCCGGCTGGCGCTGTCCGAGGAGGTTCAGGTTGGGGCCGTTGAGGATCATGATCGGGGCGTCGGCGAGGGTGCGGGGCACGGTTCCTCCGGTCCGTTCTGGTCGTCCGGCCCTTGGAGGACCGCTGCTCAGCCCCCGGTTTATCACGATGCGCCGGGCGGGCGACGGCCCGTACCCTCCGGCCATGACCTCACCCACGTACCCGCCCAAGCCGGTGCCTGGCGACCGGGTCGCCGTCGTGTCGCCGTCCGCCGGGCTTCCCGCCCTCTTCCCGCTCCCGTACGAGCTGGGCCTGGAGCGGCTGCGCACCGAGTTCGGGCTGGAACCGGTCGAGTATCCGACGACCCGGAAGATGGGGGCGACACCGCAGGAGCGGGCGGACGACCTCCACGCGGCGTTCGCCGATCCGACCGTCAAGGCCGTGATCGCCTCGATCGGCGGCGATGACCAGATCACCCTCCTGCCGCTGCTGGACCGTGCGTTGATTCGCGCCAACCCGAAGCCGTTCTTCGGGTACAGCGACAACACCAACCTGCACGCCTTCCTGTGGAACACGGGCGTGGTGAGCTATCACGGCGGCACGGTCATGTGCGAGCTGGGCCGTCCTGGCGCGATGGCGCCGCTGACCGCCGAGTCCCTGAGAGCCGCCCTCCTCACCTCCGGCGAGTACGAGTTGAAGCCGGCCGAGCGCTGGCGCGACTTGGACCGAGACTGGGCGGACCCGTCGACCTTCGACGCGGAACCGGAGACCCGGCCGGGCTCGGGCTGGACCTGGCTGAACGCGGACCGGGTGGTCGAGGGTCGCAGCTGGGGCGGCTGCCTGGAGATCATCGGCTGGCTTCTCATGGCCGACCGCGAGGTGTCGCACGACCTCACCGTCCACGACGCCGGCGTGCTCTTCCTGGAGACGTCGGAGGAGATGCCGAGCGGCGAGGAGGTCTTCCGCGTCCTGCGGAACATGGGTGAGCGCGGACTGCTTCAGCGCTTCCCCGCGCTGCTCATGGGCCGGCCGAAGACATGGTCGTTCGAGCACCCCAACAGCCCCGAGGCGGGCGCTCGTTACGCGGCAGAGCAGCGCGAGGCGGTACTGCGTGCCCTGAAGGCCTACGCTCCCGACACCATGGTCGTCTTCGATGTGGACCTCGGACACACCGATCCGCAGGTCGTCGTCCCCTATGGAGGCACCGTACGCGTGGACGGTCCCGCCCGGCGCATCACGGTGACCTACTGACCGCCCCCGCCGCCCGGGCGCACGCCCGCCCCACCCGCCCAACACGCCACGCCCCCGCACGCCCCCGTAACCGCCGGTCACGCCGGGTAGTTGACGCGGCATGCACGATGTACGCACCGTAAGGGCTCCCTCCATGCTCCGGCTCGCGGCCGCCTCGCTCGCCGGGACGGCCATCGAGTTCTACGACTTCTTCGTCTACGGGACCGCGGCCGCCCTGGTCCTCGGGCCTCTGTTCTTCCCGACGTTCTCGCCGGTGGCGGGCACGCTGGCGGCGTTCGGGACCTTCGGGGTCGGCTTCGTGGCGCGGCCGCTCGGCTCGGTGCTGTTCGGTCACATCGGGGACCGGCGCGGGCGACGGCCGGTTCTCGTCGCCTCCTTGTTGCTGACCGGCGCCGCGACGGTGGCGGTCGGCTGCGTGCCGACGTACGACACGATCGGTACGGCCGCTCCCGTGCTCCTCCTTGTGCTGCGTTTCCTGCAAGGGCTCGGGCTCGGCGGCGAGTGGGGCGGTGCGGTGCTGCTGACCGCGGAGCACGCGCCGGCCGGGCGGCGCGGACTGTGGTCGAGCTTTCCGCAGGTCGGCCCGGCGGTGGGCTTCCTGCTGGCCAACGGCCTGCTGCTCGGGCTGTCGGCGACGCTGTCCGAGGCACAGTTCGCCTCCTGGGGGTGGCGGATTCCGTTCTGGGGGGCGGGGGTTCTCGCGGCAGCCGGCCTGTGGCTGCGCGGCTCGCTCGCGGAGAGCCCGCTCTTCCTGGAAATCGACGACCACGCGCGCGTGCCGCTCGCCGAGGTCCTGCGCGGCCACTGGCGGCTCGTCCTGCTGACGGCCGGCGCGCTGGCGGTCGGGTACGCGGTCTTCTACGCCGTGACGACCTGGTCCCTGGCGTATGGCACGGAGCGGCTCGGCGTGAGTCGTGCGGTCATGCTGACGTGCGTGATGGCCGCTGTCGTGGTGAAGGGCGCCCTGACCCCGCTGATGGCAATCCTGGGTGACCGCTACGGGCGGCGGCCGCTGTGCCTGACGGGCTGTGCGGGCGTCGCCCTGTGGATGTTCCCGATGGTCGTGCTGCTGTCGACGGGCGAGCCCCTGCTGATGTTCCTGGGTTTCCTGGGCGCGATGGTCGCCTTCATCACGATGTTCGCCGTGATCGCCGCGTATCTGCCGGAGCTGTACGAGCCCCGGGTGCGCTGCACGGGCGCGGCGGTGGGCTACAACCTCGGCGGAGTGCTCGGCGGCGCCCTCACCCCGATCGTGGCCACCGCGCTGGCCGAGCACGGGGGCCGGGTGCCCTGGGGTGTCGGTGCCTATCTGACGGCGGTGGCCCTGCTGAGCCTGGGGTGCTTCGTCCTGCTGCCGGAGACCCGCCCGGTGCCGGTCGCGGTGACGGAACCCGTTACCGGATGAGACGACGGCGGCGTGTGAGCGTAGGGCAATCGCTGGTGCGCCGCCTCCCACGCGTACGCACCGGCTACGGGTTGACCGCCAGCTCCAGGTACGCCGCGAGCAGCACCAGATGGACACCTCCCTGCAGGGGGGTCGCACGTCCTGGCACCACGGTCAGGGAGCTCACGACGACGGTCAGAGTGAGCAGCACCATGTGGACTGCGCCGAGGCCCAGGACGAGCGGTCCGGAGAGCCACAGGGATGCCATGGCGACGGCGGGGATGGTCAGGCCGATGCTCGCCATCGCGGAGCCGAGGGCGAGGTTGAGGCTCGTCTGCACCCGGTCGCGGTGTGCCGAGCGGAGCGCGGCGATCGTCTCGGGCAGCAGCACGAGCAGCGCGATGACCACGCCGACGACGGCCTGCGGCAAGCCGGCCGCCGCCACGCCGGACTCGACGGTGGGCGAAACGCCCTTGGCCAGGCCGACCACTCCGATGAGGGCGAGGAGGAGCAGGCCCAGGCTGAGGCCGGCGGTGCGGCCGGACGGTGCGTCGGCGTGGTCTTCCGCGTGAATCACCTCGCCCTGCCGGGTGATCGGGAGGAAGTAGTCGCGATGGCGCACGGTCTGGGTCGCCACGAACAGTCCGTAGAGGATCAGTGAGGAGACAGCGGCGAAGGTGAGCTGCGCCGAGGAGAACTCCGGGCCGGGCTTGCTCGTCGTGAAGGTCGGCAGCACCAGGCTGAGGGTGGCCAGGGTCGCGACGGTGGCGAGGGCCGCGCCGGTGCCCTCGGGGTTGAAGACCGCGGTTCCGTGGCGCAGGGAGGCGACGAGAAGGCTCAGGCCGAGGATGCCGTTGCAAGTGATCATCACGGCCGCGAAGACGGTGTCACGGGCGAGCGTCGCACTCTTCTCGCCGCCGTCCGCCATGAGGGTGACGATGAGCGCCACCTCGATGATCGTGACGGCGACGGCGAGAACGAGCGACCCGAAGGGCTCACCGACCCGGTGCGCGACCACTTCGGCGTGGTGGACCGCGGCCAGCACGACGCCGGCGAGGACCAACGTCACCAGGGCGACGACCGCGCCGGGCACCGTGCGTCCCCAAGTGAAGGCCAGCAGGACGGCCGCGCCCGCCGGCACGACGGTCGTCCACCGCGCCGCGAGTGAACGGAGCCCGACGATCATGCAGCGATCGTGGCAGACGCGAGCGGTGCCCGCATTCCAGGCCGTTTCGTCCCTCGAGCCGTGCGGCGCCGAACCCTACTTGAGTTCGGTCGTCTCCTGTACGTCGCAGTCGGTGAAGGACGGCCCCCTGGTACACAGCGCCGCCAGCTGCTCGGCCATGCTGCTCGTCTCGGGGTCGCCGCTGTTGCGCATGGCGTCCTCGTAGGACTCGAACTCGATCACCACGAGGTAGCGGTTCTCAGTGTTGCGGTCCTTGAGGACGAGGCGGTGCGTGGGACCGCCGCTGCGGCCGGCCACCCGCTGGTCGGCTTCCTGGACCAGCGCGCGCATCTCGTCGATGCGCTCGGTCTCGAAGTCGATGATCTGCACGAAGGTCATGGGTGCCTCCCCCTGCCGGGGCGCCCCCGGGGCCGGGGGACGCTCAGGACCCAAGCAAGCACCTGGGGCGGTACCCGGCAATGCGCCGCGCACCGCCCCGGCTGATGGTTGTTCCTACGTCCGACGCGGTCAGGCTTCGATGCTGTCCTTCGGAGCGCCTTCGCTCCGCGTCCGCGCCGTCTCGGCCTCCGTCTGCTTCCCGGAGGCCATCAGGCTGGTGATCGTCGTGACGATCAGGACCGCACAGATCACCCCGAGGGAGACCGGAATGGAGATCTCGGGGACATGGACCCCGCTCTCGTGGAGTGCGTGCAGTACCAGCTTGACGCCGATGAAGCCGAGGATGACCGACAAGCCGTACGAGAGGTGGACCAGCTTCTTGAGCAGGCCGCCGATGAGGAAGTACAGCTGCCTCAGACCCATCAGCGCGAACGCGTTCGCCGTGAAGACGATGTACGGGTCCTGGGTCAGGCCGAAGATCGCGGGGATGGAGTCGAGGGCGAACAGCACGTCCGTGGTGCCGATCGCGAGCATCACGACGAGCATCGGCGTCATGACGCGCTTGCCGTTCTGCTGGATCCACAGCTTGGTGCCGTGGTAGCGGTCGGCCACGCCGAATCGGCGCTCGGCGGCCTTGAGCAGCCTGTTCTCCTCGTAGTCCTCATCCTCCTCCTCGGCCCTGGCCTCCTGGATCAGCTTCCAGGCGGTCCAGATCAGGAACGCGCCGAAGAGGTAGAAGACCCAGGAGAAGGACGCGAGGATCGCGGCGCCCGCGGCGATGAAGATGGCTCGCAGCACCAGGGCTATCAGCACACCGACGAGGAGCACCCGCTGCTGGTACTTCGAGGGCACCGCGAACTTCGCCATGATCAGGACGAAGACGAAGAGGTTGTCGACGCTCAGCGACTTCTCGGTGATGAAGCCGGCGAAGAACTCACCGGCGGGCCGGCCGCCGCCGAAGACGAGCAGGCCGAGTCCGAACAGTCCGGCGAGGGCGATCCAGACGACCGTCCAGATACCGGCTTCCTTGATCGATACGTCGTGCGGCTTGCGGCCGATGAAGAAGTCGACCGCGATCAGGGCGGCGAGGCCCACGATCGTCAGGACCCACAGGGTCAGGGAAATATCCACTGCGCCTCCGGCAGTACGTCACGGCAGATGTCAGCGTCGTCGCTACCGGAGGTCTCTTCCACCCACGGGCACCTGGGGCGCGTGATGCGCTCGCCCGGTGCCTGCGGGCCGGCGCCCCGGGATCTGGCCTGATCCGTACTGACGGGTACGCCGCTGCAGGTAGGGAGTACTCCCCTCCGTGTCAAAAAGAGTACCCGAAACACCAAGGAAAGGTAAAGGGATTAGTAAAAGAACTTCCAAAGATGCTGGTCAGAGCAACTTTACTCACTCTTGGTGAGCGACCTGTCCGGGGTCAGGGCTTCCAGGAGCGACGGGCCTCCGTGACCTGGGTGAGCACCTGCTGGAGCACCTGGCTGCCCCGCGGGACGCGCGGCGGCTCATAGGTCCAGGCGTGGCCCACCCAGGGGTCCGCGAGGTGGTCGTCGGGCACGGGGGTGAGCCGCAGCAGTGCGCGCCAGAGAGGGTCGAGGAGCGGTCCGTAGGCGGTGGCGTCCTCCCGGTCGGCGACCATCATCAGATGGACGCCGACGGCCGGGCCCTCGTCCGCGAGGTAACGCAGCTGGGTCACGGCCCGGTCGTCGAAACCGTGCGGGAAGTCGTTCACGATCAGCAGCTGTTCCGCCATGTCGAGGCCGGGCGGCAGGGAGTCGGACGCGCCCCCGCGCACCGCCATCTGCACCAGGTCGACACGCTGGGTGAGCCGGGTCAGCACCTCGGCCACGCCCGCTGCTCCGGCGGCAGGCGGAGTGGCGAGCACCCCGGACAGCACGAGAGGGGCGAGCGCCGGGGCGCCCGAGCCGGCCGGGTCGATGACGTGCACCGCGAACTCGCCGGGCGGGTAGACGGCGAGCAGCCGTGCCGCATGCGTCACGGCCGCCTCCATCGCGAGGCGGCGCAGTTCGTCGGAGTCGGCGAGTGGGTCGAGGGACGCGGAGCGGCCGCTGTCAATCCACAGCCCGCGCTCCAGCGGCAGCCTGACCAGCATGGGGATGCGCAGGCTCTCGCTCTCGGGCAGGTGCAGATCGCCGAGGCGCACGGCCATGGGGATCTCCATCGGCACCCGGTAGCCGTGCCAGACCGGGTTGTCCCAACGCGCGAACGCCGGGGGCAGCGCGGGCTCGACGACATCGGACTCGGCGATGAGCTGGGTGAGGTCGCGGTCGAGCGCGGCCCTGGCCTGATTGACGAGTTGGGCGTGCTTGGCCTGGGCCTCCTCGCGGGCCGCGTCGCCCTGCCCGCCGATGCGGCTGCAGGGGTCCGACAGGGCCTTGTCCAGCTCCTGCTCCAGGCGTGAGTCGGCGAAGTCGACGGCGCTGCGGTACGCGGCCGCCGTACGCGCCAGGTCCTCGAACATGCCCCAGACCTGGTTGTACAGCCGCTCCTCCAGGGACCAGCCGGTCGCGTCCCCCGCCACCGGCGGTGCGGGCTGTCCGGGTGGGACCGGGGGTGCGGCCGGCGGGGGCGGGGGCGCGCTCTGCCGGCCGGGGTGGTTGTAGTCGATCGGCCCGCCGGGGGCGGGCCGGGTGCCGGTGACGTCGTACGGGGATCCCTGCTGCGGCACGCCGGGCAGTTCCTGTCGCGGCGGTACGGTGCCCGGGGAACCCTGAGGCGCCGCGGGGGCCGCCGTCTGTCGCGTGCGGTCGCTCTCCGGCAGGCGCGGTGGGGGCGGTGCCACGGAGCGGGCCAGGCCCTGGACCACCGCCTCGTTGATGCTGCCCGCGAGTTGCTGGGCCTCGGTCAGACCCTGGTCGGTGAGGAGCGCGGCCAGGCCGCCCGCGTAGCCCTGACCGACGGCGCGGACCTTCCAGGCGCCCTGCCTGCGGTAGAGCTCCAGTGCGATGACGGCGGACTCGGAGTCCAGGCCGGTGATGGTGTAGCTGACGACCTCCGAGCCGTCCAGGCCGGTGACCGCGACGCAGGGGGCGTCGACGGCGCCGAACCGCACCGGACCGCCGATCCCCGTCGGCAGGGCGAGCAGTACGTCGACCCGGTGCACGCTCTCCGGCAGGGCGTCCAGGTCGAACGCGAGGCGATGGTCGGCGGCCGCCTGCTTGGAGACCTCCAGGCCCGGGAGGGTGGGCGCGCCCGGGTGGGCGACCCACTCGATGCCGCGCACCTTGCCCTGTTCGTCGCTGAGCGTGGCCCCGGCCACGATCGGCTTGCCGGCCGACACCCGGACCTCAAGTCGGACCTGGGGTAGCGGATGGTTCTGCCCCCGGACCAGCTCGGCCGTCATCGCCTCGTCCCCCTACGTCGCTTCGTGTGCCGGGCGTCCGGCCGCCTACAGGTGGGGCAGGATCGACGGCATCAGGTCCTGGAAGGTGCGGCCGTTGGCCGGGGTGCCCAGGGCCGTCATCGTCCAGCCCGCGCCCGCACGGTGCACCTTCGCCATGATCTGCGCCGTGTACGCGCCGCCGCCCGCCAGCGTGTAGCGGGCCAGCTCCTGGCCGTTGCTCTCGTCGACGAGGCGGCAGAAGGCGTTCTGCACCTCCTGGAACGACTGGCCCGTGAACGAGTTCACGGTAAAGACGATCTGGTCGATGTGAACCGGGACGCGCTCCAGATCGACGAGGATCGCCTCGTCGTCACCGCCCTGGCCCACACCGCCGACGAGGTTGTCACCCGTGTGCCGTACGGAGCCGTCCTTGCTGACGAGGTGCTGGAAGAAGACCACGTCCACGGGCTGCTTGTCCGCGAACAGCACGGCGGACGCGTCGAGGTCGATCTCCCGGGTGCGCGAGCCGAACAGCCCGCGCCGGGGGGCGGCCTGCCAGCCGAGTCCCATGCGCACCGCGGTCAGCGTGCCTCCGTCGTTCTTCTGCAGACTGATGGCCTGACCCTTGGTCAAGTTGACGGTCACGCGCTGTTCCCCTCTCGGCCTGTCCCCTGTTGCCCGCGGACTCCGCGGATGCCAAAACACTACGCAGCGGCACTGACAGTGCCGAACCCTGGACCGCGCTTTGTGTCGGTCTTGCAACACACTGCGCGCATACCGAGGTCCGGCACCGCCGACAGGGACGTCAGGCCAGTCCCGCCTCCCTCATCTGGCGCAGTTCCTTCTTCATCTCGGAGACCTCGTCGCGCAGCCGGGCCGCGATCTCGAACTGCAGGTCCGCCGCGGCGGCCCGCATCCGCTCCGTCAGCTCCTCGATCTGCTCGGCGAGTTCCGCAGCGGGGCGGTCGGTCGGCACCGTCTCCTTGGCCTTGGTCTTGCCCTTGGCGGGCTTGGCGCCCTTTGCCGCCTGGCTGCCGAGCGAGGGAACCGGGCTCTTGGCGCCCTTGCCGTCCTTGCCCTTGCGGTAGCCCGAGCCGAGCAGTTGCTCCGTGTCGACGTCCTCGCGGGCGATCTGCGCCACGATGTCGTTGATCTTCTTGCGGAGCGGCTGCGGGTCGATGCCGTTGGCCGTGTTGTACGCGACCTGCTTCTCCCGGCGGCGGTTGGTCTCGTCGATGGCCTTCTCCATCGCCGGGGTGATCTTGTCGGCGTACATGTGGACCTGGCCCGATACGTTGCGCGCGGCGCGGCCGATGGTCTGGATGAGCGAGGTGCCGGAGCGCAGGAACCCCTCCTTGTCGGCGTCGAGGATCGCCACCAGGGAGACTTCGGGCAGGTCCAGGCCCTCTCGGAGGAGGTTGATCCCGACGAGGACGTCGAACTCACCGGATCGCAGCTCCCGCAGCAACTCGACGCGGCGCAGGGTGTCGACATCGCTGTGCAGGTAGCGCACCTGGATGCCGAGTTCGAGGAAGTAGTCGGTGAGGTCCTCGGCCATCTTCTTGGTGAGTGTGGTGACCAGGACGCGCTCGTCCTTCTCGGTGCGCTTGCGGATCTCGTGCACCAGGTCGTCGATCTGGCCCTCGGTCGGCTTGACCACGACCTCGGGGTCGACGAGGCCGGTGGGGCGGATGATCTGCTCGACCTGACCATCGGACCGAGACAGCTCATACTGTCCCGGAGTCGCCGAGAGGTAGACGGTCTGGCCGATGCGCTCCTGGAACTCCTCCCACTTCAGCGGGCGGTTGTCCAGGGCGGACGGCAGCCGGAAGCCGTGCTCCACGAGGGTGCGCTTGCGGGAGGCGTCGCCTTCGTACATCGCGCCGATCTGCGGGACGGTGACGTGCGACTCGTCGATGACGAGGAGGAAGTCCTCCGGGAAGTAGTCCAGCAGTGTGTTCGGCGGGGAGCCGGGCTCGCGGGCGTCGAAGTGCATCGAGTAGTTCTCCACGCCCGAGCAGGTACCGATCTGGCGGAGCATCTCGATGTCGTACGTCGTGCGCATCCTCAGGCGCTGGGCCTCCAGGAGCTTGCCCTGCTTCTCCAGCTCGGCCAGGCGCCCCTCCAGCTCCTTCTCGATGCCGTTGACGGCCCGCTCCATGCGCTCGGGGCCGGCGATGTAGTGGGAGGCCGGGAAGACGTACAGCTGCTCGTCGTCGCTGATGACCTCGCCCGTGAGCGGGTGGAGGGTGGAGAGGGCCTCGATCTCGTCACCGAACATCTCGATGCGGACGGCCAGCTCCTCGTAGACCGGGAAGATCTCGATGGTGTCGCCGCGCACCCGGAAGGTGCCGCGTGCGAACGCCATGTCGTTGCGCGTGTACTGGATGTCGACGAATCGGCGCAGCAGCTGGTCGCGGTCGATCTCGTCGCCGACCTGGAGGCTGACCATCCGGTCCACGTACTCCTGTGGCGTACCGAGGCCGTAGATGCAGGAGACCGAGGCGACCACGACGACGTCGCGGCGGGTGAGCAGCGAGTTGGTCGCGGAGTGGCGCAGACGCTCCACCTCCTCGTTGATCGAGGAGTCCTTCTCGATGTACGTGTCCGACTGGGGGACGTATGCCTCGGGCTGGTAGTAGTCGTAGTACGAGACGAAGTACTCGACCGCGTTGTTCGGCAGCAGCTCCCGGAACTCGTTGGCCAGCTGGGCGGCCAACGTCTTGTTCGGCGCCATCACCAGGGTGGGGCGCTGGAGCTTCTCGATCATCCACGCGGTGGTGGCGGACTTTCCGGTGCCGGTCGCGCCCAGCAGGACGACGTCCTTCTCACCCGCGCGGATGCGCTGTTCCAGCTCGGCGATGGCCGTGGGCTGGTCACCGCTGGGCTGGAAGGGGCTGACGACCTCGAAGGGCGCCACCGTGCGTTCGATCTTTGAAACGGGCCGCATGGAATCCACCGTACGACCCCGCGCTGACAACGGGGTCGGATCAGCGGTTCTGCGGGGTGCGGGAGCCCTGGTGCCCGGCCCGCTGGGTGGAGCGGGAAGGCGGGCGCCGTCGGGTGTGGGCGACCCGGGGATGGGCCGGGACACCGGGCTTGCGGTCCACGGGGGTCCAGTCGGGCTTACCCATGACCATCAGCGGGTCGAAGACTACGACGACGCCGGCCAGGCACAGGAAGACGAGTGGACCGATCATCAGCGGGGCGAGCAGGGAGGCGGGCGAGTCACCGGCCGGGGTGCCGGTGGAGCCGTGGAGATGGACGCTGACGGCGGCCATGCCGGTGTAGTGCATGCCGCTGACGGCGAGTCCCATGACCAGGCTCGCGCCGACGCTCCACAGGAATCCACGGATCTGTCCGGCCGCCCACAGGGCGGCGGTCGCGGCGACGACCCCTATGACGACGGAGGCGGCGACGGTGAGGGTGTTGTACTCGAGCACGCCGTTGAGGCGCATCCCGGCCATGCCCAGGTAGTGCATCGACGCGATGCCCAGACCGGTGATCGTGCCGCCCGTGAAGAGGGCCACTCCGGTGGCCCCCCGGTAGCCGACGATGAAGACGCCGATACCGACCATGACGATGGCGACGCCGAGGCTGGCGAACGTGATCGCCTTGTCGTAGTGGATGGGGGTCTCCTTGACGGTGAACCCCATCATGGCGATGAAGTGCATCGTCCAGATGCCGGACCCGATCGCGGCCGATCCCAGAGCGAGCCAGCCGGCCCGCCAGGACTGTGCGACCAGCATCGATCTGGTGGTGCAGCGCAGGCCGAGCGCGCCACCGAGGCAGGCCATGAGATACGCCACCACCGGAGTGACGAGTCCGTAACTGAAGCCGTCGACCGTGCCTCGCATCCGCGGCTGCCCTTCCCACCCTGGTGCGTCCCTGAATTCCGGAAATGCCCCCATCCCCAGGACCGTGACGACGGTCAGGGTTTGAGGCAGAGAGTATGACTCCCACCGGAACGCTCGAACGATTTTCCGGCAAAGAATCACGGCGCTACCTCACTTGTGCGGCGCGTGTGAGCACTTTTGGGCAACTCCCGCCAATCTGTGCCCGCCCAACACTCCCACCCCATTACTCTCTGATGTCAGTTGGGTGCTGTATGTGATCGATCGACGCCGGGAGTACCTATGCACGCGCGCGTTGCCACCGCCACGACCGCCGCGCTCTTCGGACTCAGCGTCGCCATACTGCCCACCCCCCACGCACGAGCCACCGGCGGCGACAGCCTGGTCGTCGTCGCCCACCGCGGCGCCTCCGCGTACGCACCGGAGAACACACTGGCCGCCATCGACAAGGCGGCCGCCATGGGCTTCAGGTGGGTCGAGAACGACGTGCAGCGCACCAAGGACGGTCGGCTCGTCGTCATCCACGACGCCACGCTGGACCGCACCACCGACGTCAAGCGGCTGTTCCCCGACCGGGCACCCTGGAGGGTGAAGGATTTCACCGCCCTGGAAATCGCACGCCTGGACGCGGGCAGCCGGTTCGGCCGCCGGTACGCGGGCGCGCGCGTGCCGACGCTGGAGCAGTACATGGAACGCGTGTCGCACAACCACCAGAAGCTGGTCCTGGAGATCAAGAACCCAGAGCTGTACCCGGGGATCGAGCGCCAGACCCTCAAACTGCTGAGCGAAGAGGGCTGGCTCGACCCCGGCCACCTCAGGAACCGGCTGATCGTCCAGAGCTTCAGCGCGGACAGTGTGCGGACGGTGCACCACCTGCGGCCCGGGATCAGGACCGCGTATCTGGGCACGCCGCGGGTCGCGGACCTGCCGACGTACGCGCGGTTCACCGACCAGATCAACTCGGCGCACGCCAAGCTCTCCACCGGCTACGTCTCAGCAGTCCACGCGCTCCAGGGACCGCACGCCCAGCGGATGAAGGTCTTCGCCTGGACCGTCGACGGCGCGGACGAGGCCCGCCGGGTGGTTGGCTTCGGCGTGGACGGCATCATCACGAACGTGCCCGACGTGGTCCGGAGAGCGGTCAGCGCCTACTGAACCGACGTGCGCGTCCGGGACCCGGCCGCCCGCCCGGTCCGCGCCCCGGAGGCGTTGTCAGCGCCGCGCCGTACGGTGGGCGCATGGACAGTCTTGGGCAGTACGAGCAGCAGGTGGTGTGGACCGTCGTCGCCACGGACATCGGTCCCCTGCTGCTGGCCGCCACGCACGACGGCCTGGTGAACGTGGTGTTCCACGCGACGGACGCCGTGCGCGACAGGGCGCTGGAGCGGCTCGCCGCCCGGCTCGGCACAGAGCCCGTGGAGGACCCCGGCTCCCCGCTCCTGGCCGAGGCGATACGCCAGGTGACGGCTTACTTCGCGGGTGAGCGCCACGACTTCGAGCTGCCCTTGGACTGGTCCCTGATCACCGGGTTCAACCGCCAGGTGCTGCGCGAGCTGGCGTCCGGCGTGCCGTACGGCACGGTGGTCGGGTACGGCGACCTGGCCGGCCGGGTCGGCCAGCCGGGCGCCGCCCAGGCCGTGGGTGTGGCGATGGGCTCGAACCCGTTGCCGGTGGTGGTGCCGTGCCACCGGGTGGTCGAGAGCCACGGCGGCATCGGCGGGTTCGGGGGCGGGCTGGAGACCAAGCGGAAACTCCTGGCGCTCGAAGGGGTGCTGCCGGAGCCGTTGTTCTGAGCCGCGCGCAGGGGCGGTGAGCAGGGGCAGGCCGACCGTCTTCCCCTAGCGGCCGGAGGCCGCGACCGGGTCCCGGACCTGCAGGACGACACGGTCAAGATGTGGCGAGTTGTCCGTCATGCCCTCAAGCCGGTGTCCTCTCCCACAGCTCGCAAGGGTTTGGCCCGACGCGCCGCCCGCCAGAGATGAGGGAGGACCGAAAGACAGGAGGCAGGCGCGTGCTGGTGGTGTCCGAAGAGGTACGGGAGGCGCTCGCCGCGCGCCGACCGGTGGTGGCTCTGGAGTCGACGATCATCGCGCACGGGCTGCCGCGTCCACGCAATCTCCAGGTCGCGCTGGAACTGGAGGACGTCGTACGGCAGGAGGGCGCCGTACCGGCGACGATCGCCATTCTGGACGGACGGGCCCATGTCGGCCTGGACAAGGAGCAGGTGGAGCGGGTCGCGAACGAGGACGGGATCCGCAAGCTGGGGCATCGCGATCTGCCACTCGCGGTGGCGGCGGGCGTGAGCGGGGCGACGACCGTGTCCGCGACGGCACTGCTGGCCTCCCTCGCGGGCGTTCGGGTGTTCGCCACGGGCGGGCTCGGCGGGGTCCATCGGGAGTGGACGGTGACCCAGGACGAGTCCGCGGACCTGGGTCTGCTGGCGCGGACCCGGATCACGGTGGTGTGCGCGGGGGTGAAGTCGATCCTGGACGTGCCGGCGACGCTGCAGCGCCTGGAGACGCTGGGCGTGGCGGTGGCCGGGTACGGCACGGACCGCTTCCCCGGCTTCTACCTCTCCGACTCCGGGTATCCGGTCGACTGGACACTGGAGTCGCCGGCGCAGGTGGCGCAGGTCATGCGCGCGCAGGACGCACTCGGCGGTCCGGAGTCGGCGCTCATCGTCGCCCATCCGGTCCCGGAGGAGGAGCAGCTCGATCCCGAGCTCCACGCGCGCGTGCTCGCCGACGCGCTGCGCGCGTGCGAGGAGGAGGGTGTCACCGGTCAGGCGGTCACGCCGTTCCTGCTCGACTATCTGGTACGGCACACCGACGGGGCCTCGCTGAGCGCGAATCTGGCGGCCGTGCGCGGCAACGTGCGGCTGGCGGCGCGGGTCGCCGCGGCCTGGGTGGAGGCGTGAGCCAGGCGCTGCTGGTCGTCGGGGACGTCGTCACGGACATCGTCGCCCGGCACGTCGGTCCGCTCGCGGCGGGCACCGACACGGCCGCCGTCATCCGGACGCTGCCCGGAGGCGCAGGCGCCAACGTGGCGTGCTGGGCGGCCCATTGGGGCTGCCCGGACGTGCGGCTGCTGGGACGGGTGGGCACCGAGGCGGTCGCCTGGCACGAACGGGAGCTGACGGCATCGGGTGTACGGCCCCACCTCGTGATCGATCGCGAGGCGCCCACGGGGACGGTGATCTGCCTGGTGGACGCGGGCGCCTCGGCTGAGCGCACCTTCCTCACGGACAGTGGGGCATCGCTCAGGCTGGAACCCGGTGACTGGTCGGACGCGCTGCTGGACGGCGTCGTACGGCTGCATCTGTCGGGCTATCTGTTCTTCTCCGAGCCGAGCCGGGCGCTGGCGACGAAGGCCCTGGAGGCGGCTCGCGCGCGCGGAGTACCGGTGAGTCTGGATCCGGCCTCGGCGGGGTTTCTCTCCGGGCTGGGCGTGGACCGGTTCCTGGCGCTTGCCGCGGGGGTCGACGTGCTGCTGCCCAGCCGGGACGAGGCGTGTCTGCTGACCGGGCTGCCCGACCCGGCGGACGCGGCGGCCAAGTTGAGCCGCCTTGTCCCCCTGGTGGTGGCCAAGCAGGGCGCGGAGGGAGCGCTGGTGGCCGTGTCGGGGGCGGTACGCGCCCGGATCCCTGCGGCCCCCGCCACCCCTCGGGACACGACGGGCGCCGGCGACGCGTTCACCGGGGCGTTCCTCGCGACGCTGCTCGCGGGGTCGAAACCCGAGGAGGCCGCGGCGGAAGGATGCAGGGCGGGAGCCATGGCGGTGGAGAAGGTGGGAGCCAGACCGGCAAAAGGCGTCCGGTAGGACCGGGGACGGGAGCGTCCGGCCGACGTCCTCGCAGACCGCGTCGTCCGCGCAGCCACCCCCGCACCACCTTCGCACAGCCACCCCCGCCACCCCCGCCCTGTGCCCACAGCCGCCTCGCGGTGGCCGCTCAACCCGCCCACCAAAGCGGAACGTTCCGCTTCCACAGGCTTTTCCGGCGATCGACGCGGACTGGCAGACTGGCTCGCGAAGGCGCGGAATGCGGCGCGAGGAGATCCACGCAAGGAGATCCAGATGTCCATGGCAGGGAATCTGCGGAAGGTGACGGGCCTCGGCAAGGTCGGTGGCCTCCGCAAGGTGGCGCGGCTCGCACGACGTCGTGTGCGCGTCGATCTGAGCCACCCCGCCCGGTCGCCATTGGGCTCCGCGGTGGTCAACTGCGTGACGTACCAGGACGGCGTGCGCGTTCCCGACGGCCGAGATCTGGTCGAGACGGTGGAGCGGGTACGCAAGAGTGACGACGGCTTCGTCTGGCTCGGGCTGCACGAGCCGACGAGTCAGGAGTTCGCGGGCATCGCCGAGCTCTTCGACCTGCATCCGCTGGCGGTCGAGGACGCGGTGGAGGCCCATCAGCGCCCGAAGCTGGAGCGGTACGGGGACACGCTGTTCGCGGTCTTCAAGACCGTCTGCTACGTGGATCACCAGGAGTTGACCGCGACGAGCGAGGTGGTGAACACCGGCGAGATCATGGTGTTCATCGGTCCATCGTTCGTCATCACCGTGCGGCACGGCCGGCACGGTTCGCTCGGCCCGCTGCGCGAGGAGCTGGAGGCCGACCCGCAGCAGCTGGCGAAGGGCCCCGCCGCGGTGCTGCACGCGATCGCGGACCATGTCGTGGACGATTATCTGAACGTCACGGACGCGGTGCAGGAGGACATCGACCAGGTCGAGACGGATGTGTTCGCGGAGAACGGCGCGCGGGTGGATCCGGGCCGCATCTACCAGCTCAAGCGTGAACTCCTGGAGCTGAAGCGCGCTGTGGCGCCACTGGACCGCCCCATCCAGGAGCTGGCCACCCGGCCGATCCGGGTGATCGACCCGGAGATACAGGCGTACTTCCGGGACGTCTCCGACCATCTGCTGCGCGCCACCGAGCAGATAGCGGCCTTCGACGAACTGCTCAACTCGATCCTGCAGGCGCATCTCGCGCAGGTGAGCGTCGCGCAGAACGAGGACATGCGGAGGATCACGGCCTGGGCAGCACTGATCGCGGTGCCGACCATGGTGACCGGTGTGTACGGCATGAACTTCGAGTACATGCCGGAGCTGCACTGGAGCTTCGGTTATCCACTGGTCCTGGTCGTGATAGGCGTCGCCTGTCTCGTCCTGTACCGGGGCTTCAAGCGCAACGGCTGGCTGTGACCTCGGCGCGCCCCTCACCCGGGCTCGTCCGGCACCTTCGGCCCGAGGCGGTCGACGATTGCCGGCCGGTCCGGGGGCTCGGGTGGGCGGACGTCCAGTCGGGCAAGGGGCGGTCTGCGAGCAGGCCGGTCAGTGCGTCGCGGTCCTCGCGTAGACGCTTTCGACCCAGTGGGCGAGCTGATCGTCCGTCAGGTTCTGGGCAAGGTCGGACTCGCTGATCATGCCGACGAGGCGCTTGTTCTCGATGACGGGAAGCCGGCGGATCTGGTGCCCCTGCATCTCCTCGAGCACTTCGCCGACATCGGCGCCCGCTTCGATCCAGCGCGGGGTGCCCTTGGCCATGTCTCCCGCGGTCACGCGCGAGGGGTCGTGGCCCATGGCCACGCAGCCGACGACGATGTCCCGGTCGGTGAGGATGCCGCAGAGCCGTTCGTTCTCGTCGCTGATGGGCAGCGCACCGACGTTGAGTTCACGCATCAGCTGGGCGGCGCGGTCCAGGGTCTCGTGGGCGGGGATCCACTGGGCACCACGGTGCATGATGTCTCCGGCTGTGGTCATGAAGTACCTCCCGATGCCGGACGGCCGGCGCGGCACGGGACGCACCGCATGTCCCGACGCCCTCAATTCTCGCCGTGTCCTCGGGGAAACGCACCCCGGAACAGGCGGACCGCCAGGGTGTGCGTCGAGGGCCTTGGGGGCGCGGCGGTGCGCCGACAGCATTGGCACTCAGGCCGAGAAGCCCACGATCTTCCGCGGAACGACACGGATGATCACACGGACCTCGTCGTCCTTCTCCGCGGGAGGGTCGATGCCGAGGTACTTGTGCGAGAGCTCGTGGGGCAGTCGCTTGTCGTCGTCGGGGAGGATCTCGGCGATGCCGCGGATCTCGACCGAGGTATAGGGGTTGGCGAGGTCGAAGACCGAGAGGCTGATGCGGGGATCGCGGCGTAGGTTGCGCACCTTCTGACGACCGTCGGTGGAAGAGAAGAGGACGGTGTCGTCCTCGCGCTTGATCCAGACGACCGAATTCTGGGGAGCGCCGTCGCGGCCGAGAGTGGCGACGCTGGCGAAATTCCTGGCGTCGAGGAGAGCGCGGACGGAGTCGTCGAAGTGGACCGGGGAGTCGGTGGAGGACGTCATGGGACCAGGGTAACTAGATGCACATGCATTCAAAATGGGTTTGGGGGAATCTTCCATGTGATCAGCCGTTCCAGGCCGGATGCCGCGGGTCGTCCGCGCGAATCAGTACGTCGGCGGCGGCACCCGGGTCCGTCTCCACCTCGTAGCGCTCGAAGGCGGGGAGGGTCCAGTGCTCGGACTCGGGGGTGCGGCGGCGGAGGGCGCCGGGCGAGAGAAGTACGTGGACGGTCAGGTCGAAGGGGAACCAGTGCCGCAGGAGGAGCGGACCGTGGAGCAACAGGGGGCTGCCGGGCGGGAGTTGGGCGTACGGGCTGCGGGTGGCGCGGTCGGTGACCGGGTCCCACAGGTCGGGCAGGACTCGGCCGTCGCCACCGGGTTCGAGGGGGCCGAAGACCTCGCGCCAAAGGGCGCCGGTGTCGAGCCAGCCGTCGTAGTACGAGTCCGGGTCCCGGCGGCCGTGCTCGAAGCGGAGGGACGCGGGGCGCAGGAAGCCCTCCGCGCCGACGACGAGGGAGGACCGGCCGCGTATCCGCAGCGCGTCGGACACGCGGCGGGCGAGGTCCCCGGGGCGCGCGGCCGGGGCTCCGTCGAAGGCGATGCGCGGCCAGGGGCTGCCGTCGTCGGGGTGCAGGTCGAGCAGCCGGTCGGCGAGGAGGTCGCCGAGCCGTTCCCAGGTGATCGCTTCCAGTCGCACAGGGCCCATGATGCCGCGCCGCGACGGAGAACCCGTGGTGCGACCGGTGAGGGCGGGTGCGATGCGGGCCGGATACGCGTCGACGTCATCGGACCCACCAGATCGGTGACCGTCGCAGCGCGGTCGGACGGGAACGAAGAAGGGGAATGAAGCGGTTATGGCGCCGAGCACAACTCCCCCACCCCCTGACGGACTTCTTGTGGTCCAACCGCTCAGACGGCGGCACTGTGCCGAGTGCCGCAGCGGGCCGTTGTCGTTGCTGGTGCTGGAGGAGGGTGCGCCGCGCTGTCTGGACTGTGCCGACCTCGGGCACCTGGTGTTCCTGCCGCGGGGCGACACCGCGCTGACCCGGCGGTCGCGGGAGGCGAGTGGGCTGTCGGCGGTGGTGGTGCGTTTCAACCGGCGCCACGGCCGGTACGAGCGGCAGGGGGTGCTCGTCGAGGAAGCGGCGCTCGCGCTGGCCGAGGAGCGGTGCCTGGCGGACGCGGAGGCGCGGCGCAGACGCCGGGTGCGGGACGCGCGGCGGCGGGCAGTGGAGGACGCTCGGTTCACGGAGGTGTTCGCGAGGGAGATCCAGCGACTGTTTCCCGGGTGTCCGGCGGAGCGCGCGCGGGCGATCGCTGCGCATGCGTCGGTGCGCGGGAGCGGACGGGTCGGGCGCAGTGCGGCGGGGCGGGCGCTGTCGCCGGGAGCGGTGACAGCGGCGGTGCGGGCGTCCGCACGGCACACGGAGACGCCGTACGACCAGCTGCTGATGGCCGGGGTGCCGCGGCACGAGGCGCGGCGACGCATAGCGAGCAGCGTGGAGCGGGTGCTACGGGAGTGGCGGCTCCGGGAGGCGGTGTGATGCCGGGCCGGAACCGGCCGACAGGGAGACCGGCTGTCGCCGCCCGCGAGAGTCCGTGTCACCGATCTCGTACGTCGTTTCGCTTGTAGTGACGGGAGGAGGGGGGAAGGATCTGTGGGTTCGGGGGACCGATGCGGGAGCTGACATGATCGATGGGCCGTACTTCGTGCTGACCGTGCTGGGAGTACTCGGAACCGGCCTGGTGGCGGGCGTGTTCTGCGGGTTCTCGACGTTCGTCATGAAAGGGCTCGGCTCGCTGCCGCCGGCGCAGGGCGTCGCAGCGATGAACGCGATCAACACGGCGGCGACGACACCGGCGTTCATGATCGTGTTCGTGGGGTCGACGGTCGTGTGTGCCGTGCTGGCCGTGGTGACTTTTGTGCTGTGGCCCGACGACGGCAGGGTGGAACTGCTCGTGGGCAGCGCGCTGTATCTGATAGGTGCGTTCGGAGTGACCGCCGTGGCGAACGTCCCCCGCAACGACACGCTCCTGCGCATGGACCCCGGTTCCCCGGAGGCTGCCGTGTACTGGCGCGCGTACGTGAGCGACTGGACCCTGTGGAATCACGTCCGCATGGGCGCGTCGGCCTGCGCGGCGGTCTCCTACGTCCTGGCCCTCACCTGAGCCTCCGAGGCCCATCGCGGATGCCCGGATGACGAGGGGCGGACGGGGCGATGGCGTCGTATCGTTGCACGAAACGATCCCGTATGCGTACGCGAGGGAGACGGCCATGGCCGATCCCAAGGGCTTTCTGACCACGCCCCGCGAGGAATGGCCCCGCAGACCCGTCGAGGAAAGGGTGCGGGACTGGAACGAGGTGTACGTCCCGGGTGCGCTGCTGCCGATCATCAGCCGGCAGGCGAACCGCTGCATGGACTGCGGGGTTCCGTTCTGCCACGACGCCTGCCCTCTCGGGAATCTGATCCCCGAGTGGAACGACCTCGTCTCCCGTGAGGACTGGCGGGCGGCGAGCGACCGGCTGCACGCCACGAACAACTTTCCCGAGTTCACGGGTCGGTTGTGTCCGGCGCCGTGCGAGGCGGGGTGCGTGCTCGCCATCAACCAGCCGGCGGTCACCATCAAGAACGTGGAGGTGGCGATCGCGGACCGGGCCTGGGAGGAGGGATTCACGCCACCGCGTCCGCCCGAGCGGCTGTCGGGGCGCACCGTCGCGGTCGTCGGGTCGGGGCCGACCGGGCTCGCGGCGGCACAGCAGCTCACGCGCGCCGGGCACACGGTGGCCGTGTACGAGCGCGCGGACCGGATCGGTGGGTTGCTGCGGTACGGGATCCCCGCGTTCAAGATGGAGAAGCGGCACCTCGACCGGCGGCTGGAGCAGATGCGCGCCGAGGGGACGAAGTTCCGTGCGTCGACGGTCATAGGGAAGGACATCGGAGCCGTCGAACTGCGGGCGCGGTACGACGCCGTGGTGATCGCGACCGGCGCCACGGCCTGGCGCGAACTGGACGTGCCCGGAAGGGAGTTGGCCGGGATTGAGCAGGCGATGGAGTATCTGCCGCTGGCCGACCGGGTGTGCGAGGGGGACCTGGAGGCCTCGCCGTTGTCGGCGGCCGGGAAGCACGTGGTGATCGTGGGCGGCGGAGACACCGGGGCGGACTGTCTGGGCACCGCGGTGCGCGAAGGCGCCGCGTCCGTGACCCAGCTCGACATCTATCCGCTGCCGGAGGCGCAGCGGGACGAGGTCAGCGAGCCGTGGCCGACGTATCCGAAGATCTACCGTCTGTCCGCCGCGCACGAGGAGGCGCGCGACCTGCGGACGGCGCCCGCGGCGGACGCGGACGCGCGGCTCTTCGCGGCGTCCACCCTCCGCTTCACGGGGGACGCGGACGGGCACGTCAGGGCGCTGCACCTGGTCGAGGTGGACGAGCGGCGGCAGCCACTGCCGGGCACCGGGCGCACGCTGCCCGCCGACCTCGTGCTGCTCGCGCTCGGGTTCTCCGGACCCGACCGCGGGGACGGGCTGATCGACCAGCTCGGGCTCGCGCTGGACGCGCGCGGGACGATCGCCCGGGACGAGAACTTCGCGACGAACGTCCCCGGCGTGTACGCCGCCGGGGACGCCGCGCGCGGACAGTCGCTGATCGTGTGGGCTATCGCGGAGGGGCGTGCCGTGGCCGCGGCGGTGGACCGACGGCTGACGGGCGGTGCGTCGCGCCTGCCGGCGCCGATCGGGCCGTACGACCGGCCGATGACGGCGTAGGCGCGAGCCGTAACGGTCGCCGCCGTCGAAGCACCCGTCAACGCCGGTTCCCTATGGTGATCGTGAAGATCAGGGCGAGGACCTGGGCCAGTTCCTCCTCGTTCAGGGTGTGCCGTCAGCTCTGCCCCGCAGCGGCTCATGGAGTCACGGCCGTGACCGGTACTACGGCTTGCGGCCCACCGCCCCGTAGCCGGGAATGACCCCGTCGTCCTGTCCGGGAACCGGCTCGCCCAGCTCCGGGTGCCACTTGTGGACCACCTCGACACCCGGTTCGACGAGGTCGAGTCCGTGGAAGAAGCGGGCGAACTCGTCGCGGGAGCGGAGCGCCAGCGTGACTCCGGCCGCCTTGAGCTTCTCGATCGCCGCCGCCGACTCCTCCGGCGTGAAGTCGGGGGTGGCATGGGTCATCATCAGGTAGCTGCCGGAGGGCAGTTCGGACAGCAGCCGGTCGACCAGTTCGTGCGCGCCGTCCTCGTCGGAGACGAAGTGCAGCAGCGCCACGAGGGAGAGCGCCACCGGCCGGTCGAGGTCCAGTACCTTCTTGGCCCCTTCGATGATGGTGGCCGGGTCCCGCACATCGGCTTGCAGGTACTCGGTCACTCCCCCGGGCGTGCTGCGCAGCAGGGCCGCCGCGTGGGCCAGCACGATCGGATCGTTGTCGCAGTAGACGACGCGCGCGTCCGGCGCGATCTGCTGGGCGATCTGGTGAAGGTTCGGCTCGGTCGGAATGCCCGTGCCTATGTCCAGAAACTGCCGTACGCCGTTCTGAGCCAGCCAGCGTGTGGCTCGGTGCATAAACGCGCGGTTGACGCGTGCCATCACCGGCACCCTCGGGTCGAGGGCGAGCATCTGCCGGCCCATCTCCTCGTCGACGGGGTAGTTGTCCTTGCCTCCGAGGTACCAGTCGTACATGCGCGCCGGGTGCGGCCTGCTCGTGTCGATGACGACTGCGTCCTGGGCGGGATCCTGCCCGGTCATGAGGAACTCCGTAAGTCTTCGGGACAGTTGGTGATCAACTGAATGCCAATTTAGTGGTGTTGATCAGAAACAAAAGGGGAAATCACGACAGCAGGAAGTCCGCCTCCCCCGCCTTGGCCCCCTCGATGAACGCGGTCATCTCGTCGGAGGTGTAGATCAGGGCGGGCCCGTCCGGGTCGGTGGACTGACGGACGGCGATCCGGCCGTCGGCGAGCTTCATCGCCTCCAGGCAGTTGCCGCCGTTGCCGCCGCTCCACGGCTTGTGCCAGCCCTCGCTGCCCAGTTCACGGGCGGGCATGCCGTTGTAGACACGTTTACGCGGCGTGATGCGATTCATTCACAGCTCCTTGCGGAGATCCTCGAGGATCTCCTTCGTGCGTTGTGCAGTGGCGGCCTGGGCCGCCATACGGTCCATGACCTCGAGGTGGGTCGCCACCTCGGCACGCGCGTCCAGGTAGACGGCGCCGGTCAGGTACTCGCTGTAGACCATGTCGGGCAGTTCTGACATGGCGAATCGGAACAGTACGAAGGGCCCGTAGGTGCCGGGATGCGGGCCCGAGGAGAACTCGAGCACCTGCAGCGTCACCTGGGGCAGCTCCGCTACCTCCAGCAGTTTGTCGATCTGGGCGCGCATGACCTGTGGGCCGCCCACCGGGCGGCGCAGCGCGGTCTCGTCCACCAGGGCCCAGATGTGGGGCGCGTCGTCGCGCGTGAGCAGCTCCTGACGCTGCATGCGCAACGCCACGTGGCGCTCGATGTCCTCGGGTCTGGTCTGCCCGATGGCGCCCGACATCAGTACGCCCCGGGCGTACTCCTCGGTCTGCATGATGCCGGGCACGAAGTGAGGCTCGTACTGACGGATGAGCGCGGCCGCGCCCTCCAGGCTGACGTACATCGAGAACCAGCCCGGCAGGATGTCGTGGAACCGCTGCCACCAGCCCGGTCTGTTGGCCTCCTCGGCCAGTTGGACGAAGGCCTCGGCCTCCTCGTCGCTCACCCCGTACGACTTCAGCAGCAGCTGGAGGTACGGGATCTTGAGGGCGACCTCCGCCGTCTCCATGCGGCGGACGGTGGCGGGTGCGACGCGCAGGACGCGCGCGGCCTCCTCTCGCTTGAGACCGGCGCGTTCACGCAGGTCCAGCAGGCGTCGGCCGAGGACGACCTGACCGACCGTCGGCGCCGACCGCGGCTCGCTCATCCCGCACCTCCTCCAGTGCTCCTGTGTTCCGACAGCCCCGGGTGGCGTCGTTCGAAACCTCTCCGCACCGTTCCGCACCGTTCCACGCCCGCGTTCGGGCTCGATCTGCGAACTCCCGACGCGGGCACCGGACTCGAAGTCCGTGCTTCAGATTCCAACTCGCGCCGTTCGGCGTGCTGTTGCGAGCAGTGTGCCACGCCCGTTCTCGGAGTCACACTGCACTCTGCAATTTTCAGAGTGACTCTTGCCAAGTGTTCACGCCGGGGTGATAGTGACAAGCGTGATTCCGTCCGCGTCGTTAGGAACAGACGCCACCTCAGACCGGTTCGGCCCGATCGGTGCCGTGAGGCCGCGCCCCGGTGCGGCCACCGAGCGCCGGTTCCGCTTCGAACTGGCCGCGCACCCGAGTTCCGTCGCACGGGCCCGGCAGCTGACGCGCGCCCGCCTGACCGGCTGGGCGGTGTGCGAGGACACCTGCGACACAGCGGCCCTGGTCGTCTCCGAGCTGGTCACCAACGCGATCGTGCACACCGCCGGGGAGTACGTCGTCTGCGAGCTGCATGACGCGGACGACCTGGTCCGCATAGCCGTTCGCGACGAGGGATGCGCTCCGGGCGAGCCGCACCCCGCTCCGCAGCGTCCCGAGGAGGAGCACGGGAGGGGACTGCTTCTCGTCGCGGTCCTGTGCCGGGCCTGGGGAGCGCAGGAAGCGGGAACCGGGCTGCTGGTGTGGGCCGAACTGGCGCGGGACGCCGAGCAGTCGGCGTCCGGGCCCCTCCCGGCGCAGCCGTCCCGGGACCTGTCGTGTTCCGGCGACAGGTCCCGGGCGACCGAGCACACCGTGGCACGCTCCGACCTCGGCCGGCGTGCGGGAGAGCTGCCGGCGGACAGCGTGGCACGCTCCGACCTGGGCTGGAGCGCGAAGAAGCCCCCGGCCGACGGCCGGGGTTCCGGGGCGGAGGCGTCCTGGGGAACGGGGACGGAATGGGTGTGAGGGGCCCGCGGGCCACAGGGCCCCGGACCGCGCAGGCCCTGACCCTGGACTCACTGGTCCGCCTCGGACGGGGGTGGCAGAGGTCGGCGGCGGTGTCCACGCGCCTCCCTCTGCCCGAGGGCATGACCCTCCCGCTCGGCTGCGACGCGGTGGCCGTGCCCGCCCGCTACGGACCGCTGTTGCTGCCCCGGCTGCCACGCGTGGGCTGTGTGTACACAGACCGGGCCGACTGGTGGTGGATCGTGCCCTCCGACTCCGATGTCGCGCTGGACTGGCCGGCCCCCGCGCGCTACGCCAGAGGAGCGCTCGTCCCGGACACGTCCGGCACCCCCGAACTCATCCACCGACCGGACGACAACGTGCCGTACACCCCGCCGATCCCGCTCTATCTGGCGCTGTGCCGGGTCACGAGCACGACACCGGCGTGGTCGCGCCCGATCAGCGCATGACCGTACGCCCGCACGCTTGACGCACGGGCGCCCCATGGTCCCCCGCTCACGGCCCCGAACATCAACGCCACAGCGCACCCCGCGCAGCCAGTCCGTGGCGGCTGCGCGGCCGCCCGCGTTCGCACAGCGAGACCGCCGTCACGAAGACGCCGGTGCGCCCCCGCCACGCCACCACAAGCGCCCCGTGGACCCTGTCCGAAGCGGGGCGGTCGCGTGGAAACTCCTTTGCGCAGGGGGTGGAGGACCGCGTTCCTGGGGAGACCACCGTTCGTCCGCGCTCGGGGGAGGTCATGCGTGGCGAGGAAATCCGGTCGATCCGGCACATCCAGCACACCCGGCACACCGGGAGTATCCGACTCGGAGTCGCTGCTCTTCGGCGGTCCACTGCGCTACGACATGGGCTGGTCGCAGCACTCCGACGCGTTCCTGGAACTGAACTTCCGGGCCATGGTCACACGGCTGCCGTCGCTGCTCGCGTCGAGTTTCCGGCTCGCCTGGCAGGCGGACCGGCGCGCGGCCCGTGTCGTCCTGGGCGCCGAGGTGGGCCGGGGCGTGGCGCAGGCGGTGAGTCTGCTGGCGGTCAACTCCGTGCCGGCACGGCTGATGACGGGCGGCCCGGTCGAGGACCGGCTGCGCGGCGCGGTCCCGGCACTGGTCTCGGTCGCCGCCGTGATGCTGCTGGCCGCGCTGCTGCGGGCCGCTTCGACGTACGCCACCGGGCGGCTGGAGCCGCAATAGGGGCGCGACGGAGCCGCTCCGGTGGAGCCGGTGCTTGCACCGGGGGATGGCGACCGAGCTGTACCTGGAGCGGGCGGTCCGGCAGGCAGTGGCAGCGGCTCGGCATCGCGCGAAGGCGCGCAGGAACTATGTGGTCAGCCGAGTGCACGGAGCGTCTTTGGGTCGTGAATGCCGATCGAGGCGAAGAGGGCCTCTGCGGTGTACAGGCGCTTGGACGCGGGGGTGACCACGGGGACATACCCGTCCTCCTTCAGCAGTGGGCGGACTTCGAGGAGTGTGTTTCCGATCGTCCGTGGGCTCACGCCGAAGAGTTCCGCAAGGAGTTTTCGGCTTGCGATGCGGCGGACTGCCAGGATCGCCACGAGGATCCTGTCGGAATTCATGATCTTCTGCTGGAAGACCTGGAGGTTCGGTCGGCGGTTTTCATCACCGCGGCGCTGGTATCGCAGCTTTTCGAGCTGCGCCGCATGCCGAATGGTCAGCCTCTCGACCATCTGCTGCAGATCCTCGCGGCTCATTCCGGTCAGGGACGGGTCCGACAGCAGCTCGGCGGGGCTTGGGGGTGGGGTCTCCCCGGTCGCAAGGTACTTCAGAAGCGGCTCCGCGCTCATGAAACGCAGAGGGGTCGGCATGATGGCGACCTTGCGCTCGTGCAAGAGCCGGGCAGTTTCGGCCACTGCGTTCGCGATCCCGGATTCGCCAACATTCAGCAGCTCGGCAAGGACGTACTGCGGGCACACCTGGCGCAGGTAGAGGACCGTCAGGAGCACACGTGCGGAGTCGCTGATGAAGACCTTGCCGCCGGAGCCTTTCGCTCTGATTCGCGCACCGCCACGTCGTTCGAAAGCGCGCCGCTCGGCCTGGGCAAGCTGATCCGGGCACAGGCGTGCCGTCATCTTGGCCAGCTCCTGTCGGCTCATTCCGGTGAGCGACGGGTCCGCGAGCAAGTCAAGGATTTCGTCCATCGCGGGGGCCGACTGTGTCGCAGCGGGCCGGACTTCGGGAAGGACGGTGTAGTTCCACGAGCCGTGGCATTCGTGAGCCTCGATCGGCAAAGCCGCGTACTCATCCTTTGGGATGGTAAGCCCGGTCGGGTAGTCGCGAGTGTCCAGTTCGGCTTCTACGCGGAGTCCGGTTCGTGTCCGCGTGGCGGCAATGGTCTTGACGACCACCTCGTGGCTGGTCAGCGGCCTCCCGCGCCAGTTCATCGTGATGTGGGAGAAGAGCCGATGCTCTACCTTGTTCCACTTCGATGCGCCGGGAGGAAAGTGGCACACCGTGATAGCCAGGCCCGTCTCAGCCGCAAATGCGGCGAGCTCGTACTTCCACAGTCTGTACCGGTAGTTGTTGCTCCCGCCCGCGTCCGCGGTAATCAGCAGACGCGTAGCACTCGGGTAGTCGGCGCGGCCCCGACTTCCCCACCACCGCCGAATGGAGGCGACCGCGAAGGCGGAGGTGTCATGGTCTACGCCGATATTTACCCAGCCGGAATCGGCCGTGATGTCGTAGATGCCATACGGGATCGCCCGGGGTTGATCAGGACCGAAGAACAGAGAGTGGTCCTCAACCTTCACCGGGTCGTCCTTCGGCCTCCAGGCTCGCCCGGGGTTCGGCAGCTGGCCGATCATCTCCTTCTTTTTCGTGTCCACGCTGACGACCGGCTCGCCGGCCGCTTGGTGTTCCTTGACCTGGGCGTTGATGTAGTGGAATTGAGCATCGCGGTCCGGATGCTGTTCACCACTCAGGGATTTGACGTTCGCCTGGAGGCTGAAGCCGTTCTCGCGCAGCAGCTTTCCCACGGTGCGGGCCGATACAGCGTGGCCTTGCCGACCCAGTTCTTCGGCGAGATTTCGGGTGGACTTGATTGTCCATCGCAGCGGGGACATCGGGTCTCCGCGTTCGTCCGGCTCGACCAGAGTCATCAGCGCGGGCAGCAAGCCGGGATTCCTTTCTGTGACCCGCTTACGGCCTCCACCTGGTCGGCGGATGCGTCCCGCTGGCGCCGACTCCAGTCGCCCCTCAAGTTCGGCGATGCCTTTGTGAACAGTTGTTGCGCTGACACCGGCAGCCGTTGCCACAGCTCGTGCCCCTCCGTGCCCGAGCGATCTGGCTTCCGTTGCGAGTAGGAGACGTCTCTGCCTCTCATCGAGTTCAGGGAGCAAGGCCCGGAATTTCGAGGCGAGTTGAGGTATGAGCGCTTTGGGTACGGCCACAAACGATCAACGACGTCAAGGCAGCGAAGGCTACACATTGTTCCTGCGCGCCTTCCGCGCGCCGCCTACCGGCGCGGACAGATCCTGATCGTGGACGAACCGACGGCGGCGCTCGACGCCCGGGCCGAGCTGGAGGTCTTCGAGAAGATCCGCGCGCTGGCGGGCTCCGGCCAGACGGTCATCCTGATCACACACAGGCTGGCGTCGGTGCGCCACGCCGATCTGGTGCACGTACTGGACCATGGGCGGCTCGTGGAGTGCGGCGCTCCGGACGAACTCCTCGCCGCGGGCGGCGTCTACGCCGAGCTGTACGCGCTGCAGGCCGAGCAGTTCACGGCGCGGGTCACCACCCGCGAGGCGGGCTGAACATCGACGCGGTCGCCTACTCGGCGGCGTCCGCCCCGCGCACGATCACCAGGAACGCGTCCGTCGCGAGGTCCATGACGACCTCGGCAGGCTGCCCCTCCAGGCGGCGCGCCTGCGCGAACTCCTCCGCCGGCCACGAGCCGCGCGGCCCGCCCGCGGGAAAGCGCTCCAGCACCGTTCGCCCGTTCACCCTGCACCTCCTTGCGTCGCCGTGTCACGGCGAGCCGATCCTGATCGGCTCATAGAGTTAAACGCCTTCCCCCGGGTGAACGGCTCGCGAAGTGACGGTACTGAGACATAGTCGACACTCGGTCACCGCCGACGCGTGAGGAAGCTCTCAGGGCGGCCGGGTTTGTCCCGTGCACCGGCGGCTCAGGGGGAGGCGATCAGGTGTCGTACTCCTGGATCCGTGTGCCGTGACTGCGGTCGACGAGCGCGGGCAGCCGCTCCCCCAGTTCCCGTACGGCCCGGGGCAGATCGATGGTCAGCAGCTCGCGGTCGCGCATCAGGACGCGACCGTCCACGACGGTGGTGCGGACGTCCGACGCGCGGGCGCTGTGCACAAGGGTGGCGGCGAGGTCGTGGACGGGCTGGGTGTGCGGTCCGGTGAGGTCGACCAGGACGATGTCCGCGCGGCGTCCCGGCGCGATGCTGCCGATGCGGTCGCCGAGGCCCAGGGCGCGGGCACTCTGCAGCGTCGCGTGATGCAGGGCCTGCCTGGAGGTCAGCCAGCGGGGATCGCCCTCGGCCGACTTCGTTGAACCACTCCGCCACGGGAAGGTCCTCGGCGATGCCGCGCAGCGCGACCATCGGGGAGTGCGTGTGACAGTTGATCAGGCCGGGCACGCCACCTGGCCGCGCGCGTCGATGTGCTCGGCGGCGGCCCGGCCCCCGACGTCCGCGGCCGGCGTCACCGACTCCACGACCCCGTCCGTACGACGATCGCCGCGTCCTCCACGAAACCGACCCGCTCATGATCGTCGTGCACGAGGACGATGCATCCGGTGATGATGAGGTCAGCGGGAGCAGTCGGCCGATCGGCCGGAGTCGACGTCATCCCGTCACCGTACGACGCGGTCGTCCCCCTGGGCGACGTGGACCGCGCATCCCGTCACCGCCCTGTCCCCGCGCCGGATCCGCGCGCACGCTTGCCTCACCACAGCCCGCCATCCGGCTTCTGGAAGGAGCCCGGCATGCTCCTCGGCACCTGGAACCTGGAGAACCTGTACCGGCCCGGCGGCCCGTTCGGCCCCAAGGACAAGGCCGCGTACGAGACCAAGCTCGCCGCTCTGGCCGCCGTGATCACGGAACTCGACCCGACGCTGCTCGGCGTCCAGGAGGTCGGGGACCCGGAGGCGCTCGCGGACCTCGCCGACATGCTGGACGGCGAGTGGCACATCGCGCTCTCCCAGCACCCGGACGACCGCGGAATCCGGGTCGGCTTCCTCAGCCGTACGCAGCCGCGGGTGCTCACCGACACGAACGCGTTCCCGCAGCGGCTGCGGCCCGTGCAGGGCGACGACGACGGCACGCCCGTGGGGCACGCGGGCCGCGGCTTCCTGGCGGTGGAGATCGCCACGGAGGCGCTGACGCTGAAGGTCGCGGTCGCCCATCTGAAGTCGAAGCTGCTGTCGTACCCGGGCGGCCGGTTCCAGCCGCGCGACGAGGGCGAACGGGCCCGCTACGGCGCCTACGCCCTGTACCGGCGGGCCGCCGAGGCGACGGCGCTGCGCGCGATGGCCGACCAACTGCTGGCGGGTGAGGGCAAGACACGCGACGTGGCGGTGCTCGGTGACATGAACGACGAGGTGCAGGCGGCGACCACCCAGATCCTGCTGGGCCCACCCGGCTCCGAGATCGGCACGCGGGGCTACGAGCACCCGGACCGGGGCGACGCGGTGCGCCTGTGGGACGTGGCTCCGCTCATCCCCGCCGACCAGCGGTACTCGCGCGTCACCGCGGGGCGGCACGAGTTGATCGACCACATACTGGTGAGCCATCAACTGGTCCGCCGCCTCACGGCGGCGGGCACTGGCCTCCCGGGCGACAACGCCCTCCGGCTGCCGTCCGTCGGCGCCGACCCGGCGGAACGGCGCGGGGAACCGGGATCGGACCACGCGCCGGTGTGGGTGCGGGTGGGGTCCTAGGCGCTGGTGAGCTCGTAGGCACGGTGAGCTCGTAGGCACGGTGAGGCCGTAGGCACGGTGAGGCCGTAGCCGCTGGGGGGCGTAGGCGCTGGGGGGCGTAGGCGCTGGGGGGCGTAGGCGCTGGGGGGCGTAGGCGCGGGTCGCGTCGTCAGACCGCCAGCGGCAGTCTGGGCGCTTCCTTCGCGGTGAGTCCCGCGCGCGCACGTCGCTCGGTGAGTTCGTCGAGGAGTTCGGCGAGCCGTCGGCGGTGGCCGGGCGTGAGCCGTCCGGTGTCGTCGAGGTGCACGGCGCACGCGGTCGTCGTGTCGACGAGCCGTTCGACGACGGCGGCCACCTCGTCGGTGCCCTCCGCGTGCCGGGCGAGGGCGGGGAGTTCGGCGGCGGCGAGGTCGATCGCGGCGCGCGCCTCGGCGAGCGCGCGGTAGGCCTCGCGGCGCAGCGCCCAGCGCCCGGCCCGGTCGTCCTCGTCGGTCAGTACGTGCGCGAGGTACGCGTGCGCCGCATCCACCGCCCTCACCAGCCGCGCCCGTACGGTGCCGCCGCGCTGACCCGGCATCGGAAGATGCCCGACGAGCAGCACGATCCCACAGGCCAGCAGCGTCTCTCCGATCCGGCTCCAGGAGGCCTGGGGCTCCCCACCGACCATCACCAGGGCGAGGACGAGGACGGTGACGACGGCGGTCTGCGCGGCGAAGTGACGCGTGGCGGCGGGGATGAGCGCCCCGCACAGGGCGACGATCGCGACGAGCCCGGCGGGCCGGGGCACCACGGCGGCGAGCCCGGCGAAGATCACGGCACCCAGTACCGTGCCGGCCGCCCGGCACAGCACACGCGAGACGAGCGGCCCGAGGTCGGGCTTGATCAGGAAGACGGCGGTGGCGGGCAGCCAGTACCAGTGCGTGTGCTGCCCGTACCAGTGGGCGTGGTGCAGGGCCTGTGCGACGGCCGCGGCGACCCCGAAGCCGAGGGCGACGCGAAGTCCGTACTCGCGGCCGCCGGAGCCGAAGGCGGTGCGCAGCACGGATGTGGCGGTACGGCGTCGGGCGTGCAGGCGGCGTGCGTCGCCGCCGCGGTCGAAGGCGTCGGCGGCGTGCAGGAGCGCGTCGTCGAGGGCGCGCAACGCGGGGGCGCTCCGGGCGGGCGCGGGCAGCGGCCCGGTATGCGTGCTGCCGCGTACGGCGGCGGCGAGCCGGCGCGGCCCCTCGGCGGCCCGGGCGGGCACGGCGTCCCCGGCCCAGGCGAGCGCGGTGGCGGCCTCGGCGAGGGGCAGTGCGGCGGCGTACTGCGCGTGCAGGTGCCGCTCGGCGGCGGAGGACGCGTACCGGCGCAGCCGGGGCCCGGCGAGCGCGTCCTGGGCGTGGTCCAGGGCGGCGGTGAGGGCGGCCCGGCGGGCCGTGGCCTGCGAGGTTCCGGTGGCGTCGAGAAGCTCGGCGACGGCCTCGTACACGGCCGCCACGGCGTCGCGTTCCCCGTCGAAGCGGTAGTCGCCGACGCTCGCGCCACGCGTCGGCAGCACGAGCCGCAGCGCGAGCAGCCAGCCTGCGCCGGCGAGGTAGAGGAGGGCGCGCTGCCACCCGGTTTCGGGCAGAGGCATTCCGGCCCCGATGGCGCAGGCGACGAGCAGTTGCGTACCGGCCCCGGAGGCCACGGGCCCGACGGCGCTGACGGCACCGGCGACGAGCCCGACGCCGGTGAGGAGGAGGGTGAGCGGCACGGCTCCGATGTGCTGCCCGGCGTACGTCCCGACGAGCAGCCCGCCGGCCCCCGCGAGGGCGGGCACCCCGAGCCGCTTGACGGAGGCGCGCCGACTGCCGGGCCGGTCGTTGATCCCGGCGAGCATGGCCGCGATGGCGGCGACGACACCGGCGGACGTGCGTCCGGCGAGGACGGCCGTAAGGAGCAAGGGCCCGGCGGCCAGGGCACCCCGGACGACGGCGCTCCAGGGCACGGGGCCGCGCTGGGCGCGCAGGGCGTGGGCGAGCCAGGGTGGCAGGGTGAACGCGGGACGCGACACGGGGCTCCTGTCCGGGCGAGGGCGGGGTGTGCCTTCGGGCGACGGTGGCCGGGGCTCGGATGCGCGGCTGTGGGCCGTGGTGTCCACGGTAGATCGCGTCTTGGGAGTGGATGGGACGTGCACGTTTCCAGGGTGTGAAAGGACGGGCGAATGCCGCGTTCTTTATGAACGCAATCGCGAGCGCTACAAACGAGATCGCGAGCGCTACGAACGAGATCGCGAGCGGTATGAACGAGATCGCGAGCGGTCCCGGAAACAGGAGCGGGCCCGAGGGCGTAGCCGGCCCCCGGGCCCTGAAGATGCCGCCCATATGGGCACGCCGACACGCTTGAGGACCCAGGTCAGTCGTAATGTCGCCGCGTCCTGCCTTTGGACCATCGCGCATCGAGCTGCGCGAGCTGGACTTGAACCAGCATTTCGACGTCCCGGGGCCTGGGCCCGGTCGATCCGGCGATCGGCGGCGAATGCTGAGTCTGGAGCGAGAGTCTGAGATTGATCGCGGTCTGCCTCTGCCGAATTGGGCTACCGCGGCAAGGGGTTGTGCCGCGGGGAGGATTCGAACCTCCACTGGAACCGCGCAGTCACGACAAGCTTCAGCTTCAGCTTGCGCTCCTCGCGCACCCCGGCCGTCGTGCGTTGTGGCCGGGGAGTTCTTGAGGCTACCCGAACAGGTAGCCGAACACGGCGTCCCCGACCCGCTGGTCGACGATGTCCACGCCGTTCGCCTCCTCACGGGCGAACTTGACGGCCTGCTGCAACTTCTCCACTCGGTCGAGGAGTTCGTTGACCCGTCGCGCGGGCAGGGCGCCGGAGAACTTCACGGTCGTCCAGTACCCGACGGGCACATCCTCGTAGTACACCTCGACCTGGGCCGGGTGCTTGTCGGTGGCCTCGGCCTTCACGTGGTTCCGGGGCACCTTCTTCGTACGCAGCGTCCGTACGGGCTCGGTCTTCCACGCGTCCGTGGACGGGTCCTGCACCCAGGACTCGGATGCGTCGAGAACCGGCAGCTTGCGGACGAAGGTGTTGAGGTCGACGAGCTGCTTCTCCAGAAAGAGCAGATACGCCACGGGAACGTCGGCGACGAGCACGCGCCCGTCCACCTTCACATCCGCCTTGGCGGTGCAGTTGGCCCAGTCCTTGGTGGCGGTCACGTCGAACAGCCGCGTGAGGGTCGCCGCGGTCTGCCGCAGCACGTCCTCGGCCTGCACCTGGACCCGCGTGGACTCGGGCGGCAGTTGCTCGCCCTCTTCGTCCTTCGGCTGGTACGTACGCGAGATCCCGGCCAGCAACGCGGGCTTCTGCAGCCCGTGGTGAGCGGCCGTCAGGTCCTGGTGGGACTTGGACTTGATGCCCTTCTCGATTGCGATGATCTGATTGAGTTTCGCCACGCCGGAGACCGTAGCAGCGGGCGGCCGGGGATTTCGAAGGATTATCGGTCGGTGGATCCCCGTGCACGGGAGAGGATGTCGCCCGCGACTGTGCGTCCGTCGGAATTCCACAGAGGTCACCCGAGGGGGATCCGGTGCGGCAGGCCCAGCAGGTGCTCGCCGACTTCGACGAGCGGTTGCTCGCGGTCGGCAGCTGTCGTCCTGGCTTGGTCGCGCACCACTACGGTTTGGTCGGCAGCCCTGCCGTCTCCGCCGCCGTGCGCAGCACGTCCCGCAGCATCTCGGGGGTGAGCCGTCCGGTGAAGGTGTTGCGCTGGCTGACGTGGAAGCAGCCGAAGAGTTCCACGCCCTCCAGCGACACCCGGGCACCGTGCCCGAACGCGGGCCGGGGACGGGGCACCGTCCAGCCCACCTCGGCGAGTGCGGTCAGCGCGGCCTGCCAGCCGAAGGCGCCGAGCGCGACCACGCAGCGCAGCGACGGCCGCAACAGCCGCAGTTCCTGCACGAGCCATGGCCGGCAGGTGTCCCGCTCCTCGGGCGTCGGCTTGTTGGCGGGCGGGGCGCAGTGCACCGGCGCGGTGACACGCACGCCGTACAGTTCGAGCCCGTCGTCGGCGGACACCGAGGTGGGCCTGGACGCCAGGCCCACGGCGTGCAGCGCCGCGTACAGCACGTCCCCGGACCGATCCCCGGTGAACATGCGCCCGGTCCTGTTTCCACCGTGGGCCGCGGGTGCGAGACCGATGACGAGCAGCCGGGCGTCCGGCGGCCCGAAACCCGGCACCGGCCGACCCCAATACGTCCAGTCGGCGAACGCGGCCCGCTTGGTACGGGCCACCTCCTCGCGCCACGCGACCAGGCGCGGACAGGCACGGCATCCCGTGATCCGCTCGTCCAGCGCGGCAAGGCTGCTCCTGTCCATACCTCCACAGTAGGTCTGCGTGAACGCCGGCCGAGCCGATACGAGCAGGCCGGGACGCGAGGCGCCGGGGCGGTGACCGGTCCGCCGGGACCGTCGGCGGCCCACGCGCGGAAAAGACGTCCGGTCCACCCAGCTCGGGGAGCTAAGGTCGAGGCATGGCTTCTGAAGGTGCGGACGACGAGAGGACGGGCGGGGCCGACGGGACCCGCGCGGCCGCGGCGGGCCGGGAACCCGAGGCGCGCCGGGACCGTGAGACGGACCGGCGGAACGCCGGCGCGGGCGGGCAGAGCCGTGCGTCCGACGCACCGGGCGCCGGGGACCCGCAGGCCACGGATGCGCAGACCGCGCCCGTCGAAGCGAACACCGCCGCCGCGGTCGCTGCCGCGGAGGCGGCCGGCCCGTCGAACGGCGAGACCGTGCGCCTCGACAGCTGGATCTGGTCCGTGCGGCTCGTCAAGACCCGCTCGATGGGCGCCACCGCCTGCCGGGGCGGGCATGTACGGGTGAACGGCGAGCGCGTGAAGCCCGCGTACTCCGTGCGCGTCGGCGACGAGGTGCGTCTGCGGCACGAGGGCCGGGAGCGGATCGTCGTCGTGAAGCGTCTGATCCGCAAGCGGGTCGGCGCCCCGGTGGCCGCCCAGTGCTACATCGACAACAGCCCTCCCCCACCGCCCCGCGAGGCGGTCGCCCCGGCGGGCGTCCGCGACCGCGGCATGGGCCGCCCCACCAAGCGCGACCGCCGCGAAATGGAGCGCCTCCGCGGCTTGGGAGCGCCTCCGGGCGGCGGCTTCAGCGGTCAGGGCCCGTCGACCGGTTCCGGGGGCCGGAACCGGTCGAAGGGCCAGAGCGGTTCCGGCGCGTTCTGAGCGCGGGCAGGCCCCCCAGCCCCCGGGGGCTGGGGGGCCAGGCAGCCGGCCAGGGTATGCGCCTGGGCTGGGGAGGCCGGGTCGGCCGGGTGCGGTCGAGGATCCTGCCCCCGCGTCGAGGCCTCCCGGCCCAACCGGAACCCCTCCGCGTCGCGAACACGGTTGATCACGCCCGGCGGCGCGCCATGCGCACCAGGTCCGCTGTGCGGTGGCGGCGAGCCCAGGCGATCAAGGTCAGCGGCACGATGAGGATCAGCGGGGTCGCCGCGTGCTGACCGTCGAAGACGGTCAGCTGAACGACGAACGCGCCCACCATCAGCCCCGAGAGCGCCACCGCCGCGACCGACGACAGGACCGGTATCAACAGCGCGACCGCACCGGCCAGTTCTAGCGAACCGATGGTGTACATCCCCGTGTTCCCCCAGCCGATCCTGTCGAAGGGCTCGACGGCCGACGGATGCGCGATCAGCTTGGGCAGCGCGCTCGCGACCCCGTAGAAGAGCGCGAGCACGATCTGCAGGACCCGCAGGGAGATCTCGGCACGGCGGCTGCGGCCGCGGCCGCCGTTCACCGACGGGGAGGTGGAGGCGGCGCGGGCGACGGGGGCGGTGGTCTCGGACATGGTGGTCTCCGTGGGAAGCAGTTCCGCAGTGGTGTCACAGAGGTAGACCGGCTCCCGTCCCGCAACTCATCGCTACCCGGCCGGTGTCTTCACCGCCCTCACCCACACCCTGTCCTCCGTCAGATACCGGTCCACCGTCAGCCCCGCCTCCCCGAGCGCCTCCTCGAACTGCTCCTTGCTCAGCGGCCGCGACAGGAACGTCTGCGTCCAGGTCGCGTCCGGGAATTCGTACTCCACGCGCACCGAGTCGACCCCGTCCCCGACCGGCTCCGAGGACACGATCCGTATCGTGAAGCCGCTCGGGTCGACCCGCTCGCGCGGCACGTTCGAGTGGTAGTCCGCCCCCTCCCGCTGGATCAGCACGCACCCGCCCTCCGCCAGGTGCCGAGCGCACGTCCGCAGCAGTCCTCGCCGCACCTCGACGTCCCCGGCATGGACGAGGAACGACGCAAGCATCACCACATCGAACGTCTCACCCAGGTGGATGTCCTCGATCGGGCCGCATATCGTGCGCGCACCGCTGACCCGCTCCAGCATCTCCGCCGACTCGTCCACCGCCGTGACCGTGAAGCCGCGCTCCAGCAGCGGATGGGTCATCCGGCCGACCCCGCTGCCCAGCTCCAGAATGTGCGCGCCCGCGGGCACGGCCGCGGCGATGATGTCCGGCTCGTCTCCGATCGGCAGTCGCGAGTAGAGCTCGACCGCGCAGCCGTCGGGGGTGATCGCGCCGGGGCCCGTTCCCTCGTATCCGTCCCGCATTTTCAGCCTCATGCCCGTCCAACGGACCGCCCTCAGGGGCCAGTTCCGTCATCGCGCCACCCGATCGGGTGAAACGTTCGACGGCGGAACGCACGCTCGGGATCGTCGCGGTTGCCGGGTCCGGTCACAGCACGAGCCAGCCGTGCCCCCCGTACCAATGTCCGCCCGCCCGCAGATGGTCCCCCACCGCCCGCTCGACACCGGTGTGCCGCGGCAGCCCCTCCGCCGGCAGCTCGGGGTCGCCGAAGACGAAGCCGACCGGTACCCCGTCGTCCGGCGTCGTCTCCACGTACGCGAGCTCGAAGCGGTCCTGGAAGCGGATGATGTTGGAGTCGGCCGGCAGATACCGCCTGAGCTGCGGATCCAGCAGCCAGGAGTGGCACACGGCGATCTCGTAGTGCTCATCGGCGTAGTGCCGGGCGAAGAACTCCCGGGCCAGCGCGAGCGACCGTTCGCAGGCGGACGGCGACAGCGGTCCGCGGAAGTCCGGTATGTGCAGACTCAGACAGGGGTCTCCGGGGCCCAGGGCCCAGCCCGCCGCCGCGACGGCCCGCCCCGTACGCTGCCCCAGCCGCGCCCGCTGGAACTGCAACCGCCCCAGCTGGAAGATCTCCCCGTGGAAGTGCAGGGCCAGCCACCACGGGAACAGCAGTCCGCCCGTGCCGCGCCTCCTGCGGTGCACCGCCACCTGCCGCCCGAGGTCGGCGAGCGTACGCCAGGACACCACCTCAGGGACGCCGCGCTTCCGGTGGTGAGCGCGCACGTACGGAAGCGCCGCGAGGAAGACGAACACATGGAAGAACCGCCCGAGCGGCCCCGTCGATGCCGGGAACGGCGGCGGCTCCCAGCCCTTTCCGATCTCCCCCATGTCGCGCACGAACCGGGCGACGCACCGCGCCAGGAGCGTCATCGCCTCCGCGTCCTTGCCCAGGCGGGCGCGCAGCGCGACGAGTTCGTTGATGTCCTCGTGGGGTACGGACAGGTCGAGCAAAACGTCGGGCAGCTCGTCCTCGCCGGGCAGGGCGGCCTCCACGCGCGGGTCACCCTCGTTCTCGAGGTCCCTCAGCCACTCCGCGAGCCTCGCGTCCGCCCGCAGCGCCTCCAGCAGCATCATCGCCTCCCCCGTGGGTAGGACCGCTCGCCGCGGTCTTCTGATCCGGTCGCCCTCCCGTGGTGAACGTGCACCACGAAGGGTACTTATCCCGGTAGGAGAGGTGATCCCGATGCGGACGGGCAGTGAACCGACAACAGCGCGCAGTGCTCTGCGGGCGCGCTTCTGGCTGAGCGTCTGGGGTCTGGTCTGGGCGACCTTCGGAACGGTCGCGTTCTCGCTCCTCGGGCGGCCTGGCTGGGCGGCCGCGTGCGGCGCCCTGTGGCTGATCATCATCGTGGACATGACCGTGATCGTGCGGCACATGCACCAGGGCCCTCACTGGCAGCCGGGCCGGGACGTCCCTCCGTACCCGCCGCCGGAACGCCGCCGCCCCCCGTAGCCGGCCCCCGAGCCCGGCAGGCTACGAGTCGAAGCGCGCCGCCTTGAGGTACTGCGGGTTGGGGTCCAGCGCGGCGGCCAGCCGGAAGTGCCGCTTGGCCTCCTCCGGCCGCGCCTGGCGCTCATAGGTGCGGGCCAGCGCGAAGTGCGCGAACGCGTTGTCCGGCTCGCGTTCCAGCACGATGCTGAACTCCAACTCGGCGGGCCGCAATTGCGCCGCGGCGAAGAAGGCACGCGCGCGCAGGAGCCGCGCGGCCGTGTTCTCGGGGTGCGCGGCTATCACGCCGTCGAGCAGCTTCACCGCGCCACGCGGGTCCCGCGCGGCGAGCAGCTGCTCCGCGGCGCGGAAGTCGATGACATGCGTCTCCGGAGTACGTCCGGTCGGATCGCTGGTCTCGGGCACTCCAGAGTCCTTCCCTCAGTGAACCGGTTCAACGCCCCCAGTGGCGACCGCTATTCCTGTGAGCTCTGCGCCCTGCGTACGAGATCCGCCCATACGTCCCTTACGCTCCGCCGCAGCTGCTCCAGGGGAACGTCGTTGTCGATGACGATGTCCGCGATCTCCAGGCGCTTCTCGCGTGTCGCCTGGGCGGCCATGCGCGCGCGTGCGTCCTCCTCGCTCATGCCGCGCAGGCGGACGAGCCGGTCGAGCTGGGTGGCGGGGCCGGCATCGACGACGACCACCACGTGGTAGAGCGGGGCGAGTCCGTTCTCCGCGAGGAGGGGGACGTCGTGGACGACCACGGCGTCCTCGGCGGCGGCGGTCTCGAGTTCGCGGGAGCGGACGCCGACCAGGGGGTGCACGATCGCGTTCAGGACGGCGAGCTTCTGGGGGTCGGCGAAGACGACGGAGCCCAGCTTGGGGCGGTCCAGGCTGCCGTCCGGGGTGAGGACGTCCTCCCCGAAGGCTTCTACGACCGCCGCGAGCCCTGGCGTGCCGGGCTCGACGACCTCACGCGCGATGCGGTCCGCGTCGATCAGCACGGCCCCGCACTCCACGAGCAGCCGTGACACCTCGCTCTTGCCGGCACCGATACCGCCGGTCAGCCCCACCTTCAACATGACGGGAAGCCTACGGCCTGCCACTGACACCGCGGTGGCAGGCCCATGCGCTCAGCCCTCGCCCTCGCGTTCGGCCAGGAAGCGCTCGAATTCCTGCCCGATCTCGTCCGCGGACGGGATCTCCACGGGCTCGGCGAGCATGTTGCCACGCGTCTCGGCGCCCGCGGCGGCGTCGTACTGGTGTTCAAGGCCCTGTACGAGCGAGACGAGTTCCTCGTCCCCCTCCTGGATCTGCCGGTCGATCTCCGTCTGCGTGCGGTGCGCCTCCGTGCGCAGGGCGTGTGCCACGCCCGGCAGTACGAGTCCCGTCGCGGCCGTGATGGCCTCCAGGACGGTCAGTGCGGCATCCGGGTACGCGGAGCGGGCGATGTAGTGCGGGACGTGCGCGGCAACGCCCAGGACGTCGTGTCCGGCCTCCATGAGCCGGTACTCGACCAGGGCCTCCGCGCTGCCGGGGACCTGCGCCTCCTCGAAGGGGCTGCGGTGGCCCGGAACGAGGTCGGAGCGGTTGCCGTGCGGGGTGAGACCCACGGGGCGGGTGTGCGGCACACCCATGGGGATGCCGTGGAAGTTCACGGACAGGCGGACGCCGAGCCGCTCCACGATCTGCCGGACGGCCGCCGCGAAGCGCTCCCACTCCACGTCCGGCTCGGGCCCGGACAGGAGCAGGAAGGGCGCCCCGGTGGTGTCCTGGACGAGGCGCACCTCGATCGTGGGCTCCTCGTAATCGGTCCAGCGATCGCGCTTGAAGGCGAGCAGCGGGCGGCGGGCACGGTAGTCCACGAGCCGGTCGTGGTCGAAGCGCGCCACGACCTGGTGGGGCAGTGAGTCGAGGAGCCGGTCGACGATCTGGTCGCCCGTTTCTCCCGCGTCGATGTATCCGTCGAAGTGGTAGAGCATGACCAGACCGGCCGACTCCTGGGCGAGCGCCATGTCGACGATGGCCAGGCCCTTCGGCTCCCATGCGTACAAACCCTGCGGATCAAGCACTTGGACCGCTCCTCCTTGTGTTCGTACTGCACAACGCCGTTGTGGGGCAGGGTCATTCCCGGCCCGCGGCCCGACTACCCGCTTGTCGGTGACTTTTCAGCCTCGCAGGGACGCCGGGCAGCGCCGCACCCACACACTGAGGGCCCGCACCCCAGGGGGTGCGGGCCCTCAGTCAGCGGCTAAGCCTCAGCGGCAGCGATCAGCTCTGGCCGCCGGCCAGCTTCTCGCGCAGGGCAGCCAGCGCCTCGTCCGACGCCAGGGCGCCGGAGGTGTCGCCACCCTCGGAGGAGTACGAACCGCCGGTCGCGGCCGGAGCGGCGGCCTCGCCACCCTCGGCGGCAGCGGCAGCGTCGGCCTCGCGGGACTTGATGACCTGCTGCTGGTGCTGCTCGAAGCGCTGCTGCGCCTCGGCGTACTGGCGCTCCCACTCCTCGCGCTGCTTCTCGTAGCCCTCGAGCCAGTCGTTGGTCTCGGGGTCGAAGCCCTCGGGGTAGATGTAGTTGCCCTGGTCGTCGTAGGACGCGGCCATGCCGTACAGGGTCGGGTCGAACTCGACCGACGCCGGGTCGGCACCGAAGGACTCGTTGGCCTGCTTGAGGGACAGCGAGATCCGGCGACGCTCCAGGTCGATGTCGATGACCTTGACGAAGATCTCGTCGTTGACCTGGACGACCTGCTCCGGGATCTCCACGTGGCGCTCGGCCAGCTCGGAGATGTGGACCAGACCCTCGATGCCCTCGTCCACGCGGACGAACGCACCGAACGGAACCAGCTTCGTGACCTTGCCGGGCACGACCTGGCCGATCTGGTGGGTGCGGGCGAACTGCTGCCACGGGTCTTCCTGGGTCGCCTTCAGCGACAGGGAGACACGCTCGCGGTCCATGTCGACGTCGAGAACCTCGACGGTGACCTCCTGGCCGACCTCGACAACCTCGGACGGGTGGTCGATGTGCTTCCAGGACAGCTCGGAGACGTGGACCAGACCGTCGACGCCACCCAGGTCCACGAAGGCACCGAAGTTGACGATCGAGGAGACCACGCCGGAGCGGACCTGACCCTTCTGCAGGGTCGTGAGGAACGTCTGGCGGACCTCGGACTGGGTCTGCTCCAGCCAGGCACGGCGGGACAGGACCACGTTGTTGCGGTTCTTGTCCAGCTCGATGATCTTCGCCTCGAGCTCCTTGCCCACGTAGGGCTGGAGGTCGCGGACGCGGCGCATCTCGACCAGGGAGGCCGGGAGGAAGCCACGGAGGCCGATGTCGAGGATGAGACCACCCTTGACGACCTCGATGACGGTACCGGTGACGATGCCGTCCTCTTCCTTGATCTTCTCGATGGTGCCCCAGGCACGCTCGTACTGGGCGCGCTTCTTCGAGAGGATCAGGCGGCCTTCCTTGTCCTCCTTCTGGAGGACAAGGGCCTCGATCTCGTCGCCGACGGCAACGACCTCGTTCGGGTCGACGTCGTGCTTGATCGAGAGCTCGCGGCTCGGAATGACACCTTCGGTCTTGTAACCGATGTCGAGCAGGACCTCGTCCCGGTCGACCTTCACGATGACGCCGTCGACGATGTCGCCGTCGTTGAAGTACTTGATCGTCTCGTCGATCGCGGCGAGGAAGGCTTCCTCGTTACCGATGTCGTTGACCGCAACCTGCGGGGTGGTGGCGGTGGTCTCGGTGCTGCTCGTCATGTGGGAAAGGGCTCCGGTACGGACATTGAAGTCGTAGGTACTGCTTACGCCGGGAGCCCGTTTCGCTCTGCAGAAGCCGGACAGCCAAGGAAGCGCCCCGCCAGCGAACTGGCGACGGCGCCTCGAGAACCGAGGGGACATACAACAGATGCGAGCGCAGCCTGCTACGTCTGAGGTGCGCAGGCCCGCAGCGCAACTTGTAGCATACGGGGGCAGGCGGGCAGGGTCAATGCGCGAAGGCCCCCACCCGGGGCGGATCGCCGCATTCCCGGCACAAGAAGCCCCGCGACGCCGGTCGCATATCAGATAACGCCACAAGGCCACGCAGGCCTGAGACACCTCTTCCGCTGCTCCGCCGAACGGATTGCACGGAAGAGTACGACGAGGGAGCCGATCATCCAAGAGCCCGAACCGTTCGAGCCCGAAGCCACCCGACGCGCGGCGGGTGTCACCGAGAGTTCCCGGGCCAACCGGGGCTGGTGGGACCGGAACGCGGACGAGTACCAGATCGAACACGGAACGTTCCTCGGCGACGACCGCTTCGTATGGGGCCCCGAGGGGCTCGACGAGGTGGAGGCCGAGCTGCTCGGCCCGGCGGAGGACCTCAAGGGCAAGGATGTCCTGGAGATCGGCGCCGGCGCGGCGCAGTGCTCGCGCTGGCTGACCGCCCAGGGCGCGCGTCCGGTGGCTCTGGACATCTCCCACCGCCAGCTCCAACACGCGCTCCGCATCGGCGGTGCCTTCCCTCGCGTCCAGGCCGACGCGGGCATGCTGCCCTTCCGGGACGGCTCCTTCGACCTGGCGTGCTCCGCGTACGGCGCGCTGCCGTTCGTCGCCGACCCGGTCCTGGTCCTGCGCGAGGTGCACCGGGTGCTGCGCCCCGGCGGCCGGTTCGTCTTCTCGGTGACGCACCCGATCCGCTGGGCGTTCCCGGACGAGCCGGGGCCCGAGGGGCTGTCGGTGTCGGCCTCGTACTTCGACCGGACGCCGTACGTCGAGCAGGACGACCAGGGACGGGCGGTGTACGTCGAGCACCACCGGACGCTCGGCGACCGCGTCCGGGACATCGTGGCGTCCGGCCTGCGGCTCGTCGACCTGGTCGAGCCGGAGTGGCCCGTCTGGAACACGTCGGAGTGGGGCGGGTGGTCACCGCTGCGCGGCGGTCTGATCCCGGGAACGGCGATCTTCGTCTGCGCGAAGGACTGAGGGGCGGGCGGTTCCTGGAGCGGACCACCCGGGAGCCGGCTGGAACACTGGTGCGGTGATCCGCCACGACGCCCTCGACCGCCTGCCCGTCCGTTCCGCCGTTCCGGCTCTTCAGGAGGCCCTGGACGGGCGCGGTGTCGCGGTGCTGTGCGCGCCGCCCGGTACCGGCAAGACGACGCTCGTGCCGCTGGTCCTCGCCGGGCTCGTCGGTGGCGGCCCCGCGCGCCGCGTCATCGTCGCCGAGCCGCGGCGGATCGCCGCCCGGGCCGCGGCACGGCGGATGGCGTGGCTGCTCGGGGAGAGGCCCGGGGACAGCGTCGGGTACACCGTGCGCGGTGAGCGGATGATGGGGCGGCACGCGCGCGTGGAGGTCGTCACGACCGGTGTGCTGCTCCAGCGCCTGCAACGGGACCAGGAGCTGGCGGGCGTCGACGTGGTCGTGCTCGACGAGTGCCATGAGCGGCACCTGGACGCCGACACGGTGGCCGCCTTCCTGCTGGACGTGCGGGAGGCCCTGCGGCCCGACCTGCGCCTGCTGGCGGCCTCCGCGACCACGGACGCGGAGGGCTGGGCCCGGCTGCTGGGCGGGGCGCCGGTCGTCGAGGCGGAGGGCGTCTCGTACCCCGTCGAGGTGGTCTGGGCGCCGCCGGCGCGTCCCGTACGGCCGCCGCACGGGATGCGCGTGGACCCCGCGCTGCTGACGCATGTGGCATCGGTGGTGCGGCGGGCGCTCACCGAGTGCGAGGGGGACGTGCTGTGCTTCCTGCCGGGCGTCGGGGAGATCGCGCGCGTGGCAGGACAGCTGGGGGACCTGGGGGACGTCGAGGTGCTCCAGGTGCACGGGCGGGCTCCGGCGGCCGTGCAGGACGCGGTGCTGTCCGCCGGAACCGGGCGGCGGGTGGTGCTGGCCACGGCCGTGGCGGAGTCGTCGCTGACCGTGCCCGGGGTGCGGGTGGTCGTCGACGCCGGGCTGGCCAGAGAGCCGCGGGTGGACCACGCGCGCGGGCTGAGCGCGCTGACGACGGTACGGGCCTCGCAGGCGGCGGGGCGACAGCGCGCGGGCCGGGCGGGGCGCGAGAGGCCGGGCCGGGTGTACCGCTGCTGGGCCGAGGCGGAGGACGCCCGGCTGCCCCGTTTCCCGGCGCCGGAGATCAGGCTGGCCGACCTGACGGCGTTCGCGTTGCAGACGGCGTGCTGGGGCGACCCGGACGCGTCCGGCCTCGCGCTCCTCGATGCGCCGCCGGGCGGGGCGATGGCGGCGGCGCGGTCGGTGCTGACGGCGATCGGCGCGGTCGACCCGGCCGGGCGAGCGACGGACCGGGGCGCGCGGATGTCCCGGCTCGGTCTGCATCCGCGGCTGGCCAGGGCGCTGCTGGACGCGGCCCCGGAGGTCGGCGCGGACCGGGCCGCCGAGGTGGTCGCCCTGCTGAGCGAGGAGCCGCCGCGGGAGTACGGGGACGACCTGGCGGTGGCGTGGCGGACGGCCCGGCGCGGTGGCGACGCGTACGCGGCCCGCTGGCGGGAGGAGGCACGCCGGCTGCGGGCCGCTGCGGGCGACCGTCCCTCCGGTGCGACAGGGGCGCGGGACGATCACGTGGTGGGTCTGGTCGCCGCTCTCGCCTTCCCGGAGCGGCTCGCGCGGGCCGACGGGGATTCCTATCTCATGGTCGGCGGCACCCGGGCCGAACTCGCGGACGGGTCGGCGCTGCGCGGTGCCCCTTGGCTCGCCGTCGCGGTCGCCGACCGGCCCGTGGGAGCGGGGCACGCGCGCGTGCGGCTCGCCTCGGCGGTCGACGAGGACGTGGCGCGGCGAGCCGCCGAAGCCCTGCGCTCCGAGGGGGACGAGGTGCACTGGGCCGCCGGTGATGTCGTCGCCCGGAGCGTCGAGCGGCTCGGGTCCGTCGAGCTGACGGTGCGGCCGCTGCGGGATGCCGGCCCCGCCCTCGTACGGGAAGCGCTGCTGGAAGGGCTGCGGGACGAGGGGTTCGGCCTGCTGCGGTGGTCGCCCGAGGCCCGCGTACTGCGGCAGCGGCTCGCCTTCGTGCGGCTGCACCTGGGTGAGCCCTGGCCGGACGTCGGCGACGACGCGCTCCACGCGCGCGTGGACGAATGGCTGGAGCCCGAGCTGAGCCGTGCCCGGCGGCGTGCCGACCTGGCGCGGATCGACGCCGGTCAAGCCCTCGCCCGGCTGCTGCCCTGGTCGACCGGGGAGGCCGCCCGCCTCGACGAGCTGGCGCCCGAGCGGATCACCGTGCCGAGTGGGTCCGGGATCCGGATCGACTACGCCGATCCCGAGCGACCCGTCCTCGCCGTCAAGCTGCAGGAGATGTTCGGACTCCAGGAGTCACCCCGGATCGCCGGCGTTCCCGTCCTCGTGCATCTGCTCTCCCCCGCCGGACGGCCGGCCGCCGTCACCGCCGATCTCGCCTCCTTCTGGCGGGACGGCTACAAGGCGGTACGGGCCGAGCTGCGCGGCCGCTATCCCAAGCACCCCTGGCCCGAGGACCCGGCCGGTGCGGAGCCGACGCGGCACACGAACGCGCGGCTCAGGCGGTGACCGGCTCGGGCTCCACGGTCTCGGTGGGCGCGGGGTCGCCCGGGCGGCGGCCACGGGCCTCCAGATAGAGGGACAGCGACAGCAGGCCGGCGCCCAGGATCAAAAAGCCCCACGGCAGGTAGGACGTCAGCAGGAGGATCAGCGTGCGGTTGTGCTTGACGAGGGCGACCGTCGACCTGATGTAGTCCTCGCGCATCTTCACGTCGCCCGCGAACGCCGTGACCCTGTCACGCCCTCCCAGGAGCGTTCCGCCGCGCAGCTCCTCCTTGTGGTTCTCCTCGCCGTAGACGGGCGCACCGGTCACCGGTTCGACCCAGAACTTGCGGACCGTGGTGTACCAGCGGGTCGTGCCCGTCTTGGCGACCGACTCGGGGGTGATGCCCTGGACCGGCATGGTCTTGGGGAGGTGGACCTTCGTCCAGGGGATGGTCTGTTCGAAGTAGTAGACCTTTACCCCGCGGAAGGTCTGCGTGCCCTTGTAGTGGATGGGGGTCGTGGTGCGCGTCTGCGCGTCGAAGTACTCGTAGTCCCTCTTCTCCGTCAGGAACGGCCACTTGAACTCGATGCCGTCGCGCCGGACGGGGTCGCCGTCGACCATCTCGCCGGTGGCGTGGACGGGTTCCTGGCTGTGCGCGTCGAAGATGTAGCGCTCGGGGATGCGGGAGACCATCTTGCCGTCGGGACCCTGCACATAGGACAGGCCGTCCCAGACCACCACGTCCCGGCCGGCCGTCTTCTCGATCTTCTTCGACGCCTCCACGTTGCCTTTGAGGGTCTGCACGATGGTGACCTTGGGAACCGTGCGGGCCTTCATGGTGCCGTAGTCGAGCAGGGTGGCGTTCTTCGCCTCCAGGACCATGTCCTGGTACTCGTTCGCGGGGACCTTGGCCCAGCGCGGGAAGGCGTACCAGCGCAGCAGTGGGGACAGCGTCGCGAAGAACACGGCGAGGGCGAGCAGGATCAGACTGGCCTTGCGTCGCATCTCGGCCTCCCTCCCGGACGGACGGCTCGTACGGTCACGGGTGTGCGGGCACCGTCGTCAGCAACGGCTTCGGGGACGTGTCGCCGGACGGCGTGCCCATGGCCGTCAGGATCAGCACCAGGGCGAACGCCGTGGCGAGACCGATCGCGGCTGCGATGAGGGCGCGCATACGGGCCTCCCCTGAAAAACGGAACTGATGCATCGTCAGGTCCCGGCACGGTAGCAACGGGTGCGCGAGATGAGAACACGTCGCACGCACAACGACTGCGGCGCCCCTCCGCGAGGGAGGGGCGCCGCAGTCGTACGCGGGCCTGACGCGGCCCTGCGAGGTGGGGCTGCTACGAGGCGGGGGTGGTCGGCGCGCTCGGCGACGAGGTGGCCGCCGCGACCTTCAGTTCGACCGTCAGGGTCGCGCCGCCCGCGGTGTTGATGCGGAGCAGGAACGTGCCGGTCGTGTCGTCGGCGTACAGCTTCGGGAGCTTCAGCACTCCGTCGGCGTCGGTCTTGAGGTCCGTGAGGGTGCGTACGGTCTTGCCGTCCGCGTCCTTGAAGTAGGGACCCTTGTCGTTCTCGGTCGGGTCGTCGGCCGACTTGACGAGGGTCGCGGTGGCCGCGACACCGTCCGCCACGGCGCCCTTGTACGTGGCCTTCACCTCGACCTGGTCCGCGAACTCGCCGCCCGGCGTGCAGGTCAGCTCGGTGTCGCTGGTGCGGGCGAGGGTGTCGGCCTGGCGTTCGGTGACGGTGGCCTTGTAGTCGAGGCCGGTGACCGTGCGGCCCACGACGAGGGCGCGCACCTTGAAGTCGCCGGTCTTCTCGCCTGCGACGAGCGCGGGCGCGGTGGCCTTGCCGGTGCTGTTGGTGACAAGGGTCGCGACGGTCTCGCCGCCCGCGAAGGTGGCGTCCGTGTCGCCGATGATCGTGAACCGCACACGGACCTTCGCCACCGCCTTGCCGGCCTTGGTCACGGCCTTGACGACGATCTTCTGGTCGAACGTGTCGCCCGTCATGGCGGAGAGCTTGGCGGTGCCGCCGTCCGCCAGGTGGTCCACCGTGTCGGTGGGGGTGGTCGGCCTCGAGGGCTTGCTCGGCGGCGTCGGGGGCGGGCTGGGGCTGGTGGAACCGCCGCCGGGCTTGTGGGGGCTGGGCTTGTGGGGGCTGGGCTTCCCCGGCGGCGTGGGGGTCGGGGTGGGGCTCGCACCGGAGTTGCCGTCGCTGTGCTGCGAGGGCAGCGCGCCCGTGCCGTCCGGGATCGAGTGGGTGCCCTTGCGGTAGTACTCGTACCAGCGCAGAACGGTGTTCAGGTAGTCCTGCGAGTTGTTGTAGCCGAGGATCGCCGCGTTCATGTCGGCCTGGACCGAGAGGTCGCGGTCGAAGCGGCAGAGGTAGTGGCCGGCGGCGAGGGCGGCGTCGTAGATGTTGTTGGGGTCCTTGACCCCGTCGCCGTTGCCGTCGCGGCCCGCCCATGCCCAGGTGGACGGGATGAACTGCATGGGACCGACGGCGCGGTCGTAGGTGCTGTCGCCGTCGTAGGCACCGTTGTCGGTGTCCGATATGTTCGCGAAGCCGTTGCCGTCGAGGCGCGGCCCCAGGATCTTCGAGTACGTCGTACCGTTCGCGTCGACCTGGCCGCCGCGGGCCTGGCCGGACTCCACCTTGCCGATGGCGGCGAGGAGCTGCCAGGGCATGTTGCAGCCCGGCTTGGACTGCTGGAGTTCGGCAGCGGCCTTCTTGTAGGCGTCGAGGACGGTGGCGGGTATGCCGGCCTCCGACTCGCCGGTGGTGACGGTGGTGGAGCCGGCGCTCGGGCTGGGCGACGTGGTGGGGCTGTTGAGCGGCGGGAGGTCGGTGTAGTAGCCGCCGTTGCCCGTGGCGGTGTCGCCGTGGGCGCCGTTGCCGGCGTCCTCGGGTGTGGACTGGGCGCCCGTGTTCTGTCTGCCTTGGTCGTCGGTGGTCACTCCCGGAGCCTGGGACGCGGCCAGCGCCGCTACCGCGGCTGCGGCCACGGCCGTGGTTGCCGCGCCCTTGCGCAGCCTCCTGCCGAAATGCGCCGCCATTTGAGTGAACCCCTCCCGTTGACGACCGATTTTGTACTGTTGTGGTGCTATTGGCGCTAGACCACGCGCCGCCGCGGCGACCAAGTGACCCTACGACAACTTCCGTCGTACCGGCACCCGTTGGTGCCCGGTTTTCACCTTTTGGCCATGCACCATTTGGCCGGGCGCAGGAGCAAGGCGAATCACCTCACCCGTCTCATGCGTCCCTCATACTGGACGACTGTGATCGCCGGGTGGTTGTGCCCGGCCAGACATCTGCCGCGGGGAGCCGACTTGCCGTTCACTCTCAGCCACGCCGCGGCCGCACTGCCGGCCGTACGCGCAGACGGGTCCGGACGCGGGCGGCTGGTGCCCGCCGTCCTCGTCGCGGGTTCGTTCGCGCCCGACATGACCTACTTCGCGGCGAGTGCGGTGTCCGGGGCGATGGAGTTCGGTGCCGTCACGCACTCCTTCACAGGGGTGTTCACGGTCGACGTGCTCATCGCGTGGGCGCTGGTGGGGGCTTGGCTGGTGCTGCGGAATCCCCTGGTGGCCCTGCTGCCACGGGCAGCGCAAAGGCGCGTGGCGGTGCTGGTGCGCTGTGACACACCGCGGCGAGGAGTCTCGCTCTCCCGGACTGTGTGGTGGTACGTCTCCGCGGCGCTGGGCGCCCTGACGCATGTGGTGTGGGACGCGTTCACGCATATCGACCGGTGGGGAACGCGGTTGTTTCCCGTGCTGCGGCAACCGATGCCGGGTGCGCCGCTGTACACGTACCTGCAGTACGGGAGTTCGGCCGTGGCGGCCGTGGCGATCGCGGTGTTCTTGACGGTGGCGCTGCGGCGGGTGCCGGCCGGCTCTGCCGCGGTGTCGAGTGTGCCGGTCCTTTCGTGGGCCGACCGTTGGCTGGCGGCTGCGGTGATCGGCGGTTGCGCGACCGTGGGGGCGGCGCAGCGCGCGTCACGGTGGTGGGCCTACTGGGGGGCGACCGCGAAACCCTGGGAAGTGATCCCGCCGGTGTGCTTCGGCGCGGGTGCGGGTCTTGTCGTCGGGCTGACGCTGTACGTGGCCGGGGTCAGGGCATGGCGTCCGGCCGTCGCCGATCCCGCGCCCGCTCGTAGGGAACCGAGCCGGTCGGCGGCGCCCCGCTGATCGCCCTGGCGGGGCGGGTCAGGAAGCGACGCAAGCGCGGACCGTGCGGTGCGGCGAGGCCCCCGTACAGTCGCTGAGCGCGGCACAGGGCGGCCCGCAGGCGGGCGGCCACGCGCACGGCCGTGGAGCCGTCCTGCGCACGGCCGCCGGGCGCAGGGCCACAGGCCGGTGCGGAGCCGCGCGGCAGGGCCAGGGGCAAGGCACGGAGACGCGAGGCGAACGCGGCCCCGAGATTCCGGGTGTCCCGGGACACCCGGGCGGCGAACTCGACGGCACGGGTGGCGCGACTGGGAGCGGGCAGACGGAGGGTGCCGGCGCCGGGCGCGTAGGCCGGCACGGGGGGTGGCAGAGCGGCCAATACGACGGCCACATGGATCGCCGTCCGGCGAGGAAGCGTACGTATACCCATGGCGGCATCCTTACGCCGACCTCGGGGGAAGGGCTTCTTCGTGGGGGCCGCCCGGGTGACGGTTCCCTCCGGGGGTTGGGCCGGGGTTCTCGGATGCCGCGGAATGGCGGCTTGCTCCCGAATGGCGGGCTTGGCCGGGGATGGCCCAGGGGGCTGGGAGTGGCCCGGGGGATGGCCGGGGATGGCCCGGGGGTGGCTGCGGACGGCCCGGGGACTGGGAGTGGCCCGGGTGGCGGGGAGTGGCCCGGTGGTGGCGGTTCCGACGCAAGGCCGACCGAGGATCACCCGCCCGCCAGACGCTGGCGCCCGACCAAACCCGCACACCACAGAGCCGACACCCCGAGGCCCCAGACGCCCGACAGGACCCGCACCCCAGCCACCGGAGACCAACCCCCATGGCGTCCCCGCCCCCGGTCCACGGCTCTGGGCCGCCCAGTCCCGGGACGAGGTCATCGGGTCGCCCCGGTCCGGGTGGAAGTCGTCGCGTCGACCCGGTCCCGGGACGAGGTCGTCGCGTCGACCCGGTTCCGGACGGAAATCGTCGCATCAACCCAATCCCGGGACGAGGTCGTCGCGTCGATCCGGTTCCGGACGGAGGCCGTCGCATCGCCCCAGGTGCTGGCGGAGGTCGCGGTGTGCGCGCTCGTTGCCGGAGGCTAGTGGGCCGCCGACTCCCAGTCGCCGCCGTCTCCCACCGACACGTCCAGCGGTGCCCTCAGCTGTACCGCGCCCGCCATCTCGCGGCGGACCAGTTCCTCCGTCTTCTGGCGCTCGCCCGGGGCGACTTCCAGGACGATTTCGTCGTGGACCTGGAGGAGGATGCGGGACTTGAGGCCGGCCTCGCGCAAAGCCCGGTCCACGTTCAGCATGGCGATCTTGACGATGTCCGCGGCCGTGCCCTGGATGGGGGCGTTCAGCGCCATGCGTTCCGCCATCTCCCGGCGCTGGCGGTTGTCGCTGTTCAGGTCGGGGAGGTAGCGGCGGCGGCCGAAGAGGGTTTCCGTGTAGCCCGTGGCCCGTGCCTCGTCCACCACGCGGCGAAGATACTCCCGTACTCCGCCGAAACGCTCGAAGTAGGTGTCCATCAGGGCACGCGCCTCCGCCGCCTCGATGTTCAGCTGCTGGGACAGGCCGAACGCCGACAGACCATAGGCCAGGCCGTACGACATCGCCTTGATCTTGCGCCGCATCTCCGCGTCCACCGCGTCGCGGCCGACCCCGAACACCTGGGAGGCGACCGTGGTGTGCAGGTCCTCCCCGGACGTGAACGCCTGGATCAGACCCTCGTCCTCCGAGAGATGGGCCATCACGCGCAGTTCGATCTGGCTGTAGTCCGCCGTCATCAGGGAGTCGAAGCCCTCACCGACCACGAAACCACGGCGGATCGCCCGGCCCTCGTCCGTGCGCACCGGGATGTTCTGCAGGTTCGGGTCGGTCGACGACAGGCGGCCGGTCGCCGCGACCGTCTGGTTGAACGTGGTGTGGATCCGGGCGTCCGCCGCGATCGTCTTGATCAGGCCCTCGACCGTCACCCGCAGCTTCGCCTGCTCACGGTGACGCAACATGATCACCGGCAGTTCGTTGTCCGTCTGGGTCGCCAGCCACGCCAGCGCGTCCGCGTCGGTCGTGTAGCCCGTCTTCGTCTTCTTCGTCTTCGGCAGGCCCAGCTCGCCGAAGAGGACCTCTTGGAGCTGCTTGGGCGAGCCCAGGTTGAACTCGTGCCCCGCCGCCGCGTACGCCTCCTTCACGGCCTGCTGGACGGCGCCGGCGAACATCTGCTCCATGGCCTCCAGGTGCAGGCGGTCCGCGGCGATGCCGTGCCGCTCCATGCGGGCCAGCAGCGCCGAGACGGGCAGTTCCATGTCACGCAGCAGCTCCGCCGCGCCGACCTCCCGCAGCTTCTCCTCGAACGCCTGACCAAGGTCGAGGATCGCGCGGGCCTGGATCATCAGCGCCTCGGCCTCGGCGCCCTCGTCCGCACCGAACGCGAGCTGCCCGTCGGCCGTGGCCGCCGGCTCCAGCTCCCGGCCCAGGTACTCCAGCGACAGCGCGTCCAGCGCGAAGGAGCGGCGGCCCGGCTTGACCAGGTACGCGGCGAGCGCCGTGTCCATGGTCACTCCCTCCAGGGACCAGCCGTGCTCGGGGAAGACCCGCATCGCGCCCTTGGCGTTGTGCAGCACCTTCGGCTTCGCCGGGTCGGCGAGCCACTCGGTGAACGCCTTGTCGTCCGCCTCGTCCAGCTGCGTCGGGTCGAACCAGGCCGCCGCCCCGTCGGCCGCGGCCAGCGCGATCTCGGCGACCGCGCCCGTGCCCAGCGCCCACGAGTCGACCGTGGCCACGCCCAGGACCTGCTCGCCGTGCTCGGCGAGCCACGGCTTCAGCTCGCCCGCCCCCAGCACCGCGCCGTCCAGCTCGACGCCGCCCGCCGCGACCGGGGTCGCCTCGGCCTCCTCGCCGCCGGGATCGACGGCGAAGAGCCGCTCGCGCAGCGAGGGGTTCCTGATCTCCAGGGTGTCCAGGACCATGGCGACGGCCTTGCGGTCGTACGCGGCCCGCTCCAGGTCGGCGACCGACTTCGGCAGCTCCACCTGGCGCTCCAGCTCCGTCAGCCGGCGGTTCAGCTTCACCGACTCCAGGTGGTCACGCAGGTTCTGCCCGGCCTTGCCCTTGACCTCCTCGACGCGCTCGACCAGCTCCGCGAACGAACCGAACTGATTGATCCACTTCGCGGCCGTCTTCTCCCCGACGCCCGGGATGCCCGGCAGGTTGTCCGACGGGTCGCCGCGCAGCGCCGCGAAGTCGGGGTACTGCGCCGGCGTCAATCCGTACTTCTCGAAGACCTTCTCCGGGGTGAACCGGGTCAGCTCCGAGACGCCCTTCGTCGGGTACAGCACCGTCGTGTTCTCGGTGACCAGCTGGAAGGAGTCCCGGTCGCCGGTGACGATCAGCACCTCGAAGCCCTCGGCCTCGGCCTGGGTGGCGAGCGTGGCGATGACGTCGTCCGCCTCGAACCCGTCGACGGCGAAACGCTGGGCGTGCATCGCGTCCAGCAGCTCGCCGATCAGCTCGACCTGGCCCTTGAACTCGTCCGGGGTCTTCGAACGGTTCGCCTTGTACTCCGTGAACTCCGCGGAGCGCCAGGTCTTGCGGGAGACGTCGAACGCCACCGCGAAGTGTGTGGGCGCCTCGTCGCGCAGCGTGTTCGCCAGCATCGACGCGAAGCCGTAGATCGCGTTCGTCGGCTGGCCCGTCGCGGTCGTGAAGTTCTCCGCGGGCAACGCGAAGAACGCGCGGTAGGCCAGGGAGTGCCCGTCCATGAGCATCAGCCGGGGACGGCCGCCGCCGGGGATCTTCTCGGTCTTCTTCGATGCTGTTTCTGCCACGTCCCCGATCCTGCCACGAGCCACTGACAGCCGGACCCCGCCGTGGGCGCCTCCGGCGGACGGGCGGGCCCTCACGGTGCGCGGACGGTGCCGCAGCGCCCCCGAGGCCCCGCGGAAAGACCCGCGTCCCCCGAGGCCCCGCAGAAGGACCCGCCCCCCCCGAGGCCCCACAGTAGGACCCGCCCCCCCGAGGCCCCGCAGAAGGACCCGCGGCGCCCGACCGTCGCCCACACTCCCGCACTGTTGCCTCTTCCGCAACCATTGCTTCTTCCGCAACCATTGTATCCGGCCTCCGCAAACCCCGGCTGCCCTCGTTGCCGGCGGCGCGTGCGAGGATCGGAGACGCAGTACGACGTAGTACACGGGTGCCGTGAAGGAGAGCGCAGCGATGGCAACGAAGCCGCCCAAGGGTGACCCGGTCCAGGACGCGCCGCAGGTCGCCGAGCCCAAGCACGCGGCGGCCGGGCTGCCCGCCATCGGGCACACCCTGCGCATCGCCCAGCAGCAGATGGGCGTGCGCCGCACCGCCCTCACCCTCCTTCGCGTCAACCAGAAGGACGGCTTCGACTGCCCCGGCTGCGCCTGGCCCGAGCCCGACCACCGGCACACCGCGGAGTTCTGTGAGAACGGCGCGAAGGCGGTCGCCGAGGAGGCCACCCTGCGCCGGGTCACCCCGGAGTTCTTCGCCGCACACCCGGTCGCCGACCTCGCCACCCGCAGCGGCTACTGGCTCGGCCAGCAGGGGCGGCTCACGCACCCCATGTACCTCCCCGAAGGGGGAGAGCACTACGAGCCGGTCACCTGGGAACGCGCCTTCGACATCATCGCCGAGGAGATCACCGCACTCGCCTCCCCCGACGAGGCCGTCTTCTACACCTCGGGCCGCACCAGCAACGAGGCCGCGTTCCTCTACCAGCTCTTCGCCCGCGAGCTGGGCACCAACAACCTGCCCGACTGCTCGAACATGTGCCACGAGTCGTCCGGCTCCGCACTCTCCGAGACGATCGGCATCGGCAAGGGCAGCGTCCTGCTGGAGGACCTCTACAAGGCGGACCTGATCATCGTCGCCGGCCAGAACCCCGGCACGAACCACCCGCGCATGCTCTCGGCCCTGGAGAAGGCCAAGGCGAACGGCGCGAAGATCATCAGCGTCAACCCGCTGCCCGAGGCGGGCCTGGAGCGCTTCAAGAACCCGCAGACCCCCCAGGGCATGCTCAAGGGCGCCGCCCTGACCGATCTGTTCCTGCAGATCCGCATCGGCGGCGACCAGGCCCTCTTCCGCCTCCTCAACAAGCTCGTCCTGGAGACGGAGGGCGCGGTCGACGAGGAGTTCATCCGCGAACACACCCACGGCTTCGAGGAGTTCGCCGAGGCCGCCCGCGCCGCCGACTGGGACGAGACGCTCACCGCGACCGGCCTCACACGGGCCGAGATCGACCAGGCCCTCGGCATGATCCTCGCCTCGAAGCGGACCATCGTGTGCTGGGCCATGGGCCTCACCCAGCACAAGCACGCCGTCCCCACCATCCGCGAGGTCGTCAACTTCCTCCTCCTGCGCGGCAACATCGGCCGCCCGGGCGCGGGCGTGTGCCCGGTGCGCGGCCACTCGAACGTGCAGGGCGACCGCACCATGGGCATCTTCGAACGCCCCGCGCCCGCCTTCCTGGACGCCCTGGAGAAGGAGTTCGGGTTCGCACCGCCGCGCGAGCACGGCTACGACGTCGTACGGGCCATCCGCGCGCTGCGCGACGGCGAGGCGAAGGTCTTCTTCGCCATGGGCGGCAACTTCGTATCCGCATCCCCCGACACCGACGTGACCGAGGCGGCCATGCGCCGCGCCCGCCTCACCGTGCACGTGTCGACCAAGCTGAACCGCTCGCACGCCGTCACGGGCGCGCGTGCCCTGATCCTGCCCACGCTCGGCCGCACCGAGCGTGATCTGCAGGGCGGCGGCGAGCAGTTCGTGACCGTCGAGGACTCCATGGGCATGGTGCACGCCTCCCGCGGCCGCCTGGAGCCCGCGAACCCCCACCTGCTGTCCGAGCCGGCCATCGTGTGCCGCCTCGCCCGCCGCGTCCTCGGCACCGACAGCAAAGTCCCGTGGGATGAGTTCGAGAAGGACTACGCGACCGTCCGCGACCGCATCGCACGCGTGATCCCCGGCTTCGAGGACTTCAACGCGCGCGTGGCCCGCCCCGGCGGCTTCGCGCTCCCCCACGCCCCCCGCGACGAGCGCCGCTTCCCCACCGCCACCGGCAAGGCCAACTTCACGGCCGCCCCCGTGGAGTACCCGGAGCTGCCCGAAGGCCGGCTCCTGCTGCAGACCCTGCGCTCGCACGACCAGTACAACACCACCATCTACGGCCTCGACGACCGCTACCGCGGCATCAAGAACGGCCGCCGCGTCGTCCTCGTCCACCCCGACGACGCCCGGGCGCTGAACGTGGCGGACGGGTCCTACGTCGACCTGGTCAGCGAGTGGAAGGACGGTGTCGAGCGGCGCGCCCCCGGCTTCCGTGTCGTGCACTACCCCACCGCCCGCGGCTGCGCCGCCGCCTACTACCCGGAGACGAACGTCCTGGTCCCGCTGGACGCCACCGCCGACACCAGCAACACCCCCGCCAGCAAGTCCGTCGTGGTCCGCCTGGAACAATCGGCGACCGACTGAGCGTTTGCTCAGTCGCAGCCGAGTGACAGATCACCGAACGGAGCCGGACCCCATGGGCGAGCAGCACACCGTGAAGTTCCCGCAAGAAGTCGTCGACGAGTACGCCGCGCTCGGCGTCGACCTGCCCGCCCTCTTCTCCGCCGGACACCTCGGCACCCGCATGGGCGTCCACATCGTCGAGGCCTCCGCCGAGCGCGTCGTGGGCACCATGCCGGTGGAGGGCAACACCCAGCCCTACGGACTGCTCCACGGCGGCGCCTCCGCCGTCCTCGCCGAGACCCTCGGCTCCGTCGGCTCCATGCTCCACGGCGGCAGCTCCAAGATCGCCGTCGGCGTCGACCTGAACTGCACCCACCACCGCGGCGTACGCTCCGGCCTTGTCACCGGCGTCGCCACCCCCGTCCACCGAGGGCGCTCGACCGCCACGTACGAGATCGTGATCAGCGACGAGAACGGCAAGCGCGTGTGCACCGCCCGCCTGACCTGTCTGCTGCGCGACGTGAACCCCGGCGACGGGGACCACGTCCGCGCCGCGAGCTGACCCCGAGGGGGTGACCGAAGACCACGGGCACCCCCTCGACACCACTCACCCCACCACCCCGCGAGCCCCGACCCCGCCGCCCGCTCAACTCCCCGCGCCCACAAGGCACATCACCGCGCCTTCCCGCCGTGGCCGCGGGCTCCTACCGTTGCCCCATGAGGCCCCGGCCATGAGCGGCACCGGACCGGTCGAACCCGTTGAATCGACCGAACCCGAGCACGGTGACGACGTCGTCGGCAGCGACGCGCCCCGCCTGTCCGACCGGTGGACCCGGCTGCCGACACACACCCGCAGAGCCGTCCTGGGCGCCGCCGCGGCCTTCGCCCTCGCGGGCGCCCTCCTGCTCCTGCCCGCACCGCGCTCCACCGCGCCCCCGGAACCGGACCTGCCCCCCTGGCCTGCGAACGTAACGGAGTTCGCCTACAAGGGAGTTGCCCACCGGGCCACCGCCGCCTCCCCCGTCGGCGCCTTCCGGTTCGACGTCGCCGTCCGCCTCGGCCCGCCCGTCACCGTCTACGACATCAAGGCCGGATTCACCGGACTCCGCACCCGTACCGCGCCCGACCCGTCCATTACCGTGCACGCCGGGACAACACGCCGCATCACACTCGAGATATCTGTTTCCGACTGTTCCGGACTGCCTCTGAATCCGGATCTTCCCTTTCTTGACGTAACACTGCGTAACGCGCGCGCAATACAGCAGCACAGTTTCATCTTCAGCGGCGCCTACTCGCGCGACCTTTCCGACCTCCTCCACAGGGCCTGCGACACCGCCCGACCCGAGGCCCGCCCAAGGCCAAGCGGAAGTGCACATTCTCAATATGTGGACTCCATGCAATTTCCGCCAAACCGGCCGAGAGCCACCATCGCCGATAACCATCAACCGGCACGTCATAACAAGAAAGTCACAAGCCAGCCCGTGACGATGCCCATCGGCTCAGACCAGGCTTAGAGTCACGGCCAGTCACCGCTCCACCGGGAGTTCGGTACCAGCGCGGCAATCGCGCCGCCTCACAGCGGCGGCCGTGCCTGCGGAAAGGACTGATTGTGCGACAGCGTTCTCTGGTGATCCTCACCTCCGTACTGACCACCGGAGCTCTGACCCTCACCGCATGCGGCTCCCGCGACGACAGCAGCAAGAGCGGCGACAGCGGCGGCGGCACCACCCTCACCATCGGTGTGGACGCGCCGCTGTCCGGTGAGAACTCGACCACCGGTCTCGGCATCCAGTACGGCGCCCAGATCGCCGTCGACGACGCCAACAGCAAGAAGCTCGTCGACGGCGTCACCTTCAAGATCAAGGCCCTGGACGACAAGGCGCAGCCCGCCAACGGCCAGCAGAACGCCACCGCCCTCGTCGGCGACAAGTCCGTCGTCGGCACCGTCGGCCCCCTCAACTCCGGCGTCGCCCAGTCGATGCAGCAGGTGTTCGCCTCCGCCAACATGGTCGAGATCTCCCCCTCGAACACCAACCCCGCGCTGACGCAGGGCAAGGACTGGCAGACGGCGAAGAAGCGCACGTACAAGACGTACTTCCGCACCGCCACCACCGACGCCCTCCAGGGTGGCTTCGCCGCCGACTACGCCTACAACGGCCTCAAGAAGAAGAAGGCCTTCGTCGTCGACGACAAGCAGACCTACGGCGCCGGCCTCGCGAAGATCTTCGCCGACTCCTTCACCAAGCTCGGCGGCAAGGTCGCCCAGACCGACCACGTCAACACCGGCGACAAGGACTTCGGTTCCCTCGTCACCAAGATCAAGAACTCCGGCGCCGACATCCTGTACTACGGCGGCCAGTACGACGAGTCCGCGCTGATCACCAAGCAGCTCAAGGACGCCGGCGTCAAGATCCCGCTGTTCGGCGGCGACGGCATGTACGCCACCACCTACATCGAGACCGCCGGCAAGGCCTCCGAAGGCGACCTCGCCACCGCCGTCGGCGTCCCCGTCGACACCCTGCCCGCCGCCAAGACCTTCGTCGAGACCTACAAGTCCAAGGGCTACAAGGGTGACTACGGCGCCTACGGCGCCTACTCCTACGACGCCACCATGGCCATCATCAACGCCGTGAAGGCCGTCAAGGACGCCAACGGCGGCAAGCTGCCCACCGGCGACGACCTCCGCTCCAAGATCGTCGACGCGGTCCAGAAGTCCGACTTCGAAGGCATCAGCGGCAAGGTCTCCTTCGACGAGTACGGCGACACCACCAACAAGCAGCTCACCGTCTACCAGGTCACCAAGGGCGCGTGGAAGGCTGTCAAGACCGGCACGTACAACGCCAGCTGACCCCACCACCTAAAGCACAGCACCACGGGCCGCGCGGAAGGAGGACCCCGACCGCGCGGCCCTTCCACACCCACCCCCACGCGCACGCCACAGTGCGCCACGACCTAACGACTATGGAGGCCATGCGGTGAACACCCTGCCGCAGCAGCTGGCCAACGGGCTGCTCCTCGGCTCGATGTACGGGCTCATCGCCATCGGCTACACGATGGTGTACGGCATCGTCCAGCTCATCAACTTCGCGCACGGCGAGATCTTCATGACCGGAGGGTTCGGAGCCCTCAGCGTCTACCTCGTCCTGCCCTCCGACATCTCCATGTGGGTCGCCGTACCCCTGATGCTGATCGGCGGCGGACTCGTCGCCGTCCTCATCGCCGTCGGAGCGGAACGGTTCGCCTATCGCCCCCTGCGCGGAGCACCACGACTGGCGCCCCTCATCACCGCCATCGGCCTCTCCCTGGCACTCCAGGAAGTCGTCCGCAACTTCTACCCCGAAGCCGACCGCGCCCGCGCCTTCCCCGGCCTCGACGGCACCCACAACATCGGCTCCATCACCATCAAGGACGCCGACATCTTCCTCATCGGCGCCGCCATCGTCTGCATGTCCGCCCTCGCCCTCTTCGTACGCCGCAGCCGCACCGGACGCGCCATGCAAGCCACCGCGCAGGACCCGGACACCGCCCAGCTCATGGGCATCGACACCAACCGCATCATCGTCATCGCCTTCGCGATCGGCGGATTCTTCGCGGCCGTCGCCTCCGTCGCCTACGGCATGAAGTACGGCAACGTGAAGTACGACATGGGCTTCCTCATGGGCCTCAAGGCCTTCACCGCCGCCGTCCTCGGCGGCATCGGCAACATCTACGGCGCCATGCTCGGCGGCATCGTCCTCGGCATCGCCGAAACCCTCGCCTCCGCCTACATCGACGGCGTCCCCGGCATGCAGCAACTCGGCGGCCAGAGCTGGGCCAACGTCTGGGCCTTCTGCCTCCTCATCCTCGTCCTGCTCTTCCGACCACAAGGCCTGCTCGGCGAACGCGTCGCGGACAGGGCGTGATCAACATGACCGACACGAAGACCCCCAACACCCCCACGGCGGCCACCGCACCCGGCCTCATCCCGCTGCCGGCCACCGCAGCCCGAGCCCTCACCCTCGTCGGCGGCATAGCCACCGCCGCCTCCGCCTTCCTCGCCTGGACCTGGACCTCGGACTTCCCCGGCGACCTCACGGTCTACGGCTACCCCGGCGGCCTCCAGTGGCTCACCTTCATCGGCGGCATCCTCGTCACCCTCTTCGCCCTCGCCGGCTACGGCGTGCGGGGCCTGGGCTGGCTCACACCCGCCGCCAACAACGCCCCGATCATCCTCACGGCACTCGGCGCCTTCGGCACCACCTGGTACACCGTCCTCGCGATCGCAGCGAAGCTCGGCGGGCTCGTCAACCTCGAACCCGGTGGATACGTAGCGGCCGTCGCCTCGCTGCTTCCCGTCCTCGGCGCCCTCGCCCTCCCCCAGCCCGGGACCGACGGCCAGTCCGCCAAGGACACCCTCCGCGCCTCCATCGCCAAGCCGGACCACATCCCCCCGGCCGACGCCACCGCGCCCTGGATGCAGCGCGCCATCATCACCGCCGTCACCATCGTCGGCCTGTTCACCTTCACCTACGGCATCGACACCGAGTACGGCGAGCTGTTCATCGGCTACCTCATCCTCGTCGTCTTCGCCGTCTGGGCACTGCACACCGCCGGCCTCCTCGACCGGTTCTCGCACCTCATCGCCGGCAACCGCAGCTTCGCCCTCGCCATGGGCTTCGTCGCCGCCATCGGCTTCCCCTTCACCCAGACCGACGACCACTACGCCAACATCGGCGTCAACATCCTGATCTTCGGCACCGTCGCCCTGGGCCTCAACATCGTCGTCGGCCTCGCAGGCCTCCTCGACCTCGGATACGTCGCCTTCCTCGGCGTCGGCGCCTACACCGCCGCCCTCGTCTCCGGCTCCGAGTTCTCCCGCTTCTCCGGCGTCCAGTTCCCCTTCTGGGCCGCCGCCATCGCCGGCGCCGCCGCCTCGCTCGTCTTCGGCGTCCTCATCGGCGCCCCCACCCTGCGACTGCGCGGCGACTACCTCGCCATCGTCACCCTCGGCTTCGGAGAAATCTTCCGCATCGCCGTCAACAACATGGACGGCGAATCCGGCCCCGACATCACCAACGGCCCCAACGGCATCCCGTCCATCCCCGACCTGAACTTCTTCGGCTTCAACTTCGGGGAAGCACACGACCTCGGCAGCTTCACCCTCGGCAGGTTCGCCAACTACTACCTGCTGATGGTCCTGATCATGGCCATCGTCGTCCTCGTCTACACCCGCGCCGCCGACTCCCGCATCGGCCGCTCCTGGATCGCCATCCGCGAAGACGAAACCGCCGCCACCGCCATGGGCATCAACGGCTTCCGCGTCAAGCTCATCGCCTTCGCCCTCGGCGCCTCCCTGGCAGGCCTCGCCGGCACGGTCAGCGCCCACGTCACCTACAGCGTGGTCCCGAACCCCTACCAGTTCGCCGGCTCCACCCCGCCCAACTCGGCCTTCCTCCTGGCCGCCGTCGTCCTCGGCGGCATGGGCACCGTCGCAGGCCCCCTGCTGGGCGCCGCACTGCTCTACCTGCTCCCGGAGAAGCTCGTCTTCCTCCAGGACAAGTCCCTCCTCGCCTTCGGCATCGCGCTCATCCTCCTGATGCGCTTCCGGCCGGAAGGCATCATCGCCAACCGCCGCCGCCAGCTCGAATTCCACGAGACCGGCCAACTCGACGTACCCCAACAAGCGACGCTGACCGACGAAGCGGCCGTCACCAAGGCAGGGGCGTAAGAACCATGACGACACCTGTACTCGAAGCCCGCGGCGTCACGATGCGCTTCGGCGGCCTCACCGCCGTCCGCTCCGTCGACTTCACCGTCAACAGCGGCGAAATCGTCGGCCTCATCGGCCCCAACGGCGCCGGCAAGACCACCTTCTTCAACTGCCTCACCGGCCTCTACGTCCCGACGGAAGGATCGGTCTCCTACAAGGGCACCGTCCTGCCCCCCAAGCCGCACCTGGTGACGCAAGCGGGCATCGCCCGAACGTTCCAGAACATCCGTCTGTTCGCCAACATGACGGTCCTGGAGAACGTCCTCGTCGGCCGCCACACGCGCACCAAGGAAGGCCTCTGGTCGGCACTCCTGCGCGGCCCCGGCTTCAAGAAGGCCGAAAAGGCCAGCGAAGAACGCGCCATGGAACTCCTGGAGTTCATCGGCCTCGCCCACAAGCGCGACCACCTCGCCAGGAACCTCCCCTACGGCGAACAGCGCAAGCTCGAAATCGCCCGCGCCATGGCCAGCGAGCCCGGCCTGCTCCTCCTCGACGAGCCCACCGCCGGCATGAACCCCCAGGAAACGCGGGCCACCGAAGAACTCGTCTTCGCCATCCGCGACAGGGGCATCGCCGTCCTCCTCATCGAGCACGACATGCGCTTCGTCTTCAACCTCAGCGACCGCGTCGCCGTCCTCGTCCAAGGCGAAAAGCTCATCGAGGGCACCTCCGACATCGTCCAGGCCGACGAACGCGTCATCGCCGCCTACCTCGGCGAGCCTTTCGAAGGCGCACCCGGAGAAGCAGAAGCCGCCGAAGTCGCCGCGGCCGAAGCCGGCACCACCGGCAGCACCAAGGGAGAAACCCAGTGACCGCACTGCTCGAGGTCGAAGACCTCAGGGTCGCCTACGGCAAGATCGAAGCCGTCAAGGGCATCTCCTTCAGCGTCGAAGCCGGCCAGGTCGTCACCCTCATCGGCACCAACGGCGCCGGCAAGACGACCACGCTCCGCACACTGTCGGGCCTGCTCAAGCCGACCAGCGGCAAGATCACCTTCGACGGCAAGCCACTCACGAGCGTCCCCGCCCACAAGATCGTCTCCCTCGGACTCGCCCACTCCCCCGAGGGCCGGCACATCTTCCCCCGCCTGACGATCGCGGAAAACCTCCAGCTCGGCGCCTTCCTCCGCAAGGACAAAGAAGGCATCGAAAAGGACATCCAGCGCGCCTACGACCTCTTCCCCATCCTGGGAGAGCGCCGCAAGCAGGCCGCAGGCACCCTCTCCGGCGGCGAGCAGCAGATGCTGGCGATGGGCCGCGCCCTGATGTCCCAGCCGAAGCTCCTCATGCTCGACGAGCCGTCCATGGGCCTCTCGCCGATCATGATGCAGAAGATCATGGCCACCATCGCCGAGCTGAAGTCCCAGGGCACAACGATTCTGCTGGTCGAGCAGAACGCCCAGGCAGCCCTCTCGCTCGCCGACCAGGGCCACGTCATGGAGGTCGGCAACATCGTCCTCTCCGGCACCGGACGGGACCTGCTGCACGACGAGTCCGTACGGAAGGCCTACCTCGGCGAGGACTGAGCACGCCATCCCGGGCACACGAAGAGGCCCGCACCCCGTGATTACGGGATGCGGGCCTCTCGCATACGCGCGCCGAGCCGAGCCATCGGCCACGGAACTCAGCCCTTGGCGGACTTCTTCTCCTCCGCGTCCTGAATCACAGCCTCGGCCACCTGCTGCATCGACATACGACGGTCCATCGACGTCTTCTGGATCCAGCGGAAAGCGGCGGGCTCCGTCAGCCCGTACTCCGTCTGCAGGATCGACTTCGCCCGATCCACCAGCTTCCGCGTCTCCAACCGCTGCGTGAGGTCCTCGACCTCCTTCTCCAGCGTCTTCAACTCGTTGAACCGCGAAACGGCCATCTCGATCGCCGGAACGACATCACTCTTGCTGAACGGCTTCACCAGATATGCCATCGCACCGGCATCCCGCGCCCGCTCCACCAGATCGCGCTGCGAGAAGGCGGTCAGCATCAGCACCGGGGCGATACGCTCCTCGGCGATCTTCTCGGCCGCCGAGATGCCGTCGAGCTTCGGCATCTTCACGTCCAGGATCACCAGGTCGGGCTGGTGCTCACGGGCGAGCTCGACGGCCCGCTCACCGTCGCCGGCCTCACCGACGACGCTGTAGCCCTCTTCCTCGAGCATCTCTTTGAGGTCGAGCCGGATGAGCGCCTCGTCCTCGGCGATGACGACACGGGTCGTCAGCGGAGGCACGTGCGACTTGTCGTCGTCGGCGACGGGCTGGGGCGACTCGGGGGCGGTCACTCGGGGCTCCTCGTTCCAGGGCAGGCAAGTACTGCTCCCAGAAGCCTACCTAGCTGCGGTATGGTGGACAGGCAGCGGGTCGGGATCAACCTTCGATTCGTTAGGCCCCGGTAGCCCAATCGGCAGCAGGCGATGCTCTCAAACAGCATACAGTGTGGGTTCGAATCCCACCCGGGGCACTTTTCCTTGGATTCCAAGGTCACGCCACAGAAGCGGATGTGCACGTTCTCGTGAACATCCGCTTTTTGCTGCGCACGGTCACGATCCGTCGCGCAGAGTGGCCGCATGTACGACTTGGGCACACGCAAGCGAGCTCTGGCTCTGGTCGCTCAGGGGCGCAGCCTGAACTCGGTCAGCAGGGAGACGGGGATATCCCGGTATGCGATCCGCTCGTGGCAGACACGTATCGAACCCCTCAAACGCACAGGCAAGCCTTGCCCCAGATGCGAGGATGTGCCGAGCCCACCCAAGTCTCCTGCCGCGTACGCCTACCTTCTGGGCCTCTATCTCGGCGACGGCTGCATCAGCCCCCATCACAGGGGCGTCTACTTCATGCGCGTCGTTTTGGACAACGCATGGCCAGGCATCATCAATGCGTGCGAGGCCGCCATGCGTGCCGTGCGCCCGGACAACAGCATCTTCCGCGTCAGGAAACAGGGTTGTGTAGCGGTTAGCGGTGCCAGCAAGCACTGGCCCTGCCTCTTCCCTCAGCATGGCCCAGGCATGAAGCACAACCGCAAGATCGCCCTCGAACCCTGGCAAGAAGCAATCGTCGACACCCACCCCTGGGAATTCATCCGTGGCCTCATGCACTCAGACGGCTGCCGCATCACCAACTGGACTGAGAAGACCGTCGCAGGCGTGCGCAAGCGCTATGAATACCCCCGCTACTTCTTCTCCAACAAGTCCGACGACATCCGCAAGCTGTTCACCGACACCCTCGACAAGGTCGGCGTCGAGTGGACCACCCTCGCCCGCGGCAGCGACCCGTTCAACATCTCCATCGCCCGCAAAGCCTCCGTGACCCTCCTCGACACCCACGTAGGCCCCAAGTACTGACCCCTCAAACCGTCCTACTTGGGGCTGTCGTCCTCCCCGATGTGGTGCACCCGCACCAGGTTCGTCGAGCCCGACACCCCAGGCGGCGAACCCGCCGTGATCACCACCACGTCGCCCCTCTCGCAGCGGCCGTACTTCAGCAGCAGCTCGTCCACCTGGTCGACCATCGCGTCCGTCGAGTCGACGTGCGGGCCCAGGAACGTCTCCACGCCCCACGTGAGGTTGAGCTGGGAGCGCGTGGCCGGCTCGGGGGTGAAGGCGAGAAGTGGGATCGGGGAGCGGTAGCGGGAGAGGCGGCGGGCGGTGTCGCCCGACTGGGTGAAGGCGACGAGGAACTTGGCGCCGAGGAAGTCGCCGATCTCCGCCGCCGCGCGGGCGACCGCGCCGCCCTGGGTGCGGGGCTTGTTGCTCTCGGTCAGGGCCGGGAGGCCCTTGGCGAGGATGTCCTGTTCTGCGGCCTCGACGATGCGGGCCATCGTCCTGACCGTCTCGATGGGGTGGTGGCCGACGCTGGTCTCGCCGGAGAGCATGACCGCGTCCGTGCCGTCGATGATCGCGTTCGCGACGTCGGAGGCCTCCGCCCGGGTGGGGCGTGAGTTTTCGATCATGGAGTCGAGCATCTGGGTGGCGACGATGACCGGCTTGGCGTTGCGCTTGGCGAGTTTGATCGCGCGCTTTTGGACGAGGGGGACCTGTTCCAGGGGCATCTCCACGCCCAGGTCGCCGCGTGCCACCATGATGCCGTCGAATGCCGCCACGATTTCGTCGATGTTCTCGACGGCCTGGGGTTTTTCCACTTTGGCGATGACGGGGAGGCGGCGGCCTTCTTCGTCCATGATGCGGTGGACGTCTTTGATGTCGTTGCCGCTGCGGACGAAGGAGAGGGCGATGACGTCGAAGCCGGTGCGCAGGGCCCAGCGGAGGTCGTCTTCGTCTTTTTTGGAGAGGGCGGGGACGGAGACGGCGACGCCGGGGAGGTTGAGGCCTTTGTGGTCGGAGACCATGCCCCCTTCGATGACCGTGGTGTGGACGCGGGGGCCGTCGACCGAGGTGACTTCGAGGCAGACTTTGCCGTCGTCGACGAGGATGCGTTCGCCGGGGGTGACGTCGGCGGCGAGTCCGGGGTAGGTGGTTCCGACGGTGTGGCGGTCGCCTTCGACGCCTTCTTCGACGGTGATGGTGAAGGTGTCTCCGCGTTCAAGGAGTACGGGGCCTTCGGCGAAGCGGCCGAGTCGGATCTTCGGGCCTTGAAGGTCGGCGAGGACCCCGACGCTGCGGCCGGTCTCGTCGGTGGCCTTGCGTACGCGCTGGTAGCGGTCCTCGTGGTCGGCGTAGTCGCCGTGGCTGAGGTTGAAGCGGGCGACGTCCATTCCGGCTTCGACCAGTGCCTTGATCTGGTCGTACGAGTCGGTGGCGGGGCCCAATGTACAGACGATCTTTGCTCGGCGCATGCTTCGAGCCTAGGCCTTACCGGCGAGTAGAGAATTGGTCGGACGTGACGACCCATCAATCTTTGCGTGAAGCATTATTGACAAGTGTTGAATTGTGCGGTGACGCGCTCTGATGAGCATTCCGGAGGGAATTTCGGAATTTCTGGTCTTTTTGACCCGGGCTTTTGAGAACACTCACCGCATTGTCGTGACTACAGCCGTGGCGGTGCCATGGTGAAGCGCTTCGCCGCGGACGGCGGTGCGGGGGCGTCGGGGGTCCCGTAGGGGACGGCGGTGGGCCGGGGTTCGTCTGCGGAGGGGCCGGTCATACGTCCCACTCTGTCCGGCCTTAGCGGGTTACGGTCTCTCAATTCACAGGTGTGGTCACCGGATTGAAACCTGCGGGTCTATTGCCGTTCGCTGTGTCTGCGTCAGAATCTACGCGCGTCGTTGACCGTTCCCCGAGGAGACCGAGACATGCCTTTGAATCGCCGGAAGTTCCTGAAGAAGTCCGCTGTGACCGGGGCGGGGGTGGCGCTGGCCGGTGCGGCGGCGGCTCCGGCGGCCGAGGCTGCGGAGGCGAAGAAGCCCGCCAAGCCGGCGAAGCGCTACTCGCTGACCGTGATGGGCACCACCGACCTGCACGGACACGTCTTCAACTGGGACTACTTCAAGGACGCGGAGTACGCGGACAAGGCGGGCAACGCGCAGGGTCTGGCCCGGATTTCGACTCTGGTGAACCAGTTGCGCGAGGAGAAGGGCCGCTGCAACACCCTGCTGCTGGATGCGGGCGACACGATCCAGGGCACTCCGCTGACGTACTACTACGCGAAGGTCGACCCGATCACGGCCAAGGGCGGCCCGGTTCACCCGATGGCGCAGGCGATGAACGCGATCGGGTACGACGCGGCGGCGCTGGGCAACCACGAGTTCAACTACGGCATCGAGACGCTGCGGAAGTTCGAGGAGCAGTGTCACTTCCCGCTGCTGGGTGCGAACGCGGTGGACGCGAAGACGCTGAAGCCGGCCTTCCCGCCCTACTTCATCAAGAAGTTCCACGTCCCGGGCGCTCCGCCGGTGAAGGTCGCCGTTCTCGGTCTGACCAACCCGGGTATCGCGATCTGGGACAAGGCGTATGTCCAGGGCAAGCTGGCGTTCCCGGGTCTGGAGGAGCAGGCGGCGAAGTGGGTGCCGAAGCTGAAGTCGCTGGGTGCGGATGTGGTCGTGGTGTCGGCGCACTCGGGTTCGTCGGGTACGTCGTCGTACGGTGACCAGGTGCCGTATGTGGAGAACGCGGCCGCGAACGTGGCGAAGCAGGTGCCGGACATCGACGCGATCCTGGTGGGCCACGCGCATGTGGAGATCCCGGAGCTGAAGGTCACGAACGAGAAGACCGGTAAGACGGTTGTGCTGTCGGAGCCGCTGGCGTTCGCGGAGCGCCTGTCCGTCTTCGATGTCGAGCTGGTTTTCGAGAAGGGCCGGTGGGCTGTCGAGTCGGTCTCCTCGAAGGTGCTCAACTCGAATTCGGTCACGGATGACCCGAAGATCACCAAGCTGCTGTCGGATGAGCACGCGAAGGTCGTCGAGTACGTCAACCAGGTCGTCGGCAGTGCGACGGAGACGTTGACGACGGTCGAGGCCCGGTACAAGGACGCCCCGATCATCGACTTGATCACCAAGGTTCAGGAGGACGTGGTCAAGGCGGCGCTGGCTGGTACGGAGTATGCGTCGGTGCCGGTGATCGCGCAGGCTTCGCCGTTCTCGCGTACGTCGGCGATCCCGGCGGGCGATGTGACGATCCGGGATCTGTCGAGCCTGTATGTGTACGACAACACGCTGGTCGCGAAGCTGATGACGGGTGCGCAGGTGCGGGCGTACCTGGAGTACTCGGCGGAGTACTTCGTGCAGACGGCTGCCGATGCGGCGGTGGACGTGGAGAAGCTGACGAACGCGAACAACCGCCCGGACTACAACTACGACTATGTGTCGGGGCTGCGGTACGAGATCGATATCGCGCAGGCGGCGGGTTCGCGCATCAAGAACCTGACCTACAACGGTGCGGCGCTGGATGACGCGCAGCAGTTCGTGCTCGCGGTGAACAACTACCGTGCGAACGGTGGCGGTGCCTTCCCGTATGTGGCGTCGGCCAAGGAGCTGTGGTCGGAGTCGACGGAGATCCGGACCCGGATCGCGGAGTGGGTGACCGCGAAGAAGGTCCTGGACCCGAAGGACTTCGCGTCGGTGGACTGGAAGCTGACGCGGAACGGTACGCCGGTCTTCTAGCCGGTCTTCCAGTCGGTCTTGCCGCTGGTCTTCCAGTCGGTCTTGCCGCTGGTCTTCCAGCCGGTCTTCGAGCCGGTCTTCCAGCTGGTCTTCCAACCGGCCTTCGAGCCGGTCTTCCAAGGGCCGGCAGTGTGGTGTCGACGGCGCCGGTGATGGTTTTCACGCCGGCGCCGTCGGCGTGTTTTACCGTCCCTCGACGAGCGGGGTGAGGGCTCTGATGCGCCGGGAGGGCGGGATGCGGTCCGGCTGCTGGAGTCCGAAGGTGGTGAAGGCGGTTCGCCGGGGCAGTGGGTAGGGCTCCTTGCCGGTGAGGGAGTTGAGGATGGTGGCGCTGCGCCAGGCGGCGAGGCCGAGGTCGGGGGTGCCGACGCCGTGGGTGTGGAGTGCGGCGTTCTGGACGTAGATGCTGCCGGTGACGGTGGGGGCGAGGACCATGCGGAACTGGTCGTCGATGCGGGGGCGTTCGCTGGTGTCGCGGCGTAGGTAGGGGTCGAGTCCGGCGAGGATGCGGTCGAGGGGGCGTTCGCGGTAGCCGGTGGCGAGGACGACGGCGTCGGTGGTGAGGCGGGTGCGGGTGCCCTGCTGGATGTGTTCCAGGTGGAGTTCGATCTTGGTGGTGGCGATGCGTCCGGCGGTGCGGACGGCGACGCCGGGGGTGAGGACGGCTTGGGGCCAGCCGCCGTTGAGGGTGCGGCGGTAGAGCTCGTCGTGGATGGCGGCGATGGTGCCGGCGTCGATGCCTTTGTGGAGTTGCCATTGGGCGGAGACGAGGCGGTCGCGCACGGGTTCGGTGAGGGCGTGGAAGTAGCGGGTGTAGTCGGGGGTGAAGTGTTCCAGGCCGAGCTTGGAGTACTCCATGGGGGCGAAGGCTTCGGTGCGTGCGAGCCAGTGGATCTTTTCGTGGCCGGTGGGGCGGTGGCGGAGCAGGTCGAGGAAGACTTCGGCGCCGGACTGGCCCGCGCCGATGACGGTGACGTGTTCGGCGGCGAGGAGGGCCTCGCGGTGCTGGAGGTAGTCGGCGGCGTGGATGACGGGCACGTGGGGGGCGTCGACGAGGGGTCCGAGTGGTTCGGGCACGTGGGGTGCGGTGCCGACGCCGAGGACGATGTTGCGTGCGTAGGTGCGGCCGGCGTCCTGGGCGTGGCCGTCGGTGCTGATGTGGGTGAAGTCGACTTCGAAGACGTCGCGTTCGGCGTTCCAGCGGACGGCGTCGATCTGGTGGGCGAAGTGGAGTGCGGGGAGGCTGTCGGCGACCCAGCGGCAGTAGGCGTCGTATTCGGCGCGCTGGATGTGGAAGCGTTCGGCGAAGTAGAAGGGGAAGAGTCGGTCGCGGGTTTTGAGGTAGTTGAGGAAGGACCAGGGGCTGGTGGGGTCGGCGAGGGTCACGAGGTCGGCGAGGAAGGGGACTTGGAGGGTGGCGCCGTCGATGAGGAGGCCGGGGTGCCAGTCGAAGCTGGGGCGTTGGTCGTAGAAGGCGGTGTCGAGTTCGGCGAGGGGGTGGGCGAGGGCGGCGAGGGAGAGGTTGAGGGGGCCGATGCCGATGCCGACCAGGTCGCGGGGTGCTTCGGGTTCGTGGTGTGGAGGGTGGGTCATCGGGGCGTGCTTCCTTCCACCAGGTTCAGGAGTGCGGCCAGGTCGCCGGGCCGGGTGTGGGGGTTGAGGAGGGTGGCCTTGAGCCAGAGGCGGCCGTCGAGGTGGGCGCGGCCGAGGACGGCGCGTCCGTCGTTCAGGAGGGTGCGGCGGACGGCGGCGACGGTGTCGTCGCTGGCTTCGGCGGGGCGGAACAGGACCGTGCTGATGGTGGGCGGCTCGTAGAGCTCGAAGGCGGGGTGTGCCTGGATGAGGTCGGCGAATTCGTGTGCGCGGGCGCAGACGTGGTCGATGAGGGTGCCGAGTCCGGTGCGGCCGAGGGTTTTGAGGGTGACGGCGATCTTGAGGATGTCGGGGCGTCGGGTGGTGCGCAGGGAGCGTCCGAGGAGGTCGGGCAGGCCTGCTTCGGTGTCGTCGTCGGCGTTGAGGTAGTCGGCGCGGTGTTGGAGGGTGTGCAGGTCGCCGGGGTCGTGGAGGGTGAGGAGCCCGGCGGCGATGGGTTGCCAGCCGAGTTTGTGCAGGTCGAGGGTGACGGTGTGGGCGCGGTCCAGGCCGGTGAGTCGGTTGCGGTGGCGGTCACTGAAGAGGAGTCCGCCTCCGTAGGCGGCGTCGATGTGGAGGCGGGCGCCGTGGGTGGCGCAGAGGTCGGCGATGGTGGGCAGGGGGTCGATGAGTCCGGCGTCGGTGGTGCCGGCGGTGGCGGCGACGAGGAGGGGGCCGGGCAGGTCGGTGAGGGCTTCGTCGAGGGTGGCGGGGTCGAGGGTGCCGGTGGGGGTGGGCAGGATGTGGGGTTGGGGCAGGCCGAGGAGCCAGGCGGCGCGGGTGAGGGAGTGGTGTGCGTTTGCTCCGCAGAGGAGTTGGACGCTGCCGAGGGTTTCGCGGGCGAGGAGGAGGGCGAGTTGGTTGGACTCGGTGCCTCCGGTGGTGACGAGGGCGTCGGCGGCGCCGGTTTCCCGGGCGAGGGCCTGGGTGACGAGGGTTTCCAGTGCGGAGGCGGCGGGGGCCTGGTCCCAGGAGTCCAGGGAGGGGTTGAGGGCGCTGGCTGCGAGGTCGGCGGCGGTGGCGACGGCGAGGGGCGGGCAGTGCAGGTGGGCGGCGCAGAGGGGGTCGGCGGGGTCGGCTGCGCCTTCGGCGAGGGTGTGTACGAGGGTGCGTAGGGCGTCGGGGTCGCCTTCTTGTGGGAGTACGTCGCCGGTGGTGTGGCGCACTCGCGCGGCGACGGCTTGGGGTCCGCCCGCGGGTAGTGGTCCGCCGCGGGCCTGTGTGCCTTTGTCCAGGGCGTCGAGGACGGTTTCGAGCAGTGGCCTGAGCGCGCGGGGGCCTTCGGGTCCTGAGGCGAGGGGCGGCATGCTCATGGGGCGTCCTCCGGGGCGGGCGGCGGGGGATCAAGCCTGCATGTGAGGGTGTTCGGCCCGCCAGAAGAGGACAACGATCCGACCCGAAAGGGGGTACCGCCGTTAGGAGGAATGTGCTGGAGGTGGCATATGCGCTGCCGGGCCGGCGCCCTGTGTCGGGTCGGGCGCCGGCCGTCGGGGGGGGGTCGGTTACGCCTCGCGGATGCGCAATGCCCGTGCGAGGTCGTCGAGTTCGTCGACGAGTCCGCGGTGCAGGGCGGGGGTGGGGTCGGTCTCGCGCAGGCACTGTTCGCCCTGGCGGAGGGTGTCGGCGCTGACGGCGTAGCGGGGGAAGGCCCAGCGGGCGGCGGCTTGGGCGATGGCGGGGCCTCGGCGGGCGGCGAGGGCGGTGGCGTCGCTCCAGTAGCGGTCGACGTACTCCTTGACGAGTTCGGCCTGTTCGGGCTGCCAGAAGCCCTTTGCGGTGGCTGTGAACAGGTAGTTGGAGAGGTCGTCGGTGGCGAACATCGCCTCCCAGGCGCGCCGCTTGGCGTCGGGGTCGGGCAGGGCGGCGCGGCAGTGGGCGGCGCCTTCTTGTCCGGTGGCGCTGGGGTCGCGGTCGAGTTCTTCGGTGATCGCGGTCTCGTCTGCGGCGCCGAGGGCGGCGAGGCGGCCGAGGATGCGCCAGCGCAGTTCGGGGTCGAGTTCGGGTCCGCCGGGCACGGTGCCGTCGGCGAGCCAGGCGGCGATGGTGTCGGGGTGGGCGGCGGCGTCGATGAAGTGGCGTACGGCGATCAGGCGCAGTCCGGGGTGGGAGCCGTCCTCGGTGCGGCGGATGAGGTCGCGGCACAGGTCGGTGAGGGTGGCGAGGGCGGCGGGCCGGTCGGCGGGGGGCAGGTAGCGGTCGGCGATGTGGGCGGAGGCGAAGGCGAGGACGCCTTCGGTGAGGGCGAGGTCGGTTTCGTGTGGGAGGTGGCTGCGGGCGGTGTCCAGGTAGGCGGTGGCGGGGAGGTGGCCGTCGCGTACGGCGTCGCGCAGGGCGTTCCACACGACGGCGCGGGTGAGGGGTTCGGGCAGGCCGGAGAGGGCGCCTCGTAGGGTCTCGAAGGACTCGGGGTCGAAGCGGATCTTGGCGTAGGTGAGGTCGCCGTCGTTGAGCAGGAGCAGGGCGGGGCGCTTGCCGAGGGGCTGGGGTGCGGTCTGCGGGATGTCGAGGTCGAGGCGTTCGCGCAGGGTGAGGCGGCCGTCGTCGGTGAGGTCCCGGTCGTAGAGGCCGACGGCGATGCGGTGCGGGCGGCTGCCGTGGTGGGTGACGGTGAGGGAGTGGGTGCCGTCGGTGTGGGTGAGGTGGGGGGTGAGGGTGTCGACGCCGGTGGTGCGCAGCCAGGCGTCGGCCCAGGCGTGTACGTCGCGTTCGGTGGCGCTGGCGAGGGAGTCGATGAAGTCGGCGAGGGTGGCGTTGCCGAAGCGGTGGCGGGTGAAGTGGGTGTTGATGCCGGCGAGGAAGTCCTTCTCGCCGAGCCAGGCCACCAGCTGCCGTAGTGCGGAGGCGCCCTTGGCGTAGGAGATGCCGTCGAAGTTGAGGAGCGCGGAGGCGGTGTCCTCGACGGCTTCGGGGGCCACGGGGTGGGTGGAGGGCCGCTGGTCGGCGTCGTAGCCCCAGGCCTTGCGGGCGACGCCGAAGTCGGTCCAGGTGTCGGTGAAGCGGGTGGCTTCGGTGAGGGTTTGGTAGCCCATGTACTCGGCGAAGGACTCGTTCAGCCAGATGTCGTCCCACCAGCGCAGGGTGACGAGGTCGCCGAACCACATGTGGGCCATTTCGTGGGCGATGACCATGGCGCGGGTCTGGCGCTGGGTGTCGGTGACGGCGGAGCGGTAGACGAAGTCGTCGCGGAAGGTGACGAGGCCGGGGTTCTCCATGGCTCCGGCGTTGAACTCGGGGACGAACGCCTGGTCGTAGGAGTCGAAGGGGTAGGGCTCCTCGAACTTCTCGTGGTAGCGGTCGTAGCACTGGCGGGTGATCTCGAGGAGTTCGTCCGCGTCGGCGTCGAGGTGGGGGGCGAGGGAGCGGCGGCAGTGGATGCCGAAGGGCAGTCCGCGGTGTTCGGTGCGCACGGAGTGCCAGGGGCCGGCGGCGACGGCGACGAGGTAGGTGGAGATGAGGGGGGTGGCGGCGGCGTGCCAGGTGCCGTCGCCTTCGTGCGTGGTGATGCCGTTGGCGAGGACGCTCCAGCCTTCGGGGGCTTTGACGGTGAGGTCGAAGACGGCCTTGAGGTCGGGCTGGTCGAAGGCGGCGAAGACGCGTTGGACGTCGTCCATGAACAGCTGGGTGTAGACGTAGGTCTCGTCGTCGGTGGGGTCGGTGAAGCGGTGCATGCCCTCGCCGGTGCGCGAGTAGCGCATGGCGGCGTCGATGCGCAGTTCGTGCTCGCCTGTGGTGAGGCCCTTGAGCGGCAGCCGGTTGTCGGCGAGGGTCTCGGGGTCGAGGGGCTCGCCGTCGAGGGTGGCTGAGCGCAGCTCGGCGGGCTTGAGCTCGACGAAGGTGTCCGCGGCGGCCTGGTCTCCGCGCACCGTGAAGTGGATGGCGGTGCGGGAGTCGAAGGTCTCGTCGCCGCTGGTCAGGTCGAGGGTGATCTCGTAGCGGTGGACGTCGAGGAGCCGGGCACGGGTCTGCGCTTCGTCGCGCGTCAGTACGGACATGAGGGACATGCTGCCTGATGCCGCCGGCAGGGCACAGGGGTGGTCCGATACACGCCTTATATCCGCCTTTCGGGCCGTGTCTTGGTGCGTTCGCGGGCCGGTCGGGTGGCGGGTTCGGTGACGGGTTCGGGTTCCTGCTCCGGGACCTGGGAGCGCTGGCGGGCGCACCCAGCTTATGTCCGAAACGTCACACTATGCGCTCCTTCGACCTGACAAAGGGCCACTCAGCCGAAAATGGCACCTTGGTTGGGCCGGCCCGGAGCGGAGGCGTGCGGTGCGGCCCGGTGGGCGGCGTTGGGAGGCGGCATGCCCTGCCGCCCGCCGGATGTCACTCCTGCGCGGCGGCGGGGCCCGTGACGTCCTCGGCGATGCTCTCGTGGTGGCGGATGACCTCGGCGATGATGAAATTGAGCAGTTTCTCCGCGAAGGCGGGGTCGAGTTTGGCGTTCTCGGCGAGCCGGCGCAGCCGGGAGATCTGGGCGGCCTCGCGGGCCGGGTCGGCGGGCGGCAGCTGGTGTGCGGCCTTGAGGTGGCCGACCTGCTGGGTGCACTTGAAGCGTTCGGCGAGCATGTGGACGACGGCGGCGTCGATGTTGTCGATGCTGTCGCGCAGCCGGGCGAGTTCGGCTCGGACGGCCGGGTCGACGTCTCCGGGTGCGGTGTGGCGGGTGGTCATGGGCGACCACCCTACGGCCCGTGCGGGTTTCCGATCATCCCTGTCCGGAGTGCGGATCGTCCGTGCGAGGTGAGGTCGTGGACCGCGCCGTTCGCTGTCGACGACATGGAACGCGTCGTTTTCCGGTGGAACTGCCCCAGAAGGGCGCCACCGGTCCGTTCCCCGGCACGGTGACGGTGTGCGGGGACGGGAAGCTCTGTGCGAACTCCCGGCCGAAGCCCGGGTATCGGGGCATCGTCCGGGTGGACGGGCGGTGAGCCGGGAGCGCCCGCGGCCGGGGCGGGCCGCGGGTGCTCTGGTACCCGCCGGGGGTACGCCCGTGCGGGCCGTCTAGAGGCCGGAGGCGGCCCGGGCTATGTCGGCGGCGAATGTGGAGACCTCGCTGTAGACGCCGGGGTAGCCGGCCCGTGCGCAGCCCTCGCCCCAGCTGACGATGCCGACCTGGATGTAGGCGCCCGTGTCGTCCTTGCGGAACATGGGCCCGCCGGAGTCGCCCTGGCAGGTGTCGACGCCGCCCTGCGGGAATCCGGCGCAGATCTCGTCGCCGGGCACCAGATCGCTGCCGTACGCCTGCCGGCAGGTGGCGTCGTCGACGAAGGGGACCGTGGCCTTGAGGAGATAGCGCTGCTGGCCGCCGCCCTCGCGGGCCGCGCCCCAGCCTGCGACGGTGAAGTCGCCGCTGTTGTACGCGGTGGTGGTGGCGATCTTGAGGGTGGGCTGGTTGATCGGCTGGGCGAGCTTGATCAGCGCCCAGTCCTTGCCCTTGCCGTTGTAGCCGGGGGCCTGTAGCACCTTGGTCGACCTGACCTTGATCGCGCTGCTGCTCTGCAGGTCGACGACGCCGGCGGTGGCGGTGATGGAGGTGTTGTTGCCCGAGCCGTTCACACAGTGGGCGGCGGTCAGGACGATGTTCTGGGTGTACAGGGCGCCGCCGCAGCCCATGGAGAGCCGCACCATGAACGGGAACTCGCCCTGCGCGGCGCGCGTCCCGCCGACGACGGGCTGGGGTGCCGCCTGGGCGGACAGGGGCTGGAGCGAGAGGGCGGCGAGCGCGACAGTGACGGCCGCGAGGGCTCTTTTGAGGACTCGGGTCTTCTTCAGAAGCTTCAACGTGCTTCCTTCCGTGGGGGGTTGACCGCATGGCGGCAGCACGCGAGACCATTCATGACATGCTCCCGCCAAGTCGTTACGGATTATTTGGAGAACGGGCGGGAGAGACAAGAACCGGTTTCCGGCCAGAGGGCCGCGCGACGCGAAATCCTCGCGCCCGCGCACGTCCGCCACCGGGAGGGAGCGCGCCTACAGTGGAATGCAGTGCTGGCGTCTTCAGGGGGTGCGGACGTGGCGAACGGCGGACCGGTCGAGCACGGCTATCCGCATCTGGACACGGTGCAGGCGGCCATCACCGCGCTGTACAAACGGCTCTCGTACGACACCATCCGCACCTTCGCCACCAGCGTGCTCCCTGCCGACGTGGCCTTCTCCGACCAGGACGACCTGCACCTGGGCGCGCAGCGCGTGGCGCACGAGCTGGTGCGGCACTACCGGCTGCCGGACGCGCGGATGATCGTCAGTTTCCGCGAGATGACGCATGCGGCGAACGTCGAACTCGCCGCCGGCCCCGAGTACTTCGTGGAGCTGAACGACCGGTTCCGCACCCACCGCCGGGACATCGGCGCGGCCCTCGCGCACGAGGTGATGCATGTCTATCTGCACCGCCTCGACCTGTCGTTCCCCAGCACGCGGGAGAACGAGATCCTCACCGACACGGCGGCGACCTACCTCGGCGCGGGCTGGCTACTCCTCGACGCCTTCCGCGAGGACGGGGCGTCGTCGCAGAAGCTCGGCTATCTGACCCCGGAGGAGTTCGGCTACGTCCTCGCCAAGCGTGCGCTGCTGTTCGGCGAGGACCCGGCGATCTGGTTCACCAGCCCGCAGGCGTACACGGCGTACAGGAAGGGCATGGCGCAGGCCCGCCGCGACGAGCAGCAGCCCCCGCTGACGGCGGCCGGCTGGGCGGGCCGCCGCCGCTACGCCAAGGACCGCCGTTACGCCCAGGACACCCCGGGCCCCGGCTCGCATCCCGGCGTCCCGTACTCCTTCACCCCGGCCGGCCGCGGCCCGCTGCGCGTCTGCTTCCCGTGCCCGACCTGTCACCAGCGGATCAGGGTGCCGGTGCGAGGGCGGGTGCGGGCGCGGTGCGGGCTGTGCCGGACAGTGCTGGAGTGCGATACCTGAGGTGCGTCCGCTGCTTGGTGTGACGTAAGAGGCACCTCGAAGGTGGCACAGAACACCTCAGATGTCTTTGCGGGCGAAGCCCTCGGCGAGCGAGGGTCGAGTCATGAACACGCGCGAGCCGACGGAGCTGTTCACGGCGGTCCACGAAGAGGACGAGGACGCGGTCGTACGACTGCTGCGCACGGGCGCCGATCCCGAGTCGGTGGACGAGGAGGGCCAGACGGCCCTGTACCTGGCGGCGGTGAGCGACGCACCGGGCGTCGTACGACTGCTGCTGGCGGCCGGTGCCGACCCCGATCGCCTCAGCGCGGGCGCCGACGCGCCGCTGTGCGGGGCTGCCTGCGGGGGCCATACCGAGGTCGTACGGGCCCTGCTGGAGGCCGGGGCGACACCGGACCTGGAGGAGGAGTACGGGTTCCGGGCGCTGACGTGGGCGGTACAGCGGGGCCACGTGGCGGTCGTACGGGCGCTGCTGGCGGCGGGCGCGGACCCGGACCTGCCCGGCCCCAGGGACGAACCTCCGCTGGTGGTGGCCGCCCGTCGCGGCTCGCCCGGTTGTGTACGGGCACTGCTGGCGTACGGGGCGCGGGGGCGGTGGGAGGCCCTCGCCGAGGCCCGGCGCTGGCTGACGCTGGACGTCGCGGCGGAACTCCGGGCGGGTCTGGAGGCAACGTACGGTCCGGGGCAGCAGTACGTCACGCGCCGCTGGGAGGAGGAGCCCGGCACGGTGACCGTCGAGGTCACGCTCCTGCGCGACGGCGAACCGGCCGCGGGCAACGACCAGCAGACCGGACACGACGTGATAGCGGGCCTGTTGGAAGGCGGGGCCGACCTGTCCGGGGAGTGATGGCCCGCCGGCCGGCCCGAGACACAGCGGGGCGCGGGCCCCAACGGCCCACGCCCCGCCCCGCCCCGTCCCGCTCGGCTCACTCCTCGTGCGAGGCCACGGCCCGCCGCGGCAGCCCCGCGCACAGCGCCGCGCAGAGCACGAACACGGCCGTCACCCACGGCATCGCCCCGGTCAGCGCGTCCGTCAGACCGTGCGACACGCCCCCGAAGAACACCGTCCCGACCACCGCCGCCCCGAGCGCCCCGCCGAACTGCTGAGCCGTGGAGAAGATCCCGGACGCGGCGCCCGCGAGATCGCCGGGCACGGCGGACAGGACGACGTTCACCAGCGGCACCACCAGGAAGCCCAGCCCGGCCCCGGCCAGCACCAGCCCCGGCACGAGGGGCCACGCTCCGGTGTGCGGGGCGGAGGCGCCGTCGACCGCCGCCCACACCAGCCCGAACCCGCCGGCCATCAGCAGCGCGCCGGCCCCGAGCACCAGCCGCCCGAACCGCACCGCCAGCCCGTCCGCCGCGGGTGCCGTCAGGAAGCTTCCGACCGAGAACGCCACGGTCACCACACCCGCCTGCGTCGGCGTGTACCCCTCGTCGCCCTGGATCCAGATCGCGAAGATCAGGAAGAAGCCCTGCATGCCCAGGGAGAAGAGGAGTTGGACGAGGACGCCCACGGAGAACGCCGGCAGCCGGAACGCCCGCACCGGCAGCAGCGGCACCGTCCCCGCCCCGTGCCGACGCGCCTCGTAGAGCCCGAGCCCGGCGACCGCGGCCACCCCGACGGCGAGGCAGACCCAGCCCCACAGCGGCCAGTCGTTGCCGCGTCCCTGCACCAGGGGCAGCACGATCGCCACGAGGCCCGCGGCCAGCACCAGGCTTCCGAACACATCCGGACGCCCTTCCGACCGCTCCTTCGTCGACGGCACGAGCACGAGCCCGGCCGCGAAGGTCAGGACGGCGACCGGCACGTTCACCAGGAACACCGACCGCCAGCCCCAGCCGAACAGATCCGCGTCCGTCAGCACCCCGCCCAGCAGCAGCCCGATGGCGGAGGCGAACCCGGCTACGGCCCCGTACATCCCGAACGCGGCGCCCCGTTCCCGGCCCTGGAACAACGTCCGGAACGAGCCGAGCACCTGCGGCAGCAGCACGGCGGCCATCACCCCCTGCACGGCTCGCGCGGCGATCAGCTGCCCCGGTGACTGGGCGACCCCGCACGCCAGGCTCGCGAGCCCGAAGCCGGCCGTGCCGAGGAGGAAGAGACTGCGGCGGCCGAACCGGTCGCCGAGGTGCCCGGAGATGATCAGGGTGGCCGCGAATCCCAGCAGGTAAGCGGAGACCAGCCACTGCAGGGTGCTCTGCGAGGCGTGCAGGTCACGGCCGATGGAGGGGATCGCGACGTTCACGATCGTCCCGTCGACCAGGTCCATCAGCGCCGCGACCATCATCACGGCGGCGGCGGCCCAGCGTCGGGGGTAGGGCTCCGCCACCGGCGCTGGGGTGACGGCAAGGCTTGTGGTCATGGGTGACTCCCGGCGACTACGGGCCGTCGACACGGCCCGGATTTATTTCGTTCGACCTAACGAAAGACTTGCACCAGGACGGCGCTGATCGCAAGTCTTTAGTTCGACCGAACGAAATTTTTGCTAGCCTGGAGCCATGAGCAGCAGTGAGACGGATGGCACCCGCGGGAGCAAGGTCGCGGGCGAGGCCGCAGCCGATGAGCGCCGGGTGAGGACGCTGGAGCAGCTCATGACCGTGGGGCGGCAGCACAGCGCCGTCACGGTGATGTTCCACTCGGCGATCGCCGCGAAGCAGGGCCTGAGCGCCACAGAGGAGAAGACCCTCGACTTCCTTGAACGGCGCGGCCCGCTCACCGCCAAGGACCTCGCGGAACTGACCGGTCTGGCCCCCGCGTCCGTCACGGGGCTGATCGACCGCATGGAGAACAAGGGCTTCGTGTACAGGGTGAAGCACCCCACGGACAAGCGGCGCGTGCTCGTCGAACTGAATCGCGAGAAGATCGGCGAACTCGCCGGGTTCTTCGACGATTGGGTGCGCGACGTCGTCGAGGCATGCCAGGAGTTCAGTACGGACGAGTTGGAGACCGTGGTCCGCTTCCTGGCCGTGATGTCCGAGCGGCAGCGCAAAGCTGCGGCCCGGCTCTCCGAATAGGCCGCTCCTATTCCGCTCCGTACACCGCCCCCGGCACCTCCGCGTCCGACAGCAGCTTCAGCGCCGTCTCCCCCGCCTCCGCCGGGGTGAAGCGCGCCCCCTTGTCGGCGGTCGGGCCCTGCCGCCACCCCTCCATGACGCTGATCCGGCCGCCCTCCGCCTCGAAGACACGGCCGGTGACCCCGGCGCTCGCGGCGGAGCCGAGCCACACGACCAGGGGTGAGACGTTCTCGGGGGCCATCGCGTCGAAGCCGGAGCCGGGCGCGGCCATCGTCTCGGCGAAGGTGCGCTCGGTCATCCGGGTGCGCGCGGCGGGCGCGATGGCGTTGACCTGCACGCCGTAGCGCCCCAGTTCCGCCGCCGCGACGAGCGTCAGGGCGACGATCCCGGCCTTCGCCGCGCTGTAGTTGCCCTGCCCCACCGAGCCCAACAGCCCTGCCCCGCTGCTGGTGTTGACGACCCGGGCGCGGGGGGTGCGCCCTGCCTTCGTCTCCGCCCGCCAGTGCGCTGCCGCGTGTTTGAGCGGCAGGAAGTGCCCCTTCAGATGGACGCGCAGGACAGCGTCCCAGTCGCCCTCGTCGAGGTTGACCAGCATCCGGTCGCGCAGGAAGCCGGCGTTGTTGACGAGGGTGTCCAGGCGCCCGTAGGTCTCCAGGGCGGTCGCCACCAGGGATGCGGCCCCGGCGCTCGTCGCGATGTCACCGCCGTGCGCGACCGCCTCACCGCCGGCCGCGCGGATCTCGTCGACGACCCGCCCGGCCGGGCTGTCGGCGCGGGGTGTGCCGTCGAGGCCGACCCCGAGGTCGTTGACGACGACCCTCGCGCCCTCGGCGGCGAACGCGAGGGCGTGGGCGCGGCCGAGACCACGTCCCGCGCCGGTGACGATCACTACTCGGCCGTCGGCGATACCCGTCACTTCGTGTCCCCTTGTCCGTCGGCCCGTTGTATCGATAGGTCGACTTGTCGATGTGCCGTCTCGGGAGGGCTCAGGTGCGCTTGTTGGCGGTCGCCGCGTCGAGGAACGCCGGCCGTTCGCCTCCGCCGTGCACGAGCAGGCTCGCGCCGGTGATGTAGGCGGCGGCGTCCGAGGCGAGGAAGACGGCGGCCTCGCCGATGTCGGACGGCTCGGCGAGCCGCCCGAGCGGGACGGTGCGGGAGACGGCCGCGAGACCGTCCTGGCCGCCGTAGTGGAGGTGGGCCAGCTCGGTGCGGACCATCCCGACGACGAGTGTGTTGACCCGCACTTCCGGCGCCCACTCCACGGCCATGGACCGAGCGAGGCTCTCGAGCCCTGCCTTCGCCGCACCGTAGGCGGCGGTGCCCGGCGAGGGGCGGCTGCCGCTCACGCTGCCGATCATCACGACCGCTCCCCGGGCGCGCCGGAGGTGGTCGTACGCGGCCAGGGAGACCGTCAGCGGGGCGATGAGGTTGAGTTCGACGACCCGGGTGTGCCGTTCGGGTCCGGCGTCGGCGAGGGGCCGGTACGGGGCGCCGCCCGCGTTGTTGACCAGTACGTCGACGCGGGGCAGGGCGTCGAAGAAGTCCCGTACGGCAGCCGCGTCGCACACATCCAGCGGGGCGAACTCCGCTCCCTTCACGGCGACTTCGGGCGGCCTCCGGGCACACACCACGACGTGGGCGCCGGCCTCAACGAACGCCCGCGCGATCCCCGCCCCGACACCGCGGGTGCCGCCGGTGACCACGGCGGTCCGGCCGCGCAGGCCTCGAGCGGTCTCCTCGTCCGAGTTGTCCACAAGGCCTCCCGCCGGCACGCGATCGCTGCTAGCTTCGAATCGCACCTAACAAACGTTTGGTGGAAAGGTAGCTGATGCGCTCATGGGTGTCTCCACCTCGTACCCGGAAAAAGGGGTCGCCGTCGTCACGGTCGACCACCCGCCGGTCAACGCGCTCCCGGTGACCGGCTGGTTCGACCTGGCCGACGCGGTGCGGTCGGCGGGCCGCGACGCGGAGGTCCGCTGTGTCGTGCTGGCCGCGGCGGGGCGCGGTTTCAACGCGGGTGTGGACATCAAGGAGATACAGGCCGAGGGCAGCAGCGCGCTGATCGGAGCCAACCGCGGGTGCTTCGAGGCGTTCGCGGCGGTGTACGAGTGCGAGGTGCCGGTCGTGGCGGCGGTGCAGGGCTTCTGCCTGGGCGGAGGCATAGGCCTGGTGGGCAACGCGGACGCGATCGTGGCGAGCGAGGACGCCGTCTTCGGGCTGCCCGAGCTGGACCGGGGAGCGCTGGGCGCGGCCACGCATCTGGCCCGGCTGGTGCCGCGGCATCTGATGCGTGCCCTGTACTACACCTCGCGGACGGCGACGGCGGCCGAGCTGCACGCGCACGGCTCGGTATGGCGTGTGGTGCCGCGGGAGGGACTGCGTGCGGCCGCGCTGGGGCTGGCCCGCGAGATCGCCGCGAAGGACGGCGAGCTGCTCCGGCTCGCCAAGGCCGCCATCAACGGAATCGACCCGGTCGACGTGCGCCGCAGCTACCGCTTCGAGCAGGGCTTCACCTTCGAGGCGAATCTCAGCGGCGTGGCCGGCCGCGTCCGGGACACCTTCGGAAAGGGAAAGGAGGGGGCGTAGGTGAGGGACAAGACGATGACCGCCGACGAGGTCGTCTCCCGTCTGGAGAGCGGCATGACCCTGGGCATCGGCGGCTGGGGCTCGCGCCGCAAGCCGATGGCCCTGGTGCGGGCGCTGCTCCGCTCCGGGATCACCGATCTCACGGTCGTCTCGTACGGCGGCCCGGACGTCGGCATGCTCGCGGCAGCCGGGCGGATCCGCAGACTGGTCGCCGCGTTCGCGACCCTCGACTCGATCCCGCTCGAACCGCACTTCCGCGCGGCGCGCGAGAGCGGCGCGTTCGAGCTGGTGGAGGTCGACGAGGCGATGTTCATGTGGGGGTTGCGCGCGGGGGCGAACCGGCTGCCGTTCCTGCCGGTGCGGGCGGGCATCGGCTCGGACGTGATGCGGGTCAACCCCGGTCTGCGGACGGTCACTTCGCCCTACGCGGACGGGTGGCCGTTCACCGGCGGGGACGGGTCTCCCGCGCCCGGACCGCATGCGGGATCCGCCGGTGCGGAGCGGGCCGCCGAGCGCGATGAAACGGCCGGCACGGGCGGGGGCGGGCCCGGTGTGCGCGAGGAGTTCGTGGCGATGCCCGCGCTGCGGATGGACGCGGCCCTGGTCCACGTCAACCGCGCCGACCGGGCGGGCAACGGCCAGTACCTGGGTCCGGACCCGTACTTCGACGACCTGTTCTGCGAGGCGGCCGACGCGGCGTACGTCTCGTGCGAACGGATCGTAGACACGGCGGAGCTGACGAAGGAGGCCGCACCGCAGACCCTGCTGATCAAGCGGCACACCGTCACCGGCGTGGTCGAGGCGCCGAACGGCGCGCACTTCACGTCCTGCGCACCCGACCATGAGCGGGACGAGGCGTTCCAGAGGCACTACGCGACCACGGCGTGGCCCCGGTTCGCCGAGCGGTTCCTCGCCGGGGACGAGCACGCGTATCAGTCGGCCGTCCGGGCCTGGCACAAGGAGCGGTCATGAGCGGAGCGACCCGCGCCGAGTACTGCGTGATCGCCTGCGCCGAGGCGTGGCGCGACGCCGGGGAGATCCTCGCGAGCCCCATGGGCCCGGTCCCGTCCGTCGGGGCACGGCTGGCCAAGCGCACCTTCTCTCCGGAACTGATGCTCACCGACGGCGAGGCGATGCTGGTGGGCGTCGACGGGACGGTGGAGGGCTGGCTGCCGTACCGTCAGCATCTGGCGCTGGTGACCGGCGGTCGGCGGCACGTGATGATGGGCGCGAGCCAGATCGACCGCTTCGGCAACCAGAACATCTCGTGCGTCGGCGACTGGGCGACGCCCCGGCGGCAACTCCTCGGGGTGCGCGGCGCACCGGTCAACACCCTCAATAACCCGACCAGTTACTGGATACCGCGGCACTCACGGCGGGTGTTCGTCGAGCGGGTCGACATGGTGTGCGGGGTGGGGTACGACCGGGCGGCCCGGCATCCGGCCACCGCCCGCTTCCACCGCATCCCGCGCGTCGTGTCCGACCTCGGCGTGTTCGACTTCGCCACTCCGGACCGCTCGATGCGGCTGGCCTCGCTGCATCCCGGGGTGACGGTGGAGGAGGTGAGAGAGGCGACGGGATTCGAGCTGACGGTCCCCGCCGATGTGCCGTACACCCGTGATCCGACGCCGGAGGAGCTTCGGTTGATCCGTGAGGTGATCGATCCGCGGGGGATACGGGAGCGCGAGGTACCCGACCGTGGCGCGGAGGCCTCGGGCTGTGGTGCGGAGGCCCCCAGCCGTGGTGCGGAAACTCCCCGCCGTGGTGCGCAGGCCCCCAGCCGTCGTGCCGAGGCCCCGGACCCTGCTACGCAGGCCCCCAGCCGTCGTGCCGAGGCCCCGGACCCTGCTGCGGAGGCCCCCAGCCGTGGTGCCGAGGATCCCGGTCGGGTCGCCGAGGGCGGAGGGCGTTGATGGAGACGGCGCTCACTCGGCTCGTCGGGGTCCGGCACCCTCTCGTCCAGACGGGGATGGGCTGGGTGGCCGGCCCGCGCCTGGTCTCCGCCACGGCGAACGCGGGCGCGCTCGGCATCCTCGCCTCGGCGACCATGACGCTCGACCAGTTGCGGGAGGCGATACGGGAGGTCGCAGCGCGCACGGACGCGCCGTTCGGGGTGAATCTGCGCGCGGACGCCAAAGACGCGGGCGACCGCGTGCGGCTCATCGTCGAGGAGGGCGTCCGGGTCGCGTCCTTCGCGCTGGCCCCCTCCCGTGAGCTGATCGCCGAACTGAAGGCGGCAGGGGTGGTCGTGATCCCGTCCGTGGGCGCCCGGCGCCATGCCGAGAAGGTGGCCGCCTGGGGTGCGGACGCCGTGATCGTGCAGGGCGGCGAGGGCGGCGGTCACACCGGTGAGGTGGCGACGAGTGTGCTGTTGCCTCAGGTGGTGGACGCGGTGGAGATCCCGGTGGTGGCGGCGGGCGGCTTCCACGACGGGCGCGGACTGGTGGCGGCGCTGGCGTACGGGGCGGCGGGGATCGCGATGGGCACGCGGTTCCTGCTGACCTCCGACTCCACGGTCCCGGACGCGGTCAAGGCCAGCTATCTGGCGGCGACGGTGAAGGAGGTCACGGTCACCAGAGCGGTGGACGGCCTGCCGCACCGCATGCTGCGCACCCCGTTTGTCGACTCACTGGAGCGCGCGGGCCGCGCGCGGGCGCTGCTGCACGCGGTGCGCCGGGCCTCGGGCTTCCGGAAGCTGTCGGGCCTGACCTGGCCCGCGATGGTCCGCGACGGCCTCGCCCTGAAGCACGGCAAGGAGCTGAGCTGGAGTCAGGTCCTGCTCGCGGCGAACACGCCGATGCTGCTCAAGGCCGCGATGGTGGACGGGCGGACGGACCTCGGGGTGATGGCGTCCGGGCAGGTCGCCGGGGTGATCGACGACCTGCCGTCGTGCGCGGAGCTGGTGGACCGGATCATGAAGGAGGCGGAAGGAGCACTGAAGTCGTTGGAATCGCTCACAGCCGTTCGATGATGGTCACATTGGCCTGACCGCCGCCCTCGCACATCGTCTGGAGGCCGAAGCGGCCGCCGGTGCGCTCCAGTTCGTGGAGCAGGGTGGTCATCAGCTTGGCGCCCGTGGCGCCCAGCGGGTGGCCGAGGGCGATGGCGCCACCGTTGACGTTGACCTTCTCCGGGTCGGCACCGGTCTCCTCGATCCAGGCGAGGACGACCGGGGCGAAGGCCTCGTTGATCTCGACTAGGTCGATGTCGTCGATCGTCAGGCCGGTCTTCTTCAGGGCGTGCGCGGTCGCCGGGATCGGGGCCGACAGCATACGGATCGGGTCCTCGCCGCGGGCCGAGAGGTGGTGGACGCGGGCCCGCGGGGTGAGCCCGTGTACCCGTACCGCCCGCTCCGAGGCCAGCAGCAGGGCCGCCGCGCCGTCGGAGACCTGCGAGGAGCAGGCGGCGGTGATGGTGCCGCCCTCCAGGACCGGCTTCAGCTCGGCCATCTTCTCCAGGGAGGTGTCCCGGCGGGGGCCCTCGTCGACGGTGACGTGACCGTAGGCGACGGTCTCCCGGTCGAAGCGGCCCTCGTCGATCGCGCGCAGTGCCCGCCGGTGGGAGCGGAGTGCGAACTCCTCCTGGTCGCGCCGGGTGATGCCCCACTTCGCGGCGATCAGTTCGGCGCCGTGGAACTGGTTGACGGGCTGGTCGCCGTAGCGGGCCCGCCATCCCTCGCTGCCCGCGAACGGCCCCTGGGTGAGCCCCAGCGGCTCGGCGGCCTGGCGGGAGGCGAAGGCGATCGGGATCTGCGACATGTTCTGCACACCGCCCGCGACCACCAGGTCCTGGGTGCCGGACAGCACGGCCTGGGCCGCGAAGTGCACGGCCTGCTGGGAGGAGCCGCACTGCCGGTCGACGGTCACGCCCGGCACCTCCTCGGGCAGTCCGGCCGCCAGCCAGCAGGTGCGGGCGATGTCGCCGGCCTGCGGCCCGACCGCGTCCAGGCAGCCGAAGACGACGTCCTCCACGGCGGCCGGGTCCACGCCGGAGCGGGCCACCAGGGTCTTCAGCACATGCGCACCCAGGTCGGCCGGATGGACCCCGCTCAGCCCGCCCCGCCGCCGCCCCACGGGCGTGCGGACCGCTTCGACGATATAGGCCTCGGTCATGGTCGGCTCCCTCACTCAGGACGGCAGTTCACATGCGGCTACTCACGTACGGCGATCCCGTCGAGCACCATCGACAGGTACTGCCGGGCGATCTCCTCCGGGCTGTGCTGTCCGCCGGGCCGGTACCAGGACGCGGCGACCCAGACCGTGTCGCGCACGAACCGGTAGGTGAGCCGGACGTCGAGGTCGGAGCGGAAGACGCCGGCGGCGACCCCACGCTCCAGCGTGGACAGCCACGCCTTCTCGAACTTGCGCTGCGACGCGGCGAGGAACGCGAACCGGTCCTGCGCCACGAGCTGTTTGGACTCCTTCTGGTAGATCGCAACGGCCGCGCGGTGCCGGTCGATCTCCCGGAAGGACTCGGTGACCAGCGCCTCCAGGGTTTCCCGCGGGCCGAGTTCGGCGTCCAGGACGGTGTCGTAGCCGTCCCAGAGCTCGTCGAGGAACGTACGCAGGATCTCCTCCAGCATCGACTCCTTGGAGTCGAAGTGGTAGTAGAGGCTGCCCGCGAGCATCCCGGCGTGGTCCGCGATCTTGCGTACGGTGGTGGCGTTGTAGCCCTGCTCGGCGAAGACCTCCGCGGCGGTGTCGAGGAGTTCACGGCGGCGGGCGGGCGCGGCGGTCACCTGAGGCTTCTTCTTGGTCGGCACAGATCCATTGTGATCCCGGGGGCGCCCGCCCATCGCTGGGCTCTGAGCGGGCTTGGCGAAGTCGGCTGCGGTTCGGCAGCGCCCTGAAGGGGCGCGGGGCTGTCTCAATATGCGGCTCCGCCGCGATGGGGGTCCCCCCTGTTCGAGCGAAGCCGAGAACTTGGGGGAGCGACCAGCCACGACGAGCCCGCAGACGATCGATGGCCAATCGCGGCGCTTCCCGCGGAGCGCTCAGGCATGCTGACTGCTGACGGCGACGACCTCGCCGGTCATGTACGAGGAGTAGCCGGACGCCAGGAAGACGATCACGTTGGCCACCTCCCACGGCTCCGCGTACCGCCCGAAGGCCTCTCGGGCGGTCAGCTCCTCCAGCAGTTCGGGGGTCGTCACCTTCACCAGGTGCGGATGCAGGGCGAGGCTCGGCGAGACCGCGTTGACCCGCACCCCGTACTCGGCCGCCTCGATCGCCGCGCACCGGGTCAGAGCCATGACGCCCGCCTTCGCGGCGGCGTAGTGAGCCTGTCCGGCCTGGGCGCGCCAGCCGATCACGGAGGCGTTGTTGACGATCACGCCACCGCCCGTCTCCCTCATCGCGCGCAGGGCCGCCCTTGTGCAGCGGAACGTGCCGTTCAGTGTCACGTCGAGCACCTTCGACCACTGCTCGTCGGTCATGTCGACCAGCGGGGCGGTGCCGCCCAGACCGGCGTTGTTGACGACGATGTCGAGACGGCCGTGCAGCCGGACGGCCGTGGCGAACAGGGCCCGCACCTGGCTTTCGTCGGTGACGTCGCACGGGGCGGACGCCACCGCGCCCGCGAACTCGCGGCCCAGTTCGGCCTCGTACTCCTTGAGCCGTCGCGCGTGCGCGTCGCTGATCAGCACGCGCGCGCCCTCCTCCAGGAGCCGGCGCGCGGTCGCTCCCCCGATCCCCGCCCCGGCCGCCGCGGTGATGACGGCGGTGCGCCCCTTCAGCAGCCCGTGCCCGGGTACATACGCCGGGCTCTCGACGCCTGTCATGGCCCCACGCTAACCTACCAAACACTTGTTAGGGAAGGACGGTGCCCGTGGACCTCACCCACTCCCCCGCCGACGAGGCCTTCCGCACCGAGGCCCGGGCCTGGCTCGACGCGCACGTACCCGCGACCCCGCCGCCCTCCCTGGAGACCGGGGAGGGCTTCGCGGCACACCGCGCGTGGGAGGCCGAACTCGCCGCGGACCGCTGGTCGGTGGTGTCCTGGCCGCAGGAGTACGGCGGTCGGGACTCGGGCCTGCTGCGGTGGCTGATCTTCGAGGAGGAGCACTACGCGGCGGGCGCGCCGGGCCGGGTGAGTCAGAACGGCATCCATCTGCTGGCGCCGACCCTGTTCGCCCACGGCACCGAGGAGCAGCGCGCCCGCGTGCTCCCGCCGATGGCACGCGGAGAGGTGATCTGGGCACAGGCGTGGTCGGAGCCCGAGGCCGGCTCCGACCTGGCCTCGCTGAGGGCCAGGGCCGTGCGCGCCGACGGCGGGTGGCTGTTGAGCGGGCAGAAGACCTGGTCGTCGCGGGCGGCCTTCGCCGACCGCGCGTTCGGCCTGTTCCGCAGCGACCCGCACACGCCGAAACCTCACCAAGGGCTGACCTATCTGATGTTCGACCTGCGCGCACCAGGGGTCACGGTCCGCCCGATCGGCCGGCTCGACGGGAAGCCGGCCTTCGCGGAACTCTTCCTCGACGACGTGTTCGTCCCCGACGAGGACGTGATCGGCGAGCCGGGCCAGGGCTGGCGGGTCGCGATGGCGACAGCGGGCAATGAGCGCGGGCTCACCCTCCGCTCCCCCGGCCGCTTCCTGGCCGCCGCCGACCGGCTGGCCACGCTGTGGCGGGAGCGCGGATGCCCGGCGCAGACACGGGACCGGGTGGCCGACGCGGTGATCGGCGCCCGGGCGTACCAGCTCTTCACCTACGCGGGCGCCTCCCGCGTCCTGGACGGCGAGCCGATGGGCCCGGAGTCCAGCCTGAACAAGGTCTTCTGGTCCGAGTACGACATAGCGCTGCACGAGACGGCGCTCGACCTGCTCGGCGCGGAGGGCGAGTCGGCGGACACCGACTGGGCCGAGGGCTATGTCTTCTCCCTCGCGGGCCCCATCTACGCGGGCACCAACGAGATCCAGCGCGACATCATCGCCGAGCGCCTGCTCGGCCTGCCGAAGGGCCGCCGCTGATGCGTTTCCTGCCGACCGACGAACAGCGTGCGTTCGCCCGCTCGTTGGACGCCCTGCTCACCGCCGCCGACACGCCCTCGGTCGTACGGTCCTGGGGTGCCGGCGATCACACGGCCGGGCGGGCGCTGTGGTCCCGGCTCGCGGAGGCGGGCGTCTTCGCGCTGGCGGTCCCGGAGGCGTACGAGGGGGTGGGCCCGCTTCCCGTGGAACTCGCCCTGGCCTTCGTGGAGCTGGGGCGGCACGCGGTGCCGGGCCCGGTGGTGGAGACGGTGCTCGCGGCGGCCCTTCTCTCCGGGGCGCCGGAGCACGCCGAGCGGCTCCTGCCACAGCTGGCTTCCGGCAAGTCGGTGGCCACGGTGGGCGCACCGTACGCACTGGACGGGGACGCGGCGGACGTCGTCCTCGCCCTCAGGGGCCATGAGGTGTGGCTGTCACCCGGATGCCGGCCGGAGGTGAAGCAGTCCCTGGATCCCGCCCGCCGGCTCGCCACCCCGCTCCCCGGCGGCGAACTCCTCATCCCCCGCGTCCCCCCGGACGCCCTCGACCGGGCCCGCCTGGTGACCGCCGCCCAAGCCCTCGGCGTCGGTCTCGCCCTGCTCGACAGGACCGTGGAATACGTCGGGCAGCGGGTCCAGTTCGGCGTGCCCATAGGCTCGTTCCAGGCGGTCAAGCACCAATTGGCCGACGCGAAGATCGCCTTGGAGTTCGCGCGGCCGCTGCTGTTCGGGGCCGCCCTGTCGATGACCTCTGCGGACGTCGCCGCGGCCAAGGTCGCAGCCTGCGAGGCGGCGTACGCGACGGCCCGTACGGCGCTCCAGCTGCACGGCGCGATCGGCTACACCGCCGAGTACGACCTCTCCCTCTGGCTGACGAAGGCCCGTGCGCTGCGCACGGCGTGGGGTACACCGCCGGAGTGCCGGGACACCGTCCTGGGCGGCGCCCACCCCGGTCACTGAGGACAGCTCACGGCACGATCCCCTGCGCCCGGGCCGCCCTCAGCCATTGCGGGAACTCGGCCACCAGACGGTCGTACAGCTCGTCGTCGGACACCTTCCGCGGATCCGAACCGGCATGGAAGAACCCCGCGTTGTCGACGACGCGCTTGCCCGGTACCGCGAGCTCGTCGAGCTTCCGCAGGAACTCGAACTGCTTGCTGCCGGGATCCCCGAACCCTATGAACTGCCAGAACATCGGCAGCTTCGCCGCATTGCACAGGTACCGTTCCGCGGCGAGCTTGTTGATGGGGCCGCCGTCGGTCTGGAAGACGACAAGGGCGGGGGCCGTGGAGCCGCTGTCGACGTAGTGGTCGATGACGGCGTCCATCGCCAGGTGATAGCTGGTCTTGCCCATGTGCCCGAGCCCGGCCACGATCCGGTCGATCCGTCCTCGGTGGTCGGCGAGGGAGATGTCGGTGACAGCGTCGACGTCCGTGGAGAAGAAGACGACCGGCACACTGCCGTCGTCGTCGAGGTGCGCGGACAGCCCGAGCACCCGGTCGGCGAGCGCCTGCACACTGCCGTCCTTGTAGTAGGGCTTCATCGATCCGGAGTAGTCGACCACGAGATAGACGGCGGCACGCAGCCCGTCGAGACCGTGCTTGCGCAGGGAGACCCCGGCGGTCTTGTACAGGCTGACCAGCGCAGGCGCCTTCTTCTCCACCTCGGTCGGACTGATCCCGGCCATACGGGCTCCCTTCGGTCCGGTACGGAAAGGCCGAGGCTACGCCACGGCAGCCCCACGGTTTCCTCCTGCCTCAGGCGTTCGCTACTTTGTTCGCCGCCGTCCCCACCGGCTCACCATCTGTCTGTCCACCCCCGTCGAGGAGCCGGCCGTGGAGCCCAAGTCCGCCGTCACCACCTGCTACCGCCACCCGAAGGTGGAGTCCCACGTCCGCTGCACCCGCTGCGACCGCTTCATCTGTCCCGACTGCATGCGCGAGGCGGCCGTCGGCCACCAGTGCGTGGAGTGCGTCAAAGAGGGGGCTCGCTCGATCCGCCAGGCGCGCACGGCGTTCGGCGGCCGGATCACGACGGCGCCCATGGTGACGTACGTCCTGATCGGCCTGAATGTCCTGGCCTACCTCGGCGAGTTGGTGCGTCCGGCGATCGTGGACCGGTTCGCGATGCTGGGGGCCCGTCTCGTGGGCCCGGACGGCGAGTACTACCTGTGGCAGTACCCGTACCCCTCGGAACTGCATGCCGAGGGTCTCGTGAACGGAGAGTGGGAGCGGCTGCTGACCGGCACGTTCCTGCACCTGCCGCCCACCCAGGGGACGTTCGGGATCCTGCACATCATCATGAACATGGTGTCGCTGTGGAACATCGGCCGGGTGGTCGAGGCACAGCTGGGCCGCATCCGCTACCTCGCGCTCTACCTGCTCTCGGCCCTCGGCGGCTCGGTGCTCGTCCTGCTGATCGCCGCCCCGCACGCCGAGACGGTCGGCGCGTCCGGGGCGATCTTCGGGCTGGGCGCCGCGTACTACGTCATGGCCCGCCGTCTCGGCGCCGACATGAGCACCGTCAACCGTTTCATGGCGGGTTTGCTGGTGTGGCTGCTGATCTCCGCCGGCCTCACCTCCTGGCAGGGGCACCTCGGCGGTCTGCTGGCGGGCGGGGTGGTGACGCTGGCGTTCGCGTACGTCCCCCGGGGCCCGCGCCGCGGCCTGATCCAGGCGGCCGCGTGCGCGGGGCTGCTGGTGCTGCTGGTGGTCCTGACGATCGGGAAGGTCACAGAGCTGACGGCCTAGAGCGGCGCGTCAGGTGGCCCATCGGTCGCGCAGTACCTTCTCCGCAGGCTTGCCGTGCGGGGAGTACGCGAGGCGCGCCGGTGTCTCCCCGCTGTCCGGCCAGTCGTCCCACATCCACCAGCACACTCCGGCCCACCACCGCTTGCCCTCGAAGGAGTCCAGCAATGCCCGGTAGGCGGCGGCCTGTTCGGCGTCTCCGGTGCGGTTGCTGATGGTCCAGGCGTACGGGGCGGTGGTCGCGCCGCGCTGGCTGACGTAACCCGCCTCGGTGAACAGGATCCGCCGGTTCTGCCGCTGCGCGTACGCGGCGAGCCGCTTGCCGATCGGCTCCCAGGCGCGGCGCAGCCGTTCGGTGTCGTCCGTGGGTTTCGTGGACAGCGGCCAGTAGGCGTCGATGCCGATGAGGTCGAGCTCTTTCCAGAAGGGGATCCTCTCGTATTCGTCGTAGTTGGCGGCGTAGGTCAGGGGCCCGTCGTAGTGGTCACGGACGGCGCTGATGACCTTCGTCCAGGCGGCCAGGTCGCCGGAGACACCGGCGAGTTCGGTGCCGACCGCGAACTGCTCGGTTCGCGTGTCCGCGGCGAGGTCCGCGTAGTGGGTGATGAAGCGGCGGTAGGCGGCGAACCAGGCCGTCCGGTCTCGGGGTCCGATCTCGGCGCGGTCGGCGTCCCCGGGCAGGTCCACATGCGGCTTGATCATCACTTTGAGGCCGAGCGCGTGGGCGCGGTCCACGATCCGTCGCAGACTGCCGTCGCTCGCGGTCTCCTCCGTGGTGTGCATGGCCGGGTCGGTCGGGCGGTTCTGGTACCAGGTCGGGGTGAAGGTGACCCAGCGCGCGCCGGTCGCCCTGATGTCCCGCAGGTACCCGTCCGCCGCCGGGCTGTCGTAGTCGGTGCGGTTCCAGGAGGGCAGCGTGATACCGCGCATCGTCGAGGTCGAGGTGGAGTCGTCGGGCCGTGGGCCGGGGGTGCCGCCGCCGTGCCCGCGTCCGGGGCCGACGGAGGTGCAGCCGCTCACGGTGAGGAGGACCGCGGCCAGGGCGGCGGCGGTCCTCCTCCTCGTCACCGGTGCCCTCACAGGGCTGCCGGGCTGACGAAGGTGTAGCCGAGCGCCTTGATGCCGTCGATGGTGTCCTTCAACGGCTGGAGCGCGTAGTACGGGTGGTAGAAGAAGCCGGCGAACCCGTCCCGGACGGCGAGGTTGGCCTTGGCCGAGGCGATGAGGTCGGCCGGCAGCCGCGCCGGATGGTTGTTGTAGGCCTCCGGTTCGTAGTTGCCGATGTTCTCGGGCAGCACCTTGGTCCCGTACACGTCCTTCACCACGTACGGGAAGAACTGGCCGATGAACCGGTTCGGGTCGGACGATGCCCCGGTGAGTGTGCCCGCGAAGTAGAGCGAACGCTCCAGGCGGGCCGAGAAGTTGGAGCTGAAGACCTTGTAGTCGGCCGCCGAGCCCGCGTAGTGCGGGGTGGTCCACAGCGCCGGCTTCGGCAGGCCCGCCGCCGTGAACAGGGCCAGGGCGCTGGTCACCCGTCCCTGTGCCCAGAGGGTGGAGTCCTCGGCGACCGGGCCGTCGTGGACGACGTTGTTCGCCGTGTCGACGTGCGCCCGGTAGAACTCGAAGTCGTCACCGGTCACACCGTTGTACGGGTTGGCGACATTGCCGTACTGGTGCGTGTAGCCGTGGTCCATCAGGACCGCCCCCCGCGCGAGCATGTACTTCAGCGCGCTGACCACCTGTGGCCGCTGCGCGAGCGTGACCGTCTCCGGGACACCGTTGTTGTAGGTGCCGTTCGGGTCCGTGTAGACGGGGATCACGTTGATGCCGTAGGGGATGTTCTGTGCGTACAGGTAGTCGGCCATGGACCGCAGCTCGGCGGGATCCGAGTCGGGACTGATGTCCTCCAGGCGGACGACCGCGCGGTGCCGTTCGGTGGTGGCCGGCGCGAGGGCGTCGAAGAGGAGGTCTTCCAGGACGATGACGCGGTCGCTCTCGGAGACGTACGCGAACGGGATTTCACCCATATAGGTGAGGTTGGCCGAGCGGATCGCCCACCCGAAGGTGTGCCCGTTGGAGGTGTCCAGTCCCTCCGCGAGCCGGATGACCGCCGGGTATCCGGACCCCGTCAGGATGGTGGGGCGCAGCACGCCTCCGTCCTGTCCGGCCGGGATCGTCCGGGTGAGTGCCTGGTTCTTGTACGTCACCTGCGTCACCGTGCCGACCGAGCCGCCGTCCTCGTAGTACGACGTCGTCGGGTCCCAGCCGTACTTCTGCGCGAACCGGGTTACGCCCACGTCGTTCGCCAGGCCCCAGATGTTGGCGCCCATCCAGAGCACGGGCTTGGTGGTGGTCGCCGCGTCCTGGTAGAAGGCGGCCGGGATGGCGTCCGGGATGCTGCCGCCGTAGTAGGTCGAGCCGATGTAGATCACGGCCGTGTACGAGTCGATCATCCCGGCGGTGTACTGCTGGACCGGCTTGGCCGTGACGGTGCCGAAGTGGCCCGCCAGGTTGGCCGTGGCCATCGCGTACAGCTCACCCAACTGCCCGTAGGGGCCCGCCGTGTCGTAGAGCACGAGGGTGGTGGGGTCGGCCGCGGCGGTGTCGTCGGCGGGCGACGACAGGAGCGTCGCCTGGCGGTCCACGGCCGACGCGGAGGTGGACGAGAAGGAGGCCGCGCTCGCCAGGGTCGTCTTCGAGGTGTTCTCGCGCTGCCGGTCGTGGCGCGCCAGGTCGGCTGTGAGCTGGGCCTTCGCCCAGCCCTTCAGATCGACGCGGCTCAGTCCGGACGTGGTGCCACCGGCCTCACCGGTGTGCCGGCGCCCCCCGCCGGCCTGGGCACTCGCGGCCAGGAAAGTGCCGCTCAACAGGGCTGCGACAAGCAGCAGGACGATGGAGAATCTTGAGGTTCCTCGTCTCCGAGGACGGATCATTTGCCTCACGGTCTTACCCCCCACTTTACCAATCCTTGGCAAAGGCTTTTGCTGATGAGAAGCCACCGATTCTTCTGCCGTCACGAACGGGCGTCAATGGCCGATCGGTGAATTCCGCGGGGCCCATGAGACACCATCGGGACATCGGACATGTCCATTTTCTGAATAGCCTTCTGAGTAACCCTCAACGTCTGATACGTTCACCTTCGCGCGACGGGGACGCGCACTGAAACAAACATGGGGGGACCATGTACGGAAGACCCGCTCTGGGGACATTGCTGCCCTTGGCAGGGGCGATGGCGGCACCGGAAGTCATACCCGGCCTATCTTTGGCCAAAGCCCTACAGGCAACGGCCGGGGCCGGTTTTCTGCTCTACTGCCTGACGGCCTGCGTGATTCTGCTGGCCCGGATACGGCTGCGTCGGCAGGCGCACAGGGTGCGGATTCACCCCGGGAGCAGTCTTGATCATTGAACTGCTCCTGTGGTCGAGTATCACTCTGATCGCCATGGCCGGTTGTTACAACACGAGTTTGTTTCTGCTCTCACGCCGCAGAATTCGGCGGTCCGGGACCGATCGACGAGAACGCTTTTTCGTTTTCCTGCTGGCATGCCTGAACGAGGAGAGAGTTCTTTCCGAAAGTCTGGCCCGCATTACCGCGTTGCCCGCCGGGAATTTCATGGCTCTGGTGATCGACGACGCTTCGGACGACCGCACCGGTGAGATCGCGCTGGCGGCGGACCCCGACCGGGTCCGACTGTACCGGCGCACCCTGCCGAACGCACGCCGCGGCAAGGGCGCCGCGCTCAACGACGGGGTGCGGCACTTGAGGGAGTCCGGTCTGCTCGCCGGTCACGATCCCGCCGATGTGATCCTCTGTGTGGTCGATGCGGACGGCCGCCTCGACCCGCACGTAGTGCAGTCCGTGGATCCCTACTTCGACGACCCGCGTACGGGCGCGGTTCAGGTCTGCGTCCGTATGTACAACCGGCACCAGGGGCTCCTCGCCCGTATGCAGGACATGGAGTTCGTCGTCTACGGCGACGTGTTCCAGAGCGCACGCCGCTTCATCGGCAGCGTGGGCATGGGCGGCAACGGGCAGTTCATGCGGCTGTCGGCGCTCAACACGCTCAGCACCGCGGACGGCGCCGGCCCGTGGAGCGACAGCCTCACCGAGGACCTCGATCTCGGCGTCCGGCTGCTCGCCAAGGGCTGGACCAACCAGCACTGCACCACGGCGGCTGTCTCCCAGCAGGCCGTACTCAGCCTGCGGCGGCTGATCCGCCAGCGATCCCGCTGGTTCCAGGGCCATCTGCAGTCCTCCGGCCTCGTTCCGCTCATCCTGCGGGACGTGCCGACCCGAGCGGCGCTCGACCTCCTGTACCACCTGTCCAGCCCGGTGCTGATCCTGCTCACCTCGCTGCTGCCGCTGTCCTTCCTCGTCGCCCTGGGCGCCACCACCGTGGCCTCCGTCCAGGTGGGACACCCGCTCGTGTCACCCATGTGGCTGCTCGGCCCGTATCTGCTCTCGTTCACGGCCGCCTACACATACGGCTTCGTGTACGCCAAGCGTGAGCGGGACCTGGGGCTGGTGCGCTCGGTGCTGCTCGCCCACGTCTTCGTCTTCTACGGCTACATCTGGTTCGCCGCCGGCTGGTGGGGGTTCTGGCGGATGCTCACCGGCAAGCAGACCTGGCTGAAGACCGCGCGCACCTGAGGCGGTTCCGCCACGCTCGGTCCCTGAGCCCGGCCGGACGCCTCACCTCTCGGCGCTCACCTTTCCGTGCGCTCGCGCATCTCTCATCGGCCGTCCGCGCCTCTCTCATCTCTCGGCACGTCCGCACTTCTCTCATCTCTCGGCACGCCCGGACCTCTCTCATCTCTCATCTCTCGGCACGCCCGCACCTCTCTCATCTCTCATCTCTCATCTCTCGGCACGCCCGCACCTCTCTCATCTCTCAGCACTTCACACACCGTCACGCGGTTTCGCGACCGCGTGCGCCCAGGGGGGACCCATGTCCACACACCCGTCAGCCATGCCCGTACGCGCCATGCTGGTGCTCGGGACCCGGCCGGAAGCGATCAAACTGGCGCCGGTGGCGCGGGCGATGGCCACCGACACGCAGTTCGAGCCGATCGTCGTCACCACGGGCCAGCACCGCGAGATGCTCCACCAGATGCTCGGCCTGCTGTGCGTCGACGTACGCATCGCGCTCGACGTGATGCGCAGCCGCCAGCAGCTGTCCGAACTGACCGCCCGTCTGGTCGGGGAACTCGGCGAGGTCATGCGGGACCAGCGGCCGGACCTGGTCGTGGTGCAGGGGGACACCACGACCGCGCTGGCCGGCGCCCTGGCCGCCTTCTACGAGAAGATCCCCGTCGCCCACGTCGAGGCCGGACTGCGCACCGGCGTCATCGACAACCCCTTCCCCGAGGAACTCAACCGCAACCTGATCGGGCGCATCGCCCGCTGGCACTTCGCCCCGACGCCACGCGCGGCCCGGCATCTGACCGACGAGGGCGTCCCCGCCGAGCAGGTCTTCACCACCGGCAACACGGTCATCGACAACCTGCTGTGGGTACTGGCCGACGGCACCGGCACCTCCGCGTTCCGCACCGGCGCCAAGCGGATCCTGGTGACCCTGCACCGCAGGGAGAACCAGGGCGAGCGGATGCGGGGCATGGGCCGGGCACTGCGCCGGCTGGTCCAGCGCGGGGACGTGGAGATCGTGCTGCCGCTGCACAAGAGCCCCGCCGTACGGGACGTGCTGCTGCCCGAACTCGGCGGCCACGAAGGCATTTCGATCGTCGAACCGCTCGACTACCTGGACTTCGCGGCCACGCTGGCCGAGTGCGACCTCGTCCTCACCGACTCCGGCGGCATCCAGGAGGAGGCCCCGAGCCTGAGCAAGCCCGCGCTGGTGCTGCGGACGACCACCGAACGCCCCGAGGCGGTCGAGGTGGGCGCGGCCCGGCTGATCGGCACGGACCCGGAGGCCATCGTGAGCTGCGCCGAGCGGCTGCTCGACGATCCGGCGGAGTACCGGCGCATGGCCGACGCGGGCAACCCGTTCGGCGACGGGCGGGCGGCCGAGCGCGTGCTCACCCAACTGGCCGAGGACTTCGCCGCCGAAGTGCCGGTCGGCGTCACCGCGACGGGGCCATACTCGACGGCATGACCTCGTCACTCCTGCGCCCTCGTGGGCGGATCCCCCGGATTCCGCCGGGGCGCAGGGGCCGGCTCCTGACCGCCCTGGCAGTGGCGCTCGTGCTGACCGCGATCCTCATGGCCACGCTGAGCCAGTGCCAGGGCGACGACGCGTCACCGCCCGCGCCCTGGATCGACGGTTCCACGCACGGCCGTTGGTTCTCGGTGTTCAACGGTCACGGCACCAACGTGGGCGACGACGGCTCCCTGTCCTTGTCCCCCCGGGCCGCCGAGGACCCCGGCACCACGCACGCGGGACTGGTGGTGAGCACCGTCTCGTACACGGACGTGCGCTACGAAGCGCGGATGCGGACCGTGACGCAGTTGCGCGAGCCGGACCCCAATCCCTGGGAAGTGCCGTGGCTGGTCTGGGCGTACACCGACCCCGAGCACTTCTACTACATCACCCTCAAGCCGAACGGCTGGGAGCTGGGCAAGCGGGACCCCGCCTATCCGGGCGGCCAGCGCTTCCTCGCGACCGGACGCGAGAAGTACCCGGTGGGCGACTGGTACACGGTGCGGGTGGAGCAGCGCGGTCCCGTTCTCACGGTCTTCGCGGAGGGAAAGCCGCTGGTGACCTTCACCGATGCCGAACGCCCCTGTCCGAGGGGCAAGGTGGGCGCGTACACGGAGGACGCGGCGGTGAAGTTCGAGGGCCTGGAGGCGAGTTCGGGCCGCTGACATGCGGCGGCGCCTGCCCATCGTCCGGTCGGGGACTGGCGGGCAGGCGCCGTCTGTGTTCCGTACGCCTTTGTACGGGACGTCTATGAGTGACCCTTCAGGTCACACGTGGGTGCCTCAGACCATCAGTGCGCGGTCCGTCGGGCGGATCGGGGCCGGCAGGTCGCTGGCACCCGTGAGGAAGCGGTCGACACCGCGCGCCGCGGAGCGGCCCTCGGCGATCGCCCACACGATCAGCGACTGGCCGCGACCGGCGTCACCGGCCACGAAGACGCCCGGCACATTGGTCTGGAAGGAGGCGTCGCGGGCGATGTTGCCGCGCTCGTCCAGCTCCAGGCCGAACTGCTCGACCAGGCCGTTCTCGCGGTCCGTGCCCGTGAAGCCCATGGCCAGCGTCACCAGCTGGGCCGGGATCTTCCGCTCCGTGCCCGGCTTCTGGGTCAGCTTGCCGTCCACGAACTCGACCTCGATCAGGTGCAGCCACTGCACGTTGCCGTCCTCGTCGCCCTCGAAGTGGGTCGTCGAGACGGAGTAGACCCGCTCGCCGCCCTCTTCGTGGGCCGAGGTGACCTTGTACAGCATCGGGAAGGTCGGCCACGGCTGGGAGACCGGGTTCCGGTCCTCGCCCGGGCGGGGCATGATCTCCAGCTGCGTGACGGAGGCCGCGCCCTGGCGGTGGGCCGTGCCCACGCAGTCCGCGCCCGTGTCACCGCCGCCGATCACGACGACGTGCTTGCCCTCGGCCGAGATCGGCGTGGTGACGTAGTCGCCCTCCTGGACCTTGTTGGCCAGCGGCAGGTACTCCATCGCCTGGTAGACGCCCTTGAGCTCGCGGCCGGGGACCGGCAGGTCGCGGGCGGTGGTGGCGCCGGCGGCGATGACCACGGCGTCGTACCGCTTGCGCAGGTCCGTCGCCTTGAGGTCGCGGCCGATCTCGATGCCGGTACGGAAGCGGGTGCCCTCCGCGCGCATCTGCTCGATACGGCGGTTGATGTGCCGCTTCTCCATCTTGAACTCGGGGATGCCGTAGCGGAGCAGACCGCCGACGCGGTCCGCGCGCTCGTACACCGCGACGGTGTGGCCCGCCCGCGTGAGCTGCTGGGCGGCGGCCAGACCCGCCGGGCCCGAGCCGATGACCGCGACCGTCTTGCCCGACAGGCGCTCGGGGGCCTGCGGCTTCACGTCACCGCTGTCCCACGCCTTGTCGATGATCGAGACCTCGACGTTCTTGATGGTGACCGGCGGCTGGTTGATGCCGAGCACACACGCCGACTCGCACGGAGCGGGGCACAGACGGCCCGTGAACTCCGGGAAGTTGTTCGTGGCGTGCAGGCGCTCGGACGCCTCGGTCCAGTCCTCACGGTAGGCGTAGTCGTTCCACTCGGGGATCAGGTTCCCCAGCGGACAACCGTTGTGACAGAACGGGATGCCGCAGTCCATGCACCGGCCGGCCTGCTTGCTGATGATCGGCAGCAGCGAGCCGGGAACGTAGACCTCGTTCCAGTCCTTGACACGCTCGCCCACCGGGCGGGACTTGGCGACCTCGCGGCCGTGCGTCAGGAAGCCCTTGGGATCAGCCATTGGTCGCCGCCTCCATCATCTTCTCGGTGATCTCGGTCTCGGAGAGACCGGCTCGCTCGGCGGCGTCCTTGGCGGCGAGCACTGCCTTGTAGGTGCTGGGGATGATCTTGCTGAAGCGGTCCACCGCGACGGACCACTCGGCAAGGAGCTTCTCGGCGACCGTGGAGCCGGTCTCCTCGGCGTGGCGGCGCACCACGTCGTGCAGCCACTGCTTGTCCGCGTCGTCCAGGGCCTCGACGGCACCGAGGTTGCCCGCGTTGACGTTGTCGCGGTTCAGGTCGATGACGTAAGCGATACCGCCCGACATGCCGGCCGCGAAGTTGCGGCCCGTCTCGCCGAGCACGACCGCGTGACCACCGGTCATGTACTCGCAGCCGTGGTCGCCCACGCCCTCCGACACCACGAGCGCGCCGGAGTTGCGGACGCAGAACCGCTCGCCCGTACGACCGCGCAGGAACAGCTCGCCGCCGGTCGCGCCGTACGCGATGGTGTTGCCCGCGATCGTCGAGTACTCGGCGAGGTGGTCGGCGCCCCGGTCCGGGCGGACGATGACGCGGCCACCGGACAGGCCCTTGCCGACGTAGTCGTTGGCGTCGCCCTCCAGGCGCAGCGTGACACCGCGCGGCAGGAAGGCGCCGAAGGACTGGCCCGCGGAGCCCGTGAAGGTGATGTCGATCGTGTCCTCGGGCAGACCCGCGCCGCCGAACTTCTTCGTCACCTCGTGGCCGAGCATGGTGCCGACCGTGCGGTTGATGTTGCGGATCCCGACCTGGGCACGCACCGGCTGGGCGTCGGTGGCGGAGTTCGCGGCCAGGGCGTCGGCGGCGAGCTTGATCAGCTCGTTGTCCAGCGCCTTCTCCAGGCCGTGGTCCTGCGCGACGATCTGGTGGCGCACCGCGCCCTCGGCCAGCTCGGGCACGTGGAACAGCGGCTCCAGGTCCAGGCCCTGCGCCTTCCAGTGGTCGACGGCACGGGTGACATCGAGCGCCTCCGCGTGGCCGACGGCCTCCTCGATGGAGCGGAAGCCCAGCTCGGCCAGGATCTCGCGGACCTCCTCGGCGATGAACTGGAAGAAGTTCACCACGTACTCGGCCTTGCCGGAGAAACGCTCGCGCAGCACCGGGTTCTGGGTGGCCACGCCGACCGGGCAGGTGTCCAGGTGGCAGACGCGCATCATGACGCAGCCGGAGACGACGAGCGGCGCGGTCGCGAAACCGAACTCCTCGGCGCCGAGCAGCGCGGCGATGACGACGTCACGGCCGGTCTTCAGCTGGCCGTCGGTCTGGACGACGATGCGGTCGCGCAGGCCGTTGAGCAGCAGGGTCTGCTGGGTCTCGGCGAGGCCGAGCTCCCAGGGACCGCCGGCGTGCTTGAGCGACGTCAGCGGGGAGGCACCCGTACCGCCGTCGTGACCGGAGATGAGGACGACGTCCGCGTGCGCCTTGGACACACCCGCGGCGACCGTGCCGACGCCGACCTCCGAGACCAGCTTCACGTGAATCCGCGCCTGCGGGTTCGCGTTCTTCAGGTCGTGGATCAGCTGGGCCAGGTCCTCGATGGAGTAGATGTCGTGGTGCGGCGGCGGGGAGATCAGGCCGACACCCGGCGTCGAGTGACGGGTCTTGGCCACCCACGGGTAGACCTTGTGGCCGGGCAGCTGGCCGCCCTCGCCGGGCTTGGCGCCCTGGGCCATCTTGATCTGGATGTCGTCCGCGTTGACCAGGTACTCGGAGGTCACGCCGAAGCGGCCGGAGGCCACCTGCTTGATCGCCGAGCGGCGCGCCGGGTCGTACAGGCGCTCCGGGTCCTCGCCGCCCTCACCGGTGTTGGACTTGCCGCCCAGCTGGTTCATGGCGATGGCGAGCGTCTCGTGCGCCTCCTTGGAGATGGAGCCGTACGACATGGCGCCCGTGGAGAAGCGCTTGACGATCTCGGAGACCGGCTCGACCTCGTCGATGGAGATCGGCTGACGGTCGCTCTTGAAGCCGAACAGGCCGCGCAGCGTCATCAGGCGCTCGGACTGCTCGTTCACACGGTCGGTGTACTTCTTGAAGATGTCGTAGCGCTTGGTGCGGGTCGAGTGCTGGAGGCGGAAGACCGTCTCCGGGTCGAACAGGTGCGGCTCGCCCTCGCGGCGCCACTGGTACTCGCCGCCGATCTCCAGCGCGCGGTGCGCGGGAGCGATGCCGGAGGCCGGGTAGGCCTTGGCGTGACGGGCGGCGACCTCCTTGGCGATGACGTCGATGCCGACGCCGCCGATCTTGGTGGCCGTGCCGTTGAAGTACTTCTCGACGAAGGCGTCGTCGAGACCGACGGCCTCGAAGACCTGGGCGCCGCGGTAGGAGGCGACGGTCGAGATGCCCATCTTGGACATGACCTTCAGGACGCCCTTGCCGAGCGCGTAGATCAGGTTGCGGATGGCCTTCTCGGGCTCGATGCCGGACAGGAACGTCCCTGCGCGGACGAGGTCCTCGACGGACTCCATCGCCAGGTACGGGTTCACGGCCGCGGCGCCGAAGCCGATGAGCAGGGCGACGTGGTGGACCTCGCGGACGTCGCCGGCCTCGACCAGCAGGCCCACCTGGGTGCGCTGCTTGGTGCGGATGAGGTGGTGGTGAACGGCCGCGGTGAGCAGCAGCGACGGGATCGGCGCGTGCTCGGCGTCCGAGTGGCGGTCCGACAGGACGATCAGGCGGGCGCCGTTCTCGATCGCGGAGTCGGCCTCGGCGCAGATCTCCTCGATGCGCGCGGCGAGGGCGTCACCGCCACCGCTCACCCGGTACAGACCGGACAGCGTCGCGGCCTTCATACCGGGCATGTCGCCGTCGGCGTTGATGTGGATGAGCTTGGCCAGCTCGTCGTTGTCGATGACTGGGAAGGGCAGCGTGACGCTGCGGCAGGCGGCGGCCGTCGGCTCGAGGATGTTGCCCTCGGGGCCCAGCGACGAGCGCAGGGAGGTGACCAGTTCCTCGCGGATCGCGTCCAGCGGGGGGTTGGTCACCTGCGCGAACAGCTGGGTGAAGTAGTCGAAGAGCAGGCGCGGGCGCTCGCTCAGCGCGGCGATCGGCGAGTCGGTGCCCATCGACCCGATCGGCTCGGCGCCGGCCTTGGCCATCGGCGCGAGGATGACGCGCAGCTCCTCCTCGGTATACCCGAAGGTCTGCTGGCGGCGGGTGACCGAGGCGTGGGTGTGGACGATGTGCTCGCGCTCGGGCAGGTCGCCCAGCTCGATCTCGCCGGCCTCCAGCCACTCGGCGTAGGGCTGCTCGGCGGTGAGGGTCGCCTTGATCTCGTCGTCCTCGATGATGCGGTGCTCGGCGGTGTCGACGAGGAACATCTTGCCGGGCTGGAGGCGGCCCTTGCGGACCACCTTGGAGGGGTCGATGTCCATGACGCCGACCTCGGAGGCAAGGACGACGAGGCCGTCATCGGTGACCCAGTAGCGGCCGGGACGCAGGCCGTTGCGGTCGAGCACGGCACCGACCTGGATGCCGTCGGTGAACGTGACACAGGCCGGGCCGTCCCAGGGCTCCATCATCGTGGAGTGGTACTGGTAGAAGGCACGCCGCTCCGGATCCATGGCGTCGTTGTTCTCCCACGCCTCCGGGATCATCATCAGCACGGAGTGCGGCAGCGAACGGCCGCCCAGGTGCAGGAGTTCGAGCACCTCGTCGAAGGAGGCGGAGTCGGAGGCGTCCGGCGTACAGATCGGGAAGAGCCGCTCCAGGTTCTCCTGGGATCCGAACAGGTCGGAGGCCAGCTGCGACTCGCGGGCACGCATCCAGTTGCGGTTGCCCTTGACCGTGTTGATCTCGCCGTTGTGCGCGACGAAGCGGTACGGGTGGGCGAGCGGCCAGCTCGGGAAGGTGTTCGTGGAGAAGCGCGAGTGGACCAGGGCGATGGCCGACGCGAAACGACGGTCGGACAGGTCCGGGAAGAAGGGCTCCAGCTGGCCGGTGGTCAGCATGCCCTTGTAGACGATTGTGCGCGCGGACAGCGACGGGAAGTACACGCCGGCCTCGCGCTCGGCGCGCTTGCGCAGCGCGAAGGCCTTGCGGTCGAGGTCGATGCCCTTGCTCGCGCCGTCGGTCACGAAGATCTGGCGGAAGACAGGCATCGTGGCGCGGGCGGCGTCGCCCAGCAGGTCGGGAGCGACCGGGACGTCGCGCCAGCCGAGCACGTCGAGGCCCTCCGCCTCGGCGATCGTCTCGATCTGCGCGACGGTCTCGGCGGTGCCGTCCTCGGGCAGGAAGGCGATGCCGACGGCGTACGCGCCCAGCTCGGGCAGTTCGAATCCGGCCGCCTCGCGCAGGAACGCGTCGGGAACCTGGGTGAGGATGCCCGCGCCGTCACCCACGTTGGGGTCGGCGCCGGTGGCACCGCGGTGCTCCAGGTTGCAGAGAACCATGAGCCCATGCTCGACCAGCGCATGGCTCGCCTCGCCGGTGAGGGTGGCCACGAAGCCGACGCCACAGGCGTCGTGCTCGTTGCGGGGGTCGTACATACCCTGCGCAGCAGGGCGAGCATCCATGAACGACCAGTTCCGGCCATTCGCAGAGTGCTGGGACGGCTGGCGCGGCGTACGCATCGGCTCTCCCGTCGTCGTCATGTGGCATATGCAGCTGCCGAGGGACGACGTTGGCCCTCTGCGTGGGGTGCAAAATTTCGTGCAGGTTACATGATGAAGCGGTTCTCGGGAACCGGATAGTCCGTTTCAACATGCGGACATCGCCGGAGCGTGGCGGGGTTCCACCCACGGCGATGGAATCGAAGGGACAGAAGCGGACAGATCGGTGTCCGTCATCCCAGAGTACGGCAGGCAGCGTCGCCCACCGCGATGGTGCGGAGCAGGCGTCATTGCCCGCGGCGCTTACGGCTCATGCCCGGTGGTTAAGCAATCGAAACCGCCGAGTAACGACTACTTATGCGGTCCCTCGCATAAGTAGCCTCCTCGTCATCCTACGGCGGTACCGAACAGGCTGCCCAGGACGTACGTCACACCCGCCGCGGCACCACCCAGGGCGAGCTGGCGCAGCCCGCTGTACCACCAGGTGCGCGCCGTCACCTTGGCCACGACCGCCCCGCACGCGAAGAGCCCGAGGAGGGCGAGCAGCACGGCGGGCCACAGGGTATGGGCGCCGAGCAGAAACGGCAGGACGGGCAGGAGGGCGCCGAGCGCGAACGAACCGAAGCTGGAGACGGCGGCGACCGTCGGGGAGGGCAGGTCGCCCGGGTCGATGCCGAGCTCCTCGCGTGCGTGTATCTCCAGGGCCTGCTCGGGGTCGCGGGAGAGCTGCTCGGCGACCTGGCGGGCGAGCGCCGGCTCCACGCCGCGCGCTTCGTAGAGCGCCGCCAGCTCCTCCTTCTCGTCCTCCGGATGCTTCCTCAACTCCCGCCGCTCGACATCGAGTTCGGCCTCGACGAGTTCGCGCTGCGAGGCGACGGAGGTGTACTCGCCTGCGGCCATCGAGAAGGCTCCCGCGGCCAGGCCCGCGAGCCCGGTGATGATGATGGTCTGCTGGCTGACGGATCCGCCGGCGACACCGGTCATGAGGGCCAGGTTGGACACCAGCCCGTCCATCGCGCCGAAGACGGCTGGGCGCAGCCAGCCACCGTTCACATCGCGGTGGGTGTGGTTGTCCCGGTGCGCCTCGTGCAGCGTCGCCTCGGTCTCGATGATGGCCATACCCGGCCCCCCTGGTGCTTGATTGGACTGCTTCCACTTTTCGACAACACCGAAAGTACGTCGGAAATTGCCCGCCCGCCAGCAAGGAAAGGCTGGGCTAACCTGCGCTTTTGCCTTCAAGCGCTCATCCGTGCCGAACTCTGCACACATGTCGGACGGGTGATGCTGCGTCCCGTGAGGCTCTGCGGAACCGCTCCGGTGGGACAGATCCGCAAAGGGGTTCCGCGCCCTGGAACAGGGGGGTGTGCCCTGAGAGGAGAGGCACGTATGGCTTCCACCGCCTGCATTCCCCCGGCCCCGGCGCCCGGGGACGCCGCCGGCCTGAGGGGACGGGCGCGCGGCGCGCTGCTCGGCCTCGCCGTCGGGGACGCGCTGGGCGCGCCCGCCGAGAACATGAAGCCGTCGGAGATCCGGGCGCGCTGGGGCCGCATCACGGGGTACGTCGCCGAGCGGCCGTCCGGCACGGACGACACCGAGTACGCGATCTTCTCGGGACTGCTGCTGGCCCGGTACGGCTCGGCGCTGACCGTGGCACATGTGGAGTCGGCCTGGCACCAGTGGATCGCGGACCGGGACGAGGGTCCGTTCCGCGGTGCCGGGTTCAGCGAGCGGGGCACGCTGGAGAACCTCCGCCGGGGCCTCGCGGCCCCGATCTCGGCGCAGCACCGGCACGCCTGGAGCGACGGTCTCGCCATGCGCGCGGCGCCCTTCGGCGTGTTCGCCGCGGGTCGCCCCGCGGAGGCGGCCCGGCTGGTGGCGATCGACGGCTCGGTGAGCCACGAAGGAGAAGGCATCTACGGCGGACAGGCGGTCGCGGCCGGGGTCGCGGCGGCGATGGCGGGCGCGGCGACGACCGCCGTGGTGGCCTCGGCCCTCGCCGTCGTCCCCGACGACTCGTGGACGGCCCGCTCCCTGCGCCGCGCGGTCGCCGCGGCTCACCGGGGCGCACGCGCGGTCCGCTCCGCGGTGGTGATCGGCGGCTACCCGTGGACGGACCTCGCCCCCGAGGCGGTGGCGCTGGCCTTCGGCGCGTACGCGGCGGCGGACGGCGACTTCACGGAGTCGGTACTCACCGCGGTCAACATGGGCCGCGACGCCGACACCACGGCGGCGGTCGCGGGCGCCCTGGCAGGCGCGACACACGGGATCTCGGCGATCCCACCCGAGTGGGCGGCCGCCATCGGCCCGGCACGCGGCAGCTGCCTGCCATCCATGGAGGGTCACCACGTACTGGACGTGGCGGAACTGCTGACGCCTGGCGACGGGGGGAGGTGGGGAGAGGGGATCGCGGGGGTGTGGGGCGCCGGGATGGGGGCGGGGGACGGCGGTTCTGTACGGCGGGGGGATCCTGTACGGCGGGGTGCCCCCGGATGGGAGGGGGATCACGGAAGACAGGGGGATCCCGCGAGGCAGGAGGATCCCGCACGGCAGGAGGATCCCGGAAGGCAGGGAGATTCCGCACGGCGGGAGGATCACGGAAGACAGGGGGATCCCGCGAGGCGGGAGGATCCCGCACGGCAGGGAGATCCCGAACGGCAGGGAGATCCCGAACGGCAGGGCAATCCCGTACGGCAAGACGAACCTGCACACCGCAGCGCCCCCACCGGACGCAGGGACCCGGAAAGCCACGAGGAACCCGCACGGCGCCGAAGTCCCGCACGACAGGACGCCACGGCGCGCCACGAGGATCCGGCACGACGGGGCGATCCCGCAAGGCAGGGCGATCCCACAAGGCGGGAGGATCCCGCACGGCAAGACGAACCCACACGCCGCAGCGCCCCCACCAGACGCAGGGACCCGGAAGGCCACGAGGAACCCGCACGGCGCGGAGATCCCGTACAGCAGGGCGTTCCCGTCAGGCGGGAAGATCCAGCACAGCCGGGCGACCCCGCACACCGCAGCGCCCCCGCGCGACAGGACGCCCCCGCCAGACACGCGGACCCGGCACCAGGCACCAGTGCCGTAGGACGTGACGCTCGGGCGCAGCCCGATCCGGCGGCGTATGCCGAGGCGGCCTACGTGGAGGCGACGGACGGGGACGAGGTGGAGCCGTGAGTCCGCGCCGTGTCGAAGGTCTCCTGCTCGGGCTCGCCGTCGGCGACGCCGCAGGGTGGCCCGCCGCCCGGCACCGGGCCGCCCGTATGCCCGAGTGGACGCGGCGGCTGACCCGGGAGCTCGACACGTTCGCCGAGCAGAACGCGACCACCACCCTGCCCGTGCCGATCGCGCTCAACCAGTCGCCGGAGCCACTCAGACTCGGACCCTCGGACGACGCCGAGTGGGCGGCGTTCGCGGCGGAGGCGGTGCTGCGGGCAGGGGACGGCGGCGCGCTCGGCGACATCGGCCTGCACCGAAGGATGCGCGCGGCCATCGACCTCTCCTGGAACGCGATCGCCAGCGAGGTCGCCGCGGCGGCCGACCGCGCCCCCGAGGTCGAGTCGGCGCTGCTGCCCCTGCGCGCCCGCATCTCCGTACGCGCGGGCCTCGGCAACCTCGCCACCGGGCTGCGCCCGCCGGCCACCGGTCACGACAACCCGCACTACTTCGACGACGCGGCCTGCGTACGGGCCTGCGTGCTCGCCGTGGCGCACCCGGGGGATCCCCGACTCGCCGCGGAACTGGCCGAGTTCGACGCCCGCTACACCCAGGACGGCGACGGCGTCCACGGCGCCCGCGCCATGGCCGCGGCCCTCTCCCTCGCCCTGTCCGGGGAGCCGGTCGACGCATGTGTGACGGCCGCGCTGGACCAGCTCCCCGAGTCCACCGAGATCGGCCGCAACGCCCGGCACGCGTTGAAGCTGACCCACGACGGCAACGGGGCCTTCTCCGTCGTGCCCCTGCTGGAGCACCAGATCGTCGACCACGTCTACAGCTACGGCATCGCGGCCGCGGAGACCGTCCCGGTCGCGCTCGCCCTGGCGGCCGCGGCCCGCGGCCGGATCGCCGAGGCCGTCCCCGCCGCCGCCTGTCTGTCCCGGGTCGCCGACTCCGCCCCGGCCCTGGCGGGCGCGCTGACGGGAGCGCTCGGCGGCGGCGAGGCGATCCCGCCCGCCTGGCGCGAGTCCTGCCGCACCCTCTCGGGCTGCGCCCTTCCCCGCCTGACCGGCACGGATCTCGTACACCTCGCCGAACTTCTGGAGGCGACGGAACTGGCCACCCCAGGTAGATGATTCGGACATGACGCCCAATCTTTGCGAGACGATCCCCCTCGACGAGCGCATCGCCGGCGCCCTGGTCGGCGCGGCGGTCGGCGACGCCCTCGGCGGTCCCGTCGAGGGTCACTCCCCCGAGCAGATCGTCGAACGGCACGGCGGCCGGGTGTACGGGATCGTCGGCCCCTGGCACGGCGACGCCTGGCGCACGGCCCGCCCCATCGCGCCTTACCACAAGGGCGACGGCCACGTCACCGACGACACGTTGATGACCCATGCGCTGGTACGGGTGTACGCGACCGTCCGTGACCACCTCGACGCGTACGCGATCGCCGAGCACCTGGTCCCGGACCTGATGACGAACCCCCGCTGGATCCCGGAACTGGAGGCGGAGGCGATCCCCCTCCACCGGGTCTTCCTCGCGGAGAAGTGGCTGGCGGCCCGGCTGCACTACGGTCACGTCGACCCCCGTGAGGCCGGCGTCGGCAACATCGTCAACTGCGGTGCCGCGATGTACATGGCGCCGGTCGGCCTGGTCAACGCGGCCAACCCGGCGGGCGCGTACACCGAGGCGCTCGACGTGGCGGGCGCGCACCAGTCGTCGTACGGCAGGGAGGCGGCGGGCGTTCTCGCGGCTGCGGTCGCCGCGGCCTGCGCACCCGACGCGACCCCCGGCTCGGTCGTGTCCGCCTGCCTCTCCCTGGCAAAGGACGGGACGCGCGCGGCGATCGAGACGGTCTGCGACGCGGCCTCCCGCTACTCGGACTTCGAGTCGGCCCTGCGACCGCTGCGGGAGGCGGTGGCGCCGTACGACACGGTGGGCCCCGACTACCGCGCGCCGTCCCTGGGCGCCCGCCGCCCGTCCCGGCTGCACACGATCGAGGAACTCCCCATCGCGCTGGGCATGATGGTCGTGGCGCGCGGCGACTTCCGCCACGCGGTGCTCGGCTCGGTCAACTACGGCCGGGACTGCGACTCCATCGCGACGATGGCGGGCGCGGTGACCGGTGCGCTCGGCTCCGATGTACCGAACGACTGGGCGAAGACGGTCGCGGAGGCGAGCCGCCTCGACCTGCACGCGCCGGCACGGACGCTCACGGAGGTCACACGGGAGATCTTCAGCCGGGACGTACACCGCCGCCGGGCGCACGAGGCGGCGTTCGCCGGAATCGGAGGCTGAGATGCTCCGACTGACCTGGGTCCAGCCGGAGGACCTCCTCGGCCATGAACTCCACCAGGCGGCACAGGACGGCCGGGAGCCGTCGGCGATCGCGGCGAGGTGGACAGCGGCGGGCGGCATGCAGGCCCCCCTACGGGCCGGCGCCTCACCGGTACCGGCGTCACCGTACTTGCGCCTGCTGGCAAAGGACTTGCTGGACGAACTGGCAGACCTGCCGAGCAGCCTGACGGAGCACGAGCCCACAAACCTGGCGCAGATCAAGAAGCTGTGCCCCAACTGGCCGTACGAGCATGCGAACAGTCGTACCGCGCAGCCTGCGGACAGTCGTGCCACACAACCTGCGGGCAGTCGTGCCGCTGGGGCGATGGGGGTCCCCCCTGTTCGAGCGGAGCCGAGAACTTGGGGGAGGGTGGGCGCTGGGGGTACCCCCTGCCTCGAAGAGCTTGGGGGAGGCATCCTGCGAGCGCCGGTAAGCGAAACCACCCCCCGAGCAACCCCCACCGAGGCGCGCCTCGAAGCCGCGTGGCTGGGCCGTGCCGCCGGGTGCCTACTCGGCAAACCCGTGGAGAAGCTCCCCCTTGAGGGGATCAGGGCACTGGCCCGCGCCACCGGCAACTGGCCCCTGAACACGTGGTTCACAGCCCGAGGGATCCCTCAAGAACTAACAGCGAAGTACCCCTGGAACCGCCGCTCCGCGGCAACCTCCCTCGCCGACAACATCGACGGCATGCCCGAGGACGACGACCTCAACTACCCCCTCCTCAACCTCCTGTTGCTGCAGCGCCACGGCAAGACGTTCACCACCACCGATGTCGCCCGCCTCTGGCTCGACGAACTCCCCGCCGGCCGCACCTTCACCGCCGAGCGCATCGCCTACCGCAACCTTCTCTCCGGCATCGAACCCCCGCGCACGGCCCGCCACCGCAACCCCTTCCGTGAGTGGATCGGCGCCCTGATCCGCGCCGACGTCCACGGCTGGACGAACCCCGGCGACCCGGCCGCCGCGGCCGAACAGGCCCACCGCGACGCGGCCCTCACCCACACCGCGAACGGCGTCTACGGGGCGATGTTCACGGCGGCCACCATCGCCGACGCGGCCACCGGCGCCCACGACGTCCACCACTGCCTGCGCACCGGCCTCGCCGTCGTCCCGGCCCGCTCGCGCCTGGCCCGGGCGGTGCGCCACGCCATCCGACTCGCCCACTGCACACCGGACTTCGACGCGGTCGTCGACGAACTGCACGCCACCCACCGCGCCTACCACTGGGTGCACGCGGTCCCCAACACGGCCCTGATCGCCGCCGCGCTCACCCATGCCGACGGCGACTTCACCGGGTCCATCTGCCGTGCCGTGTCCGGAGGCTGGGACACCGATTCCAACGGCGCCACGGCCGGCGGCATCGCGGGCCTGCTGGCCGGACACCCCACCGCGCTCCCCGACCGCTGGACGACCCCCCTCAAGAACCGGCTGGCCACCTCCATCGGCGACTTCAACGGCATCGGCTTCGACACTCTCGCCCACCTCACACACCGGGAAACCCATCGCTCATGACCGCACCCCTCACCGGCCTCCGTGTCCTGGATCTCGCGACCCTCTTCGCCGGTCCCCTCGCCGCCACCCTGCTCGGTGACTTCGGCGCCGAGGTCATCAAGGTCGAGCACCCGGACAGGCCGGACCCGTCCCGTGGTCACGGTCCGGCGAAGAACGGGGTGGGCCTGTGGTGGAAACTGCTGGGCCGCAACAAGCGCACGATGACGCTGGACCTGTCGAGGCCCGGCGGCCGTACGACACTTCTGCGCCTCGCCGCCACCGCCGACGTGATCGTCGAGAACTTCCGCCCGGGCACCCTGGAGAAATGGGACCTGGGCTGGGACGAGCTGTCGGCGGCGAACCCCCGACTGGTCCTCGCCCGGGTGACGGCCTTCGGCCAGTTCGGCCCGTACGCGCACCGCCCCGGCTTCGGCACGCTGGCGGAGGCCATGAGCGGGTTCGCGGCCATCACCGGGGAGCCGGACGCGCCCCCGACGCTCCCGCCGTTCGGTCTTGCCGACTCGATCGCGGGCCTGGCCACGGCGTACGCGGTGCTGACGGCCCTCGCGGCCCGGGACCGCACGGGCGCCGGACAGGTGGTGGACATGGCGATCATCGAGCCGATCCTCACGGTCCTCGGCCCGCAGCCGGTCTGGTACGACCAGCTGGGCCACGTCCAGCCGCGCACCGGCAACCGCTCCCAGAACAACGCCCCGCGCAACACCTACCGCACCGCCGACGGCAGCTGGGTGGCCGTCTCGACCTCCGCCCAGTCCGTCGCCGAACGGGTGATGCGTCTGGTGGGCCGCCCGGAGCTGATCGACGAGCCGTGGTTCGGGACGGGCGCGGACCGGGCCCGGCACGCGGACGTGCTCGACGAGGCGGTCGGCGGGTGGATCGCCCGCCGACCATGCGCGGAGGTCCTGGAGGCGTTCGAGAAGGCGGAGGCGGCGGTGGCGCCGGTGCAGGACGTACGGGATGTGATGACCGACCCGCAGTACGCGGCGCTGGACACGATCACCACGATCCCCGACCCGGAACTCGGCCCGCTGCGTATGCAGAACGTCCTCTTCCGGCTCTCCGCGACGCCCGGCGCGATCCGCTGGGCGGGCCGTCCGCACGGTGCGGACACGGCGGCGATCCTGGCCGAACTGGGCCTCACGGACTCCGAGGTCGCCGCGCTGGAAGCGGAGGGCGCCCTGTGACCGTGGATCCCGGCTTCCCCCCTCTGACCCTGCTGTACGCGCCAGGGGACCGCCCGGAGGTGGTCGGCAAGGCGTTGGTGTCGGGGGCGGACGTGGTGCTGATCGACCTGGAGGACGCCATCGCCCCGGACCGCAAGGAGTACGCTCGGGCGGCGACGGCGGAACGACTGTCGGAACGCCCTCCGGTGCCGGTCCACGTCCGCGTGAACGCACTGGACAGCCCCTGGGCGGAGGCGGACCTCACGGCGCTGACGGCACTGCCCGGCCTCTCGGGCCTGCGTCTGCCGAAGGTGACATCGGCGTCGGAGGTGGTGGACGTCGCGGAACGGGCCGCGTCCGCGAAGGGCGGGGCCATCCCCCTCTATGCCCTGCTGGAGACGGCCTTGGGCGTGGAGCGGGCGTTCACGATCGCGTCGGCGCATCCGGCGGTACGGGGCATCGCGCTCGGCGAGGCGGATCTGCGGGCGGACCTGGGCGTACGGGAGGACGCGGGCCTGGACTGGTCGCGGTCACGTGTGGTGGTGGCCGCACGGGCCGCCGCACTGCCGCCGCCGGCCCAGTCGATCCACCCGGACACCCGGGACCTGGAGGGCCTGGCGGCCTCCTGCGCCCACGGCCGCACCCTGGGCTTCCTGGGCCGCGCGGCGATCCACCCCCGCCAGCTCCCGGTCATCGAACGCGCCTACGCGCCCACCGCGGAGGAGATCACACGAGCGGAGGAGACCCTGAAGGCAGCGGCCAGGGAACCGGGCGCCCAGGCCCTGCCCGACGGCCGCTTCATCGACACGGCTGTGGTGAGGGAGGCCCAGCGAACGCTGTCCCTGGCCCGGAGAAGACGCTGAGGACCTTCCCCTCCCTCGGGCCGGCCTCTCGTATGCGCCGGGGGCGCCGTATCCAGCGATACGGCGCCCCCGGCAACGTACGAACGCCGCTCAGCCCTTCTTCGCGGACTCGGCCTCGTCCACCGACTCGGCCTCGTCCACCGACTCGGACTTGTCCACCGAAGCCTCGGGAACCGCCGGCTTCTCGTCCTTCGGCTCCGCCGGCTTCTCGTCCTTGGATTCCGGCTTCTTCTCGTCCTGCGGTTCCGGCTTCGTCTCCGGTTCCGCGGAGCCGCCGTCCCCCTCGGTCTCCTCGCCCACGACGTCGACGCCCGGTTCCACGACCTCCTCGCGGCCAGGCCGGACCCGGGACGACACCACGATGTACGTCACGGCGAGCAGGAACACCAGCATCGCGGTCCAGTCGTTCAGCCGCAGGCCCAGGATGTGGTGCGCGTCGTCGACCCGCATGTACTCGATCCAGCCGCGGCCCACGCAGTACGCGGCCACGTACAGCGCGAACGCCCGCCCATGCCCCAGCTTGAAGCGGCGGTCCGCCCAGATGACGAGGAACCCGACGCCGACGCACCACAGCGACTCGTACAGGAACGTCGGGTGGTAGTACCCCGGCACCCGCCCGTCCGTGGAGGACGTGATGTGCAGTGCCCACGGCAGATCCGTGGCCCGCCCGTACAGCTCCTGGTTGAACCAGTTGCCCCAGCGCCCGATCGCCTGCGCGAAGGCGATACCGGGCGCGACGGCGTCGGCCCACGCGGGCAGCGGGATGCCCCGGCGCCGGCAGCCGATCCACGCGCCGATCGCCCCGAGCGCGATCGCGCCCCAGATGCCGAGCCCGCCCTGCCAGACCTTGAACGCGTCCACCCAGTCACGGCCGTCGCTGAAGTACAGCTCGTAGTCCGTGATCACGTGGTAGAGCCGGCCGCCGACGAGACCGAACGGCACGGCCCAGACCGCGATGTCGGCCACCGTGCCGGCTCGGCCGCCCCGGGCGATCCAGCGTTTGTTGCCGAGCCACACGGCTACGAAGACACCGATGATGATGCAGAACGCGTAGCCGCGCAGCGGAATGGGGCCGAGATACAGCACTCCGCGCGACGGGCTGGGAATGTAGGCAAGTTCCATGGCAGGTCCGACGCTACCGTGCCGGACACGCAGCGTGGCAACCCACCCGGCTACGGGTCCATAACGTAGGTCGCCAACGTAGGTCGCCCCCGGCGGGTCAGTGACCGGGGGCACCGTCGGCCGGCACGGGCCTCAGGACTTGTTCGCCGCCTCCACCATCTGCTTCAGCTTCGCCGGCGTCATCGTCCGGTCGGTGTAGATGTTCTTGCCGTCGAGGAGCACGGTCGGCGTGCCCGAGAAGCCGCCGCTCTGGAACGCGGCGTTCGACTTCGCCACCCAGCTGTCGTGCGTGCCGTCGTTGACGCACTTCTGGAACGCGGGGGTGTCGAGACCGCCGACCTTGCCCGCCAGGTCGATCAGCTTGGCGTTGTCCGCGTACGAGTCCTTGGTCTCCGACGGCTGGTTCCGGTACAGCACGTCGTGGTACTCGCGGAACTTTCCGGCGTCCTGTGCGCACGCGGCCGCGTTGGCGGCGCGGAGCGAGCCGCTGCCGCCCAGGTTTCCGTCGATGAGCGTGACCAGGTGGTACTCGACTCTCAGCTGTCCGGCGTCGGCCAGCTGGTGGATCGTGGGGCTGTAGACGGTCTCGAAGGCCTTGCAGGCCGGGCAGCGGAAGTCCTCCCACACCGTGAGGGCCGACTTGGCGGAGTCCTTGCCGACGGGAATCGCGAGGGCGTCCTTGCCCGTCGCTCCCGAGGGCACGGTGGCGGGCCCGGTGGCACCGCTCTTGCCGCTCTTGCCGGCGTTCGCCGCCAGGACGCCCACCACCGTCGCCAGGGCCAGGACGCCGACGACCGCGCCGCCCACGATCAATGTCCGACGGCGCTTCTCCGCGGCCTTCTGCTTCTCTCGCTCGACCGCAAGCCGCTCACGGGCGGCGCGCTTTCCGTCACGGTTCTTCTCGCTCACATCCGGCAGAACGAACCGGGGAGGCGCAGCGCGCCTCCCCGGCCCCAGGTCCACCCGTTCGGGTGAGCGAATCACCCGATGCGTGCGGCTTGACCCGTACGGGTCGCGTGGTAACCCGTACGGATTTCGTGACGGGACGTCACGCCCTGCCGCGTACGCCCTCCGCCAGCTCGCCCGCCAGCATCCGGACGGCCGTCAGGGCGGCCGCCTCGTCCTCCGCGTCCAGCATCCGCTTCACGAACGCCGAGCCGACGATCACGCCGTCGGCGAAGCCGGCCACCTCGGCGGCCTGCGCGGCGTTGGAGACGCCGAGGCCGACACAGACCGGCAGGTCCGTGCCGGTGGTCCGGGTGCGCCGCACCAGGTCCTGGGCCTGCGCGCCGACCGACTCGCGGGTGCCGGTGACGCCCATGAGCGAGGCCGCGTAGACGAATCCGGAGCCCGCCGCGGTGATCTCGGCGAGCCGCTCGTCCTTGCTGCTGGGCGCGACCACGAAGACCGTGGCCAGCCCGTGCTTCTCGGCGTGCTCCCGCCACAGGGCCGACTCCTGCACGGGCAGGTCCGGCAGGATGCAGCCGGCGCCGCCCGCCTCGGCCAGCTCGGCGGTGAAGCGCTCCACGCCGTAGCGGTCGATGGGGTTCCAGTACGTCATCACGAGGACCGGCTTGCCGGTCGCCTCGTACGCCTCGCGGACCGTGCGCATGACGTCGGCGATCCTGACGCCGCCGCGCAGGGCGATGTCGTCGGCGGTCTGGATGACCGGGCCGTCGAGGACCGGGTCGCTGTGCGGCAGGCCCACCTCGACGACGTCGGCACCGCCGTCGAAGGCCGCCTTGATCGCGGCGATGCCGCCGTCGACGGTCGGGAAGCCGGCCGGCAGGTACGCGATGAGGGCGGACCGCCCCTCCGCCCTGGCCGCCGCGAGGGTGTCGGACAGCAGCTGAATGTTTCCGCTCACTTGACGTCCCCCTCGATCTCGGCGGTGTCGCCGTCGGCGTCCGCGGCGACGGACGCGTCTGTGTCGTACAGGCCGAAATATCGGGCGGCCGTGTCCATGTCCTTGTCGCCGCGCCCGGACAGGTTGACCACGATCAGCCCGTCCTTGCCCAGCTCCCTGCCGACCTCCAGGGCACCGGCGAGCGCGTGGGCGCTCTCGATGGCCGGGATGATGCCCTCGGTGCGGGAGAGCAGGCGCAGGGCCTGCATGGCCGCGTCGTCGGTGACGGCGCGGTACTCGCCGCGGCCGCTGTCCTTCAGGTACGAGTGCTCGGGGCCGATGCCCGGGTAGTCGAGGCCCGCGGAGATCGAGTACGGCTCGGTGATCTGCCCTTCGTCGTCCTGGAGGACGTACGACCGGGAACCGTGCAGGATGCCCGGCTCCCCGGCGGTGAGGGTGGCCGCGTGCTCGCCGGTCTCGATGCCGTGTCCCGCGGGCTCGCAGCCGATGAGACGCACGGACGCGTCGGGGATGAAGGCGTGGAAGAGCCCGATGGCGTTGGAGCCGCCGCCCACACAGGCGATGGCGGCGTCGGGCAGGCGCCCGGCGCGCTCCAGGAGCTGCCGCCGTGCCTCCACACCGATCACGCGGTGGAAGTCCCGCACCATGGCGGGGAAGGGGTGGGGGCCGGCCACGGTGCCGAACAGGTAGTGGGTGCGGTCGACGTTGGCGACCCAGTCGCGGAAGGCCTCGTTGATCGCGTCCTTCAGCGTCCGGCTGCCGGACTTCACGGCCACGACCTCGGCGCCGAGCATGCGCATGCGGGCGACGTTGAGGGCCTGCCGCTGGGTGTCGATCTCGCCCATGTAGATGGTGCATTCGAGACCGAACAGGGCGCAGGCGGTGGCGGTCGCGACGCCGTGCTGGCCGGCGCCGGTCTCCGCGATGACCCGGGTCTTGCCCATCCTCTTGGTGAGGAGGGCCTGCCCGAGGACGTTGTTGATCTTGTGGGACCCGGTGTGGTTGAGGTCCTCGCGCTTGAGGAACACCCGGGCGCCACCGGCGTGCTCGGCGAACCGCGGCACCTCGGTGAGGGCGCTGGGCCGACCGGTGTAGTTGACGAGCAGGTCGTCGAGCTCGCGGGCGAACTCGGGGTCGGCCTTCGCCTTGTCGTACTCGACGGCCACCTCGTCCACGGCGGCGACGAGCGCCTCCGGGATGAACTTGCCGCCGAACGCGCCGAAGTAGCCCTCGGCGCTGGGAACCTGACCCTCAGGGTCGGGGATGAAGAACTCGCTGGGCATGCGGAAACCTCACGGTGAGTGTGCGGACAGACACCAATCGCCGTGGGGGCGGGGATCTCGGGCCGCCTCGGGCCGAATGTGGTTGAGCGCGCCCACGCGGCGGAGCCGCATATTCGGGCACTGCCCCGCGCCCCTAAGGGGCGCGCTGCCATCGACGCCCGTTTACCTGACCCGGTTCGTCACCGATGACGTACCGCACCCTGCGGCCGTGTACCCGGCGTGCGGGCGCGCGGCAGCCTCGGGGCCGGCAGCCGCGCGCGAGGCGGGCGTACGGGTCCCGGGTCGTCAGGGTGATCGGGAGAGTCATCGGCGCCAACCCTACCCGCGTGTCAGCCCCGGCCGTGCCGCAATGCGGGATGAGCGCCCGCCGCGACCAGGTCCGCGACCGCCGTCTTCGGGTCGCGCCCGGTCACCAGCGACTCGCCGACGAGCACCGCGTCGGCACCCGCGTTGGCGTACGCGATCAGGTCGTGCGGTCCGCGGATCCCGGACTCGGCGATCTTCACGATCCCCTCCGGGATCTCGGGGGCGACCCGCTCGAACGTGGAGCGGTCGACCTCCAGGGTCTTGAGGTTGCGCGCGTTGACGCCGATCACCTTCGCGCCGGCGTCCACGGCCCGCTCGACCTCGTCCTCGTCGTGCACCTCGACGAGCGGCGTGAGCCCGATGGACACGGCGCGCTCGATGAGGGACTCCAGGGCGGGCTGGTCCAGGGCGGCGACGATCAGCAGCGCGAGGTCGGCGCCGTACGCCCGTGCCTCCCACAGCTGGTACGAGGTGACGATGAAGTCCTTGCGCAGCACCGGAATGTCGACCCGGGCCCGCACGGCCTCCAGGTCGGCCAGCGAGCCGCCGAATCGGCGCTGCTCGGTCAGGACGGAGATGACGGCCGCGCCGCCCGCCTCGTAGTCCGCCGCGAGACCCGCCGGGTCGGCGATCGCGGCGAGCGCGCCCTTGGACGGGCTGGACCGCTTGACCTCGCAGATCACCTTGACGCCGTCTCCGCGCAGTGCGGCGACGCCGTCCTTGGCCGCGGGCGCCTTCGCCGCGCGCTCCTTGAGCTCGTCGAGGCTGACGCGCGCCTGCCGCTCCGCGAGGTCGGCACGGACTCCGTCGATGATCTCGTCGAGCACACTCACGCGAGCGGCCCCCTTCCTGACGGTTGACGATTCAAGCGGCTCAATGGGGGTTGAGCCTCGGTCCACCGGGACCGCCTCACCGTCCCGGCGGGCGAAACCGATGGTCACTGTGATGGTATCCGGAGGAAGGCGTAGGCCTCGCATCCGGTTGACGGCGGTCCCACTACCTGGACATTCACCAGTTGATCAAGGATGCAGCCAGCCACCCACCGGCAGGTTCCGGACAACCGTGAAGACCAGCAGCAAGGCGCCCAGGCTCCACAGGTGCACCGGCCCGGGGTCGATGCGCAGCGGCCGTGCCCGCGCCGCGCGGACCACCCATACGGTCCACACCACCGCGAAGGCCAGACAGCCGACGACGACCAGTACGTTGTCGTGGAGCGCCGTCAAGACATCCCCGTGCGCGAGGGCGTGCGCGCTGCGCAGTCCGCCGCAGCCGGGGCAGTACACGCCGGCGTAGCGCAGCAGCGGGCAAACGGGGTAGTGCCCGGGTTCGTTGGGGTCCACGGCCCCGACGTACACGAAGGCCCCGGCGACGCCCGTGAGCACCCCGGCGGGGACGGCGATCCGCCGGAGCACGGCGGCGGCTCCGGCGCCCGTGCGGGGCGGGGTCACGCAGGGGGATTCGGCGTTCACGCCACGCATTCTGCCCGCCCTCGGCCCGTCCCGCTCGCCGGGCCCGGAACGCGAGAGGCGGCCGCCGGGCTCTTGCCCGGTGCCGCCGTCCGTATCACAAGCGGGGAGGACTCAGTTCTCCGTCGCGGGCGCGGGCTGATGTGCCGAGTGCGCCGGGGTCTTCGGCTGGCCGAGGCCCATCTGGCGCATGATGCCGCCGACGACGCCACCGAGAGCGGTGATCACCATCCCCGCCCAGAAGCCGACGGGCTGGGCCATCACCATGAAGGCGCCCGCGACGCAGAAACCGATGAAGGCGATGATGACACCGGTCCAGGCGGCCGGGGTGTGACCGTGGCTGCTGCCCGCCATGACTTGCTCCTCGTTAGCTGGATGTGCGTGTTTGAACCCTCCCCCTCGAATACGAGGGGAATTCCTGGCTCACGCTGCTCGGTCGCTCAGCAAACGATCGAGTCCTACGCGATCAACACCAGCCGGGTTGGAACCAGCCCGGTTTTCCAAAGCAGTTGGAGGCCGCCGTGCCGGCTTGGTTCTCGCTCAGCACAGCCCGAACCTATCACCCGTCGCTCACGCGGCAACGGCGCGGGGTCAGGCCCCTGTGGGGTCCTCGCCCCGGTCCAGGGCCTTCCAGATGTCCTCGGGGCGGTCCGGGTCCACGGGCTTGGCCTTGCGCGGCCGGGGGGTGCCGTCGCGCTCGTAGCGGCCGGACATCGCGGGCCACAGCCGGCCGTAGCGCAGGGCGAGCAGTCCGGCGAGGAGGATGAGGGCGCCGCCGAGGGCCGCGACGTACGGCCAGGCGGTGTGCGTGAGCGCGGAGGCGGTCGCGGAGGTGTCGCCGGCCGCCTGCGCCGCCTTGTCGTCGAGCGCGGAGCTGTCGGTGGCGCCGAGGAGCGCCGCGGCGACGGTGCCAGCGCCGGAGAGCGCGAGCAGCCCGGCGACGAAGAGGCGCCCGGCCCTGCGGACCGCGAAGACGGCGACGAGCGCGGCGAGGCCCACTATGGCGAGGGCCGCGGGCACGCCCGTGACCTCGCTGCCCTTGGCGGCCAGCCGGTAGTCGCCGCCGGCCACCGCCACGGTCCCCGCCGACCAGCCCTGGCGGGAGGCGAGCAGCGCCACGGCCGCGCCGAGCGCCCCCGACAGCAGGGCGACGGCGAGGCTGCGGCGGGCTGACCGGGCGGGCGCGGCGGCCTCGGATCGGGGATGAGGTACGGCAGTCACGTACTCCACTATCGCCCGAAGCCCGGCCGAACCGTCACCCGGGGCCCCTTATCGACTCACCGGCTCACCGACACACCGACACACCGGCTCACCGACTCACCGACTCACCGACTCAGCCGGTTCGCCGTGTGCACCGCCCGCAGCACCGCGGCCGCCTTGTTGCGGCACTCGTTGTCCTCGGCGACCGGGTCGGAGTCGGCCACGATGCCCGCGCCCGCCTGCACGTACGCGGTGCCGTCGCGCAGCAGCGCCGTACGGATGGCGATGGCGGTGTCGGAGTCACCCGCGAAGTCGAGGTACCCGACGCAGCCGCCGTACAACCCGCGCCGGGAGGGCTCGAGTTCGTCGATGATCTGCATGGCACGGGGCTTCGGCGCGCCGGAGAGGGTGCCGGCCGGGAAGCAGGCGGTCAGGACGTCGAAGGCGGTGCGGCCCGCCGCGACCCGTCCGGTCACCGTCGAGACGATGTGCATCACGTGCGAGTACCGCTCGATGGACATGAAGTCCACGACCTCGACCGAGCCGGGCTCGCAGACCCGTCCCAGGTCGTTGCGACCCAGGTCGACGAGCATGAGGTGCTCGGCGCGCTCCTTGGGGTCGGCGAGCAGTTCGTCGGCGAGGGCCTGGTCCTCCTGCGGCGTGGCGCCGCGGGGCCGGGTGCCCGCGATGGGGTGGACCATCGCCCGGCCGTCCTCGACCTTCACCAGCGCTTCCGGGCTGGACCCGACGACGTCGAAGCCGTCGAAGCGGAACAGGTACATGTAGGGGGACGGGTTGGTGGCCCGCAGCACCCGGTACACGTCCAACGCGCTTGCCGTGCACGGCGTTTCGAAGCGCTGCGACGGTACGACCTGGAAGGCCTCGCCCGCGCGGATGCGCTCCTTGATGTCCTCGACGGCCTCCTGGAAGTCGGGGCCGCCCCACAGCGCGGTGTACTCGGGGAGTTCGGACGGCGGAAGGTGCGCCGGGGGCTGGGCGACCGGGCGCGAGAGGTCCGCCTCCATGGCGTCGAGGCGGGCCACGGCGTCCGCGTAGGCCTCGTCGACTCCCGTGTCGAGGTCGTTGTGGTTGATCGCGTTGGCGATCAGCAGGACCGAGCCCTCCCAGTGGTCCATGACCGCGAGGTCGCTGGTGAGGAGCATGGTCAGCTCGGGCAGCCTGAGGTCGTCCCGCTCGCCGGGGCCGATCTTCTCCAGGCGGCGCACGATGTCGTAGCCCAGATAGCCGACCATGCCGCCGGTGAAGGGCGGCAGACCGTCCTGGTGGGGCGTGTGCAGGGCCTCGATGGTGGCGCGGAGGGCGGCCAGCGGATCGCCGTCGACCGGGACGCCGACGGGCGGGACGCCGAGCCAGTGGGTCCGGCCGTCCTTCTCGGTGAGGGTGGCGGCGCTGCGCACACCGACGAAGGAGTAGCGAGACCATTGATACGCCGTACGGCCGTTCTCCGCGGACTCCAGCAGGAAGGTGCCGGGGCGCTCCGCTGCGAGCTTGCGGTAGAGCGCGACCGGGGTGTCGCCGTCGGCGAGGAGCTTGCGCGTGACCGGGATGACGCGGCGGTCGGTGGCGAGCTTGCGGAACGTCTCGAGGTCCATGGCGGCTGACCTTACTGATCCGCGGAGGGCGGGCCGGAATCGGCGTCCTTGAGCAGGACATCGGCGTCGAAGCACGTACGGTCGCCGGTGTGGCAGGCGGCGCCCACCTGGTCGACCTTGACCAGCAGGGTGTCGGCGTCGCAGTCGAGGGCGACGGACTTCACCCACTGGAAGTGCCCGGAGGTGTCGCCCTTGACCCAGTACTCCTGGCGGCTGCGCGACCAGTAGGTGCACCGGCCGGTCGTCAGGGTGCGATGCAGCGCCTCGTCGTCCATCCAGCCGAGCATGAGCACCTCACCGGTGTCGTACTGCTGGGCGATCGCGGGGAGCAGCCCGTCGGCGCTGCGCTTGAGGCGCGCCGCGAGCTCGGGGTCCAGGCCGCTGGGCCTACTGGGCGGAGGCGTGCTGGTCATGCCGACCATTGTGCCGCGCCGCACCGACATTCCCGGCCGCCGTCCAGTGGGCGGACCGTCCCCCCGGTCGTACGCTGACTGCATGTCGACCCATGCGAAGCGTGAACGACTTCTCCTCGCCGACCTGTTGGAGGCCACGGGCCCGGACGCCCCCACGTTGTGCGAGGGCTGGACCACCCGTGACCTGGCCGCGCACGTGGTGGTGCGCGAGCGCCGCCCGGACGCGGCCGGGGGCATCCTCGTCAAGCAGCTCGCGCCACGCCTGGAGCGGGTGATGGCCGAGTTCACCGAGAAGCCGTACGAGGAGCTGATCCAGCTCATCCGTACGGGCCCGCCGCGTTTCTCGCCCTTCCAGCTGAAGCAGATCGACGAGATGTCGAACACCGTCGAGTTCTACGTCCACACCGAGGACGTGCGCCGGGCCCGGCCCGACTGGACGCCGCGCGAGCTGGACCCGGTCTTCCAGGACGCGCTGTGGTCGCGGCTGGAGCGGACGGCCCGGCTGACCGGCCGCAGCGCGCCGACGGGCCTGGTGCTGCGCCGCCCGGACGGGCAGACGGCGGTCGCGCACCGGGGCACGCCGGTCGTGACGGTGACCGGCGAGCCCTCGGAGCTGCTGATGTTCGCGATGGGGCGGCAGCGGGTGGCGGACGTGGAGCTGGAGGGCGACAAGGACGCGGTCGCGAAGATGCAGGACGCGAAGCAGCTGGGGATCTGAGTCCGGCGGCTCACCGAGGGAGTTCGGCGCGGCGCAGGTCGCGGACGCCCAGGGCGACGATGCCGCCGAGGCCGCATACCGCGGCGCTGACGACGAAGACGGGGCCCGTGCCCCAGGCTCCGATCGCGGCGGCGCACAGCGGCATGCCGAGCGGCGCGATGCCGAGGCTGACGATGCCGCCGACCGAGCTGACCCGGCCGAGGTAGGCCGGGTCGGACTGGGTCTGCAGCAGGGCGCCGCACAACGCCCCGCTGAGCCCGGCGAGCAGCCCGACGAGCAGGGCGGTGCCGACGGCGGCGATCAGGGTCGGTACGTAGGCGAGAGCCCCGATCGCGACGGAGCCCGCCAGGATGGAGACGGCTGCCACCCATCCGGCGTGCGGCAGCCGTCCCCGTACGGTCAGTGCCAGCGCGGCCACGCCCGCGCCGGCGCCGAACCCGGCGAGCACCCAGCCCATGCCCGAGGCGCCCCAGCCGCGCTCGTCGGCCAGCAGGGTCAGGCCGATGTTGAGCGGGCCGACGAAGCCGAGGTCGCCGAGGGCGATGGCGAACATCAGCGGGGCGAGGACGCGGTGGCGGCGGACGTGGCGCAGACCGTCGCGGAGGTCTCGCCAGGGCGTTGCCTTCCCGGATACGGTCGTGTCGTCCGGGGGCAGGTCCCGCATGCGGACGAAGACGAGCAGCGGCACGGACACGGCGATCAACAGCCCGGCCAGGCCTTTCGCGTCTGGCGATCTTACGCGGCCCAGTCGCGCAGGAGTCGGGCGATCTCCGAGAGGTCGGCCTCGTCGCTGCGAATGTCGGAGACCAGCTTCGCCCAGTCGCCGGGTCGCGGATCGAGCGGCGTACCCGACGCCTCCATGTAAGCGCGGACACAGCCGATGCCGATCGACGCGTTGTAGTCCGTGAACGGCCTGAGTCTCAGCGCCGTGTGCAGGAACGTCGCCGCGCGCGTCGCGGCCTCCTCGTAGTAGGGCTCGCCCGCGACACGCTCGTACCTGTGCCGCTCGGCCATGCAGTGCAGGGCGCCCCAGTCACGGATGGGGGTGTTGGGCGGCGAGACCTCGACCTGCACGTTGAGGATCCAGCCCGCGTCTACATACATCGTCACCGCAGCCCCACCGGGAACCGCTCCTCGAAGTCCGCCATGATCTCCCGGGCGTACTTCGAGGCACCCTCCACGAACCGCTGCTTCTGCCGCCTCCGCACGACATCCTCAGTCAGTATGTCGTGCGCGAGCCGCTTGATCGAGACGCCCTGCTCCTTGGCCTCCGCGCGCAGCTCGGCCAGCTCTTCCTCGGTGAACTCGATCGTGATTCCAGGCATACGAGCAGCTTAGAGAGACAGCAACCTTGATCACTACCGCGTTCACTACCGCGGGCGGTACCTCGAACTAGCGAACGGGAAGCCCCGCCCCCCGCAGCGTCTCCTTCACCTCGCCGATCCGCAGGTCGCCGAAGTGGAACACGGACGCCGCCAGCACCGCGTCCGCGCCCGCGGCGATGGCCGGCGGGAAGTCGGCCAGCCTGCCCGCGCCGCCCGAGGCGATCACCGGGACCGTCACGTGCTTGCGGACGGCCGCGATCATCTCCAGGTCGTAGCCGTCCTTCGTGCCGTCCGCGTCCATCGAGTTGAGCAGGATCTCGCCCGCGCCCAGCTCGGCGGCCCGGTGCGCCCACTCGACGGCGTCGATGCCGGTGCCGCGACGGCCGCCGTGGGTGGTCACCTCGAACGAACCGGACTCGGTCCGCCGCGCGTCCACCGACAGGACCAGCACCTGGCGGCCGAAGCGCTCCGCGATCTCCCGGATCAGGTCCGGGCGGGCGATCGCGGCCGTGTTGACGCCCACCTTGTCGGCGCCCGCCCGCAGCAACTTGTCCACGTCCTCGGCCGTACGGACGCCACCGCCGACCGTCAGCGGGATGAACACCTGCTCGGCGGTGCGGCGCACCACGTCGTACGTCGTCTCGCGGTTGCCCGAGGACGCGGTGATGTCCAGGAACGTCAGCTCGTCGGCGCCCTCGGCGTCGTACACCTTGGCCATCTCGACGGGGTCACCCGCGTCGCGCAGGTTCTGGAAGTTGACGCCCTTGACGACCCGGCCGTTGTCCACGTCCAGGCAGGGGATGACTCGGACCGCCAGGGTCATGACTTCACGGCTCCTCTGAATGTTCTGCTTCTAGCCTCGGAAGGCTTCCAGTTCCACTTCGACCAGGATGCGCGGGTCGACGAAGCCCTCCACGACCAGCAGGGTCGCCACCGGGCGCACGGAGTCGAAGACCTCCTTGTGGGCCCGGCCCACGGCGTCCACGTCCCGCGCATGGGTCAGGTACATCCGCGTACGGATCACGGACTCGATCCCGAGCCCGAACTCACCGATCGCATCGACGGCGCTGGTGAACGCCACCTTCGCCTGCTCGTACGGGTCGCCCTCCCCGTACAGCACGCTGCCCTTGAAGGCCGACGTACCGGCCACCAGCACACGGTCGCCGGCCGCGACGGCGCGTGCGAAACCGAAAGACTCTTCCCAGGGACTCCCGCTCTGCACGCGCCGCACGGCATCGCTCATGACGACACAGCCTCCAAAGCCTCTTCCAGGGTGAACGCCTTCGCGTACAGCGCCTTCCCGACGATGGCGCCCTCCACACCGAGAGGTACCAGGCCGGCGATGGCACGGAGGTCGTCGAGCGACGACACGCCGCCGGAGGCCACGACCGGACGGTCCGTCGCCGCGCACACGTTCTTCAGCAGCTCCAGGTTCGGGCCCTGGAGGGTGCCGTCCTTCGCGATGTCGGTGACGACGTACCGCGCGCAGCCTTCCTTGTCGAGGCGCTCCAGCGTCTCGTAGAGGTCGCCGCCGTCGCGGGTCCAGCCGCGGCCGCGGAGCGTGGTGCCCCGGACGTCGAGGCCCACCGCGATCTTGTCTCCGTGCTCGGCGATGACCTTGGCGACCCACTCCGGGGTCTCCAGGGCGGCGGTGCCCAGGTTCACGCGCGTGCAGCCGGTGGCCAGGGCGGCGGCCAGGGTGTCGTCGTCCCGGATGCCGCCGGACAGCTCCACCTTGATGTCCATGGCCTTGGTCACCTCGGCGATCAGCGCGCGGTTGTCGCCGGTGCCGAACGCCGCGTCCAGGTCGACCAGGTGCAGCCACTCGGCGCCCGCCCGCTGCCAGGCCAGGGCGGCCTCCAGCGGGGAGCCGTAGGAGGTCTCCGTGCCGGACTCGCCGTGCACGAGGCGGACCGCCTGACCGTCGCGGACGTCGACGGCGGGGAGGAGTTCGAGCTTGGCCATGGTCTACAGGGTTCCGATCCAGTTGGTGAGCAGCTGCGCTCCGGCGTCGCCGGACTTCTCGGGGTGGAACTGCGTGGCCCACAGGGCGCCGTTCTCGACGGCCGCCACGAAGGGCTTGCCGTGCGTCGACCAGGTCACCTTCGGGGCGTGCATCCTTGAGTTGAGCGTCTCCATGGCCCAGTCGTGGACGGCGTAGGAGTGCACGAAGTAGAAGCGCGCGTCCGCGTCCAGACCGGCGAACAGCTCCGAGTCGGCCGGCGCCTCGACGGTATTCCAGCCCATGTGGGGCACGATGTCGGCCTGGAGCGGCTCGACCGAGCCGGGCCACTCGTCGAGGCCCTCGGTCTCCACGCCGTGCTCGATGCCGCGCGCGAACAGGATCTGCATGCCGACGCAGATACCCATCACGGGACGGCCGCCGGCCAGGCGACGCTCGATGATCCAGTCACCGCGCGCTTCCTTCAGGCCGTGCATGCAGGCGGCGAAGGCGCCGACACCCGGCACCAGCAGACCGTCCGCGTTCATGGCCTTGTCGTAGTCGCGGGTGATCTCGACGTCGGCTCCCGTGCGCGCGAGGGCGCGCTCGGCGGAGCGGACGTTGCCGAAGCCGTAGTCGAAGACCACGACCTTCCTGGGACCGCTCAATTCCACACCTCCAACCGGAGGATGCCCGCGACCAGGCACATCGCCGCGCCGATCGAGAGCAGCACGATGAGGCTCCTGGGCATCTGCTGCTTGGCGAAGGAGATGATGCCGCCGACGAGGAAGAGGCCGACGACGATCAGTACGGTGGACAGTCCGTTCATGGCTCTACAGCGCGCCCTTCGTGGAGGGAAGGATGCCGGCCGCGCGCGGGTCGCGCTCGCTCGCGTAGCGCAGTGCCCGCGCCAGCGCCTTGAACTGGCACTCGACGATGTGGTGCGCGTTGCGCCCGTACGGCACGTGCACGTGCAGCGCGATCTGCGCCTGGGCGACGAAGGACTCCAGGATGTGCCGGGTCATCGTGGTGTCGTACTCGCCGATCATCGGCGCCATGTTCTCGGGCTCGGTGTGCACGAGGTACGGGCGGCCCGACAGGTCGACCGTCACCTGGGCGAGCGACTCGTCCAGCGGGACCGTGCAGTTGCCGAAGCGGTAGATGCCCACCTTGTCGCCGAGCGCCTGCTTGAAGGCGGCGCCGAGCGCGAGGGCGGTGTCCTCGATGGTGTGGTGGGAGTCGATGTGGAGATCGCCCTCGGTCTTCACCGTCAGGTCGAACAGACCGTGCCGGCCGAGCTGGTCGAGCATGTGGTCGTAGAAGCCGACGCCCGTCGCGATGTCGGTCCTGCCGGTGCCGTCGAGGTCTATCTCGACGACGACCGACGTCTCCTTGGTGGTGCGCTCCACGCGTCCTACGCGGCTCATGCGCTCTGCTCCTTCGGGGGTGTGGGGGTGTCCCCCACAAAACTCAGTAGTTCACGGACCGCGTCGAGGAACGCGTCGTTCTCCTCCGGGGTTCCGGCGCTGACCCGCAGCCGGCCCGGTACGCCGTTGTCCCGGACCAGGACGCCCCGGTCGAGGATCTTCCGCCAGGCCTCGTGAGCGTCCGGGAAGCGCCCGAACTGCACGAAGTTCGCGTCGGACTCGGTGACCTCGTAGCCGATCGCGCGCAGTTCCGACACCAGCCGGTCCCGCTCCGCCTTGAGCTGCTCGACGTACTTCAGCAGGGTGTCGGTGTGCTCCAGGGCGGCCAGGGCCGTCGCCTGCGTGATCGCCGACAGGTGGTACGGCAGCCGTACGAGCTGGACGGCGTCCACAACCGCCGGGTGCGCGGCGAGATAGCCGAGGCGCAGGCCTGCGGCCCCGAACGCCTTCGACATCGTCCGCGAGACGACGAGATTCGGCCGACCTTCGATGAGCGGCAGCAGCGAGTCGCCGTGGCTGAACTCGATGTACGCCTCGTCCACGACGACCATCGACGGCTTCGCCGCCTGCGCGGCCTCGTACAGGGCGAGGACCGTCTCGGACGGAACCGCGTTGCCGGTGGGGTTGTTGGGAGTGGTGATGAAGACGACGTCGGGTCGGTTCTCGGCGATCGCCTTCTCGGCGGCGGCGAGATCGATGGTGAAATCGTCGTTGCGCGGGCCGGAGATCCAGCCGGTGCCCGTGCCGCGCGAGATGAGCGCGTGCATCGAGTACGACGGCTCGAAGCCGATCGCGGTACGCCCCGGTCCGCCGAAGGTCTGCAGCAGCTGCTGGATGACCTCGTTGGAGCCGTTGGCCGCCCAGACGTTCTCGACGCCGACCTGGTACTTGCCGGTCTTCGTCAGGTACTCGGCGAGCTTGGTGCGCAGTTCCACCGCGTCCCGGTCGGGGTAGCGGTTGAGGTCGCGGGCGGCCTCACGCACCCGCTCGGCGATCCGTTCGACCAGCGGCTCGGGCAGCGGGTACGGGTTCTCGTTGGTGTTCAGCCGTACGGGGACGTCCAGTTGGGGAGCGCCGTAGGGGGTCTTGCCGCGCAGTTCGTCCCGGACGGGGAGATCGTCGATTCCGAAGCTCACTTGCTCTCTGGCACCTTCCAACCGAACCTTGCCTTGATCGCCGCGCCGTGTGCCGGCAGGTCCTCCGCCTCCGCCAGCGTCACCACGTGGTGGGCGACCTCGGCCAGTGCGTCCTTCGTGTAGTCGACGATGTGGATGCCGCGCAGGAAGGACTGGACGGACAGACCCGAGGAGTGGCAGGCGCAGCCCCCGGTCGGCAGTACGTGGTTGGAGCCGGCGGCGTAGTCGCCCAGCGACACCGGCGCCCAGGGGCCGACGAAGATCGCACCGGCGTTGCGTACCCGGTCGGCGACCGCGGCGGCGTCGGCCGTCTGGATCTCCAGGTGCTCCGCGCCGTACGCGTCGACCACCCGGAGGCCCTCGTCGATGCCGTCGACCAGCACGATCGCGGACTGCTTGCCCGCGAGTGCCGGGCGGATCCGGTCCTCGATGTGTTTGGTGGCCCCGACCTGCGGCTCCAGTTCCTTCTCCACCGCGTCCGCGAGCTCGACGGAGTCGGTGACGAGCACGGCGGCCGCCAGCGGGTCGTGCTCGGCCTGGCTGATCAGGTCCGAGGCGACGTGCACCGGGTCGGCGGTCTCGTCCGCGAGGACCGCGATCTCGGTGGGACCGGCCTCGGTGTCGATGCCGATCTTGCCGGTGTAGTAGCGCTTGGCCGCGGCGACCCAGATGTTGCCGGGGCCGGTGACCATATTGGCGGGCGCGCAGGACTCGGTGCCGTGGGCGAACATCGCGACCGCGGTCGCGCCGCCCGCCGCGTACACCTCGTCGACGCCGAGCAGGGCGCAGGCGGCGAGGATCGTCGGGTGCGGCAGTCCCCCGAAGTCGGCCTGGGCCGGGGAGGCGAGGGCGATCGACGCGACGCCGGCCTCCTGCGCGGGCACGACGTTCATGACGACGGACGACGGGTAGACGGACCGTCCGCCCGGGGCATACAGGCCCACGCGCTCGACCGGCACCCACTTCTCGGTGACCGAGCCGCCGGACACGACCTGGGTGGTGTGCGTGGTGCGACGCTGTTCGCGGTGGACGAGGCGGGCGCGGCGGATGGACTCCTCCAGGGCCGCGCGCACGGCGGGGTCGAGCTGCTCCAGCGCGTCGCTGAGCGCCCGGGCGGGGACCCGTACGGATTCCAGCCGCACTCCGTCGAACTTCTCGGCGAAGTCGATCAGCGCCGCGTCGCCCCGATGATGCACGGCTTCGCAGATCGGACGCACCTTCTCGAGGGCGGCCTGAACGTCGAAGTCGGCTCGGGGCAGCAGGTCACGCAGGGCGGGCCCCTCGGGGAGGGCGTCGCCGCGCAGATCGATTCGAGAGATCACGGGGCCAATTCTCTCAGACGGCGATGCCCGGCCGGGCGTCCGTATCAGTGGCTGATACGGAGCGTGGGCGGGCGGACGGTCTCCGTGGCGAGGCGAACCAGTCGGGCGGTGCGCACGGCACCGGGGCAGGGGCGCCGGCCCGAACCGGTCCCGTGGTGCGCACGGCATGGCATCCGCCCGAGCCGCGGCCGGTGGCCCGCGCGGCGGATGGGAGTCGACCCCGGCCGGCCACGCGCGGCACCGGGCCGGACCGCGGGCCCGAACACGTGGGAGCGGCACCCGAGAGCGGACCGGTTCCGCACGGCGGGTAGCGGTCGGCCGGATTCCGCAGGTCCCGGTATGGCCGGATTCCGATAGCCGAAACGGCACCCGGAAGATCACCTTCACCAGTAGCGTTCGACCCGTCACACAGCGGGCATGAACGGTCGTACAAACCCGCGAGTAGTTGGGGGAGGAAGGAAGTGCCGTGACCGAGGGTGCCGGCATCCGCACCGGGGACCTGCCGGACGATCTGACCGCCGCCGAGGCCGGCATGTGGCAGGCCTTCCGCAACGGCAGCGTGTTCGACCTGCGCAGCGGGGACACGACCGTGGACGATCCGCACGGCGGCCACCCCTGGGGCCCCGAGCGCAGCGTGCGCGCGCGGATCGTGGCGTGGCTGCTCCTGGACGGGCCGCCCGCGCTGGCGGGACGGGTGTCCTCGCTGAAGCTGACCGGTGTGCAGATCATGGACACGCTGGATCTCGCGGGCGGCACGATCGTGCCGTACGTGGAGCTGAAGGGCTGCCGGTTCGAGAAGGAGATCCTGCTGCCGGAGGCCCGCTTCACGACCATACGGCTGGTGGACTGCTCGGTGCCTCGCCTGGAGGCCGCGCGGGTGCACACGGAGGGCGATCTGCATCTGCCGCGCTGCCGCTTCCACAACGGCGTACGGCTCACCGACGCGCACATAGGCACGGACCTGCTGCTCAACCAGGCCGTCGTCTACCGGGACCGGCGCGGCTGTTCGATCACCGCGGACGGGATGACGGTCGGACAGGACTTGCAGGCCGAGATGCTGGAGTCGCACGGCGAGCTGAGCCTGCGCGGCGCCAAGGTCGGTGTCTCGCTGAGTCTGCGCGGCGCCCGGCTGACCAACCCCTATACCCGGCTGGCGCTGAACGCCCCTCAGCTGACGGTGGAGCGGACGCTGTATCTGACCCCGGCGGGCGTCGGCAATCCGCTGCTGACCAGCGGCACCACGCCCGCCCGCGGGACGCGGGTGCAGCGGTTCGAGTGCCGGGGCGGAATCCGGCTGGACGACGGACGGTTCGGGGACGCGGTCGACCTGGAGCAGGCCCGGTTCGTCCTCGCCGACGACCAGGAGGTGTCGCTGCGCCGGGTCCAGACGCCCGAGCTGCGCTTCCTGGGCGAGCGGCCCGAACACGGCAGGGTGATCCTGTCGGGCGCGCGGACCGTGAACCTGGTCGACCGCTGGACGAGCTGGCCCGGCCTCGGCAACCTGCACATGGGCGGCTTCACCTACGAGAACCTCGTGCCGCAGGACGCCTTCCCGCTCGCCCGGCGCCTGGAGTGGGTGGCCGCGGCGACCGCCGAGTACAACCCGGAGCCGTACGAGCGGCTGGCGACCGTGCTGCGCAGTTCCGGGGAGGACGAGGACGCGCGCGAGGTGCTGCTCGCCAAGCAGCGGCGGCGCCGCGAGACGTTGCCGTTCGCGGCCAAGCTGTGGGGGTACGCGCAGGACTGGACGGTCGCCTACGGGTACCGGCCCGGCCGGGCGGCGGTGTGGATGGCGGTGTTGTGGGCGGCGGCGTCGATCGCCTTCTCGCACGCGAGCCACCCCCCGGTCGACAAGGACGCGCACCCACCGTGGAATCCCTCGCTGTTCGCCCTGGACCTGCTGTTGCCCGTCATCGACCTCGGCCAGGCGGGCCAGTGGCAGCTGAGGGGCGGCTGGCAGTGGGTGTCGACAGCGGTGATCCTCCTGGGCTGGATCCTGGCGACGACGGTCGCGGCGGGAGCCACGCGGCTGCTGCGACGCGGCTGAGGGCCCCACGGCCACCGACCGGCCCGATGGACGCATAGGGGCCCAACAGCGACCAAACAGGCATCCTTTACCCACTCTTGACTGTTGACCCTACAACCAAAACGGGTTATGGAATCGGGCTGGCGTGTCCCCGACCTGCGGCTTTTCAATGGTCGACACCATGGCACTGATGCGCGCCTTCCTCCGCACTGTCCGGGAGCGCTCCGATGCCCTCGAGGCACCGGGGAAGATCCGGAACCCCTCGCGCCGCGCCGACGGGCTGCCCGCGGACGACGAGGTCCTGCTCGACGCGCCCGACGAGCGCCTCGCCCCCGCGCTGGTCGCGGCGGGTCGCGGCGACTACGGGCCGACGGCCGAGCTGCTCGCGGCCACGCGGGAGGCCGCCGAGTGGGAGGACCGCGACCGGTACGTGGTGCGGCTCGCCGCCTTCGCGCGCTCGCGCGACGAGTGGTTCGCGGACTGGTGCGCCGCCGCTCCGAACGATCCGGACGCCTTGCTGGTCAAGGCGGAGCTGGCGGTGGCCCGCGGCTGGCAGTCCCCGGCCCGCACCGAACTCCTGCGCGAGGTCGGCCCGTTGATCGAGGCGGCGGCCGAGGGCGATCCCCGCGATCCGGTGCCCTGGCGCGTGGCGCTCGACCACGCGCGCGGCACCGACGCGGGCCACGCCGAGTACGAGCGGCTGTGGGGCGAGGCCATACGCCGCTCTCCACACCACTACGGCTGCCATGTCGCGGCTCTCCAGTACCTGTCGGGTGCCTGCCGTGCCCAGTGGGTGAAGACCCCGCACGGCCCCGGTGGCTCCCACGAGGAGTGCCTCGACTTCGCCGAGACCGCCGCGCAGGACTCGCCGCCCGGATCCCTGGTACAGGCGCTGCCGGTACGCGCGGCCTTCAAGTACCTGACGGAGGGCGACGGGGCGGTCGTGGCCCGGGGCCGGCTCGACGCGGCCGCGGACCGGGCGATCGCGTTGTCGTCTCGGTACGCGCCGGCCGACCCGTGGCCCGCGGAGGTCCGCAATCTGCTCACCTTCGTCCTGGTCGCGCTGGAGCGCTGGGAGGACGCGTCGACCCAATTGCGCATGATCGGCCCGTACGCCACGTCGTTCCCCTGGGACCGGGTCTCCGACGACCCGCTGGGCCGGTTCCTGGACGTGCGGAACCGTGTCCGCCTGCGGGTCACCTCGCCGAAACCGCCCCGTTCGGCAAGGCTTCCTCTCCCACGGAGTGAGCACGCCGGCCACGCGACCTTCTGCGACCATTAGGCTTTCCCGTCGTGACCACCGTCCGGCTCCCGCTCTTCCCGCTGAACTCGGTACTGTTCCCGGGGCTCGTGCTCCCGCTGAACGTCTTCGAGGAGCGCTATCGCGCCATGATGCGCGACCTGCTGAAGACCCCCGAGGACGAACCGCGCCGCTTCGCCGTCGTCGCCATCCGCGACGGCCACGAGGTCGCGCCGAGTGCCCCCGGCATGCCGGACCCGACGGCCCAGCCCGCGCGCGGACCCGCGGCGGGCTTCGGGGCCGACCCGGCCAAGACGTTCCACGCGGTGGGCTGCATCGCGGACGCGGCGACGATCCGCGAACGGGCCGACGGCACGTTCGAGGTACTGGCCACGGGCACGACGCGCGTCCGTCTGCTCTCGGTGGACGCGTCGGGCGCGTATCTGACGGCCGAGTTGGAGGAGCTGCCGGAGGAGCCGGGCGACGAGGCGGGCGCGCTCGCCGAGGGGGTGCTGCGGGCCTTCCGGCAGTACCAGAAGCGGCTGGCGGGCGCGCGGGAGCGGTCCCTGTCGACGGGCGCGGAACTGCCGGACGAACCGGCGGTGGTGTCGTACCTGGTGGCGGCCGCGGTGATGCTGGACACGCCGACGAAGCAGCGGCTGCTCCAGGCGCCGGACACTGCCTCCCGCCTGCGTGACGAGCTGAAACTCCTTCGCTCGGAGACGGCGATCATCCGTAGTCTGCCGTCGTTGCCGGCGTCGGAACTGACGCGCGGTCCGACGAGCCTGAACTGACGCGGCACTCGGGGAACGGACGGGAACGGCCGGGATGGCGAAGAAGACGAAGAAGCAGCAACAGCAGGGCGGCACCCCGGCGACGGTGGCGCTGACGACCGCGTGCGTGGACTTCACGGTGCACGCCTACGACCACGACCCCTCGCACCCCTCCTACGGCGAGGAGGCGGCCGAGGCGATGGGGGTCTCCCCCGAGCGGGTCTTCAAGACGCTGGTGGCGGACGTGGACGGCGCGCTGGTGGTCGGGGTGGTTCCGGTGGCGGGCTCGCTGGACCTGAAGGCGCTGGCGACGGCGGTGGGCGGCAAGCGGGCGGCGATGGCGGACCCGACGCTGGCGGAACGTACGACGGGATACGTGCGCGGCGGCATCTCCCCCCTGGGTCAGCGAAAAAAGCTTCGGACGGTCCTGGACGAGTCGGCGTCCTCGCACGCCACGATCTGCGTCTCGGCGGGCCGCAGGGGCCTGGAGGTGGAACTGTCCCCCGAAGACCTCACCAAGCTGACAGAAGCGATCCTGGCGCCGATCGCCCGCGCGTGACCACTCGACGAACGGCCCGTCCTCGGCTAGTACGGAAACATGTCGAAGAGGACACGCAAGCGCAAATGGCGCATGAAGAAGGGCCACGCGAACCACGGCCACCGGCCGGCGTGACCACGTCCTGCAACCACAGCGCCGGAGGGGCTGATCTCTCAGCCCGTCCGGCGTTCGGTTTTTGATCTTTCAGCCCGTCTGGGCCCCTGCTCGAAGAGCTTGGGGGAGTTTGAGGACGAGGCCGTCAAGGCCGAAAGCGGGGGTCTGGGGGCGCAGCCCCCAGGGGCGGGAAGGATAGGGGCGGCGGGGGCGAGAAAACTCTCGGCGCGCCCCGCCGGGCCACCCCCTTACACGGCCGGCGGCGCAGCCGAACCGTACGGATCCGGATCCCGCGGCCCGAACAGCGCCGTCAGCCCGAGGTGAACCACCAACGCGGCCACCGACCACGCCAGCAAAGCCCCCTTCGCCCCCAGCTTCAGCGGCGCGGAGAACGTCACCCCCTTGCCCACGGCCTTCGCATGCGCGATCACGTTCTGCGTGGGCCCCAGCCAGACCCCCACCCGCCAGGCGAGCAGCGACCCCAGCAGTCCGCCCACGGCGAGCGCCACCACCAGCGGCACCCCGCCCCGCTTCCGCAGCAGGAAGACGACCAGCGCACTGACCGCTCCGAACCCGAGCGCGAGCAGCGTGAACGTTCCGTCCACCCCGACGGCCTGCTCCCCCTCGGTGTCCTTCAGGTAGACGACCCAGTTCTTGTCGACCAGATCCCCGACCAGCGGCACGCGCGGCGCCAGCCACGACCACAGCACACCGAGGAGCGCCCCGGCGAGCGCGACGCCCGCCGTGATCACGGCGGCCTCCCGAAGCTCGGTCTTCATTCCGGGCCCGCCGTACCCGTCCACCGACGTGGAACCGTGCGGCGCGGGCCCCATCCCCGGAGGGACGGACACTGCTTGCCACGCGTCGTGCGAAGAGTGCGGCGACTGTTCATGCGGCGGCGGAGGCGGAGTCAACGGAGCGGTCACCTTCACATCCTGCCAGGCGTGTCGGTCAGCCGCGTCACCGGACGGCCGCCCGGCGATACGCCCAGGTAGCCAGGGCCAGCGAGGCCAGCCCGACGACGGCGCACACGCCCAGGTCACCGACGACGGAGGCCCAGTCCGGATGCTCGCCGAAGGTCCGCGCGAACGCCTCGACACCGTATGTGGACGGCAGCAGATCCCGTGCGATCTGCACGACCTCCGGCATCCGGTGGGCCGGCAGCACCCCGAGCAGCAGCGCCGCCGACATGCCCAACTGTCCGAGCAGCGTGGCCAGTTCGGGCCGCGGAGCGAGCAGTCCGAGCGCGGCGCCGAGCCCGGCCAGCGCGGCACCGGCGAGCGGGATCACCGCGGCCAGCACCCACAGATGGGCCAGCGGCAGCCCGAACAGCACACACCCGAAGACGGCGGTCACGACGGTCCCGGGCACCGTGAAGGACGCGTACGCGCCGGCCGCCCCCAGCACCACCGCGGCGGCCGGCGTCGGCAGCGTGGCGTAGTGGTCGAGCCCGCCGCTGCCGCGCAGCTGGCCGAAGTACTGAGCCAGAAGGTTCAACCCGACGTAGGCGACGACCAGCACGGACGACCCGGCGACCACGGACCGTGCGTCGCTCCCGCCGTCCACGACCCCGCGCATCATGATCATGATGCCGATCGACTGGAAGGTCGCCACGAACAGCAGCGGGATCCGCGCGACGCGCGCCCGGGACAGCTGCGCCCGGTACACGGCGGCGAGCGACGGCCACAGCCGCGCCCGCGGCCCGAGGGCGGCCTCGTCCCCGACGCCGCCGTCCGCCGCCACGGCGCCGGGCAGAACCTCGGCGGGTACGACACTCACGTCGCGCTGCTCCTCTTCGCTCCTGCCGCCGCCCCGTCCCCCACGGACGCGACGCCCCTTCCGCTGCATACGGATACGACGACCCGCGCGCTCATGCCTTCACCAGTCCCCGGTTGCTGCCTCCGAGCGCCAGATAGACGTCCTCCAGGCTCGGCGTGGCCAGGGTGAAGTCGTCGAGGGCGGCGAAGGCGGCGCCCCCGGTGACGGTGGCGACGGCCGCGCGTGCCTCCTCGGGGGCCATCCGCAGCGACCAGCGGCGCCCGGACTCGACGGCGCGGGCGCGCAGTGCCGCGACCTCGGGCACGTCCAGCGGGGCCCGTTCGCGCCACACGAGTTCGACGCGCACCTCGCCCGCGACCCGCTCCTTGAGTCCGACCGGGGTGTCACAGGCGATGACGCGGCCCCGGTCGAGGACGGCGACCCGGTCGAGGACGGTCTCGGCCTCGATGACGTTGTGGGTGACCAGCAGGACGGTCGTGCCGCGCTCGGCCCGCCTGCGGTCCACGGCGGCCCAGACGGCCCGCCGCGCGACGGGGTCCATACCGGTGGTCGGCTCGTCGAGCACGAGCAGCGGCCGCTCCCCCACGAGCGCGGCGGCGAAGCAGGCGAGCCGGCGCTGGCCACCAGAGAGCTTCTTGAGCGGCCGCGAGGCGATCGGCGTGAGGTCGAGCTCGTCGAGGACCGCGTCCCTCTCCTCGCGCGCCCGCCGCAGATCGAGCCCGCGCAGCCGACCGGTGGTCTCGGCGGCGAGCGAGACGGTCAGCTCGTCGAGGGCGGTGGACTCCTGTCCGAGGTAGGCGAGGATCCGCGCGGCCCGCTCGGGATGGCGCACGATGTCGTGTCCGAGGATCTCGACGGTGCCGCGGTCGGGCCGCATCAGCCCGGTCAGCTGCCGTACGAGAGTGGACTTCCCGGCGCCGTTCGGCCCGAGCAGCCCGAAGATCTCCCCGCGCCGGATGTCCAGCCGTACGTCATCCGTGGCCCGCACCTCGGGTGTCCCGGGCGTGCCGCGCCGGCTCCGTACCGCCGGATAGGTCTTGGTCAGCCCGCGCACGGCGCACACGACATCGCCACCCTGCGGTTGTGCCTGTGCGGTGCGCGTACTCACAAAGGACGAGGGTACGGGGTGCCGGGCGTCGCGCGGTTCGCGGGGCCCGCCCGGGCCCTCGACGGGTTACTCCCCGGCGGGGGCGTGTTCCGTCGCCGTCCGCTGGTCGATCTCCCGCCAGAACCCCGCCCGGATCGCGTACCGGTCGTGCTCGTCGATCTGGTCGTCCTTGTGGGCGAGCAGCCCGAACCGCGCCGCGTAGCGCAGCAGTTCGCCGTCGATACGGTGCGGCACCCGCGGATACATGGCCGAGAGCTTCTGCAGGTGCGACTGGTCGGCGAGCCGCCCGATCCACCGCCGCGCGAACACCTGCCCCACTTCGTAGGGATCGCCGCCGACGGTGGTGATGTCCTCCTCCCTGTCGGCCCACCTCTGCTCCGCGGTGGTCAGCTGCGCCAGCGTCGGCAGCGAGGCGGCCTCCGGCGACTCGGCCGCGACGGGCCGGTCCACCCAGCCCCTGTCGGAGGACCACCGCAGCGTCGCCCCGGCGGGCTGCTGCACGGTCTGTGTCCCGGGCGCCCGCAGTGCCGCCAGGTCCTTCGGGGTCGGTACGCCCTTGGGCGTCGGCACCCGCTCCTGGCTGCCGTTCTGCGTCGCGGCGGCCGAGACGTGCTCGGGCTCCGCGGCGGGCCGCTCGGTCGCGGCCGTGAGCGCCGACTCGGGCAGCGGGGCCGACAGGATCGCGGCGATCTCCGGCCGCGGCGCCGGCGGGGGCGCGCACACCCCGCCCAGTTCCTTGGCCCGGACGGCCTTGGTGATCCACGCCCGGTCGAGCACGCGGCGCTCGTCGGCCTCGGCGACCAGGTCCTCGGACTGGTTGTAGTCGCCGTCCGCGGCCTGCACCGCCCACAGGTGCACGGCGACCCCGTGCTCCTTCGCGGCCATCATGCCCGGCAGCAGATCACCGTCCCCGGTGACGAGTACGACGTCCGAGCAGGCGCGGTTGCGGGCCAGCTCGGTCAGCTCGGCGTGCATCGCGGCGTCGACGCCCTTCTGCGCCCACCGACCGTCGCTGCGGGTCAGGGCACCCAGGCGCACAGTCACCCGGGGCATCACGCGCAGCCTGCGGTGCTCCGGCTGCGGTACGCGGTCGGGGGCGCCGTCGAACCAGTAGATGCGCAGCAGCGGCCGTTCCGTGTCGGACTCGGCCCGTTCGCGCAGCCCCTGGATGAGGGCGGCGTGGTCGACGGTGATCCGGGACCTCGAGGGCTCCCCGGCGAGCAGGCTGGCGGCAGCCCCGAGCAGATACCCGGCGTCCACCAGGACGATGCAGCGGTCCACGCGATCCACCCTCTTTCCGGGAGGTTTGCTTCGGGCTTCCTTCGAGTCTGCCCGACCGCGGGGAGGTTAACGGCCCGAACTCGATCTTCGGCGTGGCGAAGCACGACATGGCCCCTGTCCAGGCCCGCGTCACCCACGGTAATTGCACGAAATGCGTTCTTTATCAGCCTATGTGAATCTGGTCCCGGCCCTGGCCCCTAGATCCCCCACAGGAGGCATCACCATGGCCAAGAACAAGAACCGTAAGCAGGCCGGCCCGCAGAACCGCTCCTCGCAGGCGGAACACCCGCAGGAGCAGGCGCATAGGTCCGCCACGGAGACGAGTGAGTCTTCGATATCGCAGACCGCGGGCAGCCCTACGGATGTTGCCCGTAAGAAGAAGAGCTTCGGCCACAACTGAAGCCAGTACCGGGGTTCTGAGGCCCGACGGGTTGTAGAGGTCCGACGGGGCTGTTGAAGCCCAGGTACGCATAGAGGGGCGCACCCGCTGCCGGGTGCGCCCCTCGCGTACGTCGTCACTCCGGGCGGTCAGCCCGCCAGGCAGGACGGCCCCAGCAGGACCTTCAGGTCGCCGTAGAGCGCCGGATCCGGCTTGACCCGGTGCCGGTCGAGGCGCAGGACGGTTGTCTTGCGCGGCCCCTGGAGCTTGATCCGCACCTCGCTGTCGCCCTTGTGCTGGCTGAGGATCTCGCCGAGACGGCTCACCATCGGCGGGGTGACCTTCACCGCCGGGATGGTGAGCACCACGGGCGCGTTGGTGCCCGCGTTCGACAGGTCCGGGACCATCAGCTCCATGGCGACCAGCCGCGGCACGTCCTCACGCTTGTCCAGGCGGCCCTTGACGAACACCACGGCGTCCTCGACGAGCTGGGTCGACACCAGCTGGTAGGTCGCGGGGAAGAACATGCACTCGATCGAGCCCGCGAGGTCCTCGACGGTGGCGATCGCCCAGGCGTTGCCCTGCTTGGTCATCTTGCGCTGCAGGCCCGAGATGATGCCGCCGATGGTGACGACCGCGCCGTCCGCGTGCTCACCTCCGGTGAGCTGGGCGATGCCCGCGTCGGCCTTGTCGGACAGGACGTGCTCCAGGCCGAAGAGCGGGTGGTCGGAGACGTACAGACCGAGCATCTCGCGCTCCTGTGCGAGCAGATACGTCTTGTCCCACTCGTCGGTCGTGAACTCGACGTCGAGTCCGAAGCCGGGCTCGTCGTTCTGCTCCTCCCCCATGCCGCCGAAGAGGTCGAACTGGCCCTCGGCCTCCTTGCGCTTGACCGCCACCACGTTGTCGATCATCGGCTCGTACTGCGCGGTGAGGCCCTTGCGGGTGTGCCCCATCGTGTCGAAGGCGCCGGCCTTGATCAGTGATTCGGTGGTGCGCTTGTTGCAGACCACCGCCTCGACCTTGTCGAGGTAGTCCGGGAAGGAGCTGTACTTCCCCTTGGCCTTGCGGGTCTTGATGATCGACTCGACGACGTTCGTGCCGACGTTGCGCACGGCGGAGAGGCCAAAGAGGATCACGTCGTCGCCCTGTGCGGCGAAGTTCGACTCCGACTCGTTGACGTTCGGCGGGAGCACCTTGATGCCCATGCGCCGACACTCGTTCAGGTAGACGGCCGACTTGTCCTTGTCGTCCTTGACCGAGGTCAGGAGGGCGGCCATGTACTCGGCCGGGTGGTTCGCCTTCAGGTACGCGGTCCAGTACGAGACGAGTCCGTACGCGGCCGAGTGGGCCTTGTTGAACGCGTAGCCGGCGAACGGGACCAGTACGTCCCACAGGGCCTGGATCGCCTCGTCGCTGTAGCCGTTCTTCTGGGCGCCGGCCTGGAAGATGGTGAAGTTCTTCGCCAGCTCGTCGGGCTTCTTCTTGCCCATCACGCGGCGGAGGATGTCGGCCTCGCCGAGCGAGTAGCCCGCGATGATCTGGGCGGCCTTCTGCACCTGCTCCTGGTAGACGATCAGGCCGTAGGTGACGTCCAGGACCTCCTTGAGGGGTTCTTCGAGCTCCTTGTGGATCGGCGTGATCTCCTGCAACTTGTTCTTGCGGAGCGCGTAGTTCGTGTGCGAGTCCATGCCCATCGGGCCCGGACGGTAGAGCGCGGAGACGGCGGAGATGTCTTCGAAGTTGTCGGGCTTCATCAGCCGCAGCAGCGAGCGCATGGGACCGCCGTCGAACTGGAAGACGCCGAGGGTGTCGCCGCGCTGGAGCAGTTCGAACGTCTTCGGATCGTCGAGCGGGAGGCTCAGCAGATCGATGTCGATGCCCTTGTTGGACTTCACCATCTTGACGGCGTCGTCCATGATCGTCAGGTTGCGCAGGCCGAGGAAGTCCATCTTCAGCAGGCCGAGCGACTCGCAGCTCGGGTAGTCCCACTGCGTGATGGTCACACCGTCGGTGTGCCGGACCCAGACGGGCACGTGCTCGGTGATGGTCTCGCTGGACATGATCACGCCGGCCGCGTGCACGCCCATCTGCCGAACCAGGCCCTCGACGCCCTTGGCGGTGTCGATGACCTTCTTGACGTCCGGCTCGTTCTCGTACATCGAGCGGATCTCGCCCGCCTCGCTGTAGCGGGGGTGCGAGGGGTCGGTGATGCCGTTCAGGTCGATGCCCTTGCCCAGGACGTCGGCGGGCATCGCCTTGGTGAGGCGGTCGCCCATGGCGTACGGGTAGCCCAGCACCCGCGCGGAGTCCTTGATGGCGTTCTTCGCCTTGATCTTTCCGTACGTGCCGATCATGGCGACCTTGTCGGCGCCGTACTTCTCGGTCACGTACCTGATCACCTCGACGCGCCGACGCTCGTCGAAGTCGATGTCGACATCGGGCATGGAGACGCGCTCGGGGTTGAGGAACCGCTCGAAGATCAGGCCGTGCGGGATCGGGTCGAGGTCGGTGATGCCCATGGCGTACGCGACGATCGAGCCGGCCGCGGAGCCACGGCCCGGGCCGACCGCGATGCCCTGGTTCTTGGCCCACATGATGAAGTCGGCGACGACAAGGAAGTACCCCGGGAACCCCATCTGGATGATGACGTCCATCTCGTACTCGACCTGCTTCTGCCGGTCCTCGGGGATGCCGCCCGGGAAGCGGCGCTCCATGCCCCGGCGGACCTCCTCCTTGAACCAGGTGACCTCGGTGTAGCCCTCGGGGATGTTGAACTTGGGCATGAGGTTCTTCGCCTCGAACATCCCGGTGGTGTCGATCTGCTCGGCCACCAGGAGCGTGTTGCGGCAGCCCTCCTGCCAGGCGTCCGAGGAGTCGATGGCGTACATCTCGTCCGTGGACTTCAGGTAGTAGCCGGTGCCGTCGAACTTGAAGCGGTCCGGGTCGGAGAGGTTCTTGCCGGTCTGGATGCACAGCAGCGCGTCGTGGGCGCCCGCCTCGTGCGCGTACGTGTAGTGCGAGTCGTTCGTGACCAGGGGCGGGATGCCGAGCTTCTTGCCGATGTCCAGGAGGCCGTCGCGGACCCGGCGCTCGATCTCGATGCCGTGGTCCATCAGCTCCAGGAAGTAGCGGTCCTTGCCGAAGATGTCCTGGTAGTCGGCGGCCGCCTTCAGGGCCTCGTCGTACTGGCCGAGGCGCAGCCGGGTCTGGAGCTCGCCGGAGGGACAGCCGGTGGAGGCGATGAGCCCCTCGGACCACTGGGAGATGGTCTCCTTGTCCATCCGGGGCCACTTCTGCAGCCAGCCCTCGGCGTACGCGTCCGAGGAGAGCCGGAAGAGGTTGTGCAGGCCCGTCGCGTTCGCCGCCCAGATCGTCTTGTGCGTGTAACCACCCGAACCGGAGACGTCGTCCTTCTTCTGGTGCGGCTGACCCCACTGGATCTTGCGCTTGTTGCGCCGCGACTCGGGCGCGACATATGCCTCGATACCGATGATCGGGGTGACCCCGGCCTTCTTCGCGGAGTGGAAGAAGTCGTACGCCCCGTGGAGGTTGCCGTGGTCGGACATGGCGATGTGCGTCATGCCCATCTCGTTGCACGCGTTGAACATGTCCTTCAGCCGCGCGGCACCGTCCAGCAGCGAGTACTGGGTGTGTACGTGCAGGTGCGTGAACGGCGGCTTTGACACGGCTTCGGCCTCCAGTTAGGCAGGTGTGGCGCGTAGCGCCTCGTTGAGGGGCGGTGGTCGGGTGACGGGTGGGCAAGCGTCGACGGGGGCCCGACAGGCTGCGGACAGTCTGGGGGACAGCGTCGAAGTCTATGCCTCGGCACTGACACTCGGCCCGATTCACCGCGTACCGTCGTCCGACGACACGCGGATCCGTGTGCTCGCACCTTCGTGCGAGATCCCGGGCACTCCCGCGTACCGTCGTCCGTTGGAACGGGTCGGAGCCATCCGGCCCGGGCGGACGCCATGCCCGTCCCACAGTCACGCACCACCTGCACCTGGAGGCACCCAGCGATGTCGGTTCCGCAGCTCAGCGCCGAGCAACGCGGCGAGGAGATCCTCGCTGTCTTCGACACCGCCTTCGGCGAGCTGCTCGCCGCCGACCCGGCCGCGTTCCGCGTGAAGTTCCGCAAGATGGCGGCCTCCGCCTTCGCGTTCTACCGGGGCACGGCGTGCCTCTTCTACCACGACCTGGACGCGGAGAAGCGGGGCGGCCCGTACCTGGACGACCGCACCTCGCGCGTGTGGATCCACGGCGACCTGCACGCCGAGAACTTCGGCACGTACATGGACGCCAACGGCCGTCTGATCTTCAACGTGAACGACTTCGACGAGGCGTACGTCGGCCCCTTCACCTGGGACCTGAAGCGCTTCGCCGCCTCGGTGGCGCTGATCGGGTACGCGAAGGCGCTGAGCGACGAGCAGATCAGCGAGCTGGTCAGGGTCTACGCGGCGGCCTACCGGCAGCGCGTCCACGCCCTGGCGACCGGCGCCAAGAGCGACGAGGTGCCGCCCTTCACCCTGGACACCGCCCAGGGCCCGCTCCTGGACGCGCTGCGTGACGCCCGCTCGCTGACGCGCTTCGGGCTGCTGGACTCGATGACCGAGATCCGCGACTTCGAGCGCCGTTTCGCGCCGGGCGGCGGCTCCATCGAGCTGGACGCGGCCACCCGCTACAAGGTGCTCGCGGCCTTCGACGGCTATCTGGAGACGCTGCCGGAGACGTCGCTGGCCCGCCCGGACTCGTACCGCGTGAAGGACGTGGTCGGCCGCCGCGGCATCGGCATCGGCTCGGCGGGCCTGCCGTCGTACAACATCCTGCTGGAGGGCCACAGCGACGCTCTCGAGAACGACGTGGTGATCTACATCAAGCAGGCGCAGACCCCGGCCGTCTCCCGCCACATCACGGACCCGGCGATCCGTGACTACTTCCAGCACGAGGGCCACCGCACGGTGATCTCCCAGCGCGCCCTTCAAGCACACGCCGACCCGTGGCTGGGCTGGACCGAGCTCGACGGTACGGGCCAGCTGGTCGCCGAGGTGTCGCCGTACGCGGTGGACCTCGACTGGGGCGACATCGACGACCCGGAGGAGATCGCCTCGGTCGTCGCCGACCTGGGCCGGGCCACGGCGACGATGCACGCGGCGGCGGACGACCAGTCCGGCGAGTCCCTGGTGCCCTTCTCCACCGAGCGGGCCATCGACGCGGCGATCGCCGCCGACGAGGCCGGCTTCGCGGACCTGCTGGTGGACTTCGCCCACGAGTACGGGGCACGCGCGCGTACCGACCACCAGATCTTCGTGGACCTGTTCCGCAACGGCCGGATCCCCGGCCTCTGAGTCACTCGGCCCACAGGCCACCCCGACCGCTCTCACACACAACGCTCCCGTAACGCATAGCTGCCCTTTAAGGGGCCCTTACGGGAGCGCGTGAAACACTCTTTCCCCTATGGACATATCCGGGACCCAGCTCAGAGCCGTGCGCGCGGCGCTGTTCACGGCCATGGTCGTGACGCTCAGCACCGCGTCGCACGTGCTGCTGTCCAAGGTCCCGCTGCCCCTGGGGACGGTGGCGTTGATCGCCGCCGCCGTCTTCCTCGTCGCCTACGCGCTGGCCGACCGCGAGCGCGGCTTCGGGAAGATCGCCACCCTGCTGGTCCCCCTGGAGCTGACCGCGGACACGGTGTTCACCACGGGCCAGCACGCCTGCTACGGCAGGGCGGGCGGCCCGGTCACCGGCCCGCTGCGCTCGGTCGGCCTGGACGTCCTGTGCCACGGCGGGAGCGTGGGAACCCCGTTCACCCGGGTCCCCGGCACCGGCACCGACCGGTTCGCGGCGCTCCTCGCGCACGGCGACCCGGCGACCGCCTGGCTGCTGCTCGCCGCCCATGTCGGCGTCGGGCTCCTCGCGGCCGCCTGGCTGCGCCGCGGCGAGCGGGCGCTGACCCAACTGCTGCGCGCGGTGGCCGCGACCACGTTCCGGCCGCTGCTGATCGCGGTCGCCGCGGTGACGGTACGGCTGCTCACCCCGGTCCGCCGGGCACCGCGCCCCGTACACCGCGTCGCCGCCGCCCGTACGCGCCTGTCCGCGTACTCCCTGGGACTGCGGGGTCCGCCCTGCTCGCTCGCTTCCGTCTGAAGCACCTGAGCTTCCGTCCGGAGCACCTGAGCTTTTGAGCACCTGAGCACCGGAAGTCCCCTTACGTATCCCGCGTACACAACGTGCGCGCGTCCCCATGGAGATCACCCACATGAGCAAGCGGAACAGCCAGACGGCGAAGACTGCGGCCCGTGAGCGGCTGCGGCTGGAGCGCGAGCGGCAGGCCAAGCGCGACAAGGTCAAGCGGCAGCTGATCGTCGCCGGCTCGGTCGTCGCGGTCCTGGCGGCGGCCGGCGGCATAGGTTACGCCGTCGTGCAGGGCAACAAGCCCGGCTACTGGGAGGCGGCGAAGGACGACAAGCTCGTCAAGCCCGCCAACACGTCCGGTACGGACGGCACCACGGTCGTCCTCGGCAAGGCAAGCGCGAAGAAGACGCTGGAGATGTACGAGGACCCGCGCTGCCCGATCTGCGCCCAGTTCGAGCAAACCGTCGGTTCGACCGTGAAGAAGGACTTCGACGCCGGCAAGTTCAAGATCCAGTACATCGGCGCCTCGTTCATCGACGGCAACACCCAGGGCCAGGGCTCCAAGAACGCGCTGAGCGCCATGGGCGCCGCACTGAACGTGAGCCCCGAGGCCTTCCTGGAGTACAAGACCGCGCTGTACTCGGCGAAGTGGCACCCGGCGGAGGACGAGGACAAGTTCAAGGACGACAGCTACCTGATCAAGGTCGCGGACACGGTGCCCGCCCTGAAGGGCAACGCCGCGTTCCAGAAGGCCGTGAAGGACGGCACCTACGACAAGTGGGCGCTGGTCATGTCCGACAAGTTCAACAAGTCCGGCGTGAACGGCACGCCGACGCTGAAGATGGACGGCAAGACGCTCACCGGCTCGGACGGCAAGAACGCGCCGATGACGGTGGCCGCCTTCACGACGGCGCTCGACAACGCGCTCAAGGCCTGACAGGTCCCACGGACGTGGTCTGACCGGCCTCACGGACGTGGCCTGAGCGGTCCCACGGGCAGGTCCCGGTCCCACAGGCAGGGCCTGAGCGGTCCGGCAGACGAAGAGCGGGCGAACATTTACGTGTTCGCCCGCTCTTTATGCGTACCGGTCAGTAATCTGATCGCCCGTGACCAGTCGATACAGATCATCCGAGAGCGCAGACTCCCTCTCCCCGCGCCGCCGTACGGTCGTCAAGGCCGCGGCGGCCACTGTTGTTCTGGGCGCCCCCCTCGCGGCGGCCCTGCCGGCCCGCGCCGCCGACGACGCCCCGGCCTTCCTGCACGGTGTGGCGTCCGGTGACCCGCTGCCCGACGGCATCCTGCTGTGGACCCGGGTGACGCCCACGGCCGAGGCGACGCCCGGCTCCGGGCTGGGCCCGGACACCGAGGTGAGCTGGATCGTCGCCAGGGACAAGGCGTTCACGAACATCGTCGCCAAGGGTTCCCTCACGGCGACCGCCGCCTCCGACCACACCGTGAAGGCCGATGTACGGGGTCTTGAGCCGGCCACGGACTACTGGTTCCGCTTCTCCGCCGGCGGCACCGACTCCCCGCCCGCCCGCACCCGCACGGCCCCGGCCACCGACGCCACCGTGTCCGGACTGCGCTTCGGCGTGGTCTCCTGCGCCAACTGGGAGGCCGGTTACTTCTCCTCCTACCGTCATCTCGCGGCCCGCGGCGACCTGGACGCCTGGCTGCACCTCGGCGACTACATCTACGAATACGGCACCGGTGAATACGGCACGCGCGGCACCGTCGTACGCCAGACCTCGCCCACGCACGAGATCATCACGCTCGCCGACTACCGCACCCGGCACGGCAAGTACAAGACGGACCCCGATCTGCAGGCTCTGCACGCCAAGGCGCCGGTCATCGCCATCTGGGACGACCACGAGTTCGCCAACGACACCTGGTCGGGCGGCGCGGAGAACCACACCGAGGGCGCCGAGGGGACCTGGTCGGCCCGTCAGGCGGCCGCCAAGCAGGCCTACTTCGAGTGGATGCCGGTCCGCCCGGCGATCGCGGGCACCACCTACCGCCGGCTGCGCTTCGGCAAGCTCGCCGACCTGTCCCTGCTCGACCTGCGCTCCTTCCGCTCGCAGCAGGTCAAGGTCGGCAACGGATCGGTCGACGACCCGGAGCGTACGATCACCGGCCGCGCCCAACTCGACTGGCTGAAGGCCGGGCTGAAGGCGTCCGACACCACCTGGCGGCTGGTCGGCAACTCGGTGATGATCTCGCCGTTCGCCATCGGCTCGCTCTCCGCGGACCTGTTCAAGCCGCTCGCCAAGCTGCTCGGCCTGCCCCAGGAAGGTCTCGGTCTCAACACCGACCAGTGGGACGGCTACACCGACGACCGCCGCGAACTCCTGGCCCATCTGCGGTCGAACGCCATCACCAACACCGTCTTCCTGACCGGCGACATCCACATGGCGTGGGCCAACGACGTGCCCGTGGACGCCGGCACCTACCCGCTGTCGGCCTCCGTCGCCTCGGAGTTCGTCGTCACCTCGGTCACCTCCGACAACCTCGACGACATCGTCAAGGTCCCCGAGGGCACCGTCTCTGCGCTGGCCTCGCCGATCATCCGCGCGGCCAACCGGCATGTCCACTGGGTCGACACCGACCGCCACGGCTATGGCGTCCTGGACATCACCGCCGACCGCGCGCAGATGGACTACTACGTCCTGTCCGACCGCACCAACGCGAACGCCACCTCGTCCTGGGCGCGTTCCTACCGCACGCTCAGCGGCACGCAGAAGGTCGAGCGGACCTACGACCCGGTGTAGCCCCCGCCGAGGAGCCGGCTACAGGCTGTCGAGGAAGCCGAGCGCCACCCGCCAGGTGGCCTCGGCCGCCTCCTCGTCGTAGTCCGGCAGCTCGGGGTCGGTGTAGAGGTGGCCGGCGCCCGCGTACCGGTAGATCTCCACGTCCGCGCCCGCCTTGCGCATCTGCAGGTACCACGAGCTGAGCCAGTCGTCCGTCTCGAACGGATCGGGCTCGGCCACGTGCAGCTGGACCGGCAGATCGTCCACCGAGGCGCTCGCCGCGATGTCCGACGTGCCGTGCAGCAGCAGGAGTCCGCGCGCGTTGTGGTCGCCGAGTGCCAGGGTCTGCGCGGTGGCGGCGCCGAGCGAGAACCCGGCGTACACAAGCCCTCTCTCCGAGTATGGCGCGGAGGCCAGGACGGCCCGCTTGAGCAGCTCTTCCTTGCCGATCTCGTCCTTGTATGCCATGCCCTCCTCGACCGTCTCGAAGGTGCGGCCCTCGAACAGGTCGGGGGTCCACACCTCGTGCCCGGCGGCGCGCAGCCGGTCGGCGGCGGACCGGACGGCGGGGCGCAGTCCGTACGTCGAGTGGAAGAGCATGATGTTCATGAGGCCATGGTGCCAGCCGGGACCGACAACGCCGTACGCAGCGCGTTCACAGGCGGATCCGGATCACAGGTTCATGATGCGCTCTACCGGTTACGTTCCAGGGCATGGAGAACGTACTGCGCCCGGTGATCGTGGTCGGTGGCTCGGTCGTGCTCACGCTGCTCATCGGGGGGGCCACGGACCTCCTGCTGCGCAAGGCGAACGGCGGGCATCCCGAGACGCCCTTGTGGGGCCTGCTCCGACGCGGCCGCATCCCGTACCAGCTCGTCCTGTGCGCGGCCCTGCTGAGAGGCTCCTACGACGAGGCGAAACTGCTTCAGGCGCACCGGGTCGGGATCGGACGGACCTTGACGCTGGTGCTCATCGGTTCCGCCGCCTGGCTGGTGATCCGCATCGCGGCCGCGATCGTCGAGACGTCGTACTCGCGCTACGCCCGCGCCCACCGCGATCCGGCCCGGGTCCGGCGCGTACGCACCCAGGTGTCGCTGATCATGCGGGTGGTGGCGGCAGTCGTCGGTGTGGTGGCGGTGGCCGCGATGCTGCTGACCTTCCCGGCGATGCGGGCGGCCGGAGCCTCGCTGCTGGCCTCGGCCGGCATCCTCGGCATCGTCGCCGGTGTGGCCGCACAGTCCACGCTCGCCAACCTCTTCGCCGGGCTCCAGATCGCTTTCGGCGACATGGTGCGGCTCGGCGACACCGTCGTGGTGGACGGCGAGTGGGGCACCGTCGACGAGATCACGCTGACGTTCCTGACGGTACGGACGTGGGACGAGCGCCGGATCACCATGCCGGTGTCGTACTTCACCTCGAAGCCGTTCGAGAACTGGTCCCGCGGCGGCGTCCAGATGACCGGCATCGTCTTCTTCCACGTCGACCACTCCGCTCCCGTGGAGGCGATGCGCGAGCGGCTCCGCGACATCCTGCGCGAGTGCCCGGCCTGGGACGGCCGCGACTACGGCCTCGCGGTCACCGACACGACGCCCAACACCATGCAGGTGCGGGCGCTGGTGACCGCGAAGGACGCGGACGACATCTGGACGGTGCGGGTCACGGTCCGCGAGCGGATGATCCGGTGGCTGGCCGAGGAGCATCCGTACGCGCTGCCGCGGGTCAACACGGCGGAGGCCATGCCGCCGCCTGGCAGGAACGGCCATGGGTCGCCCGACGGACATGTCCCCAGGGTGAGGGCGCACGAGCCGCCGAGGACGGGCCGGGGGTAGCCGCCGGCCTCAGTGCCCTCGCTCGGCCCCGCCGTTGACCTGGATGATCTGCGAGGTGATGTGCCCGGCGCCCGGGGAGGCGAGCCAGTGCAGCGTCGCGGCGACGTCCCCCGGCGTACCGGCACGCCCGGTCGAGGTCTCGGCGATGCGCTCGGCGTGCCGCTCCTCTGTCATCGCGTCGCCGAAGAACTCGGTGTCCTCGATGTATCCGGGCGCGACCACGTTCACGGTGACACCGCGCGGCCCCAACTGCCTGGCCAGGTCATGGGCGTAGGGATGCAGCGCCGCCTTGGCCCCGGCGTACGCCCCGCTGCCCGAGCCGCGGTAGGCCGCGATCGAGCTCAGGAACAGCAGCCGCCCGCCGGGCTGCGCGAGCCGGTCCTTCAGCGCCTCGGTGAGCAGGACCGCGGTCAGGGTGTTGAGCCCGAAGTTGAGGGCCCAGTTGTGCAGGACGACGTCGAGCGGCTCGTCGCTGTCCACCTTCGGTTCCCGGTACCCGCCGCCTCCGGCGCTGTGGATCAGGACGTCCACGGTGCCGAATTCGGCGGCCACGAACCGCTCCACCCCTCGTACGCTGCGGGGCTTGCTGAGGTCTGCCGCGTAGGTGAGCGCTCCGGGCACCCCGGCCCGCTCCAGCACCTCGGCACGCCGCCCGAGCAGCAGCACCTGATCCCCGTCCGCGGCGAAGGCCTGCGCCGTCGCGAGCCCGATCCCCGTACCGCCGCCGCTGATCACCACGTTGCGCGCCATGATCCAATCGTACAAACATCGTCCCCCGCAGGGATGTCAGCGCATGCTGCGCACGTCCAGATGGCGCAGCACCCGGTCGACGATCTCCGGGTCGGCGCCCGGTTCACTGCGCGCCGCCAGCACCTCGTGCCGGGCCGCGCTCAGCATCTCCCCCTGGATCCTGCGCAACCGCTTGAGGCGGGATAGACGGTGTTCGTGCGCCTCGCGCCGTTCCTCGTCCCCCAGGTCCGGGCTGATGCGCGCGCCGATCTCGAAGGCGCGCCGCAGCAACTGCTCCGACAGCTCCTCCGGCAGCTCCTCGACCTCCTCGATCTCCTTCAGCCTCCGCTTCGCCGCCTTGGACGCGCGGACCGCGAGCGCCCTCTCGAAGGCCTTCTCGCTCTCCATGTCGGCCCGCACCCCGAGCTTCTTCACCAGCCAGGGCAGCGTGAGCCCCTGAAGGACGAGGGTGGCCATGATCACCCCGAACGCGATGAAGACGATCTCGTCACGGTCGGGGAAGGGCGCCCCGTTCTCCATCGTCAGCGGAATGGCCAGGGCCAGCGCCACCGACGCCACGCCCCGCATGCCCGACCACCACATCACGACGGTCTCGCGCCATGACATCGGGACGTCCTCGTCGTAGTCCCGCAGGGCGTGCAGCCGTTTGGTCAGCCAGGTCGCGGGCAGCAGGTACACGAGCCGTACGAGCACCACGACGGCCACGATCGCGGCGGACCGGCCGAGCATCTCGCCCCACCGGCCGGACGCGGTGCGGATCGCGTGGTGCAACTCGAGTCCGATCAGCCCGAACGCGATCCCGGTGACCAGGGTGTCCACCACGTCCCAGAACGTGTGTCCCGCCAGCCGCATCATGACGTCGTCCGGATCACCGGCGTACTCCGCCAGGAACAGGGCGGTGACGAGCACGGCCAGCACGCCGGAGCCGTGCAGTTCCTCGGCCAGGACGTACGACGCGTACGGCACCAGGAGCGTCAGGCCGACCTGGAGGGTGGCGTCGCCGAGCAGGTCGAGGAGCTTGCCCGCGGCCCAGCCGAGCACGACCCCGACGACGAGGGCGACGATCGCGGAGAGCACCAGTTCGAGCAGGGCGTGGGGCAGCGAGAACGTCCCGCTGACGGCAGCGGCGATCGCGACGTGGTAGAGCACGATCGCCGTCACGTCGTTGAACAGGCCCTCGCCCTCCAGGATCGACACCAGCCGACGGGGCAGTCCGAGCTGTCCCGCGACGGCGGTGGCCGCGACCGGGTCGGGCGGCGCGACCAGCGCACCCAGCACGACCGCCGCCGCGACCGGCAGCCCCGGCACGATCGTGTGGGCGACGGCGGCCACACACACGGTGGTGATGAACACCAGGGCCACGGCCAGCAGGAAGATCGGCCGTTTGTTGGCGGCGAACTGCCGCCAGGACGTCCGGCGCACCGCCGCGTACAGCAGCGGTGGCAGCAGCGCGGGCAGGATCAGCTCAGGCGGGATGTTCACGTCGGGCACGAAGTCGAGCAGGGCGAGCACGATTCCGAGCAGCGTCATGAGCACCGGCGACGGCAGCCCGAACCGGTCCCCGACCGGGACACTGACCACGGCCCCGAGCAACAACAGGAGCAACAGGGCCAACTGGTCCACGGTCAGCACTCCGGGAAGTCCGACGTTCGCACGGCAGACCTCAAGCCTGCCACGTCACCTTCCCACCGGCCTTCCGGCGCCCTCGGCTACAGAGGGCGCCGCATCGCCCGGTGCGGAATCCCGGCGTCCGGGAACTCCGGCCCGTAGACCTCGTACCCCAGCCGCTCGTAGAAGCCCAGCGCGTGCGTCTGCGCGTGCAGATCCACCGCCGCGAGACCACGCGCGCGTGCCGCGTCCTCGATCGCCCGCACCAGCGCCGCCCCGACGCCCAGACCGCGCGCCTCCCGCGTCACCGCGAGCCGCCCCAGGGAGCCCACGGACGCGTCGCCGCCGTTCTTGGCGGCGGCCGCCTCCCCGTACAGCAGCCGCCCGGTCCCGAGCGGCACGCCGTCCTCCCGTACGGCCAGTACGTGGACGGCGTCGGCGTCGTACGCGTCGTACTCGATGTCCTCGGGCACGCCCTGCTCGCCGACGAAGACCTCCTTGCGGACCGCGAAGCACGCCTCGCGGTCGACGGGGTCCTCGGCGACCCGCACCTCGTACGCGGCGCTCACGCCCAGCTCTCCTCGCGCACCTTGTCCAGCGCCTTCTGCAGGTCGGCGGGGTAGTCGCTCTCGAACTCCACCCACTGGCCGTCCCCCGGGTGCTCGAAGCCGAGCCGTACGGCGTGCAGCCACTGGCGGGTCAGGCCGAGCCGCTTGGCGATCGTCGGGTCCGCGCCGTACGTCAGGTCGCCGACGCACGGGTGGCGGTGGGCGGCCATGTGGACGCGGATCTGGTGGGTGCGTCCGGTCTCCAGCTTGACGTCGAGCAGCGAGGCCGAGCGGAAGGCCTCGATCAGGTCGTAGTGCGTGACGGAGGGCTTGCCGTCGGCCGTGACCGCCCACTTGTAGTCATGGGTGGGGTGGCGGCCGATGGGCGCGTCGATGGTGCCGCTGGTCGGATCGGGGTGGCCCTGGACGAGCGTGTGGTAGCGCTTGTCGACCGTGCGCTCCTTGAACTGGCGCTTCAGCGACGTGTACGCGTACTCCGACTTGGCCACGACCATCAGGCCGGACGTACCGACGTCGAGGCGGTGCACGATGCCCTGGCGCTCGGAGGCGCCGGAGGTGGAGATCCGGTACCCGGCGGCGGCGAGACCGCCGATCACCGTCGGGCCCGACCAACCGGGCGACGGGTGCGCGGCGACACCGATCGGCTTGACGATCACGACCACGTCGTCGTCGTCGTGAACGATCTCCATGCCCTCGACCGGCTCGGCGACCACCTGGACCGGCGCGGGCGCCTGCGGCATCTCGACCTCCAGCCAGGCACCGCCGTGCACCCGCTCGGACTTGCCGACCACCGTGCCGTCGACCAGCACCTTGCCCGCCGCGGCCAGCTCCGCCGCCTTCGTACGGGAGAAGCCGAACATGCGGGAGATGGCGGCGTCGACGCGCTCGCCCTCCAAGCCGTCGGGCACGGGCAGGGTACGGATCTCGGGAAGCGTGCTCACCCGTCGAGTATGCCGGACGGGTGACACAACGCCGCACGAGCCTCCCGGCGCTCAGTCCTTGTGGACCGTTCCGTCCGGGTCGAGACCGCGGAAGGACAGCAGCACGATCAGGATGCCGCCGCAGACGATCGCCGAGTCGGCCAGGTTGAAGACGGCGAAGCCCTTGGGCGCGATGAAGTCCACGACCGCACCCTCGAAGACGCCCGGCGAGCGGAAGATCCGGTCGGTGAGGTTGCCCAGCGCACCGCCGAGCAGCAGGCCGAGCGCGATCGCCCACGGCAGGCTGTAGAGCTTGCGCGCGAGGCGGGCGATCACCACGATCACGGCGGCCGCGATCACCGTGAAGATCACGGTGAAGGCCTCGCCGAAGCCGAAGGCCGCGCCGGCGTTGCGGATCGCGTTGAGCTGCAGCCAGTCCCCGATGATCCGGATGGGCTCGTGGTGCTCCAGCTTCGCGACCACGATCAGCTTGCTGACCAGGTCGAGGGCGTACGCGAAGGCGGCGACGGCGAACAGGACCGCGATCCGGCGCCTGCCGCGCGGGCGCTCGGCCGCGCCGGACGGGGCCTGCTCCTCGGACTGCTCCGGCCCGGCCCCCGCCGCGTCTGGGATATCCGGCGTACCGATGATGCGCTCCGCCTCTGCCACGTGAGTCCCTCAACCTAGGTGCCTGACTGAGGACGAGATTACGACACGACCCCGCCGGACCGTGTGTTCAGGCGGGGATCATTAGCGGCGTTCCTGTTTCTGCTTGCACTCCACGCACAGTGTGGCGCGCGGGAAGGCCTGCATACGGGCCTTTCCGATGGGGTTGCCGCAGTTCTCGCACAGGCCGTAGGTGCCGGCGTCGAGGCGTTCCAGGGCGCGCTCGGTCTGTACGAGCATCTCGCGGGCGTTGGCGGCGAGCGCCATCTCGTGCTCGCGTGTGATGTTCTTGGTGCCGGTGTCCGCCTGGTCGTCGCCGGCGCCGTCCCCGGAGTCGCGCATCAGGCCGACCAGCGCCTGCTCGGACGCGTCGATCTCACCGCGCAGCCGGATCGCGTCGGACTGAAGCTCCGCGCGCGCCTCGGCCACCTCCTCGGGGGTCCACGGGTCCTCGCCGGGGCGCACCGCCAGTTCGCCGGGCTCCGCGGCGGCGAACCGTGCCTTGGGGACCGCGGAGGAGTCCGTCGCCGCCGTGGCCGTGCCAGGAGTCTTCTTCGCAACCACCGTCGTGGCTCCCGTCTGCTTCGCGGCCGCGACTGCGCCCGCCTTCTTGGCCGTGCTCTTCTTGGCCGCACTCTTCGTGGGGGTGCTTTTCGTGGTGCCGCCCCTAGCGGCGGCACTCTTCCGGGCAGCGGCCTTGGCAGGGGCCGTCTCCTTGGTGACGGCCTTCTTGGCTGCTGCCTTCTTTGCTTCTGCCTTCTTGGCGACGGGCTTCTTCGCCGCCTCTTCCTCGGCGACGGTGTCCGCCGCCTTCTTGGCGACGGTCTTCTTCGCCGCGGTCTTCTTCGTGACGGTGCTTGACGCCGCCTTCTTGGTGACGGTGCCGGCCGCCGCCTTCTTGGCGAGGGTCTTCTTCGCTGCCGCCTTCTTGGCGACGGTCTTCTTCGCGTCTGTCGCCTTCTTCACGACGGTGCTGGTCACCGCTGCCTCCTTGGCGACGGTCTTCTTCGTCGCGGTCTTCCTCACGACGGTGCTGGTCACCGCCGCCTTCTTGCCGGCCGACGCCTTCTTCGCCGCCGGTCGCTCGGGACCGCCTTCCTCCTTGGCCGCCTTCTTCGAAGGGACCGCTTTCGCGACCGCCCTCGTCGGGGAGCCCACCTTGGACGCCGCCGTCTTCTTGACGACGGACTTCTTGCCGGCCGCCGTCTTCGAAGGGACCGCTTTCCCGGTGGCCGCCTTCCTGGTGACCGTCTCCTTGTCGGCGGCCTTCACAGGAGCGGTCTTCCTGGCGCCCGGCCGATCAGCTGCTGCCGCCTCGGCACCCGCCTTGACCGAGCCGGCCTCCTTGGCGGACACCGTCTTGCCGGCGGCTCCCTTCTTGGCCGCGTTCTTGAGGGCCGCCTTCCTGGCCGCCTTCTTGGAGACCGGTTTCTCGCCGGCCGCCTCAGTCGCAGCGGTCTTCTCCGCTGCCGTCTCTCCGAAGGCCACCGTCGTGGCGGCCGCCTTCTTGGGGACAGTTTGTTTCCCGGCAGCCGACCTCGCCGAAGCCACCTCTCTCTCAGCCGCCTGTGCCGGAGCCGCCTCCTTCGCGACTGCCTTCGCAGTGGCCGTCTGCTTGACCGCGGCCGTCACCGAAGCGTTCGCGGCGGTACCCGCCGCCTCAGTGTCGGCCGTTTCCCCGGCCGACGTCTTCTTGGCCCCTGTCTTCCCAGCCGCCTTTCCGACCGTCTTCTCGGCAGCCGACCTCGCAGCCGCCGTTCCTCCGGCGGCCCTTCTCCCAGCGGCCGTCCTCCCGGCAGCCGTCTCCCCGGCGCCGAGCTTCTTCCGGCCACCCCTTAGGTTCCCGGCCACCCTTGGGTTCCCGGCGGCCCCCAGGGCCTTCCCGGCAGCCCGGGCCGTCGCGGTTGCCGCCCTCCCTCCGGTTGCCACGCGGCTACCGCTTGCCGTGCTGCTTCCGGTTGCCAAGCGGCTCCCGCTTGCCACGCTCCTTCCGTCGGCCGCACCCCCCGCCGGCTTTTTTCCGGCCTCGGCCGAACCGGTCTTCCCGGACCCGCCGACGGCCGCGCCCAGCCTCTTCACCAGCCTGGCCGTCCGACTCGCCCATGCCGCGTGGGTGCTGTTCTTCCCGCGCGCGTCCGTGGCCGCCGAACCGCCGGAGGCACCCGTACCCGGGGATCTGGCGGACGCCGACTGCTGTACGGCGGTCTTCTTCGCCACCATGGCCGCGGCCCCTTCACATATTGTGATCTTGCGCGCGAATCGTGCTGGGACGATAAATCGACTTCTGGCCCGCGGCAACGGGGCACGCCAACGATTCGCCCGCCGTACGAGCGCCGCACGGCGAGCCTGCATCCGTTGTGCCCAGCTCTCCGCCGGGTAATCCGCCGGGCCCCTCGTCCCGGGATCCGCACGCCGGCGCCTCGCCATTCGGGTCACCCACCACCTCGCGGCGCCCTCGCCCTCGGGACCGGTAAAACCGGTCGGCCGCGGTCCGTGCGGCGCCGTACACTGGGCGGAGCGAAAAGCGTGGATGGGGCCGAGTAGCGGCGTACGCAGCCATGAGCGATCCGGGGACGGTGGAAGCCCGGAGGCGAGCGCGACGTGAAGATCACCCCGGAGCCGCCGGAAGAACGCCTTGGACAGTGGGCTCGCCCACCGGCCGCCCAGGGTCAGTAGAACCGGCATCGCGACCCCAATGAGGGGGCTCACTGGTGCGTACGGCGCACCGGGGAGCCAAGGAGGGTGGTACCGCGGGAGCGCGCCGCACACGGCGTACGGAGAATTCACGGAATTCCCGGCTCTCGTCCCTCCGACGGAAGGCAGCACGTCCGCCGGAGGAAGATCGATGACGCAGTACCGCCAGGTGCCCGCCCAGGTCGACCTGCCCGCGCTCGAGCACGCGATGCTCGACTTCTGGCGCGAGCAGAAGATCTTTGCCAAGAGCCTGGAGCAGTCCGAGGGCCGCCCCGAATGGGTGTTCTACGAGGGCCCGCCCACCGCGAACGGCATGCCGGGCGCCCACCACATCGAGGCCCGCGTCTTCAAGGACGTCTTCCCGCGCTTCCGCACCATGCGCGGCTACCACGTGGCCCGTAAGGCCGGCTGGGACTGCCACGGCCTCCCGGTGGAGCTGGCGGTCGAGAAGGAGCTCGGCTTCAGCGGCAAGAAGGACATCGAGGCGTACGGCATCGCCGAGTTCAACGCCAAGTGCCGCGAGTCCGTACTGCGCCACACCGACGCCTTCTCCGAGCTGACGACCCGCATGGGCTACTGGGTCGACCTCGACGACGCGTACGTCACCATGGACCCCGAGTACGTCGAGTCCGTCTGGTGGTCGCTGAAGGAGATCTTCAACAAGGGGCTGCTGGTCCAGGACCACCGCGTCGCCCCCTGGTGCCCGCGCTGCGGCACGGGTCTGTCGGACCACGAGCTGGCGCAGGGCTACGAGACGGTGATCGACCCGTCGGTCTATGTCCGTTTCCCGCTCACCTCCGGTCCGCTGGCCGGCGAGGCCGCGCTCCTGGTGTGGACGACGACCCCGTGGACGCTGGTCTCCAACACCGCGGTCGCCGCCCACCCCGAGGTCACCTACGTGGTAGCGACGAACGGCGAGGAGAAGCTCGTCGTCGCGGAGCCGCTCGTCGCCAAGGCGCTCGGCGAGGGCTGGGAGCCGACGGGGCAGAGCTTCACCGGCGCCGAGATGGAGCGCTGGACGTATCAGCGTCCGTTCGAGCTCGTCGAGTTCCCGGAGACCCCGGGCGGAACCCACTACGTCGTGAACGCCGAGTACGTCACCACCGAGGACGGTACGGGTCTGGTCCACCAGTCCCCCGCCTTCGGTGAGGACGACCTCAAGGTCTGCCGCGCGTACGGCCTGCCCGTGGTCAACCCGGTGCGCCCCGACGGCACCTTCGAGGAGAACGTCCCGCTGGTCGGCGGCGTCTTCTTCAAGAAGGCCGACGAGAAGCTCACCGAGGACCTCGACAGCCGCGGTCTGCTCTTCAAGCACATCCCGTACGAGCACAGCTACCCGCACTGCTGGCGCTGCCACACCGCGCTCCTCTACTACGCGCAGCCGTCCTGGTACATCCGCACCACGGCCATCAAGGACCGCCTCCTCCAGGAGAACGAGAAGACCAACTGGTTCCCGGAGACGGTCAAGCACGGGCGCTTCGGCGACTGGCTGAACAACAACATCGACTGGGCGCTCTCCCGCAGCCGCTACTGGGGTACCCCGCTGCCGATCTGGCGCTGCGAGGACGGTCACCTCACCTGCGTCGGCTCCCGCGCGGAGCTGACCGAGCTGACCGGCACCGACCAGTCCGAGCTCGACCCGCACCGTCCGTACATCGACGACGTCACCTTCCCGTGCCCCCAGTGCCAGGAGACGGCCACGCGCGTGCCGGAGGTCATCGACGCCTGGTACGACTCGGGCTCGATGCCGTTCGCGCAGTGGGGCTACCCGTACAAGAACAAGGAGCTGTTCGAGTCCCGCTACCCGGCGCAGTTCATCTCGGAGGCCATCGACCAGACGCGAGGGTGGTTCTACACCCTCATGGCGGTCGGCACGCTGGTCTTCGACAAGTCGTCGTACGAGAACGTCGTGTGCCTGGGCCACATCCTCGCCGAGGACGGCCGCAAGATGTCCAAGCACCTGGGCAACATCCTGCAGCCGATCCCGCTGATGGACCAGCACGGCGCGGACGCGGTGCGCTGGTTCATGGCCGCCGGCGGCTCCCCCTGGGCGGCCCGCCGGGTGGGCCACGGCACGATCCAGGAGGTCGTCCGCAAGACGCTGCTGACGTACTGGAACACGGTCGCCTTCCAGGCGCTGTACGCCCGTACGTCGAGCTGGGCGCCCGGCGAGGCCGACCCGGCCCCGGCCGACCGCCCGGTGCTGGACCGGTGGCTGCTGTCCGAGCTGCATGCGCTCACCGACCAGGTGACGCAGGCCCTGGAGGCGTACGACACCCAGCGCGCCGGCAAGCTCCTGTCGGCGTTCGTCGACGATCTGTCGAACTGGTACGTGCGCCGGTCGCGTCGCCGCTTCTGGCAGGGCGACAAGGCCGCGCTGCGCACGCTGCACGAGGTCCTCGAGACGGTCACGAAGCTGATGGCGCCGATCACCCCGTTCATCACCGAGCGGGTGTGGCAGGACCTGGTCGTGCCGGTGACCCCGGGCGCCCCGGAGTCGGTGCACCTGGCCTCCTGGCCGGAGGCGGACCTCACCGCCATCGACCCGGAGCTGTCGAAGCAGATGATGCTGGTGCGCCGGCTGGTCGAGCTGGGCCGCGCCACGCGCGCGGAGTCCGGTGTCAAGACGCGTCAGCCGCTGTCCCGCGCGCTGGTCGCGGCGGCCGGGTTCGAGATGCTGGACCCCGAACTGCACACCCAGATCACGGACGAGTTGAACGTCAGTTCCCTCGCCTCTCTGAGTGAAGTCGGCGGCTCGCTGGTGGACACCACTGCCAAGGCGAACTTCCGCGCGCTCGGCAAGCGCTTCGGCAAGCGGGTCCAGGACGTGGCCAAGGCCATCGCGAACGCCGACGCGGCGGCACTGTCCCTGGCACTGCGCGAGGGCACGGCGTCGGTGGAGGTCGACGGCGAGACGGTCGCCCTCGCCCCCGACGAGGTGATCATCACGGAGACCCCGCGCGAGGGCTGGTCGGTGGCGTCCGACTCCGGCGCGACGGTCGCCCTCGACCTGGAGATCACCGAGGAGCTGCGGCAGGCGGGTCTCGCCCGTGACGCGATCCGGCTGATCCAGGAGGCCCGCAAGAACAGCGGCCTGGATGTCGCCGACCGCATCGCGCTGCGCTGGACCGCGACGGACCCGGCGGTCATCGCGGCCCTGACCGAGCACTCCGGTCTGATCGCCGAGGAGGTTCTCGCCACGGCCTTCTTGAATGAGCACAGCGCCCAGGGCGAGGCGGACGGCACCTACGGCGAGCCGTTCACCGACGACTCCCTGACCCTGACGTTCCGCCTGCGCAAGGCGTAACCGACCCGCGAAGGCCCGGGACCAACAGCGAAGGCCCGGGCCCGCCAAAAAATCTTGGCGGGCCCGGGCCTTCGGCGTTGTGTACGCACGCACAACCGCTCCCCCACCCGAACACAGGGGCCACAGTCCCCGAACGCGGGTAGCACAAGGGCGGGGCCCCGGATCGAAATCCGGGGCCCCGCCCTGAACACTGCCGACACCTACGGGGTATTCAGCTCCGTCAGTTGTCGTCCTCGTCGATGAGGAACCCGCGCATCGGCGAGGGAGCCTGGCCCATCGGCGACGGGCCCTGCGGCCGGACCGGCGCCATCGGCTGGGTCATCGCCGGGGACATCTGCTGCTGGCCGCCGTAGGACGGAGCAGCGGGGGCCGGGGCACCACCCATCGTCTGGTTGCCGCCGTACGACGGGGCGCTCGCGCCCGCCGGAGCCATCGACGGCGCCGACGGCGACGGCAGGGAGGCCGTGGCCGGGGTGCGCGGCGGGGCCAGCGAGTCGTCGGCCTGGGTCTCCAGCTGGCGCAGCTGCGACTCCAGGTACGACTTCAGCCGCGTGCGGTACTCGCGCTCGAAGCCGCGCAGGTCCTCGACCTTGCGCTCCAGCGTGGCGCGGGCGGACTCCAGGGAGCCCATCGCGACACGGTGCTTCTCCTGCGCGTCCCGCTCCAGGGCGTCGGCCTTGGCACGGGCGTCGCGCTCCAGACCCTCGGCGCGGCTGCGGGCCTCGCCGACGATCTTGTTGGCCTCGGAGCGGGCCTCGGCGATCGCCTGGTCGGCGGTCTGCTGGGCCAGCGAGAGGACACGCGCGGCGCTGTCGCCACCGGGACCCTGGCCGGGCATGCCCGGACCGCCCATGGGGCCACCCATCGGACCGCCCATGGGGCCGCCCATCTGCTGCTGCATCGGGGGCTGCCCCATCGGACCCTGACCCATCGGACCCTGGCCCATCTGGCCCTGGCCCATTTGGCCCTGACCCATCGGACCCTGACCCATCGGGCCGCCCTGGCCCATCGGACCCTGGCCCATCGGACCCTGGCCCATCTGGCCCTGGCCCATCTGGCCCTGACCCATCTGGCCCTGACCCATCGGGCCGGGACCCTGCGGACCGCCCTGCCCCGCACTGGGGCCGGCGGGCAGCTGCGGTGCACCGCTCGGCAGCTGGGGCGGACCACCCATGGGGCCACCCATCTGCTGCTGCGGCGGGCCCGATATCCCGGCGGGCACCGGAGCGCCCGGACCTCGCATGCCCTGCGGCTGGTCCTGCGGCTCCGGAGGTTTGCGCATGTTCTGCTGGTTCTGCGCGGCGGCACGCGTGGCGGCGGCCAGCTTGGCGCGCAGATCCTCGTTCTCCCGGAGCAGGCGGGTCAGTTCGGCTTCGACCTCGTCGAGGAAGGCATCGACCTCGTCCTCGTCATAGCCTTCTCGGAGGCGGACGGTCGTGAACTGCTTGTTCCGCACGTCCTCGGGGGTCAACGGCATCTCTTCACCTCAACGTAGTCATCGGCAGTCGGCAAGACCGTATCGTCCACAGTCACCTCGCGAGATTGCCCACGACGGCGATCAGGATGTAGACGATGATCATCAGTACGAAGAAGGACAGGTCGAGCGCCACGCCCCCGAGACGCAGCGGCGGGATGAACCGCCGCAGAAGCTTCAGCGGTGGATCCGTGACAGTGTAGGTGGCCTCCAGAACGACCACCATCGCCTTGCCGGGTTGCCATGAGCGGGCGAACTGGAAGACGTAGTCCATGACCAGCCGGAAAAACAGCACGACGAGGAAGCACATCAGCGCGACTTTGATGACGTCCAAGACCACGCCCATGATCCGTGCTTCCCTCTCCCCTGTTCCCGTGTTCTTTCCGGTGGTGCGTCTCAGCTCTGGTTGAAGAACCCGCCCTCTGCGATGCGGGCCTTGTCCTCCGCCGTGACATCGACGTTAGCAGGAGACAGCAGGAACACCTTCTGCGTCACCCGCTCAATGCTGCCGTGAAGACCAAACACCAAACCGGCCGCAAAGTCGACAAGTCGCTTCGCATCTGTGTCATCCATCTCAGTCAGATTCATGATCACCGGCGTGCCCTCACGGAAGTGTTCCCCGATGGTACGGGCCTCGTTGTAGGTCCGGGGGTGAAGCGTGGTGATCCGGTACGGCTCTCGTTCGGACACGACCTTGGGCATGATCACCGGTGCGTTCTTCTCCAGACTCTGGCGTTCTTGTGTGATGGATGCCACGGGCGCGATGCGGGCCGGGCGCCCCGATTCCGCAGGGAGCGAAGCGGAGTGGGACACCGGGTCCCGCTGCGCCGGCGGCTGGACCACTCGTACCGATTCGTCCCGTTGAGGCTGAAGTGCCTGGTGCGACTGGTGAGACGGCTCGTGCCGCCTGCGGTCCCGCTCCGGCTCCGGGTCGAGTTCGGGCTCGAAGTCGTCGTCGGGGTCGAATCCCCTGCCGTCGTACCCATCGTCCTCCACGAGGCCGAGGTAGACCGCCATCTTGCGCATCGCGCCGGCCATGCTCTGAGTCCTCCGCTCTGTGGTGGATCGGCTGACGACTGCCAAGTGCCCGCGATCCACGAGGTCGTTATGCCCGCTTTCGGCGGTAATGACCATATTTTCTGCTGTGGTCCGACTTCTTGGCGACGTTACCCGAGCCTGGCGCGGACTCCGAGTACCGCGCTGCCGACGCGCACATGTGTCGCCCCGGCGGCCACGGCCTGTTCGAGGTCCGCACTCATTCCTGCCGAGACCATGGTTGCAGCCGGATGGGCTCGGCGCAGGTCAGTCGACAAATCCATCAACCGCTCGAACGCCGCCTGTTGGCGCCCCGCGTACTCTCCGGTGAGCGGCGCCACGGTCATCAGTCCGTCCAGCCGCAGCCCCGGAGCGTTCGCGACGAGGTCACCCAACTCTTCGATTCCCTCGGGTGCCACACCACCGCGCTCCCCTCGCCCGCTCGCGCCCGCGTCGAGCGCGACCTGGAGGAGACAGCCCACCTCGCGCCCGGCCCGCACGGCCTCCTTCGACAGTGACGTCACGAGCCTGGAACGATCGACGGACTGCACGACACCCGCATAACCGACCACGGATCGCACCTTGTTGGTCTGCAACTGACCGACAAAATGCCACGTAAGCGGCAGATCCGAGCATGCGGCCGCCTTGGGCGCCGCGTCCTGGTCGCGGTTCTCGGCGACATGACGCACACCGAGTTCCGACAGAATCCGCACATCGTCGGCGGGATAGGTCTTGGTGACCACGATCAGGGTCACCTCCTCCCGCTTGCGCCCGGCGGCCCGGCACGCGGCCGCGATGCGTTCCTCCACCTTCGCCAGGTTCGCGGCGAGTTGAGACTTACGGTCCGTCATGCCCCATCAGTCCAGCCAGACATAGCCCGCGAGCCGACCGGTGGCGCGGTCGCGGCGGTACGAGAAGTGGTCTTCCGACTCGAGCGTGCACACCGGCGACTGCGCCCGGTCGCACACCCCGAGCCGTTCGAGCTGCGCGTGCACGCCGGCGGTCACATCGACCGCGGGAGTGCCCCAGCTCGTCTCGGCGTGCGCCGCCGGTTCGACGGCGGACACCTCGGTGCGCATCACCTCCGGCACCTCGTAGCACCGGCCACAGACGGCGGGTCCCGTGCGGGCGACGATCCGGGACGGCTCGGCGCCCAGTTCCATCATCGCGCGTACTGCGGCGGGGACGACTCCGGCGACCATGCCGGGCCGGCCCGCGTGAGCGGCGGCCACGATCCCGGCGACGGGGTCGGCGAGCAGGACGGGCGTGCAGTCGGCGGTGAGCACGGCGAGGGCGAGGCCGCGCCTGGCGGTGACGATCGCGTCCACCTCGGGCACGGTCCTGGCGCCCCATGGTTCGTCGACCACGGCCACGTCCCGCCCGTGCACCTGGTTCATCCAGACCACCCGGGCCGGGTCGAGCCCCAGCGACTTCGCGGCCAGTTCCCGGTTGGTGCGTACGGCGTCGGGGTCGTCACCGACCGCTCCGCCGAGGTTGAGCTCCTCGTACGGAGCGGCGCTCACCCCGCCCCACCGGTCGGTGAAGGCGAAGTGCGCGCCGCTCACGGTGTCGCGCTGTCCTATCACTTGAGGAAGTCCGGGACGTCCAGTTCCTCGGCCGCGCTGTCCGAGTAGGTCCGCGACGGCGGGACCACCGGCGGGGCGACCGGGAGGTCGGCCACCGGCTCCGGGGCGGGCTCCGGCGCCTCCTTCGGCGTGACGCTGCCGAGCGAGCCGAAGGTCGGGCGGCTCTCCGCGGGGCGAACCGGCTCCTCGCGCTGCTTGGCCACGGACGAACCGAGGATGGTGTCCCGCTTGGCCGGCGGCTGTCCACCGTCGAAGCCTGCGGCGATCACGGTGACCCGCACCTCGTCGCCGAGGGCGTCGTCGATGACCGCACCGAAGATGATGTTGGCCTCGGGGTGCGCGGCCTCGCTCACCAGCTGGGCGGCCTCGTTGATCTCGAACAGGCCGAGGTCGGAGCCGCCGGAGATGGACAGGAGCACGCCGCGGGCACCGTCGATGGAGGCCTCCAGGAGCGGCGAGGAGATCGCCATCTCGGCGGCGGCCACCGCGCGGTCGTCGCCGCGGGCCGAGCCGATGCCCATGAGGGCCGAACCGGCCTCGGACATGACCGACTTGACGTCGGCGAAATCGAGGTTGATCAGGCCGGGGGTGGTGATGAGGTCGGTGATGCCCTGAACACCCGAGAGCAGGACCTGGTCCGCCGACTTGAAGGCGTCGAGGACGGAGACCTGGCGGTCCGAGATCGACAGCAGCCGGTCGTTCGGGATGACGATGAGGGTGTCGACCTCCTCGCGGAGCTCGGCGATGCCGTCCTCGGCCTGGTTCGCGCGACGCCGTCCCTCGAAGGTGAACGGGCGCGTCACCACGCCGATCGTGAGGGCGCCCAGCGAGCGGGCGATGTTGGCCACGACGGGCGCGCCGCCGGTGCCGGTGCCGCCGCCTTCACCGGCCGTCACGAAGACCATGTCGGCCCCCTTGAGGACCTCCTCGATCTCCTCGCGGTGGTCCTCGGCGGCCTTGCGGCCGACGGCCGGGTTGGCTCCGGCGCCTAGTCCACGGGTGAGTTCACGGCCGACGTCGAGCTTGACGTCGGCGTCGCTCATCAACAGCGCTTGCGCGTCGGTGTTGATGGCGATGAACTCGACGCCCTTGAGACCGACCTCGATCATCCGGTTGATGGCATTGACACCACCGCCGCCGACACCGATGACCTTGATGACTGCGAGGTAGTTCTGCGGTGCTGCCACGTCGAAGGCCTCTCGCCTCGAATTACGTTGCCGTCGTCTCGCGGATGCCCCGCGGGCCGACGGCAGATGCCGAATGGGACGGTCCGAACGCCGACCCGAACCCTAACCCTGAAGTTTAGGGTTACCAGTGTGTCTGTTCCTTGGACTCTTCCGAACAGGACACTAAGTCGACAAGTGGCGCCCGTTCAACGAACACGCCGAACCTCCCGTTTTTCTTTTCACCCTATGTGATCAGCCGTAGCGCTGCCCAACCAGGGTGCTGGCCTGCGCGGATGTGCGTCAACTCCCCGCTGACGCGGGGGCGCTGGGAACACTCACGTCGAAGTGCCGGGCGCCGGGCGCGGCTTTCATCAGCGCGGTCAGCGTGACCGCCTTCGCACGGCCCTTCTCGCTACTGCCCCACACCACGGTCCGACCGCCGCTCAGCTCCAGCGAGATGGAGTCGTACGAACGGACCTTGACGGTCCGGGTGTCACGCGCGACGGCGGCCGGAATGTCCTGGGCCACCTGCACCGCCTCGCGGACCAGCCGGCCGGTGCCGAAGCGGCGCATACCGGCCGACCGGGACACCGTCAATTCCAGCGCGGGAACGCCCTTCGGAGGGTGCGGGACCGTGGCGAACCGCACGCCCTCGTCGTCCACTTCGACGAACTTTCCACCTATTCCGACAATCAGGACAGGGGTACGTTCGGTCACCTTCAGCCCGATTCCATGAGGCCAGGAACGAACGACGTCAACCGAGTCAATTCGGGGCAATTTCCGGCGCAATCGCGCCGCCATCGCATCGGTGTCGACGGAAATCAGAGGTGATCCGAGCGGTACGTCGGCCGCCTCGCGCACCTGCGCCTCGGTCAGGACACGCGTCCCGGACACGGACACATGGTCCACACGCAGCCACGAGGAGCCGTACAGCAGCCAGATGGAGCCGCCGCCCGCCAACACCACTGCCAGCGAAAGGATGATGAGCACACGAAGGCGCCTGAGGCGCCCGAGGCGGGGCGGCCGGGGCGGGCCGGACTTGAGCTGCTGCCTTTCGCCGCGCTCGGCGGTCGTCGGTCCGGCCACGCGCCCTCCTTTTCGTCTGGCTCGTTCACCTCCGGGGCGCCTGAGCCGGTGCCGAGAGCACGACCGTGCTCAGCGCTTCGCGCCTCCGCGCTCCCCCAAGCTCTTCGAGCAGGGGACCCCCACGCACCCTCGACACCGGCGCGCCCCTTCGGCTCACTCGCCGATGCGTTACTGGTGGTGACGCGAGGCGATCGCCTCGTACACCATGCCGACGAGCAGGTCGTCGGCGTCCCTGCGGCCGAACTCACCGGCGGCGCGGGACATCTCGTACAGCCGGTGCGGATCGGCGAGCACGGGCAGGACGTTCTGCTGCACCCACTCGGGCGTGAGTTCCGCGTCGTCGACGAGCAGGCCACCGCCGGCCTTGACCACCGGCTGGGCGTTCAGCCGCTGTTCGCCGTTGCCGATGGGCAGCGGGACATAGGCGGCCGGTAGTCCGACGGCGGAGAGTTCGGCGACGGTCATCGCGCCCGCGCGGCAGAGCATCATGTCGGCCGCGGCGTACGCGAGGTCCATCCGGTCCAGGTAACTTACCGGAATGTACGGGGGCATTCCCGGCATCTGGTGCACCTGCGGCAGTTCGTTCTTCGGGCCGACCGCGTGCAGGATCTGGATCCCGGCCTGCTGGAGCCAGGGCGCGACCTGCTGGACCACCTCGTTGAGGCGGCGGGCACCCTGCGAGCCACCGGAGACGAGCAGCGTGGGCAGGTTCGGGTCGAGGCCGAACCGGGCGCGGGCCTCGGGGCGGGCGGCGGCGCGGTCCAGGGTGGCGATGGAGCGGCGCAGCGGGATGCCGATGTAGCGGGCGCCTCGGAGCTTGCTGTCCGGCGTGGAGACGGCGACCTGGGCGGCGTACCGGGAGCCGATCTTGTTGGCGAGGCCGGGGCGGGCGTTGGCCTCGTGGATCACGATCGGCACGCCGAGGCGCTTGGCGGCCAGGTAGCCGGGCAGGGCGACATAGCCGCCGAAGCCGACCACGGCGTCCGCCTTGGTGCGCTCAAGAATCTGCTCGGCGGCCTTGATCGTGCCGCGCAGCCGGCCCGGGACGGTGATCAGCTCGGGGGTGGGCTTGCGTGGCAGCGGCACGGCCGGGATCAGCGCGAGCTCGTAGCCGCGCTCCGGAACGAGCTTGGTCTCCAGGCCGCGCTCCGTGCCCAGGGCTGTGATCCCCACGGTCGGATCCTGCCTGCGCAGGGCGTCCGCGAGGGCGAGCGCGGGCTCGATGTGGCCGGCGGTCCCTCCACCGGCGAGTACGACATGCACCGAAATTCACCGCTCTCCGGACGAACGCGCCGCCGAGGCACGCCGTCGCATCGTGTTCCATCTCCGAGGCCCCCGGTCAGACACAGAGCCTCCCGCACGCTTTCTACCAAAGCGGGGTTGCCGCATCGCAAGCGCCGCCCGCGCAGCGGGCTCGTCGCGCGCGAAGGCGATCAGCAACCCGATGGCGAACATGGTCGGCAGCAGGGCGGATCCTCCGTAGGAGAACAGCGGGAGAGGGACGCCGGCGATCGGCAGCAGACCGAGCACCGCACCGATGTTGATCACCGCCTGAGCGATGATCCAGGTGGTCACGCCTCCCGCGGCATACCTTACGAAGGGGTCCTCCGTGCGTCCGGCCACGCGGATACCCGCATAGCCTAGAGCCGCGAAGAGGGCGAGTACCGACAGCGTCCCCGCCAGGCCCAGTTCCTCACCGGTGACGGCGAAGATGAAGTCGGTGTGCGCTTCGGGTAGTTGGCCCCATTTCTCCACACTGGCGCCCAGTCCGGAACCGAAGATTCCGCCGGACGCCAGGGCGTAGATTCCGTGCACGGCCTGCCAGCACTGGTCGTTCGGTCCCGGGTCACTGGCGCCGATGCAGGCGAGGCGGGCCATGCGGTTCGGGCTGGTCTTGATCAGGACCACGGCGATCGCCGCGGCGATGGACAGCACCCCGACGAACATCCGGGTCGGCGCCCCGGCCAGCCAGAGCAGCCCGAACAGGATCGCGGTCAGGATGATCGCCGTGCCCATGTCGCCGCCCAGCATGATCAGCCCGAGCAGCAGGAACGCCACCGGGACGAGCGGCACCAGCATGTGCTTCCACTGCGTGAGCAGCCGCTTGTCCTGTTTGCGGGCGATCAGGTCGGCGCCCCACAGCACGAGCGCGAGCTTGCCGAACTCGCTCGGCTGGATCTGGAAGGAGCCGCCGAGCGAGATCCAGTTCTGGTTGCCGTTGACCGCCATCCCTATCCCCGGCACCTGCACCAGGACCATCAGGAAGACGGCACCCGCCAGGATCGGATACGCCAGAGCCCGGTGCAGCTTCACGGGCATCCGCGAGGCGACGAGCAGCAGCAGGGCCCCGATCGAGGCCGCGAGGAACTGCTTCCGGAAGAAGAACGACCCGGGCAGCGACATCTGCAGCGCGGTGACCTGCGAGGCCGAGTAGACCATCACAAGACCCAGCACGGTGATCAGCAGACTGCCGCCGAGGATCAGGTAGTAGGCGGTGAGAGGCCGGTCCCAGGCCCGCCGGGCACGCGTGTGGAGCCGGGTGAAGGGGTTGTCGCGTGGGGGGCGGCGGGGCCCGGAGCGCTTCTTGGGAGCGCGCTGCACGGTACGGCTACCAGGCATCGGCACTCACCCCGCCACGCCGTGGGAGATCGTCCCGCTGGGGGTCCCCCAGGCCGTTTTGGGCACTGGGGGAGGGACGGTCCCGCACCGCACAGGGCCACCGGCGGACAGCTGCCCGCGAAGCACCGACCATGATGGCGTCGTCACGCGTCCCTCCCAGAGGTCCCGGGCGTGCCCGGACCGACCGGAACCCGCCGTCAGGCGCCTGCGGCGAGTTCACGAACAGCTTCCGCGAACGCGTCCCCGCGCTTGTTGTAGTTCGCGAACATGTCCATGGAGGCGCAGGCCGGCGCCAGCAACACCGTGTCGCCCGCGCGAGCGAGCCCCCGCGCCTCCCGTACAGCCGCACGCATCGCCCCAGTGTCGGTCCGTTCGAGGTCGACGACGGGTACTTCCGGCGCGTGTCGCACGAGGGCTTCACGGATCAGCGCACGATCCGCGCCGATGAGCACGACACCTCGAAGCCGCTTGGCCGACTTGGCGACCAGCTCGTCGAAGGTCGCGCCCTTGGCAAGCCCGCCCGCGATCCACACGATCGACTCGTAGGCCGCCAACGAGGCTTCCGCGGCATGCGTGTTGGTGGCCTTGGAGTCGTCGACGTACGCGACGCCGTCGATGTCCGCCACGTGCGCGATGCGGTGGGCGTCCGGTGTGAAGGCCCGCAGCCCGTCCCGTACGGCCGTCGGGGACACCCCGAAGGCGCGCGCGAGGGCCGCCGCGGCAAGGGCGTTGGCGATGTTGTGCGGGGCGGGCGGGTTGACGTCCGAGACCTCGGCGAGTTCCTGCGCGTTCTTCTGCCGGTTCTCGACGAAGGCCCGGTCGACCAGGATGCCGTCCACGACGCCGAGTTGGGAGGGCCCCGGCGTGCCCAGCGTGAAGCCGATGGCCCGGCAGCCCTCCTCCACGTCCGCCTCGCGCACCAGGTCCTCGGTGGCCTTGTCGGCGACGTTGTAGACGCAGGCGACCCGATTGCCCTCGTAGACACGGCCCTTGTCGGCGGCGTACGCCTCCATGGAGCCGTGCCAGTCGAGGTGGTCGGGCGCGAGGTTGAGCACGACGGCGGAGTGGGCACGCAGCGAGGGCGCCCAGTGGAGCTGGTAGCTCGACAACTCCACCGCGAGGACGTCGTACTGCTCCTCGCCGAGTACGACGTCGAGCAGCGAGACCCCGATGTTGCCGACGGCGGCCGTGCGCAGGCCCGCCGCCTTCAGGATCGAGGCGAGCATCTGCACGGTCGTGGTCTTGCCGTTGGTGCCCGTGACCGCGAGCCAGGGCGCCGCGTCGGGGCCGCGCAGCCGCCAGGCCAGTTCGACGTCGCCCCAGACCGGGACGCCCGCCTCGGCCGCGGCGGCGAACAGTGGCTTGTCCGGCTTCCAGCCGGGTGCGGTGACGATCAGCTCGGTGCCCTCGGGCAGGGTGGCGCCGTCACCGAGGCGCACGGTGATACCGAGCGCCTCCAGCTCGGCGGCCTGCGCCCGGGCCCGCTCGTCGTCGCCGTCGTTGACGACCGTGACGAGCGCACCGAGCCCGTGCAGCACCTTGGCCGCCGGGATGCCGGAGACTCCGAGCCCGGCGACGGTGACGTGCTTCCCCTGCCACTCGGTCACTTACTGGCCGCCCATCCCGCGTAGAAGATGCCGAGTCCGACGACCACACAGATGCCCTGGATGATCCAGAAACGGACCACCACGAGGACCTCGGACCAGCCCTTGAGTTCGAAGTGGTGCTGAAGCGGGGCCATCCGGAAGACGCGCCTGCCGGTGAGGCGGAACGAGCCGACCTGGATGACGACCGACATGGTGATCAGGACGAACAGACCGCCCAGGAGCGCGAGCAGCAGCTCGGTGCGGGAGCAGATCGCCAGACCGGCGAGCGCGCCGCCCAGGGCGAGCGAACCGGTGTCACCCATGAAGATCTTCGCCGGCGACGTGTTCCACCACAGGAAGCCGAGGCAGGCACCCATCAGCGCCGAGGCGACGATGGCGAGGTCGAGCGGGTCGCGCACCTCGTAGCAGGCGGACGGGTTGGTCAGCGTCTGCGCGTTGGCGCAGGACTCCTGGAACTGCCAGACGCCGATGAAGGTGTACGCGCCGAAGACCAGCACGGAGGCGCCGGTGGCGAGACCGTCCAGACCGTCGGTCAGGTTCACGCCGTTCGACATGGCCAGGATCATGAACAGCGCCCAGACCACGAACAGCACCGGGCCGATGGACCAGCCGAAGTCCTGCACGAAGGAGAGCTTGGTGGAGGCCGGTGTCTGGCCCTGGCTGTCCTGGAACTGCAGCGCGAGGACCGCGAAGGCGACACCGACGATCAGCTGTCCGGCCATCTTCGCCTTGGCCCGCAGACCGAGCGAACGCCGCTTGACGATCTTGATGTAGTCGTCGAGGAAGCCGACCAGGCCCATGCCGCCCATCAGGCCGAGGACCAGCAGACCGGAGAACGTGGGCGGGTAGCCCGTGATCACCTTGGACAGGAAGTACGCGGCGATCGTCGCCAGGATGAAGGCGATACCACCCATGGTCGGCGTACCGCGCTTGCTGGCGTGCTCGCGCGGGCCGTCGTCGCGGATGTACTGGCCGTAGCCCTTGCGGGCCAGCAGCTTGATCAGCAGCGGGGTGCCGACCAGGGTGAGGAAAAGGCCAATGACTCCTGCGAACAGGATCTGCTTCATCATCGGGCGGCAACCTCACCCTCGGCACCGGTCTCGAGCAGCGCCTGGGCAACGCTCTCCAGCCCCACCGAACGGGACGCCTTCACGAGCACGACGTCCCCTGGGCGCAACTCGCTGCGCAACAGGTCGACCGCCGCCTGTGCGTCGGACACGTGCACCGACTCCTCACCCCACGAACCCTCGTTATATGCGCCCAGTTGCAGCCAGGACGCTTCCCTGCCCCCGACCGCGACGAGCTTGCTGACGTTGAGCCGGACGGCGAGCCGTCCGACCGCGTCGTGCTCGGCGAGCGCCTCGTCCCCGAGCTCGGCCATCTTGCCGAGCACCGCCCAGGTCCGCCGCCCCTTGCCCATGGCTGCCAGCGCGCGCAGGGCGGCCCGCATGGACTCGGGGTTCGCGTTGTAGGCGTCGTTGACGACCGTCACGCCGTCCGGACGCTCGGTGACCTCCATCCGCCAGCGGGAGAGGGAGCCCGCCTCGGAGAGCGCGAGGGCGATCTCGTCTGCGGACATGCCCAGCTCATGGGCGACGGCGGCCGCGGCGAGCGCGTTCGACACGTGGTGCTCACCGTACAGGCGCATGGTCACATCGCTGCACCCGGAGGGTGTGTGAAGGCTGAAGGCGGGCTGTCCGCTGTCCGTGAGTCTCACGTTCTCGGCGCGTACGTCCGCTTCGCCGGACTCTCCGAAAAGGATCACCTTCGCCTTCGTACGGGATGCCATGGCGCGTACGAGGGGATCGTCCGCGTTGAGGACGGCGACGCCGCCTTCGTCCTTGGCGGGCAGGCTCTCGACGAGTTCACCCTTCGCCAGTGCGATCTGCTCGCGGCCGCCGAACTCGCCGATGTGGGCGGTGCCGACGTTCAGCACGAGGCCGATCCTCGGCGGCGTCAGCTCGGCGAGGTAGCGGATGTGGCCGATACCGCGGGCGCCCATCTCCAGGACGAGGAACTTCGTGTCCTCGGTGGCGCTGAGGGCGGTGAGCGGCAGCCCGATCTCGTTGTTGAGCGAGCCGGGCGTCCACACGGTGGGCGCCTTGCGCTGGAGCACCTGGGCGATGAGGTCCTTGGTGCTGGTCTTGCCCGCGGAGCCGGTGAGGGCTACGAGGGTGGCTCCCAGTCGTTGTACGACATGGCGCGCCAGCGCGCCGAGGGCGGCCTGTACGTCGTCCACGACGATCGCGGGCACGCCGACGGGGCGGGACGCCAGGACGGCGACGGCGCCCGCCTGAACGACCGCAGGTGCGAAGTCGTGTCCGTCCACGCGCTCGCCTGCGAAGGCGACGAACAGGCTGCCGGGCTCCACTTCACGGGAGTCCCGGACGACCGGTCCGGTGACCTGGACGGACGGGTCCGGTATGTCGTGCGTCTGCCCGCCGACGGCTGTTGCGATCTCGGCGAGAGAGAGGGCGATCACAAGTTCATCCCTGAGTCTTCTGGATAGCTTCGCGAAGCACCTGGCGGTCGTCGAAGGGACGGACCACCCCGGCGATGTCCTGGCCCTGCTCGTGGCCCTTGCCCGCGACCAGCACGGTGTCACCGGGCCGCGCGCGGGCGACTGCGGCGGCGATGGCGGCGGCCCGGTCTTCGAAGACCTGCACCTCGCCGCGTTCGTGTGCGGGTACGGACGCCGCACCCTCGAGCATGGTCGTGAGGATCGCGAGGGGGTCCTCGGAGCGGGGGTTGTCGGAGGTCAGCACGGCCGTGTCGGCGAGCCGGGCCACGGCGGCGCCCATCGGCGCGCGCTTGGTCCGGTCGCGGTCGCCGCCGCAGCCGAGCACGACGTGCAGCTTGCCCTCGGTGACCTTGCGCAGGGCGCGCAGTACCGATTCGACGGCGTCGGTCTTGTGGGCGTAGTCGACCACCGCGAGGTACGGCTGTCCGGCGTCCACGCGCTCCAGGCGGCCGGGGACGCCCGGCACCGCGGCGATGCCGTCGGCGGCGGTCTGGGGGTCGAGGCCGGCCTCGGCGAGGGCGACGACGGCGGCGAGGGTGTTCGCCACGTTGAAGGGGCCCGGGAGCGGCGCCTTCGCGGAGATCCGCTGGTCCTTGGGGCCGATCACGGTGAACGTGGAGTCCAGCTGGCCGATGCGGACGTCCTCGGCGCGCCAGTCGGCGTCGGGGTGGCCCTCGGCGGAGAAGGTGACGACCGGGACGCCGGACTCCTTCGCGAGCCTGCGGCCGTACTCGTCGTCGTAGTTGACGACGCCGGCCCGGCTGCGTTTCTGGGTGAACAACTGTGCCTTGGCCCGGTAGTAGTCCTCCATGTCGGAGTGGAACTCCATGTGTTCCGGGCTGAGGTTGGTGAAGACGGCGATGTCGAAGACGCAGCCGTCGACGCGGCCGAGGACCAGGGCGTGGCTGGAGACCTCCATGGCCACCGCCTCGACCCCGCGCTCGCGCATGACCGCGAACAGGGCCTGGAGGTCGGTGGCTTCGGGGGTGGTGCGCTCGGACTTGATGCGCTCGTCGCCGATGCGCATCTCGACGGTCCCGACGAGCCCGGTGCTGCGGGTCGTCCTGAGGCCGCCCTCGACGAGGTAGGCGGTCGTGGTCTTGCCGGAGGTGCCGGTGATGCCGATCTGGAGCAGGTCGCTGCCCGGGCGGCCGTAGATCGTGGCCGCCAGCTCACCCATCCGCCCGCGCGGGTCGTCGACGACCAGGACCGGCAGACCGGTCGCGGCGGCGCGCTCGGCGCCCGTCGGGTCGGTCAGCACGGCGACGGCGCCCAGGCCGGCGGCCTGGGCGACGAAGTCGGCGCCGTGGAGGCGGGCGCCGGGCAGGGCGGCGTACAGGTCGCCGGGGCGGACGGCGCGCGAGTCATGGGTGATACCCGTGACCTCGACTGCGCTGTCCGGGGTCTCCGGAGCGGTGACACCCAGCTGATCGGCGAGCTCCGCGAGGGATGTGGCGGAGACGTGAATCGGTCGCGGCGGTCCCGGATATGTCACGGAAGCGCCCTTCTGGGTGATTTGGGACTGATCAGCGTGTGGCACGGCGGTGAGCGTACCGGGCGCACCCTCGGTGGAGCCAAAAAGGGGCCCGCGCGAAGCGCGGTCCGGCAAGGGCGGTGGTGGGAGACGGGTGGGCGAGGGCGTGGACGGGGGGTGATTCCCGGGGTCGGGAGTGATCGTTGTCACGAGCTCGTTCCTGGTCGGTCTTTCCCGTAGTGCTGATCATGGCGTGAACTCGACGGGGAGGTTCGCGGCCCCGGCCCCGGTGGGCGGGACCTGGAGGGTCTTCAGGGCGAACTCCATGACCTGCTTGAAGATGGGGCCGCAGATCTGGCCGCCGAAATAGTTGCCCTTGGTGGCGTTCTGGATCGCGCAGTAGACGGTGACGCGGGGGTTGTCCGCGGGTGCGAACCCGGCGAACGAGGACGTGTAACCGCGGTACTTCCCGGTGGCCGGATCCACGCGGTTCGCCGTACCCGTCTTCCCCGCGACCCGGTAGCCGGGGATACGCGCCTTGATGCCGGTGCCCTGCTCGTCGTCCACGACGGACTCCAGCATCTGGGCGAGGGCCTTCGCCGTCTTGTCGCTGACGACCCTGGTCTTCTCGGGTTTCGCGGCCGGTGTGAAGCTCCCGTCGGCGCCCTTGGTGCCGCGCACGAGGGTGGGCTCGACACGGACGCCGCCGTTGGCGATGGTCGAGTAGACCGACGCGGCCTGCACCGCGTTGATCGACACGCCCTGGCCGAAAGGAATCGTGTACTGCTGCGACGTCGACCACTTGTCGGGCGGTGCGAGGATGCCCCTCGTCTCGCCGGGGAACCCGAGTCCGGTCGCGCTGCCGATGCCGAACTTGCGCAGGTACGAGTAGAGGACCCGATTGGCCTCCGGCTGCGTCTTGCCGAGCTGGCCGGCCGCCAGGATGGTGCCGATGTTGCTGGACCTTGCGAGCACGCCGTTGAGCGTCAGGTACCAGGTCTTGTGGTCCATGTCGTCCTGGAAGAGCCGGTCGCCGCGGTGCAGCCGATTGGGCACGGTGACGTGCGTCAGCGGGGTGGCGACGTTCTCCTGGAGCACGGCGGCCATCGACATGACCTTGGCGGTGGAGCCGGGCTCGTACGCGTCCTGGAGGGCCGCGTTGCCCAGGGCCGCCGGGTCGGCCTTGGAGAGGTCGTTGGCGTCGAAGCCGGGCGAGTTCGCCATGGCCAGGATCTGGCCGGTCCGCGTGTCCTGCACCACCACGTACCCGCGGTCCGCCTTGGACTGCTTCACCTGCTCGGTGATGGCGTTCTGGGCGGCCCACTGGATGTCGCGGTCGATGGTGAGCTCGATGTCGGAGCCGGCCACGGCGGGCGTCTCGGCAGAGCCCGCGGTCGGCACCAGACGGCCGCCGGACTGGGCGTAGCGGATCTTGCCGTCCTTGCCGGCCAGCTCCTTGTTCAACTGTTGCTCGATGCCGCCGCCGCCCTTGCCGTCGGCGTTGACCCAGCCCAGTATCCCGGCGGCGAGGTCGCCGTTCGGGTACACGCGCTTGCTGGTGGGCTCGGCAAGGACGCCGGCGAGGACGTTGACCGTGGTCCTGTCGGTCCCGGCCTTGGCCGCGAGCGTGCTCTTCAGGTCCTTGATCTGGTTCCAGACCTGGGGCGTGCGGCGGCGGGCCAGCACGACGTAGCGGGTGTCGGGGGTCTTGAGCTTCTTGGCGACCGTCGCGGCGTCCTGGCCGAGGATCGGGGCGAGGAGCGCGGCGGCCTGCTCGGGGGCGTCCGGCACCTTGGTGGCCTTCTGGGTGAACAGCGTGGGGTCGGCCGTGATGTCGTACGCGTCCACGCTGGTCGCCAGCTCGACGCCGTTGCGGTCCGTGATCTCGCCGCGCACGGCGGCCAGGGTGCGTCCGACATACCGGTTCTGGTCGGCCTTGGCGGCATACGCGCTGGCGTCCACGGCCTGCACCTGGAGCAGCCGTGCGACGAAGGCGAGCATCACCAGGGTCAGGGCGAGACCGACCAGGCGAAGCCGCGGGCGGGGGCTGCCGAGCCGGATGGTGCGGGGGGCTGGGCCGCGGGCCGGGGCCGGGCGGCGCGCGGGACGGGCGCCGGGTCCCGGGCGGCGCCGGGCGTCGGGGCGCACGGGCCGGGCGGGGCCGGGCACGCGACGGCGCGGCGGTTCCCTGTCGGACACTTCCGTCACCTGCCGGGGGTCGGGGAGGGAGATACGGGCGAGCTGGAGGACGCGGTCGGGGCGGAGGACCCGGTCGGGGCGGAGGACCCGGTCGAGGCGGAGGACCCGGTCGAGGCGGAGGACCCGGTCGAGGCGGAGGACCCGGTCGGGGAGCCGGGCGCCGAGGGGGTGCTCTGGGCCGGTGACGGCGACGCCGACTGGTTCGGGGAGGTGCTGAGCGCCTCGGGCGGACGCAGGACCACAGGGCTCGCCGAGGACTGGGCGGCGGTACCGGGCTCGCCCTTGACCGTGCCGTCGGGGTTGAGGAAGGCGGGGTCCCCGCCGGGAACCATGCCGAGTTCGCGGGCGCGGCGCTGGAGGGCGTCGGGGGCCGAGTAGGCGTCCACGTCCCGCTGGAGGGCCTGCTCCTCGTCGGTGAGGTTCTTGGTCTCCCTCTGCAGGTCGTCCTGCTGGAAAGCCCCTTCACTGAGCGCGGAGTTCAGCACGAGGAGTCCGATGAGGCCACCGCCGAGCAGCAGGACGACGAGCAGCACGAAGGGGGTGCGGGCGGCGCCGCCGCCACCGCCGACGGGAATGAGCCGCGCGAGCCGAGCGGCCCGCCCCTTGAGTTCGGGTTTCCTACTCACGCACCCTCCCGCCGCGCGTCCGTACCCCGAATCCGCTGCTCACTCGCCCGCCCCCTTCGTTCGGCTCACTCGGTGTCCTCGCGAATGCGCTCGGCACCGCGCAGACGCGCCGGGGCCGCTCGGCGGTTCTCGGCGACCTCCTCCTCGGTGGGAAGTTCGGCACCGCGCGTCAGGAGCTTGAGCCGGGGCTGGTAACGCTCGGGCACGACCGGCAGCCCGGGGGGCGCGGTGGAGGTGGCTCCGGCCGCGAACACCTGCTTGACCAAGCGATCTTCGAGCGAGTGGTAGGAGAGGACGGCGACCCGGCCGCCGACCGCGAGCGCCTTCACGGCCGCGGGGATCGCCCTCTCCAGGACGGCGAGCTCGCCGTTGACCTCGATGCGCAGCGCCTGGAACGTGCGCTTGGCCGGGTTGCCGCCGGTCCGCTTGGCCGCCTGCGGCAGCGCGTCCCGGATCAGCTCCACGAGCCGCGCGCTGTTCGTGAACGGCTCCTTCTCGCGCTCGCGCACGATCGCGGACACGATCCGCTTGGCCTGCTTCTCCTCGCCGTACATCCGCAGGATCCGTACGAGTTCGCCCGCCGGGTAGGTGTTGAGGACCTCGGCGGCGCTGATGCCGGTCGTCTGGTCCATGCGCATGTCGAGCGGGGCGTCCTGCGCGTAGGCGAAACCGCGGTCCGCCTCGTCGAGTTGCATGGAGGAGACACCGAGGTCGAAGAGCACGCCCTGCACGCGGGGGATGCCCAGCCGGTCGAGCACGTCGGGGAGTTCGTCGTAGACCGCGTGCACCAGCGTGGCGCGGTCCCCGAAGGGGGCGAGCCGCTCCCCGGACAGGCGCAGCGCCTCCTTGTCACGGTCGAGCGCCACCAGCCGGACCTCGGAAAAGCGCGTCAGCAGCGCCTCGCTGTGGCCGCCGAGCCCGAGCGTGCAGTCGACGACGACGGCCCCCGGCTCGGCGAGGGCCGGGGCCAGCATGTCCAGGCACTGCTGGAGCATGACCGGCACATGTCGACTCTGGCTCAAGGGGGGCCTCTCAGATCCGGCGAGGCCGTACGCACGGCCGGGTCCCCGCCCTCCCCGAGCCGACGCTGGGGGTGCCCCCAGTGAAGGGGAGGCCTGCCGGCGCCGGAAGCGTCAGGCGCCCGGGAGCCGGAGGAGGCCGAGCTGTACGTACGCGCCGCGCACGTGGGGAGAAACCGGCGCTCTGCCGGGATCTCCGGGGTGAACAGTCCACAGGGAGAGCGTCTCGCCTCCCGCTTCGCGTCACTTTAGTCCACCGTGTCTTGCGGTCAATCAACCGGCCTGCGCGTCGCGCACCGGGCCCGCCGCGGCACCGCGATTCGAAAAGACTCACCCACTCGGGCGAGGTTTCACTGTCCGTGTGGGTTACCTCACAACAAGCGTCAGTGGCGTTCTTTGTCCGCTCTCACAGCAGGCCTGGATCACCTGTGACCAGTAACGTCATGGGTATGACGACTTCCGCATCCGTTCCCGCCGGTCCCGAAGGCGCCATACTCGGCACCGTCACCGATCGCCTCGTAGAGGCCAATCACCAGTACGCGGCCGCGTTCACCGATCCCGGGATGGACGCCCGCCCCGTCCTCCGCGTCGCGGTCGTGGCCTGCATGGACGCCCGACTCGACCTGCACGCCGCGCTCGGCCTCGAACTGGGCGACTGCCACACCATCCGCAACGCGGGCGGCGTCGTCACCGACGACGTGATCCGCTCCCTCACCATCAGCCAGCGGGCGCTCGGCACCCGCAGCGTCGTCCTCATCCACCACACCGGCTGCGGTCTGGAGTCCCTCACCGAGGAATTCCGGCACGAGCTGGAGATGGAGGTCGGCCAGCGGCCCGCCTGGGCCGTCGAGGCCTTCCGCGACGTCGACCAGGACGTACGGCAGTCGATGCAGCGCGTGCGCACCTCCCCGTTCCTGCTGCACACCGGCGACGTGCGCGGCTTCGTCTTCGACGTGAAGACGGGTCTGCTGCGGGAGATCGACCCCGCGTAGCGACGCGTTCCGACACCCACTCCATCGGCTCACCCCGACTCCACCGTCACCCCACCCCGACCATGGCGAGCAGCCATTCGGACAAATATCCGGACCTCGCCGCGCCAAAAAAGCCGCAAAGCAGGCATAACGCGGCCAGTTATCCACAGGCGAGTGACACGAACCGGTAACGGCAACAAGAATGCGGGTGTGGCATCACGCGGAACTATTCACGCGTGGTGTCCGTGTTTCGGGGTGGGCCGGTCCGCATCGCAGGCGTCGGCCCGGAGAAAGAACGGGCCGAGGAGGGCCGGGTGACGACCTATGACGATCGAGCGAGCCTTACTGATCTGACCGCCACTGTGGAGCGTGTCCGCAGTTCGGTGGAAGGAGTGATCGAGGGCAAGCCTGAGGTCGTACGCCTTTCGCTGACCGTGCTGCTCGCCGAGGGCCATCTTCTGATCGAGGATGTTCCCGGCGTCGGCAAGACCATGCTCGCCAAGGCGCTGGCACGGTCCATCGACTGCTCGGTGCGGCGTATCCAGTTCACGCCCGACCTGCTGCCCTCGGACATCACCGGTGTCTCCATCTGGGACCAGCAGCGCCGGGACTTCGAGTTCAAGCCAGGCGCTATCTTCGCCCAGATCGTCATCGGCGACGAGATCAACCGCGCCTCGCCCAAGACCCAGTCCGCGCTCCTGGAGTCGATGGAGGAGCGCCAGGTCACCATCGACGGCCAGACATACGAACTGCCCAGCCCCTTCATGGTGGTCGCCACCCAGAACCCGGTGGAGATGGAGGGCACCTACCCGCTGCCCGAGGCCCAGCGCGACCGCTTCATGGCCCGCGTCTCCATCGGCTACCCCAGCGCGGACGCCGAGCTGCAGATGCTCGACATCCACGGCGGGGTGAATCCGCTGGACGACCTCCAGCCGGTGGCGCACGCACACGAGATCGTGAAGCTGGTCGAGGCCGTCCGGGGCGTCCACGTCGCGGAGTCGGTCCGGCGTTACGCGGTGGACCTGGTCGCCGCCACGCGCACGCATCCCGACCTCAGACTCGGCGCCTCACCGCGCGCCACCCTGCACCTGCTGCGCGCGGCGAAGGCCTCCGCCGCCCTCAGCGGCCGGGAGTACGCGCTTCCGGACGACGTGCAGGCCCTCGCCGTGGCGGTCCTGGCCCACCGCCTGCTGCCCACCGCGCAGGCCCAGCTCAACCGGCGCACGGCGGAGCAGGTCGTCGAGGAGATCCTGCAGCGCACGCCGGTGCCCGCGGCACCCCAGCAGCAGTCCGGCCTCACGATGGGCCGGGGCTACGGCCAGCAGCCGCCCCGGAGGCTGTGATGACGCAGGGGGGGCCGGCGCACACCGCCGAGGAGGACAAGGGCGGGGTGCGGGCCGCCCTCGCCGGGCTGACCACGCGCGGGCGCTCCTTCCTGGCCGCCGGCATCGCGGCCGCGATCTGCGCCTATGTCCTCGGCCAGAGCGATCTGCTCCGGGTCGGACTCCTGCTGGCGGCGCTGCCCCTGGTGTGCGCGACCGTGCTGTACCGCACGCGCTACCGGGTCGCGAGCAGCCGCCGCCTGGCCCCCTCGCGCGTGCCCGCCGGCTCCGAGTCCCGGGTCCATCTGCGCGTGGACAACGTCTCACGGCTGCCCACCGGGCTGCTGATGCTCCAGGACCGGGTGCCGTACGTCCTCGGGCCGCGCCCCCGGTTCGTCCTGGACCGGGTGGAGGCGGGCGGCCGGCGCGAGGTGTCGTACCGCGTGCGCTCGGACCTGCGCGGCCGCTATCCGCTGGGCCCGCTCCAGTTGCGCCTGACCGATCCCTTCGGGATGTGCGAACTGACCCGCTCCTTCTCGGCGCACGACACCCTGACGGTCATCCCGCGGGTGGAGCCGCTGCCGCCGGTGCGGCTCGCGGGTGAGGCGAAGGGGTACGGCGACGGGCGGCAGCGCTCGCTGGCGCTGGCGGGCGAGGACGACGTCATCCCGCGCGGCTACCGGTACGGCGACGACCTGCGCCGGGTGCACTGGCGCTCCACCGCGCGCTACGGCGAGCTGATGGTGCGTCGCGAGGAGCAGCCGCAGCGCGCCCGGTGCACGGTGCTGCTCGACACCCGGGGTATCGCCTTCCACGGCGCGGGCCCGGACTCGGCCTTCGAGTGGGCGGTGGCGGGCGCGGCGTCCGCGCTGGTGCACATGCTGGAAAGGGGCTTCTCCGTCAGGCTGTTGACCGACACGGGCAATTCGGTGCCCGGTGAGGGGGCGGACGGGTTCGCGGGAGCGAGCCAGGAGTCCGCGGACGCGGCCGGACTGATGATGGACACGCTCGCCGTGATCGACCACTCGGACAATACGGGTCTGTCGCGCGCGTACGACGTGCTGCGCGGCGGGAACGAGGGACTGCTGGTGGCCTTCTTCGGCGCTCTCGACGAGGAACAGGCCGCAGTGGCGGCCAAGATGAGCAGACGCAGCGGCGGCGCGCTCGCCTTCGTGCTGGACAGCGACGCCTGGGGGCGCGAACCGACCGATGTGCCGGGCCCGTTGGGCCGGAGCGAGGAGCGGCTGCGGATGCTGCGCGAAGCGGGCTGGACCGCGCTGATGGTCCCCCGGGGCGTCTCACTGGCGGAGCTGTGGCGCGAGGCGGACCGGCAGCGGACGGGCGTGGGCGCCGTCAGCGGTGCGGAGGGACGGTCATGAGCGGACGGGCACGGCTGGCGCTGTGCGCCGCGGCGGCGACGCTGATGGCGTCGTGCGCCCTGCTGCCACTGGTGACGCCGGCTACCTGGCTGTTCCAGGCGGCCTTCTTGGTAGCGGTGCAGACCGGTGTGGGCGCGCTGGCCCGGCGAGTGCCGCTGGCGCGTTCGCTGACCATCGCCTGCCAGGCGGTGGTCAGCCTGGTGCTGCTCACCCTGACCTTCGCCCGCAGCCAGTCCATCGCCGGGTTCGTCCCCGGCCCCGACACCTTCCATCGCTTCGGGGTGCTGTTGCAGGCGGGCGCGGACGACGTCGGCAGGTTCGCGATCCCGGCGCCGCTGACCCCGGGGATCCGGCTGATGATCGTCGGCGGGGTCCTGGTGATCGGGCTTCTGGTGGACGCGCTGGCGGTGACGTTCCGCGCGGCGGCCCCGGCCGGACTGCCGCTGCTCGCGCTGTACTCGGTGGCCGCGGGCCTCTCCAACGGCGGCGCCGACTGGCTGTGGTTCCTCGTAGCCGCGGGCGGCTATCTGATGCTGCTGCTGGCCGAGGGCCGCGACCGGCTCTCCCAGTGGGGGCGGGTCTTCAGCGGCGGCCCCCGCACACCGGGCGCGGACTCAGGCGGCGCCGTCGCCCCCGTCCGCGCCGGTCGGCGCATCGGCGTGGTCGCGCTGGGCATCGCCCTGGTGGTGCCGCTCGCCCTCCCCTCGCTCTCCGGCGGGCTGCTGGACGGCGCCGGGACCGGCGTCGGCACGGGCATCGGCGACGGCGGCACGATCTCCGCGGTCAATCCCCTGGTGTCACTGCGAGACAGCCTCAACGTGAACGAGGACCGCCAGGTCATGGCGTACCGCACCAACTCGGACGACACCCAGGACATGTACCTGCGGATCGTCGCCCTCGACGACTTCGACGGCACGACCTGGAAGCCCGCCCAGCGGCACATCACCGCCGTCCCGGACACGCTCCCCACGCCGACCGGCCTCGCGGGCGACGTGCGCCGGACCGAGGTGGAGACGCGGATCTCGGCGGCGGACTGGTACGCACAGGACTGGCTGCCGATGCCGTACCCCGCGACGAGCGTGAACATCAAGGGAAACTGGCGGTACGAGCCGGTGGGCCGGACGCTGGTGGGCGACCACGGGCAGAACACCCGGGGCGTGCAGTACGACGTCAAGAGCCTGATCGTGCAGCCGACCGCGGAGCAGCTGGCCACAGCGCCGGAACCGTCGGCGGCACTCAAGCGCCAGTTCACGAAGGTGCCCGGGTCCCTGCCTGCGGTGGTGGCCGCGACGGCCCGCCGGGTGACCGCGGGGTCGTCGAACCACTACGAGGAGGCGGTCAAGCTCCAGGACTACTTCGCCCTCGACGGCGGGTTCATCTACAACACGCAGGTCCAGGTGGGCAGCGGGCCCGGGGCCATCGCCCGGTTCCTGAAGGACAAAGAAGGCTTCTGCGTGCACTTCTCCTTCGCGATGGCCGCGATGGCGCGGACGCTGGGGATACCGGCGCGGGTCGCGGTGGGCTTCACCCCGGGCTCCGTGCAGACGGACGGTTCGATGTCGGTGGGGCTGCGGGACGCGCACGCCTGGCCGGAGCTGTTCTTCGAGGGCGTGGGCTGGACCCGCTTCGAGCCGACCCCGAACCGGGGATCGACACCGTCCTACACACAGACGAACACGCCGACCGGGGAGAACCCGGCCGTGCCGCGGCCGTCACTGTCCTCGTCCACCGCCCCGTCCGCCGCTCCGTCGGCGAGCGAGAGCTGCACGGTCCAGATGAAGAAGATGGACGCGTGCCCGAGCCAGTCCTCGCAGGCCGCGGTGGGCTCCGGGAACGACGGGCCGCCGTGGTACCAGAGCCTGGTGTGGGTGCTCCTGGGGCTGGCCCTGCTCGCGGTGCCGCTGACGCCGATGCTGTGGCGGCTCAGGAGCCGGTCGGTGCGGCTGGCCTCGGCCCGGCACGCGGCGTCCGCTCCGGCGCCGGGCCGCGCACGCCGCGGGGATCGTGCCGGCGAGCAGCACACGGATGAGATCGGGATGACCGTGCTGCCGGGCGAGGCGCCCCCGGGCCGGGCCACCGAGGTCGTCGTGGGGCACACCCTCGCCGTGTGGCGCGAGCTCACGGACACGGCGTGGGACTACGGCATCCTGCCGGACGACGCGCTGACGCCGCGGAAGGCGGCCGAGCGGATCGTGCGGCTCGGCCGGCTGGACGCGTCGACGGCCGCGGCCGTGCACCGGGTGGCGGGAGCCGTGGAGCAGGTGCTCTTCGCCCCTCAGCCGCGTGCCCAGGCCGGGCTGGTCGACGACGTGCGCAGGCTACGGGTGGCGCTGCGGTCGACAGCCGGCCGGCGGGCCAGGGTGCGTGCGGTCCTGGCACCGCGCTCGGCCAAGCGTGCCGTCTGGGCCGTCGCCGACCGCTGGGCGGATCTCAAGGCCCGCTGGGCGGCGCGCTGGGCGGCCCTGGTACGGCGCCCGTCCGGGCAGCAGAGCGGCTGACACACCACACCGCCCGCCCCGTCCTCGGTTTCCGCGGACGGGGCGGGCGGTGTTGCGTCGCAGGACAGCCCTGACCTCGCTGAAACGGCTATGACCTCGCCGAAAGCGGCTCTGATCGCTGAAAACGGCTATCGCTGACACGGCTCTGACGGCCACTCCCGGCACGCATCAGGGGGCGACCACCCCATAGGTGGTCGCCCCCTGATGCGTAGGTCTTCGGCCGCCGCCCGGAGGGCTACTGGCCCTGTTCGTCCCGGCGTCGCTGCCAGCGTTGTTCGATGCGGTCCATCATGGAGCGTCGCTGCCGGACCTGCCTGCGGGCGCCTGGCGCCCCCTGCTCACCCGGCTTGGGGGCCTTGCGCCAACCGGTCACGGCGAGCACGGCGCAGCCCAGCATGACCAGGAACCCGACCACACTGATCCAGATCTGCTGCGCGACCATTCCGGCCATGAGGAGCGCGATACCCACCAGGAAGCCCGCGACCGCCTGGTAGACCCGTCGCCGGGTGTACGTACGCAGCCCGCTTCCCTCAAGCGCTGTCGCGAACTTGGGATCTTCGGCGTACAGCGCTCGCTCCATCTGCTCGAGCATTCGCTGCTCGTGCTCCGAGAGCGGCACGGAGTCCTCCTCATCGTGCAGTCGCCGGGGCGACCGGGGGTCCCCTTCAGGATAGGCAGGGAATCGCCCCCTTGAAACCCGCCCCTCTACGCCAATTGGCCAACCGGAACCCGCCATGGCCGTCCCGGCTCACTGAGGCTTCCATTCCCCAGCGGCCGACCCGTCATGCCGGAAGGTCTCCCTCGATCATACGGCTCGGATCGCCCGATCGGGGGGCCTGTGGCGTACTCCATCCGCCGCCCAGCCGCTGATCAGCGGCGCGCTCCTCCGGCTCTCCCGCCGGAGGCGTTCAGGCCTCGGCTGCTTCCCTGGTCTCGCCGAGGACATGGAGCTGCGTGGCCACGGAGTGGAACGAGGGAAGCTCGGCGGCCGCGGCCTCCAGCTTGAGCAGCGCCTCCAGGGCGCCCGGCTCGGTGTCCACCAGGACGCCGGGGACGAGGTCCGCGAAGACCCGGACGCCGTGCACGGCAGCTACGCGCAGGCCCGCGTCCTCGACGAGCGCGGTGAGCTGTTCCGCGGTGAAGCGGTGCGGCACGGGGTCGCCCGCGCCCCAGCGGCCGTTCGGGTCCTCCAGCGCCTGCTTGGCCTCCTTGAAGTGCCCGGCGAGGGCCCGCGCGAGCACCGCGCCGCCGAGACCGGCGGCAAGCAGGCTGAGAACGCCTTCGGGGCGCAGCGCGTCCACCGCGTTGCGGACGCCCTCGGCCGGGTCGTCCACGTACTCCAGGACGCCGTGGCACAGCACCGCGTCGTAGCCGCCGCGCTCGACCACGTCGAAGAGGCCGTGGGCGTCACCCTGAACGCCCTGTACCCGGTCGGCGACACCGGCCTCGGCGGCCCGGCGCTCCAGTGCGAACAGTGCGTTCGGGCTGGGGTCCACGACGGTGACACGGTGGCCGAGGCGGGCGACGGGCACCGCGAAGTTACCGCTGCCGCCGCCGGTGTCGAGGACGTCCAGCACGTCCCGCCCCGTGGCCTTGACGCGGCGGTCGAGGGCGTCCTTGAGGACCTCCCAGACCACGGCGGTACGGAGGGAGGCGCGGGGGCGCATCGGGTCCGACACGGCAGTTGACTCCTCGGCGCGGCACCGCCTGGTGTGGGGCGGAGCGATCGAACGGCCTTCCCGCCCTCGGTACCAGGCGAAAGGCTCAGGACGTCTCCACCCTATTGCCTCCGTCACCGTGACCGACGTCCTGTCCGCCCGTCGAACAACGCGCCGCCGCGCCCCGCCTTGCGCCGCAGGGCGGCGTACGGAGGACATCAGCTCCGAGCAGGCTCACGTCCCCGGTCAGCGCGGCTCACGTCCCCGGTCAGCCACGCCTGGTGGCCCACGCTCCGCCGCGAAACCCCGCCCCGCCGATGGCGAGGGCCCCGACCTACCCCGGCCCACGACGCGCCCGGCCCATGACCCACCCGGCTCGACCCGGCTCGACCCGGCTCGACGCGGCTCGACCCCGTGCCCGGCCCGGTCAACGCCCCTGCGTCTCACCCCGCGTCGGGCATCCCCCGTTCCTCCTCCTGCCGTGGCTGCGGCAGGACCGGCTGGAGTCCCAGCATGCGCTCGACCAGGCGCAGGAACATCGCCACCTCCCGTATCAGGTCGTCAGCGTCGCGGGTGCCGGCCGCGCCCTTGATGCCGGCCTCGGCACGGGCGCGACGGGCGGCGCCGGAGGCGAACAGCGCGCTCCACTCGGTGAGTTCGGGCGCGATCTCGGGGAGCACTTCCCAGGCGCTCCTGATCTTGGCGCGGCGCCGGGCGGTGGGCTCCGGGCGGCCGCGCGCGGCGAGTACGGCGGCGGCCGTGCGCAGGGCCGCCAGATGAGCTGTCGCGTACCGCTCGTTGGGCGTTTCGAGGAGGGCCGCCTCGTCGAGTCCGGCGCGGGCCTGGGCGAGCAGGTCGAGTGCGGCGGGCGGGGCCGTGGCCCGGCGCAGCACGGGGTGCACATCGCTCGCCGGGCCGGTCAGTGAGGGGGCAGGGCCGGTGGCGCGGCGCCGGGGTGCGGCGGCTGCGTGATAGCTGGCCATGACGAACCTCCTGTCGTCTGTGTGACGGCACGCCCTGATACGGGGTGCCGTATGTGCCCATCGTGCGGTATGCCACTGACAATCCGTTCTGACCTGGGCTTTTGCTTCGCTCAGGGGTTCGGAGTAGTTTTTGCACTGACCAGTCAGTTCAAAAGAGGGAAGCGGGCGGCCCTGACCGGGGTGCCCGTGCAGGGGAAGCGAGGGGGGATGGACGTGTCAGAGCCGACGGCCGGGGTCGCCGTCGCGGCCGCGGACTTCGGGCTGAAGGGGCCGCGCGGCTGGGCCTTCCGAAGCGTCGGTTTCGAGGCGGAGCCTGGCTCGCTCATCGCGATCGAGGGGCCCTCGGGCTCCGGGCGGACCTGTCTGCTGCTCGCGCTCACCGGGCGGATGAAGCCGAGCGAGGGGCGGGCGACGGTCGGCCCGCACGGGCTGCCCAAGGGCATGTCGGCCGTGCGCCGGATCAGCGCGCTCGCGTATGTGCCCGGGGTCACCGATCTCGACCCGGCGCTCACCGTCGGGGAGCACCTGCGCGAACGCGCCCTGCTGGAGAGCCGGTTCGGGGACTCCCTGCGCACGCTGCTGCGGCCGCGTTCGGAACGGGCCGTCGAGACCGAGTCGCGGATCGACACCGCCCTCGCCGCCGCCGGACTCGACCTGGCGGCCCTCCCGAAGGGCTCCCGGACCGCCGTACGCGACCTTGAGCGCCTGGAGACCCTGCGGCTGTCCGTGGCGCTGGCCATGGTCGGCCGTCCCCGGCTGCTGGCCGTCGACGACACCGACCTCAAGCTCTCCGCCGCCGACCGGGCCGCGGCCTGGGACCTGTTGAGGTCCCTCACCCAGGCCGGGACCACGGTCATCGCGGTGTGCAGTCAGGCCCCCGAGGACGCCGTCGTTGTGTCGACGGCACCGATGTCGACGGCACGGGCGTCGGCGGCACGGGCGTCGGCGGCACGGTTATCGACAGCGCCCGCCGACGACGCGCATGACGACGACGTCGAAGAAGACGACGCGGAGCACGACGACGTGAAGCACGACGACGTGGAAGACGACAAGGAGACGGCGGATGCGCTCGCCGAAGCTGGCCGCGCTTGAACTCAGGCGCTTCGGCAGGGGGAAGCTGCCGCGCGCGGCGCTGGCCGCGCTCCTGCTTCTGCCACTGCTGTACGGCGCCCTGTACCTGTGGTCGTTCTGGGACCCGTACGGGCGGCTCGACCGCATCCCCGTGGCGCTCGTCGACGACGACAAGGGGGCGACGGCCGCCGGCCGGCGGATCACCGTGGGCGACGACATCGCCAAGGGGCTGCGCGAGAGCGACACCTTCGAGTGGCACGAGGTCAGCGCCGCCGAGGCAGGGAAGGGCGTCGAGAACGGCACCTACTACATGTCGCTGACCATGCCGTCCGACTTCAGCGAGCGGATCGCCTCCAGCTCCGGGGACTCCCCCGAGACGGGCGCCCTCCAGGTGCGTACGAACGACGCGAACAACTACATCGTCGGGCAGATCTCCCGCACGGTGTTCAACGAGGTACGCACGGCGGCCTCCACGAAGGCGTCGCGGTCGTTCCTCGACAGGATCTTCATCTCGTTCTCGGACATCCACGGGGCGACCGTGCGGGCCGCAGAGGGGGCCGACCGGCTCACGGGCGGGCTCGGCACGGCGGAGAAGGGCTCCAAGGACCTCGCCGACGGGCTCAAGGAGGCCAAGAAGGGCAGCGGAAGGCTGTCGAGCGGCCTGAGGAAGCTCAACACGGGCGCGGGCGACCTCCAGGACGGTGCGCGGCAGGTCGCGGACGGCACCCGGGCGCTGGCCGACCGGGTGAACGGCGCGGCCGACCAGGTGCGGCCCTTCCTGAAGAAGAACAGCAGGCAGATCGCCGACACCGCGACCCTGGTGGCCGATTCGGCGGGCGTGATCAGCGACCACCTCGACGCGTTCGTCACCACGGCCCCGCTCGCGGAGAGCGGCACCCGCAAAGCGTCCGAGACCCTGGAAGCGGTCTACGCGAAGCGCTGTGTGCACCAGCTCGTGCCCGACCTCGCGTGCGACGACCTCAAGAAGGCGAAGGACGCCGCGGCGGACGCGGCACGACTCGCCAAGGACGTGAACACCGTGGTGCGGGACTACCACGGCGACACGACCGCCCTGCGGAAGGACCTGAAGACCCTCCAGCGACAGGCCCGAGCGCTCGCCCAGGCGGCGCCGCACCTCTCCGAGGACCTCGACGACGCGGTCGCCAAGGTGAACGCGCTCGACAAGGGCGCCACACAGGTCGCCGCGGGGGCCACGAAACTGCACACCGGACTCGGCACCGCCACGACCGGCGCGGCCGATCTGGACACGGGCGTCGGCAAGCTGAAGTCGGGCGCGATCGACCTCAACGGCGGCATGTACAAGCTCGTCGACGGTTCCGGAAAGCTCGCCGGCGGACTGCACGACGGTGCGGGGAAGATCCCCGACTACGACAAACAGGACCGCGATCAGCGCACGCAGGTCATGTCCGACCCGGTGCAGCTCGCCTCCCAGGACCTGCACAAGGCGCCGAACTACGGCACCGGCTTCGCCCCGTACTTCATCCCGCTGTCGCTGTGGGTGGGCGCGATGGTGGCGTACATGCTGATCCCGCCGCTGAACCGGCGCGCGCTCGCCGCGGGCGCCTCCGCCTGGCGGATCGCGCTGGCGGGCTGGCTGCCGGTGGCCGCCGTGGGCGTGCTCCAGACGGCCGCCCTCATGGCGGTGCTGCACTGGGCGATCGGACTTCAGATGGCGCACGCGGCGGGGACGATCGGCTTCCTGTTCCTGGTGACGGCGTGCTTCGCCGCGCTCGTCCAGTGGCTGAACGCACGCTTCGGAGCGGCGGGCCGGATCCTCGTCCTCGCCCTGCTGATGCTCCAGCTGACGTCCGCGGGCGGCACGTATCCCGTGCAGACCAGTCCGGGCTTCTTCAACGCGATCCACCCCTTCCTGCCGATGAGTTACATCGTCGAGGCCCTCAGGAGGCTGATCACGGGAGGCGGCCTGGGACCGGTGTGGCAGGCATGTGCCGTGCTGGCGGCGTTCACCGCGGGCGCCGTCGCGCTCACCGCCCTGTCGGCCCGTCGCAAGCAGGTGTGGACCCTGGACCGGCTGCACCCGGAGCTGAGCCTGTGACGACCGCAACCGGGCCTGTGCCCGCGCACCCGGCCGCTCCTGTGACAATCAACGCCATGGAACGCAGCAGTGCCGCCGCGGGAGGCGTCTCGAGCCGCCGCGAGGCGACCCGGCAGAAACTCTACGAGGCAGCCGTCACCCTCATCGCGGAGCAGGGATTCTCCGCCACCACCGTCGACGAGATCGCCGAGCGGGCCGGCGTCGCGAAGGGCACGGTCTACTACAACTTCGCGAGCAAGTCCGTTCTCTTCGAGGAGCTGCTGCGGCACGGGGTGGGACTCCTCACCGCCTCCCTGCGGGAGGCGGCCGAGAAGACCGCCCTGGCCGGCGGCACCAAGGTGGACGCCCTGGACGCGATGATCCGCGCGGGACTCGGCTTCATCGCCCGCTACCCGGCCTTCACCCAGCTGTACGTGGCCGAGCTGTGGCGCACCAACCGGGCCTGGCAGTCCACGCTGATGGTGGTCCGCCAGCAGGTCGTCGCGGTCATCGAGGACGTGCTGCGCGAGGGCGTGACGAACGGCGAGTTCAGCGACGAGATCGACATCCCGCTCACGGCGGCCGCGCTGGTCGGCATGGTCTTGGTGGCGGCCCTGGACTGGCAGTCGTTCCAGCCGGAGCGCTCTCTGGACGATGTCCACGCGGCGCTGTCGCGGCTGCTCCAGGGGCGCGTGAGCGGCGGCCGGTAGCGCGGTCGACAGACGAAAGCGCCGGTCCGGGTCGGCCGCGTCCCCCGCGGGCCGTCCCGAACCGGCGCTCCGTCGTACTCCCCCGTGCCCCCGTGACCCCCGTTCGGTCATTCCCCCGGGTCTCCCCGTGTCTCGCTTCCGCCGAACCGGGCCGACGGAAGGAGCGGACAAGGGCGGGCACCGTTCCGCCGCCCCGTGTCGGCGGTGCCGGAGCCGTGCCCCTTTCCGTGTCTCCACTCTCTCGTTCGCGCAGGTCGGACCCCATCCGCGCGCGTACTCATCTCACCGACTAGGTACGGATACTCAGACCTACGCGCTCACCCCCAGAGCACTCCGAGGCCGGCTGGTGACGACCGCGTCCGTTCCGGTACTCCCCGGCCGGGGTGGAACGGCTCGACGGACCCGGCGAAAGCGCTGGTCACAGGGGCGTGGGTGGATTGTCGGTGGCGGCCTATAAAGTCGCTGGCATGGCACGGATTGCGGTGATCGGCGCCGGGATGGGCGCGATGGCGGCCGCCGCCCGGCTGGCCGTCGCGGGCCACCGGGTGGTGGTGTACGAACGTACGGAGACGTACGGCGGTGCGCTGCGCCGCTTCGCGCGGGACGGTTTCTCCTTCGACACGGGACCGGGCCTGTTGCCGCTGCCCGCGGTCTACCGCGATCTGTTCGTCAAGACGGGCAAGGAGCCGCTGGAGGCCTGCGTCGAGTTGGTCCAGGTGGACCCGTCGGCGCGGCACGTCTTCGCGGACGGCACGGAGGTCTCGCTGCCGAACGCGTCGCGCGCGGGCGTCGTGTCGGCGCTGGACGTGGCGCTCGGCGAGGGCGCGGGCGAGCGCTGGGGAGACTTCCTGGTACGGGCGCGCGAGGCCTGGGACCGCACGCGCCGGCCGCTCCTGGAGGAGCCGCTGTGGCCCAACTGGTCTGTGCTGGCCGAGCGCGAGCCGTATCCGGCGGTGCCGCACAAGAAGCTGCTGCGCACCCGGCGGGCCGGCACGCTCGCCGAGGTCGGCGCCTGGGAGCTGCGCGACCCGCGGCTTGTGGCCCTGTTGGAGAGCCACGCCCTGGCGTACGGCCTGGATCCGCGGACCACTCCGGCGAGCGCGGCCGTGCTGCCGTATCTGGAGCACGCCTTCGGCACCTGGTATGTGCGCGGGGGGATGCGGGAGTTGGCGCGTGCCGTGTACGAGCGCTGCGTGAAGCGGAAGGTCGAATTCGTCTTCGGCGCCGAGGTCACCGGGATCGTCGAGAAGGACGGCCGGGTGGCCGGGGTGGAGCTGGCTGGGGGCACCTCCCAGGCGTTTGGCTCTGGGGGAGGTTCGGTTGCGGAGGCGGACCATGTGGTGGCCGGGGTCGCGCCGGGCGTTCTCGACCGCGTGGTCCCGGGGGCGGCCGCCGCGCGGGGTGGGGGTGAGGTGGCACCGCAGCGCGGGATGCCCAGCCGGCTGACGGTACTGCTGGCGCTGCGTGGTGGCCGGCCCGAGGGTGCCGCGCACCGGACGGTGGTCCACGCGGCCGACCGCGAGGGCGAGTTGGACCGGCTCTTCGGGCACTCCGCCGGGCTGCCGACCGGCGCGACGGTGACGGTGCTGCGCCCGGACGACCCCGCGCTGGTGCCCGACGCCGGGCACGAGGCGGTCACGCTGACGGTCACGGTGCCGTCGGGTTCGAGCGCCTCCGAGTCCGACGTGGACCACATCCTCGAAGCCGCCGGGCGCGCGATACCCGGCCTCCGTGACCGCGTCCTGTGGCACGAGGTGCGCACCCCCGCCGACATCGCCGAGGACACCGGCGTGGCCGGCGGCGCGATCCCGGCACCGGCTCTCGCCGCGGCCGACGGCCGTCTGCTGCAACCGTCCAACAACACCCGGATCCCGGGCCTGTTCACGGTCGGCGGCTGGTCCCACCCCGGCGGCGGTCTCCCGCACGCCGGAATGTCGGGCGCCCTGGTCGCCGGACTCATCGTGGAGGGACCGGACTTCCGCGGCTCGCAGTGAGGATGCCGGGGTGGTCGGTGATACGACGAGGGCCCGGCGGTCGGCGCCGGGCCCTCGGACGATCGTGACGGCGGCCGATCAGAAGCGGTACTGCTCGTCGTACCCGTTCCCGTTAGGCGTGCCGTTGCCCTGGTAGGGGTAGGGCTGCTCCGGCGGGAGCTCGCCGCCGAACGCGTCGTCGGTGGTGCGCTGTTGGGGAACCCAGACACCACCGGGCGGGGTCTCGCCGTACGTGCCGGTGGCGTACTGGTCCTGGCCGTACGCCTGCTGGCCGTACGCCTGCTGGCCGTAGTGCTGCTGGCCGCCGTACGAGGTGTCGTACGAGCCGCCGCCATAGGTCTGCGCGCCCTGGTACGGGTCGGAGTAGCCGGCGTACTGCTGCTGGCCGTTGTCGTAGCCGTACTGCTGCTGGCCGTATCCGGAGTAGCCGTCGTACGCGTAGGCCTGCTGGTCCTGGGTCTGGCCGGCACCGGCGTAGGACTGGTCGGCCGCCGCCGCGTAGGCCGCCTCGGAGTAGACGCCGTAGGAACCGGTCTCCTCGGGCAGGGGCTGCGGCTCGTAGACGGCGGTCGCCTCGGCCGCGGTCTCCGCGGGCTGCGGGCGGTTGAAGACATCGTCGTCATTGTCGTTGTCGCGGTACGCGTCGTCCTGCCGGTACGTTCCGGCATCGGTCGACTCCGGGTCGGGGACCTCCGGCGCCTCTTCCTGGAGGGGCGCCTCGCCACGGCGGCGCTTGCTGCCGCCGCCGCCCTCCTCGCGTGTGCGGTTGCCGACCGCCCAGCCCTCGGCGAAACCGCGCCGGAACGACAGCGTGACGTAGGTCTGCCCCACCGCGAACGCGGCCGCGCCCAGCCCGATGACCACCACGGAAGGAATCAGCACGCCCAGCACGACGCCGAGGAAGCCGACGAACGCCAACAGCCGCCAGCGCAAGCGCGCCTTGTACTGCAGCAACACCTCGCCGAGCAGCCACAGCGCGACGATGCCGAACGCGATGTAGAGGACCGTCCAGCCCATGTACGCCCCTCTCCCAGTGGCCGCTACGCAGTGTGTCGTATGCGGGTGCGGCCGGTCTAGGCCTGCTGCGGATGGTGCAGACCCAGATTTTCGTAGATTTCCAGCGTCGCCGTGGAGTTGTTGAGTGTAATGAAGTGCAGTCCGGGGACTCCCTCGGACAGCAGCCTCGCGCAGAACTCCGTGGCAAACTCGATTCCAATCGAGCGTACAGCCGCCGGATCGTCTTTGGCTGTGAGGATCCGGTCTTTCAGAGCGGTGGGGATGGCGGCGTTGCTGAGCTGCGGCAGCCGCTCCAGCATCCGCACACTGGTGACGGGCATGACCTCGGGGATGACCGGGGTCGCGCAGCCGGCCTCGGCGACCCGGTCACGCAGGCGCAGGTACGACTCCGGCTGGAAGAACATCTGCGTGATCGCGTAGTCGGCGCCGGCCCGGCACTTGTCGACGAAGTGCGCGACGTCCGTGTCCCAGTCGTCGGAGCGCGGGTGCATCTCGGGGAAGGCGGCGACGCCCACGCAGAAGTCGCCCGACTCCTTGATGAGTTGGACGAGTTCGGCCGCGTAGGTCAGGCCCTCGGGGTGCCGGACCCACTCGCCCATGGGGTCGCCGGGCGGGTCGCCGCGGACGGCGAGCATATTGCGGATCCCGGCGTCCGCGAACTGGCCGATGATGTTGCGCAGCTCCGCGATGGAGTGGTTGACCGCGGTGAGGTGGGCGACCGGCGTGAGCGTCGTGTCGACGACGATCTGCTGGGTCTCCTTGACGGTGCCCGCGCGCGTGGAACCGCCCGCGCCGTACGTCACCGAGACGAAGTCGGGGGCGACCGCCTCGACCCTCCTGAGCGCGCTCCACAGGTTCCGCTCACCCTTGGGGGTCTTCGGTGCCGAGAACTCGAACGAATACGTCGTCTTGCCGGCGGCGAGGATGTCGCGCACCGTGCGTGCGCGGTCAGTCCTGGTCGATGCGGTTCCGAGGGCCATAGTCGCAGGTTAGCCACGGCGAGGCGGTCACCCAACCGGATGGCTGATATTTGCCCGAATTGTCGCCCTGTTGTCCACCTATCGGACAGAGCGGGCCAGGCTGGGTCCTGTCGTCAAACTCCCGTCGTCCGCCCGAAGGGCGGGTCCTGCGGCGTCAGGTGCGTGCTCTCGGCGTGCCGGGCGCTGACCCTCGTACTGGATGTAACTGGGTCTGCGCCCGGTGCGGCGAGTGGGGGTCCCCCCTGCTCGAAGAGCTTGTGGGAGCGTGCATGGCGTCGCGGGGCAGGCGGGAGTTTGACGACAGGGCCTAGGCCGAGCGCAGCCGCTTGGCGAACTCCGCCGCCGCCGCGCCCGGGTCGTCCGCCTCCGTGATCGCGCGTACGACGACCACGCGGCGGGCGCCGGCCTCCAGGACCTCGTCCAGGTTGCCGAGGTCGATGCCGCCGATGGCGAACCAGGGGCGGTCGGTACCGAGGGCGGCGGTGTGGCGTACCAGGCCGAGTCCGGGGGCGGAGCGGCCGGGCTTGGTGGGGGTGGGCCAGCAGGGGCCCGTGCAGAAGTAGTCCACGCCCTCCTGGACGGCGGCGGCCTCGGCCTCCGCCTCGGAGTGCGTGGAGCGGCCTATCAGGACGTCGTCGCCGAGGACGGCGCGGGCCGCGGGGACCGGAAGGTCGCCCTGACCGAGGTGCAGGACGTCGGAGGCCGCGGCGTGGGCGACGTCCGCGCGGTCGTTCACCGCCAGCAGCCTCCCGTGGCGGGCGCAGGCCTCGGCGAAGACCTGGAGGTGCTCCAGTTCCTCGGCGGCCTCCATGCCCTTGTCGCGCAGCTGCACGATGTCGACGCCGCCGGCGAGGACCGCGTCGAGGAACTCGGCGAGGTCGCCCTGGCGCTTACGGGCGTCCGTGCACAGGTAGACACGGGCGTCGGCGAGCCGGGCGGTGCGGGCGGTGTCGGGCACGTGGTCCCCCGTGATTCGGTGGCGTACGGGCCGCGATGGACGCGGTCGGCCGGAGCCGTGGCCCGTGGACCGCGGCCCGTACGCCGGACGGTTGTTCTCGGATCGGATCAGACGGCGAGCGCCTGCGCGCGGCGCTTCACCTCCGTGCCGCGATTCTCGCTGAGGGCCTGCGCGGGGGTGCCGGGCAGGGTCGGGTCAGGGGTGAAGAGCCACTCCAGCATCTCTTCGTCCGTGAAGCCGTCGTCCCGCAGGAGCGTCAGGGTGCCGGTCAGGCCCTTGACGACCTTGTCCCCGTCGATGAAGGGGGCGGGGACGTGCAGCGCGCGGTTCTCACCACGGCGTACGGCGATGAGCTGGCCCTCCTTGACCAGCTGCCGCACACGGGTCACCTCGACGCCGAGCGCTTCGGCGATGTCGGGGAGGGTGAGCCACGCGGGGACGAGAGCATCAATCTTTGCGTCAATCTCGGTCACGGGACCAAGCGTGCCATCCCGGACTGACAGTCGGAAGCCGAGCGCCTCCGGCGGGGTCGCCGGGGGGTTGCACCGCCGGGTGCGATGGTTACTGTGCGTGACGCCTTGGCTGGTGGGGTGCGGTTGCACGGCGCGGTTGCGTCGCACCGCCGGACCGCATCGTCGGGGTTCTCGCCGTCGCGGCGGGAAAAGACCTGGCTCCGCCGGCCGGGCACCCGTCCTCACCGTGGGAAAGAGCTCGGCTCCGCCGTCGGGTTGTCGCCATCGCGGCAAAAAATCGCGGCGGAAAGGGGTCGGCTCCGTCCTTTCGGGGCGCCGCCATCACCGCGGGGGCGAATTCGGCCGCGCCGTCACACCCGGACGGTCCCTTACTCCCTTACGCCGAACAGGGATCTCTACGCCGCAACGGCCCCCTTACGCCAAGAAGGTGCCCCCAGGTGCCCCTACGGCCCTGACCCACCCCTGCAAGAGCCATCAGGAACGCGCCCTGGGTGCTCTCACGCCGTCGCCTCCTTCAGCGGGCGGGACGGGTCCGACAGGAGGGACGGGTCCATGGGGATGCCCGATTCGATCAGGCGGCGGCCCTGGGCCAGGTCCCGGGGGCGGCCCACGGCCAAGAGGGCCACCAGGCGGCCGGAACGCAGCCAGCACACCGACCAGGCCGCACCCTGCGGATCCCCGCGCCACACCGTCGTGTCGGCTGCCCTGTGGTGGCCCACGTACTGGACGAAGCGGCCGAACTGCTCCGACCAGAAGTACGGCACCGGGTCGTACGCCGCCGGCGACTGCCCGATGATGTTCGCGGCCACCGTGCGCGGGCCCTGGAGGGCGTTGTCCCAGTGGTGGACCAGCAGACGCTCCTCGTAGCGCCCCGACGGGAAGGACGCGCAGTCCCCCACCGCGTACACGTCCGGCACCGACGTGCGCAGATGCTCGTCGGCCAGCACCTCGCCGTGGACGCCCAGCTCGACACCCGAGCCGGCGAGCCACGCCGTGGCCGGACGTGCCCCGATACCGACGACCACCGCGTCCGCGGGCACCCGCGAGCCGTCGTCGAGCACCACGGCCCCCGGCTCGATGCGCTCCACGCGCGCGTGGGTGCGCAACTCGGCCCCGCTGTCCGCGTACCAGTTCGTCATCGGCGCGGCCACCTCCGCGGGCAGCGCACCCGCGAGCGGCCGGTCCGCGGCCTCCACCACCGTCACCGCGCAACCCGCCTCCCGCGCGGCGGTGGCGAACTCGGCGCCGATCCAGCCCGCGCCCACGACCACGATGTCGTGCTGCCGGGCGAGAACCGGCCGCAACCGCTCGGCGTCGTCCAGCGTGCGCAGCAGATGCACCCCGGGGATGCCCTCCGCGCCCGGCAGCCGGATCGGTTCCGCACCGGTCGCGAGGACCAGCACGTCGTACGGGACGGGGCCTTCGGCGGTGTCCAGCTCATGCTCGCCGGGGCGTACACCGAGAACCTCGCAGCCCAGCCGGACTTCGATGTCCAGGGCCTCGAAGTCGACGTCGAAGGCCGACCCTTCGGCCTTGCCGAGCAGCACGGCCTTGGACAGCGGTGGCCTGTCGTACGGCTGGTGCGGCTCCGCACCGATCAGCGTCACGCCGCCGGTGAAGCCCTGTTCCCGCAGGGCGACCGCGGTCTGCACCCCGGCCATGCCCGCTCCCACGACGACGACGCGCCGTGCCGAATCGCTCCGTGCCTGCGTCTGCTCGCTCACCTGATCACCATAGACAGCTGACAATTCGCCAGTCAGCGGGCGTGCTGAGTGACCTGCTCCACAACGCTCGTACCGCTGCCCGGCTGCGACTCCCACTCCCAGGTCTCCTCCAGGCGCACGCGGCCGTCGGGCAGCTCCACGACCTGCGACGCACAGTGCCCGGACGAGGTGGTCCCGTCGTGCTTGAGCTGCACGTACCGGAAGTCGAGGCGGTCACCCTCCCGGGTACCCACCAGATGACCGCGTACGACGTCACCGCCTGCGTACTCGGCCCAGATCTCGCCGTCCCGCTCGTGGTAGACGAACCGGGTGCGGGTGCCGACCTGACCCGGTGCCTGGTCCGCGACCGGGGCGAGGACGAGACCGTCGAGCGAACGGGCCATGAGCGGAGGCTCCCTTACTGAGGCAAACGGCACGGGCTAGGGTGGCCAACGTACAAGCACTCGCGGGAGCCCGGACGTACCGGGCTGAGAGGGAGGCTGGACGGCCTCCGACCGTACGAACCTGATCCGGGTCATGCCGGCGAAGGGAGGGGCTGGACGCCCATGCCGTCTTCATGTACGTCGGACGTCCTTGTCATCGGGGGCGGGATCATCGGTCTCGTGACCGCGTGGCGGGCGGCGCAGCGCGGGCTCACCACCGCCGTGGTGGACCCGGAGCCCGGGGGCGGGGCGGCCCAGGTGGCCGCCGGGATGCTCGCCGCCGTCACGGAACTGCACTACGGCGAGCAGACGCTGCTCGGCCTCAACCTGGAGTCCGCGCGCCGCTACCCGGACTTCGCCGCCGAGCTGACCGCGTTCACCGGCCAGGACCTCGGCTACCGCCGGTGCGGCACGCTCGCCGTGGCGCTCGACGCAGATGACCGCGCCCATCTGCGCGAACTGCACGCCCTGCAACAGCAGTCGGGCCTGGAGTCGGAGTGGCTGAACGGGCGGGAGTGCCGCCGTCTGGAGCCGATGCTCGCGCCGGGTGTGCGCGGGGGGCTCCGGGTCGACGGCGACCATCAGGTCGATCCGCGCCGGCTCGCCGCGGCCCTCGTGGCGGCGTGCGAGCGCGCCGGGGTCGTCTTCCACCGGGTGTGGGCCGAACGGCTCACCCTCCTGCGGGAGCGGGCCGCCGGGGTCAGGACCACCGACGGCACCGACCTCGCCGCGGGGCAGGTCGTGCTCGCCGCGGGCAGCCTCAGTGGACGGCTCGCGGGCGTCCCGGACGAGGTCCTGCCGCCCGTGCGCCCCGTGAAGGGGCAGGTACTGCGGCTGACCGTACCGAAGCGGTACGCGCCTTTCCTGAGCCGTACGGTGCGCGCCGTGGTCCGCGGCAGCCAGGTCTATCTGGTGCCGCGCGAGAGCGGCGAGCTGGTCGTCGGCGCGACCACCGAGGAGCTGGGCTGGGACACGACGGTCACCGCCGGCGGGGTGTACGAGCTGCTGCGGGACGCGCACGAGCTGGTTCCCGGGATCACCGAGCTGCCGCTCATCGAGACGCGGGCGGGGCTGCGCCCGGGCTCCCCGGACAACGCGCCGCTGCTCGGCCCGACCGCACTGGACGGCCTGCTGCTGGCCACCGGGCACTACCGCAACGGGGTCCTGCTCACGCCGGTCACCGGCGACGCCATGGCGCACGTCCTCACCACCGGCGAACTGCCGGACGAAGCCCGCCCCTTCAGCCCCCGGCGCTTCGCCGCCGCACTCATGGAGCAGCCCGCATGAACATCTCGGTCAACGGCGAGGCCCGGCAGGTCGCTCCCGGCACCGCTCTCGACACGCTGGTGAGGACCCTCACCGCGGCCCCCTCGGGCGTGGCCGCCGCACTCAACGAAACCGTCGTCCCACGCGCGCAGTGGCCGTCGACGTCCCTCTCCGAGGGGGATCGCGTCGAGGTCCTCACCGCCGTCCAAGGAGGCTGACCCATGGCCGACGATCCCTTCGTCCTCGGTGGTAGGACCTACTCGTCCCGGCTGATCATGGGGACCGGCGGTGCGCCCAGCCTCGACGTGCTGGAGCGGGCACTGGTGGCGTCCGGTACGGAGCTGACGACGGTCGCGATGCGGCGCGTCGACGCCTCCGTGCACGGCTCGGTGCTCTCGGTGCTCGACAGGCTCGGCATCCGGGTGCTGCCCAACACGGCGGGCTGCTTCACCGCGGGCGAGGCCGTGCTGACCGCCCGTCTCGCGCGGGAGGCGCTCGGCACGGATCTCGTCAAGCTGGAGGTCATCGCCGACGAGCGGACCCTGCTGCCCGACCCGATCGAGCTGCTGGAGGCGGCCGAGACCCTGGTCGACGACGGGTTCACCGTGCTGCCGTACACCAACGACGACCCCGTCCTCGCGCGCAGGCTGGAGGACGTCGGCTGCGCCGCGATCATGCCGCTGGGCTCGCCGATCGGCTCGGGGCTCGGCATCCGCAACCCGCACAACTTCCAGCTGATCGTGGAGCACGCGCGCGTGCCGGTCATCCTGGACGCGGGCGCGGGTACGGCGTCGGACGTGGCGCTGGCGATGGAGCTGGGGTGCGCGGGCGTGATGCTCGCCTCGGCGGTGACGCGGGCGCAGGAACCGGTCCTGATGGCGGAGGCCATGCGGCACGCGGTGGAGGCGGGACGGCTCGCACGGCGGGCGGGCCGCATTCCCCGCCGGCACTTCGCTCAGGCGTCGTCACCCGCGGAGGGCATCGCCCGGCTGGACCCGGAGCGGCCGGCGTTCTGAGCGAGCCCCGCCCGGAGCCGCGGTACGGGTGCAAGGTGCGTCACAGGTCGGCTGCAGTCGCGCCCGGTGGCGCCGTAACAGGTGGGACCGTCAGTGCTCCCTCGTAGACTCGCCTGCGTGGATACGACCCTTCAGGACCCTCTCGTCGGGCAGGTGCTCGACGGCCGCTATCGCGTCGACGCGCGCATCGCGGTCGGCGGGATGGCCACGGTCTACCGGGCCGTGGACACCCGCCTCGACCGCGTTCTCGCGCTCAAGGTGATGCACCCGACGCTGGCCGCCGACGTCTCGTTCGTCGAGCGCTTCATACGCGAGGCCAAGTCGGTCGCCCGGCTGGCCCATCCCAACGTGGTGCAGGTCTTCGACCAGGGCGCCGACGGGTCGTACGTCTACCTCGCCATGGAGTACGTCGCCGGGTGCACTCTGCGTGACGTCCTGCGCGAGCGCGGGGCGCTCCAGCCGCGCGCCGCCCTGGACATCCTGGAGCCGGTGCTCGCCGCGCTGGGTGCCGCGCACCGGGCCGGATTCGTGCACCGCGACATGAAGCCGGAGAACGTCCTGATAGGGGACGACGGCCGGGTCAAGGTGGCCGACTTCGGTCTGGTCCGGGCCGTGGACACCGTCACGAACACGACGGGCGCCGTCCTCGGCACGGTCTCGTACCTCGCCCCGGAGCAGATCGAGCACGGCACGGCCGACCCCCGGGTGGATGTGTACGCGTGCGGGGTCGTCCTCTACGAGATGCTCACCGGCGCCAGGCCGCACCACGGCGACTCCCCCGCCCAGGTGCTCTACCAGCACCTGAACGAGGACGTCCCGCCGCCGTCGGCCGCCGTGCCGGGGCTGTCCGTCGAACTCGACGAGCTGGTCGCGTCCGCGACCGCGCGCAACCCCCGGCTGCGCCCGGACGACGCGGTGGCGCTGCTCGGCCAGGTGCTCCAGGCGCGCAGCGCGCTCACCGACGAGCAGCTGGACGCCGTACCGCCGCAGGCCGTCACCTCGGAACACGACAACGCCGAGGACCGGACGAGCGTGATCCCGCGCCTGCTTCCGGTCAACCCGGCGGGCGAGGACCAGGAGCTCGTACTCAACCGGACGAGCCGGCTGGAGACGCCGCCGCCCGAGCCCCCTCGGCGCTCCGCGCGCCCCCGGAGCGGGCTGCTCGCGCTCGTCGTCGCCGTGCTGGTGGTGTTCGGCATCGGCGCGGGCGTCTGGTACATCAACTCCGGCCAGTTCACCAAGGTCCCGCCACTGCTGGCAAAGACCGAGGCGCAGGCGCGGGAGCGGTTGAAGTCGGCCGGACTCGAGGTCAAGAAGGTCAAGCACGCCTACAGCGACACGGTGAAGCGCGGCACGGTGATCAGCACCGACCCGGCGCCGGGCGCGCGGGTCCGCTCCCACGACTCGGTGACGCTGACCCTCTCGGACGGCCCCGAGACAACGCAGGTGCCTGATGTGAAGGGCTACGCGCTGGACGCGGCGCAGCAACGGCTGAAGAAGGCGAACCTCGTCCCGGGCATGGTGACGCGCGCGTTCAGCGATGAGGTGCCCAGGGGCTTCGTGATCGGCACGGACCCGGTGGCGGGTACCGAGCGACACGGCGGTTCGGCGATCGCGCTGGTCGTCAGCAAGGGCAGCCCGGTGGAGGTGCCCGACGTCACCGGTGCCTCCATCGACGACGCCAAGACGGAGTTGCAGGACGCGGGACTGCAAGTGAAGATCGCCGACACGCAGGTGACCTCGGAGTTCGACGCCGGGCAGGTGGCCCGGCAGTCGCCGGGCGCGGGCAAGGAGGCCGGCGAGGGCGACACGGTCACGCTGACGATCTCCAAGGGCCGCGAGCAGGTCGTGGTCCCGGACGTGGTCGGTCAGAACGTCGACGACGCGAAGAAGACCCTGGAGGCGGCGGGCTTCCAGGTCGAGGAGTCCCGTGGGCTGCTGGGCCTGTTCGGGGACACGGTGAAGAACCAGTCGGTGAAGGGCGGCGAGAAGGCGCCGAAGGGGTCGACGATCACGCTCAAGATCCGCTGACGGCAGACAGCTGACGGCAGACAGCTGACGGATACAGCCGAAGACCGGGCAGGCACGCCGCCCCGACCGGCCGACAGGCTAACCGCCAAGACCGGCCGACAGGGCGCCCGGGACCACGTGACACCCTTGGGGGGTGAGCACTCAGCAGTCCCGTGGCGCCCTCGGCATGTCCGGCGTCTCCCGTAATCCCGTCGGCGGTCATGTCCCCGTGGCCGGCGGTCTGAACTCCGTCGGGCTGACCTACGCACGCGACCTGAAGGCCGAGACCGTGCAGGTCTTCGTCGCCAATCCGCGCGGCTGGGCGACGCCCGCCGGCAATCCACGGCAGGACGAGGAGTTCCGGGCCGCGTGTGCCGCCGAGTCGATCCCGGCGTACGTCCATGCGCCGTACCTGATCAACTTCGGCTCGCACACCGAGGCGACGGTCGAGAGGTCCGTGGAGTCCTTGCGGCACTCGCTTAGGCGGGGCCGCGAGATCGGGGCGCTCGGCGTCGTCGTGCACACCGGGAGCGCCACCGGCGGCCGGGACCGGGCCGTCGCGCTGAGGCAGGTGCGCGAGCAGTTGCTGCCCCTGTTGGACGAGCTGACGCACGACGACGACCCGTACCTCCTGCTGGAGTCGACCGCGGGCCAGGGCGCCTCGCTGTGCTCCCGCACCTGGGACTTTGGACCGTACTTCGAGGCTCTCGACGCACACCCCCGGCTGGGCGTCTGTCTCGACACCTGCCACATCTTCGCCGCCGGGCACGACCTGACCGGGCCGGACGGAATGCACCGGACGCTGGACCTGCTGGTGGACACCGTCGGCGAGGGACGGCTCAAGCTGATCCACGCCAACGACTCCAAGGAGATGGTCGGCGCCCATCGGGACCGTCACGCGAACATCGGCTCCGGCCATATCGGCGAGGACCCGTTCCGCGCGCTGATGACCCACCCGGCCACCGAGGGCGTGCCCCTGATCATCGAGACACCCGGCGGCAAGGAGGGGCACGCGGCGGACGTGGAACGGCTGAAGAAGCTTCGGGACGGCTGAGGCCGACCTCTGGAGGAATACCCCCGGGGGGTATATGGTTCCCGTGCAGTGACAGGAACCGTTACCTGGCATTGGGGGCCGGCCATGCAGCACGAGGCGCACACCACGGCGCACACAGACCACACAGCGCACGCCGACGAGCACGACCACCAGCACGGTCACGAGCACCACCACCGACACGGCCATGGGCACGGCACAGGCAAGGTCACCTGGTCCACCGCCGCCCAGGCAACGCTCCACTGCCTCACCGGCTGTGCCATCGGCGAGGTGCTCGGCATGGTGATCGGCACCGCGTTCGGGTGGGGCAATCTGCCGACCATGATCCTGGCGATCGCACTCGCCTTTGTCTTCGGTTACTCGCTCACCCTGCGCGGCGTCCTCAAGGCGGGCGTCGACTTCGGGACCGCCTTCCGCGTCGCCCTCGCCGCCGACACCCTGTCCATCGCCGTGATGGAGATGATCGACAACGGCGTCATCGCGCTGTGGCCGTCCGCGATGGACGCGCACCTCGACGACCTGCTGTTCTGGGGCGCGCTCGCGGTCTCGCTCGCCCTCGCCTTCCTGATCACCACACCCGTCAACAAGTGGATGATCGGCCGCGGCAAGGGGCACGCCGTGGTGCACCAGTACCACCACTGACGTACCGCACCGGGATCAGAGCTCGGGGCCCTCCCCGGGCTCCTCCTGGTAGGAGTACCGCTGCTCCTTCCACGGGTCACCGATGTTGTGGTACCCGCGCTCCTCCCAGAAGCCCCGCCGGTCGGCGATCATGTACTCGATGCCGCGGACCCATTTGGGACCCTTCCAGGCGTACAGATGCGGAACGATCAGGCGCAGCGGAAATCCGTGTTCCGCGGTGAGCAGCTCGCCGTCCTTGTGGGTGGCGAAGATCGTACGGTCCGAGGCGAAGTCGGCGAGACGCAGGTTCGAGCTGTATCCGTACTCGGCCCAGACCATGACATGGGTGACGGCCGGCGCGGGCGGGGCGATCCCCAGGATCGTCCGGGCCGGAATGCCGCCCCATTCGGCCCCGACCATGCTGAACTTCGTGACGCAGTGCAGATCGGCCATGACGGTCGCGTACGGCAGGGCCGTGAAGTCCTCGTGGCTCCAGCAGTGCTTCTCGCCGTCCGCGGTGGCGCCGAAGACCCTGAATTCCCAGCGCTCGGGGCGGAACTTCGGCACGGGCCCGTAGTGCGTGACCGGCCAGCCGCGCTGCAGTCGCTGTCCCGGCGGAAGCTCGTTCCGTACTGCTTCTCCAGATGCGCGCTCCGCCGGATGACCCATGACTCCATCCTGACAGACCCCGGAGGGTGCACATGACCAGCCCGGGTCCAATTCGGACAACTCGTACTAAGTGTGAACTTACTGGACGCCTTTCGGTGCCGGTGCAATCATGCGGCGCAACCCGCCAGTCCCGCCTGGAAGGAGCCCGCGCGATGCAGGGCGACCCCGAGATCATCGAATTCCTGAACGAGCAGCTCACCGGCGAGCTGACCGCGATCAACCAGTACTTCCTGCACGCGAAGATGCAGGAGAACTTCGGGTGGTACAAGCTCGCCAAGTACACGCGGCACGAGTCGTTCGACGAGATGAAGCATGCGGAGGTGCTCACCGACCGCATCCTCTTCCTGGAGGGACTGCCGAACTACCAGCGGCTCTTCCATGTGCGCGTGGGGCAGACCGTCAGGGAGATGTTCGAGGCCGACCGGCAGATCGAGGTCGAGGCGATCGACCGGCTCAGGCGCGGCATCAAGGTGATGCGGGAGAAGGGCGACATCACGTCCGCGAACATCTTCGAGTCGATCCTCGCGGACGAGGAGCATCACATCGACTACCTGGACACCCAGCTGGAACTGGTGGACAAGCTCGGTGAGGCGCTCTACCTCTCGCAGCTCATCGAGCAGCCGGAGAGCTAGGCGGCATCCCTGATCTCGGAGAGCACCGGCGCGCCCTGGTCGGCCAGCTCGCGGCGGGGGCACGCACCCCGGCCCAGAAGCGCCTGAATCCGGCGTACGCACGAACCGCAGTCGGTGCCCGCCTTGCAGGCGGAGGCTATCTGGCGGGGGGTGCAGGCACCGTTCTCCGCGTGCTGCTTGACCTGCTGCTCGGTGATGCCGAAGCAACTGCAGACGTACACCTGGTTCACCTCCCGACGGGATCGATCAGTCTTGCCGTCCCGATTGATCGGTGAGGCAAACCTAACCTTACCCGTCGCACAGGACCCGCAAAAGTGGAGTGGGGCGCGGATCGTATGTGATCCGCGCCCCACTTCATGTGCCGGTGGCACCCGACGCGGCTACTGGTCGCGGTACATCTCCGCGACGAGGAACGCCAGGTCGAGGGACTGGCTGCGGTTCAGACGCGGGTCGCAGGCCGTCTCGTAGCGCTGGTGCAGATCGTCGACGAAGATCTCGTCGCCGCCGCCCACGCACTCGGTGACGTCGTCGCCGGTCAGCTCCACATGGATGCCGCCCGGGTGCGTGCCCAGCGCCTTGTGGACCTCGAAGAAGCCCTTGACCTCGTCGAGCACGTCGTCGAAGCGGCGGGTCTTGTGGCCGGAGGCCGCCTCGAAGGTGTTGCCGTGCATCGGGTCGGTCACCCAGGCCACCACCGCACCGGACGCCGTGACCTTTTCGACCAGCTCGGGGAGCTTGTCGCGGACCTTGTCGGCGCCCATGCGGACGATGAAGGTCACCCGGCCCGGCTCGCGCTCCGGGTCGAGACGGTCGATGTACTGAAGCGCCTCCTCGGCCGTCGTCGTCGGGCCGAGCTTGATGCCGATCGGGTTGCGGATCTTCGAGGCGAACTCGATGTGCGCGCCGTCCAGCTGGCGGGTGCGCTCACCGATCCACACCATGTGCCCCGAGACGTCGTACAGCTGCCCGGTACGCGAGTCGACCCGGGTCAGGGCGGACTCGTAGTCGAGCAGCAGCGCCTCGTGCGAGGAGAAGAACTCGACGGTCTTGAACTCCTCCGGGTCGGCCCCGCAGGCGTGCATGAAGTTCAGCGCGTTGTCGATCTCCCGCGCGAGCTGCTCGTAGCGCTGCCCGGACGGCGACGACTTCACGAAGTCCTGGTTCCAGGCATGCACCTGGCGCAGGTCGGCGTAGCCGCCGGTGGTGAAGGCGCGCACCAGGTTGAGCGTCGAGGCGGACGCGTTGTACATCCGCTTCAGGCGCTCGGGGTCCGGGACGCGGGCCGTCTCGGTGAAGTCGAAGCCGTTGACGGAGTCGCCGCGGTAGGTCGGCAGGGTGACGCCGTCGCGGGTCTCGGTCGGCTTGGAGCGCGGCTTGGAGTACTGGCCGGCGATCCGGCCGACCTTCACGACCGGGACGGAGGCCGCGTACGTGAGCACGGCACCCATCTGGAGCAGGGTCTTGAGCTTCTGGCGGATGTGGTCGGCGGACACGGCGTCGAAGGCCTCGGCGCAGTCACCGCCCTGGAGCAGGAACGCCTCGCCCTTGGCGACGGCTCCCATCCGGGCGCGCAGCTGGTCGCACTCGCCCGCGAAGACGAGCGGCGGATACGACTCGAGGTCCGCGATCACTGCGCGCAGAGCCTCGGGGTCGGGGTACTCGGGCTGCTGCGCCGCGGGCAGGTCTCGCCAGGTGTTGCCAGCGCCGGGGCTGGTCTTAGCGTTCACGGTCACGACGTCAACATTACGGGGTCGTGTCGGGCGTCCCTTCACATGCTCATCAATTGAGACGGGCCGCGCTCGATCGACGGAACCCCGGCGGGGCCCGGAACGCCCTGGAGCGCCTGGATCCGAGTCCCCGCCGGAGCGTGGGTGACCGCTAGCGGCCGTCGTACGTCAGTGCAGGTTCTGCACGGCCGAGTCGGTGAAGCCGACGGCGAAGACCGAGCGCAGCGACAGGTTCGCCGAGGCGTTGTAGCCGTCGCAGGCGTTGCCGGCCTCCGAGACGGCCGGGAACTCGTACGGGTAGGAGGCCCGCAGCGAGGTGCCGGCGCAGATGCCCTCCGTCAGCCCCCACAGCTCGTCCACCTGGGTGGTGTCGAGCTTCGGCCAGTAGCTGAGCGCCTGCGGCGAGCCGACCGCCCAGTTGCCGCCGGAGCCGCAGCTGGTCACGGCCCGGGTGTCGCCCACCCAGGTGTGCGAGAACACGGCGGGCTTGGTGCCGCAGCCCTTGCTGAAGTCGAAGTTCAGCAGACCCGAGCTGTCCGTCCAGCTCATGCCGCCCTGGAGGCCCAGATAGCCGCCGGTCACGTAGGCGTCCTGGATCACGGTCTTGCCGCCGGACATGTTCAGCAGCCCCGGGTAGGTCGAGGCGCTCGTCGGGTTGAGCTGGTAGCGCACCACGCGCGCGCCGGTCGCCGAGCCGTACCACTCGCCGGTGACCAGCTTGTACGGGGAGCCGCCGGTCTTGTCGAGGGAGAGCCAGGAGTAGCAGAGCTGCTGCGCGTCCGGCGTCCCGTCGCCCGCGTCGGTGGCGCAGGAGTCCGGCGTGCCCGACTGCTGGTAGTAGTGGACCTCGGGCAGCACGTACGGGTAGCCGCAGGCGCTGGACTTGCCACCGCTGACGCCGTACGAGTTGAGGCCGGAGCCGTAGGTGTCGACCTTCGCCATCTTGTTGATGTCGAAGACCCGGATGCCGTGGGCCGTGTCGGTGACGTAGATGTAGTTCGCGTACCAGGCGATGCCGCCGCCATGGCCGGTGACGAACTTGAAGTTCGAACCGCTGCTGGTCGGCTCGGCGAGCAGGACGTGGCGGTACTTGCCGGTGTCCCGGTCGATGAAGCTGAGCTTCAGCAGGTTGTTCGTCTTGCAGCCGTCATTGGCCTCGAGGTCGCCGGCCGCGTTGGTCTTGAACGTCTTGTAGTGCCAGACGACCGCCGTGACGTGCTTGCCCTGGATGGCCCCGTCGCCGCCGTCCGCGCTGCCGGTGGTGCTCATGCCCTGCGGGAACCAGCGCGGCGTGGTGTCGTCGGCGTGCGCCGAGGACCAGCACCAGGCGACCTTCTTGGTGACGGGCGGCAGCGCCTTCGTCTCGTCACCCGTACAGGAGCGCATGGAGCGCAGGTTCATCCAGGTGTCGGTGGCCCCGGACGAGTCCTTCGTGAAGTCGGTGGTGACGACGTCCGAGAGGTTGACGTGGTTCGTCAGGACGTTGTTGTAGAGGTTGTTCGTGTCCGACGTGTAGTCGGTGTCGGTCATCTTGAACTGGTCGGTGCCCAGCGTCATCTTCGACACGACCGCGCCGTCGGCGACCGCGGACTGTCCGGTGAGCCCGGCGAACACAGCGGCTGTCGCGGTAATGACCGCAAGGGATTTGAATCTCCGTATGAGTGCCACATGCACCCTTCCAGTAGGTGAACGCGACATGTCCCGTCCGGAACATGCCAAAGCAGAAGGTGATCATAGGCGGGGCACGGGTGGGGTGGACGGCGCGGCATGGGGTAGGGTGCGGCGCATGTTTGCGCACTCGAACCAGAACTGGTGGTGGACCGCTCATCCGGCGGCCCACTGACTGCGCGTACGCAAAACTTCGCGAAGGCCGCCCGAGGGGCGGCCTTCGGTGTTTTCGCATCCCGGCCGTTCCTCTCCGACTGACCACCGAGGGAAGAGGAACGATGGATCTGAACCGACTGCTCGACGAGGACCGCCCGTTCGCGCTGCTGCGCCGCCGCACCCCCGGCCACGACCAGGACCTCGTCGAGGTGCTGATCGGCCCGGTCAGTACGTACGACCGCCTCGCGGACCTCCCCGACGAGGGCCTCGCGCTCGTCCCCTACCGTCAGATCCGCGAGCGCGGCTTCGACGTCCGCGACGACGGCACGCCTTTGCTGGCGCTCAGCCCCGAGGAGTCGTACGCACTCCCCCTGGACGAGGCGCTCTCCCAGCTCCCCCGGCACGACGTCCGCGTCGAGGACGGCGGCTTCGACGTCGCCGACGAGGAGTACGCGCGGATCGTCGGGCGGGTCCTGGACGAGGAGATCGGGCGCGGCGAGGGCGCGAACTTCGTGATCCGGCGGACGTACGAGGGAGAGATCCCGGGGTTCGGCCGATCCGACGCCCTCGCGCTGTTCCGGCGGCTGCTGGTCGGTGAGCGGGGCGCGTACTGGACGTTCGTCGTGCACACCGGGGACCGCACGCTGGTCGGGGCCAGTCCTGAGGTGCATGTGCGGATGGCCGGGGGCACCGTGGTGATGAACCCCATCAGCGGCACGTACCGTTACCCGGCCGACGGCCCGACGCCCGAGGACCTGCTCGCCTTCCTCGCCGACGGCAAGGAGATCGAGGAGCTGTCGATGGTCGTCGACGAGGAGCTCAAGATGATGTGCACGGTCGGCGACATGGGCGGGGTCGTCGTCGGACCGCGGCTGAAGGAGATGGCTCATCTCGCGCACACGGAGTACGAGTTGCGGGGCAAGTCCACCCTCGATGTGCGCGAGGTGCTGAAGGAGACCATGTTCGCGGCGACCGTCACCGGCTCGCCCGTGCAGAACGCCTGCCGGGTGATCGAGCGCCACGAGGTCGGGGGCCGGGGCTACTACGCGGGCGCGCTCGCGCTGCTCGGGAGGGACGCCGGAGGCGCGCAGACCCTCGACTCCCCCATCCTCATCCGGACCGCGGACATCGACGCGGGCGGACGGCTACGGGTGCCGGTCGGCGCCACGCTCGTCCGGGGCTCGGATCCGGCGAGCGAGGTCGCGGAGACACACGCCAAGGCGGCCGGGGTGCTGGCGGCGCTGGGGGTGCGTCCGGCCCGGCCGCGCGAGGAGCACGTACGGCCGAGGCTGGCGGACGACCCGCGGGTGCGGGAGGCGCTCGACGGGCGGCGGGCCTCGCTGGCGCCGTTCTGGCTGCGGATGCAGGACCGGGGCTCGGACCTCACCGGGCACGCCTTCGTCGTCGACGGCGAGGACACCTTCACCGCGATGCTCGCGCACGTCCTCAGGTCGTCGGGCCTTGAGGTGACCGTACGGCGCTACGACGAACCGGGGCTGCGGGAGGCGGTGCTCGCGCACGAGGGACCGGTGGTCCTGGGCCCGGGACCGGGTGACCCGTCGGACATGACCGACCCCAAGATGCGGTTTCTGCGGGAGCTGACCGCGGAGGTCCTCCGGGACCACCGGCACGGGGTCCTCGGGGTCTGCCTGGGCCACGAGCTGATCGCGGCCGAGATGGGCCTGGAGATCGTACGCAAGGAAGTGCCGTACCAGGGCGCACAGACGGAGATCGACCTGTTCGGGCGGCGCGAGACCGTCGGCTTCTACAACAGCTTCGTGGCACGCTGCGACGACGAGACGGCGGCGGAGCTGGCCGCGCACGGCGTCGAGGTGAGCCGCAGCGACAAACGGGAGGTGCACGCCTTGCGCGGGCCGGGGTTCGCGGGCGTCCAGTTCCACCCCGAGTCGGTGCTGTCGGTGGGCGGCGCCGCCGTCGTGCGGGAGCTGCTGGGTCAGCCGGCCGCCGTGGGCACGAGCACGTTCTCGGAGCGGCGGCCGGCCCTGTAGTCGAGGACGTTGTGCACCGTGGCGTCGATGATCTGGGTGACGGCGTCCTCGGTGTAGTACGCCTGGTGGGACGTGACCAGGACGTTCGGGAAGGTGACGAGGCGGGCCAGCGTGTCGTCCTCGACGGGTTCCAGGGACTTGTCGAGGAAGAACAGGCCCGCCTCCGCCTCGTACACGTCGAGGCCGACGCCGGTGAAACGGCCCGCGCGCAACTCGGCGACAAGGGCCTTGGTGTCGATGAGGCCGCCGCGGCTGGAGTTCACCAGGATCGCGTCGTCCTTCATGGCGCGCAGCGCGGCGGCGTCGATGAGGTGGGTGGTCTCCGGCATGAGGGGAACATGCAGGCTGACCAGGTCGGACTCGGCGAGCAGCGCCTCCTTGGAGACGTACTTCATGCCGAGGGCGGCGCAGGCCGGGTTCTCGACGACGTCCCAGCCGAGGAGGTTCATGCCGAAGCCGTGGGCGATCCGGGTGAACGCCTCGCCGATCTTGCCGGTGCCGAGGACTCCGGCGGTGCGGCCGTGCATGTCGCGGCCCATCAGGCCGTCGAGACGGAAGTCGAAGTCGCGGGTGCGGTTGGAGGCGCGGACGACGCGGCGGTTGACGGCCATGCCGAGGGTCCAGGCGAACTCGGCGACGGAGTACGGCGAGTAGTACGAGACCCGGGCGACCGTCATGCCGAGGCGTTCGGCGACCTGGAGGTCGATGTTGTTGAAGCCGGTGGAGCGCTGGGCGATCATCTGCGTGCCGCCGACGGCGAGGGTCTGCAGGACGCGGTGGCCGAGAGCGCAGTTCACGCTGGTGCAGACGATGTCGTGGCCGACGGCGATGGGGGCGGTGTCCTCGTTGAGGAACACATCGAGACAACGGATGTCGTGATGCCCCGCGAAGGCCTTCTCCAGCAGGGGCTTCTCATCGGCCTGCACACCGAACGCGAGGATCTCCACGGGGCCCTCCGGGGGTTTGGCCGGGGATGTCTGGTACTGGCGAATATACGGGGGCGGAGCGGGTGCCCCCGGATCGGCGTGGGGGTGGTGGGCGGAAGCCGGCGCCGCCCCGGTCGGGTTCGGCGGCGCCGGTGTGGGGCCCGCTGAGCCGGCAGGCGTCAGCCGAAGAAGACGCCGACCTCGTCGTACAGCTTCGGGTCGACCGTCTTCAGCTTGGCCGTGGCCTCCGAGATCGGGACTCGGACGATGTCCGTGCCGCGCAGCGCGACCATCTTGCCGAAGTCGCCGTCGCGGACCGCCTCGATGGCGTGCAGGCCGAAGCGGGTGGCGAGCCAGCGGTCGAAGGCGCTGGGCGTGCCGCCGCGCTGGACGTGCCCGAGGACAGTCGTACGGGCCTCCTTGCCCGTCCGCCGCTCGATCTCCTTGGCCAGCCATTCACCGACCCCCGAGAGGCGGACGTGCCCGAACGAGTCCAGCGACTCGTCCTTCAGCACCATGTCGCCGTCCTTCGGCGTCGCCCCCTCGGCCACGACCACGATCGGGGCGTAGGAGGCCTTGAAGCGGGACGTCACCCACGCGCACACCTGGTCGACGTCGAAGCGCTGCTCGGGGATGAGGATCACGTTGGCGCCGCCCGCCAGGCCCGAGTGGATCGCGATCCAGCCCGCGTGGCGGCCCATCACCTCCACCACCAGCACCCGCATGTGCGACTCCGCCGTGGTGTGCAGACGGTCGATCGCCTCGGTCGCGATGTTGACGGCGGTGTCGAAGCCGAAGGTGTAGTCCGTGGCGGACAGGTCGTTGTCGATGGTCTTCGGCACGCCGACGACCTGGACGCCGTACTCGTCGGCCAGCCGCGCCGCGACCCCCAGGGTGTCCTCGCCGCCGATCGCGACGAGCGCGTCGACCTCCTCCTTGGCGAGGTTCTCCTTGATGCGGCGGATGCCGTTCTCCTGCTTGAGCGGATTGGTGCGCGAGGAGCCGAGGATCGTGCCGCCACGCGGCAGGATGCCGCGCACGGCGGGGATGTCGAGCCGGACGGTGTCGCCTTCGAGGGGACCCCGCCAGCCGTCCCGGAAGCCGACGAAGTCGTAGCCGTACTCCTGCACGCCCTTACGGACGACGCCCCGGATGACGGCGTTGAGCCCGGGGCAGTCGCCGCCTCCGGTCAGTACTCCGACCCGCATGGAAATATCCCTTCGCCGCGGTTGCGTGATGCGGGTCACGCTAATGGTGACCCACGTCACTTCGGCATGGCGCGGGAGGTCAATTCCGGTGAAATGTCGGGTAGTTGATCACGACAAATCCACCCGAAGGTGTGAAGCCGTGACTACGGTTCACTCGCTTTGCTCGGCTTGCTCGGCTTGCTCGGCTTGCTCGGCTTGCTCGGCTTGCTCGCCTTACTCGCCGTCGAGTCCCCGCTCGATCGCGTACCGCACCAGTTCCACCCTGTTGTGCAGCTGGAGCTTGCCCAGGGTGTTCTGGACGTGGTTCTGGACCGTGCGGTGCGAGATCACCAGGCGCTCGGCTATCTGCTTGTAGCTCAGGCCCTTGGCGACCAGCCGCAGCACCTCGGTCTCGCGGTCGGTGAGCCGGGGTGCCTTGGGCTCGTCGGCGCCCGCGGCGGGGGCCGGTTCGGAGGCGAGGCGACGGTACTCGCCCAGGACCAGGCCCGCGAGGCCAGGTGTGAACACCGGGTCGCCGACGGCCGTGCGGCGCACCGCGTCGATCAGCTCCTCCGTGGAGGCCGACTTCAGCAGATAGCCCGTCGCACCGGACTTCACCGCCTCCAGCACGTCCGCGTGCTCGCCGCTCGCCGACAGCACCAGGACCCGCAACGCCGGGTTGCCGCCGACGAGTTCCTTGCAGACCTGGACGCCGGGCTTCGCGGGCAGGTTCAGGTCCAGGACGAGGACATCGGGCGCGGCGGCCTGGGCGCGCCGCACCGCCTGCGCGCCGTCGCCCGCGGTGGCGACCACGTCGAAGCCGGACTCGGTCAGGTCGCGGGCGACGGCGTCGCGCCACATGGGGTGGTCGTCGACCACCATGACCTTGATCGGAGCCCGCCGCCCGTCGGCACTCTCCGCCGTCATCGCCCCTCCGTCCTCGTCGCGGCCGCCGGGCCCGTGGCCCGCTTGACTCCCGCCGTCATCCCCGCCGTCATCCCCGCCGTCATCCCCGCCGTCATCCCCGCCGTCATCCCCACCGTCATCGTTTCTCCGCCTTCCCCCGTGAGGCCTTCGCGCCCTTTACGCCCTTCGGGCCCGTCGCGTCCTTCGGTACCTTCAGTTCCACTTCCGTGCCCTGCCCCGGGACCGAGATCAGCTCGGCCGTGCCGCCGATGTCGCGCAGCCGACCGCGGATCGACTGGGCCACCCCCAGTCGCCCCTCGCCCTCGGCCTGGGCCAGCCGCCCCTCCGGGATGCCGGGCCCGTCGTCCCGTACGGTCACGACGACCTCGTCCGGCTCGTCCTCGACCAGGATCCAGGCGCGGGCCTCCTCCCCCGCGTGCCTGCGGACATTGTCCAGGGCGGCACCGACAGCGGCGGCCAGTTCGCGCGCCGCGGCCGGGGCGAGCGGCACCGGGGAGCCCGGCTCGGAGAGCGTCACCCGGGCACCGGCGTACGGGGCGAGCAGGGAGCGCAGGTCGACCGGGCCCTCCTCGGCCTCCGGCTCCTCGACCGCGCGGACGACCGCGCCGAGCGCCGCGTCCTCCGACACCCGCGAGGGAGGCACCAGACCGCCGGAGACCAGCGTGCGCAGCGCGACCTCCTGCTCACCGGCCAGCCGGCCCAGCTCCGCCGCCTCACCGCCGAGAGCGGAGCCGCGCCGCTGCACCATGGCGAGCACCTGGAGCACGCTGTCGTGGATGTCCCGGGCCAGCCGCTCCCGCTCACGGGTCGCGGCCTCGATCTCCAGGGCGCGCGCGAGGGTGCGTTCGGAGGCGCGGGCGACCTCGACGACGTACCCGATCGCGATGGAGGCGAGCCAGACGAGGACCACGTTGTGGACCGTGTCGCGGGCCGGGGCGCCGCGTTCGATCAGGTTCGCCACGGCGACCGGTGTGGAGGCGAAGACCGCCCAGCGCCAGCCGCCCTTGATCGCGTACGCGAGGACGGCCCCGGCGGTCCATATCGACGGCAGGGTCGGGCCGCCCGAGAGGATCCGCTCGTGCGTGTCGGCGAGGGGCGTGAGGAGGATGCCGGTGAGCGCGATGGTGAGGTCGACGGCCAGGAACCATTTGGTGCAGTTCGCCGCGCTCGCGACCCTGGGGAGTGTGCCCAGGGTCCACACGCACAGCACCACGTAGTACGAGATCGCCACCCAGGGCCGGGCGAACGTGTCGTAGGCGGTCGCGAAGAAACCGATCGCGTACAGCATCGTCAGCACGCGGTACGCCGTGAGCGCACGCCACAGCGGCTGCTCGACCGACATCCTGACCACTCGCTCGCGCTTGGCCACGTTCCCCCCTTGTCGTCCCGCCACCCCCGGCCGGACGGCCTGTGTCCCTACGAGCCTGGCTGTTCCTTCGTCGCCGCCTTCTCCGCGTCCTTCTGGGCCTGTTCGGCTTCCTTCTGCGCCCGCTTCTCCGCCTTCGCCGCCTCGGCGATCTGCCGCTTGGCGGCGGTCGCGTACATGTCGACGTACTCCTGGCCGGAGAGCTTCATGATTTCGTACATGACCTCGTCGGTCACCGCGCGCAGCACGAAACGGTCGTGCTCCATGCCCTGGTACCGGCGGAAGTCCAGCGGCTTGCCGATGCGGATGCCCGGTCGCATCAGCTTGGGGACGACCTTCCCGGGCGGCTGGATCTTCTCGGTGTCGATCATGGCGACCGGGATGACCGGCGCGCCGGTGGCGAGCGCCACGCGCGCGAGGCCGCCGGGCTTGCCCCGGTAGAGGCGGCCGTCGGGCGAGCGGGTGCCCTCCGGGTAGATACCGAACAGCTCGCCGCGCTCCAGTACCTCGATGCCGCTCTTGATGGCGGCCTCGCCGGCCCCGCGGGCGCCGGAACGGTCGACGGGGAGCTGGCCGAGGCCCTTGAAGAAGGCGGCCGTCAGCCGACCCTTCACGCCGGGCGTCGTGAAGTACTCGGCCTTCGCGATGAAGGTCACCTTGCGGTCGAGGACGGCGGGCAGGAAGAACGAGTCCGAGAAGGACAGGTGATTGCTCGCCAGGATCGCGGGGCCATCGGCGGGAACGTTCTCCAGGCCCTCCACCCAGGGCCTGAAGGCAAGCTTCAGCGGCCCCCCGATGGATACCTTCATCGCGCCGTACAACACCCGAGTGCCTCCTGTATCTGTCGATCAGACCTTAACCCGGTTCTCCCGGCAAAGACTCCGACGGCCCTGGTCGGTGTCAGTGCCGTCGCGTACGGTGAAGTACCTGCAATCGACGTGCCCAGCCCCCTTTTCATGAACAGGAGACCGAACGTGCCGGTCCTCCCTGGAGCCGAGCCGTACCGCCACGACGGCGGGGAGGTCGGCGTCCTCCTCTGCCATGGCTTCACCGGTTCCCCGCAGTCGCTGCGCCCCTGGGCGGAGTATCTCGCCGAGCGCGACCTCACCGTCTCGCTGCCGTTGCTGCCCGGGCACGGCACGCGCTGGGAGGACATGCAGCTCACGGGCTGGCAGGACTGGTACGCGGAGGTGGACCGCGAGCTGCTCGCCCTGCGTGAGCGCTGCGCGCAGGTGTTCGTGGCCGGCCTGTCCATGGGCGGTGCCCTGGCGCTGCGGCTCGCCGCCAAGCACGGGGACGCGGTCAGCGGCATCGTGGTCGTCAATCCGGCGAACAAGGTGCACGGCCTGTCCGCGTACGCCCTCCCGGTCGCCCGCCACCTCGTCCGTTCGACGAACGGGATCGCCAGCGACATCGCCAAGGAAGGCAGCGTGGAGCTGGGGTACGACCGGGTGCCCCTGCACGCGGCGCACTCCCTGCGGAACTTCTTCCGTGTGGTCGACGGCGAGCTCCCGCAGGTCACCCAGCCGCTGCTGCTCCTGCACAGCCCCCAGGACCACGTGGTGCCCCCGGCCGACTCCGCCCGGATCCTCAGCCGGGTCTCCTCCACCGATGTGAAGGAGATCCTGCTGGAACAGAGCTACCACGTGGCGACGTTGGACCACGACGCGGACCGGATCTTCGAGGAGAGCCACGCGTTCATCGGCCGGCTCGCGCCCAGTGTCGGCAAGGAAGGGACGGCCGCAGGTGGCTGAGCACGACTCCGACCGCGAGGACCGCGAGCCGGACGAGAAGGGTGTGCCCTTCGACGAGGACGCCGCCTGGGCGGCGATCGTCGCGGGCTACGGCGAGGAGCCGCCGGACCCGCCGGGTGCGAAGCCGTTCAAGCCGGTGAAGGACCTGGCGCTCCCCGACTGGGAGCCGAACGACGCCAAGGGCGACGATGACGCCAAGGACGAGCCCGCGAAGCCGCTGGGCAGCTCGATCTCCTTCGCGCCCGGCGTCGGCCCGCGGGACTACACGCCGCCGGAGCCCTCCGAGGACGACTTCGACGAGGACGACGAGGGCCACTTCGTGCCGCCGGAGCCGCCGCCGCTGCCCGCGGCCGACACGACGGCGAAGTTCGCCTGGCTCGGGGTGGTCGGCGGTCCGATCCTGCTCCTGCTGGCGGTGCTGCTCGGCTGGGAGATGACCTGGTGGCTCACCACGCTCGGCGTCGGCGGCTTCCTGGGCGGCTTCGTGACGCTGGTGGTGCGCATGAAGACGGACGACGAGGACGACGACGATCCGGGCCGCGGCGCGGTGGTCTGACGCCCCGCTGTGCACGAGGGCCCGTCCGGAACTCCGGACGGGCCCTCGCACGTGCCGCGGCGCCACACACCTCCGTGCGGACCGCGCACGCCCCGCACGGGCACGCATCCCGCGGGGGCCAACACACGCCCCGGACGGGACCGCGCGTGCCCCGGTCGGACCGCGCACGCACCGGACGGACCGCAGCGCTACGCGGCGACGGGTGCTGTGTCGGCACGACGTACATCCAGACCTCGTACCTCGACAGCTGGGCGATCGTCGACAAGGCCAAGCAGCGGCCCTAGGCCGCCGGCACCTTGAGGGCGGCCAGGACCGGAAAGTGGTCCGAGGCCGCCCTCAGGTCCGTCTCGGTCACTCCCGGGTGGCCGAGCGGGACGCCGCAGCCGAGGACCTCGATGCCCTTCGTGGCGAAGATCGCGTCGATGCGCTGGTACGGGTCGGTGGGCGTCCAGGTGTACTCGGCGCCCCAGGGGGCCTTCGCCCAGCCGTCCTGGAGGTCGGCCGCCAGGCGCTCGAAGGTGGGGCCGTCCGGGCGTTCGTTCAGATCGCCGCCCGCGATCGCGTGCTCCACGCCCATCCCGGCGAGCCGGTCGAGGAGCATGCCGCCCTGGGCGTACCGCTCGTCCTTGTGCAGGCTCAGGTGACAGCTGACGACGCCGAGCCGGGCGCCACCGAACCGGACGACCGCCGTCGACAGGCCGCGCCGGTGCAGGCCTGGGGTGAGCGGCAGCAGGACGTCCTCGGTGCGCTCGACCGTGGCGCGCAGCGAGCACAGCAGGGCCGGGCCGGCGGCCGTGGCACCGCCCGAGAGGATCACCAGTTCGGAGGCCGCCGCGAGCCGGGCGAGTTTCTTGCGCCAGTGGAAGAAGCGGGGGGCCTCCTGGAGGAGGACGAGGTCGGGAGCGCAGGCGCGGATCACCCGGGCGAGCGCGTCGGTGTCGTCACGCATGGAGCGGATGTTGTAGCCGAGGACGCGGATGACGGCCGAACCGTCGGCCTCGGTACGCGAGTTGGGCAGCACCGGAGTCGCCATACGATCAAGATACGCCGACCCGCCGCCGCGACACGTGCGTTCCGACAGCGGCGCCCGCCGTCCCGGGTGGGGTCGGCGGGCGCTGTCCGGCAAAGAAGGGGGTCACATGATCGGGTCCGGCTCCCGGGCCAGGTCCGCCGCGCCCACCAGGCCGGCCTTGTTGCCCAGCTGCGCGGCGATCACGTCGGCGACCGGGCGCCAGTTGCCGCCGACCAGCCAGCGCTTGTACGACTTGCGGATCGGGTCGAGGACCAGTTCGCCCTCGTCCGAGAGGCCGCCGCCGACGATGAAGGCGGAGGGGTCGAAGAGCGAGGCCAGGTCGGCCAGGCCCGCGCCGGCCCAGCGGGCCAGTTCGCGGTAGGAGTCGACGGCCACCGGGTCGCCCTGGCGGGCGGCCATGGAGATGTGCTTGCCCTCGATGCCCTCGGGGGTGCCGTCGCCGAGCGAGAGCAGCAGCTCGGCGTTCTCGGGGGTGGCGTTGGCGCGCTGCTTGGCGTACCGGACGAGGGCGCGGCCGGAGGCGTACTGCTCCCAGCAGCCCTGCGAGCCGCAGCCACACAGCAGGCCGTCCGGGACCATCCGGATGTGGCCGAACTCGGCGGCCACGCCGAAGTGGCCGCGGCGCAGCTTGTTGCCGATGATGATGCCGCCGCCGAGGCCGGTGCCGAGCGTGATGCAGATGACGTTGCGGTGGCCCTTGCCCGCGCCGAACTTGTACTCGCCCCACGCGGCCGCGTTCGCGTCGTTCTCGACGACCACCGGGAGACCCACGCGGGCCTCGACCTTCTCCTTCAGCGGCTCCTGCCGCCAGTCGATGTTCGGAGCGAAGTAGACCGTGGAGCGCTGACGGTTGACGTATCCGGCGGCACCGATGCCCACGCCGACGATCTCGTGTCCGGCGCGGGCGCCCTCGACGGCAGCGGCAATGGCGTCAACGATGGCCTCGGCCGTGCCCGGAGTCGGCACCTTGTGGGTCGAGAGGATGTTGCCTTCCTCGTCGACCACACCGGCCGCGATCTTCGTGCCGCCGATGTCGACGCCGATGGTGAGTCCCATGAATCCCTCAGTTTCGGTCGAGCCCCGCTACGGCCAACCGTACCCGAGGGGGCTGGAGGGTGTCGGGCTGCTCCCTACGGCCTCGGGCGCCGGGCACGCGGTGCCGACCCGATCCGGGACGATGCTCGACCGGCAGGGCCTGGACCCCCTGGTCCAGGTCGATCGGTCCAGGTCGATCGGTCCAGGTCGATCGGTCCAGGTCGATCGGTCCAAGTCGATCGGTCCAAGTCGATCAGTCCAAGTCGATGTGCTCCCCCGGCCCCTGCTCCCCGTCCTGCCGACGGGGGTCGGAGTCGTGGGAGGTGCGGGCCGTCCAGCGCCTTTCCTGGGTCTCGACGGCCGAACGGTAGGCCGCGAGCAGCTCCGAGCCGGCCGCGGCGAGATGATCGAATACGTCCGGGTTGCGCTCTATGACCGGCTCCACGGCGGCCTTGGCCTGCTGTACGGCCTGGCGGACCATCTGCTGGGCCGTGCCCGAGGCGGCGGCGCCGAACAGCGGCGTCTGCAGCCCGGACAGCTTTTCCGCGACGGTGTCGACGAGCCTCTTCAGCTCCTCGGCGGCCGAGCCGGGCGGCGGGCCGTACCGGGCACGGCGGCGGGCCTTCTCCGCGGTGAGGTCTTCGGCACACGCCTTCGCCCAGGCGTCGGCGTCGGTGGCCCGTACCTCGTCGGCGGCCTCCTCCTGAGCGGCGTCGGACGTGGGGCGCTCTTCGCTCATGGCGGACTCCTGACTGCGGTTCGTACTTCCGACGTTACCCGAACGGGGGTACGCGCTTCACCGTGTACCGGGCTGTTTCCGGCGCCCCGGGCCAGGTCCCGCGGTGCGTCTCCGCGCCCGCGGAGCGGCCGGGGAACCAGCGACAGGACCCGGCCCCGACCACCACCGGCAGGGCCCCGCTCCGGTCACACCCCGCGCGGCCACAGGTCCGGGTCCGGCGTGAAGCGGACGCGTAGTTCGCCCTCGCGCACCCGCAGTCCGGCTCCGAGCCCACGGGGCGGGGAACCAGCCACACGACCCCAGCCCCGACCACCCCCCACCAGGACCCCGCTCCAGTCACACCCCACACGGCCACAGGTCCACGTCCGGCACGAAGCGGCCCCGCAGCACACCCTCGCGCACCCGCAGTCGAGCTCCGAGCCCACGGGGCGGCGAACCAGCGACAGGGCCCCGGCCCCCATCACCACCGGCGGGACCCCGCTCCGGTCACACCCCGCGCGGCCACAGGTCCGGGTCCGGCACGAAGCGGACGCGTAGTTCGCCCTCGCGCAGGGCCGCGCCGGCCACCGTGCAGCGGCGCAGGGCCGAGGGGAGCGGAACGATCCGGCGGTACCGTCCCGCGGTCACGACGAGTTCGTCGCCGCGCCGGACGAGATCGAGTTCGTCGCGTATCGCACCGGGCAGGGGAACGTGCCATACGAGCACGCCGTCCTCGGCGAGCCGGTCCACCACGGGCCACTCGACCGGGGTGGGCGCAGGGTTGACGGCGGGGACGGCGAGCGCGGTGAGGTCGTGGCCGCCGTGGGGGTCGTGCCCGAGGTGGGGGACGCGGTGGACGTCGTACGTGCCCTGCCACTCCTCCAGGGTCTTGCGCTGCTGGGCGGCGAGGCCCGCGAGCCAGGTGTCGTGGGCGTCGTCGGGCAGGAGGCGGTTGGCGACGAGGGTCTCGGGGCGCAGGGCCCGCAGGGCGAGGCCGGTGACGGCGGTGCGGACGGCGTCGGCGCCGGCCGGACCGGGCTCGGCGACCAGCCACACGCTCGTGGCGCGGTCGGCGACCACGGCCTCGACGGCGGCCAGCTCGACGTCCCAGCGGGCGGCGGTCTCGTACAGCCACTCGGCGGGCATCGGGACGCCCGCGAGCCGGCCGAGGACGGGGCGCAGGGCGCGGGCGGCCTGCCGCTCCGGCGGGAGCAGACGGCGCAGGTAGCGGCGGAGTTCCTCGGGCAGGGCGAGGAGGGCGAGCGCCTGCGGGACGGGGGGCAGGTCGACGACGAGGAGGTCGTACGCCTCCGAGAGCGCGGCGTCGCGCAGGGCGCGCAGGACGGCGAGTTCCTCGGCGCCGGGGAGGGGCGTGACCTCCTCGGCGTCCAGCCGGGCGGCACCGAGAAGGTCGAGCGCGCCGGCCGCGCGGTCCTGGAAGGCGACGAGGTCCTCCCGGAAGCGGGCCGCGGCGTCGGGGCGCCAGGCCGTGAGGCCGGGGGCGGCCTCGACGGGGGCGGCGCCGGTGGGTACGCCGAGTACGGCACCGAGGGTGTCCGTGCGGTCGGCGCTGAGCACGAGGGTGTTCGTTCCCTCGTGGGCCGCCTTCAGCGCGGTGGCTGCGGCGACCGTGGTTCGGCCACTGCCGCCGGGGCCGGTGATCAGGATGGTGCGCATGGGGGTGAACGCTACCGGTGCCTTACCGGCGGGCTGAGCAGGACATAGGCGAGCCCGGGCTTCGGGCACCGCCTGGTGGCTCCGCCCCGGACCCGCGTATCGGCCTTGACGGCCCCGTCCTCGGACTCCCCAGGCTCTTCGAGCAGGGGAACCCCCAGGCGGGCTGGGAGTGGCTGGGCCGCGCCGAAAGCTATTCGGACTCCACCCTCTTCTTCAGCCCCGCCAGCGCCCGGTCGATGATGACCTTCTCCGCCTTGCGCTTGATCATGCCGAGCATCGGGATCTTGACGTCCACCGTCAGCTGGTACGTCACCTCCGTGCCGCCGGAGCCCGCCGGCTTGAGGAGGTACGAGCCGTCCAGGGAGCGCAGCATCTGTGACTTGACCAGGGTCCACGAGACCTCGTGGTCGCCCGTCCAGGTGTACGCCAGCGTCTGGTCGTCCTTGATCGCTCCCGCGTCCATGACGAGGCGCACCTGCTCGGCGCGGCCCTGCTCGTCCGTCGCGAGGACCTCCGCCTCCTTCACCTCGCCCGTCCAGTCCGGGTAGCGCGCGAAGTCGGCGATCACCCGCATGACGTCGGCCGGAGCCGCCTCGATCGTGATGCTCGAGCTGGTGTATTCCGCCATCGCCGTGGCTCCTCCAGATGCGGTCCGGTGAGGGAGGGGGGTGCGCACGTGCGCACGTGTGTGCAGCGTGAAGGCTACCGTGCACGCGCCGTGCCGTTACCACCCCACCTGCGCTTCGGCCGACGGGGCATCATCACCGGCCGCCCGGCGACCGCTCACCACTCCAGTACCCACGGCCGCCCGCTGCCCGCGAAGTGCCCCACGTTCACGCATTCCGTCGCCCCGATCCGCATCCGCCGTACCAGCGGCTGGTGGACATGGCCGAAGAGCGAGTAGCGCGGGCGCGTGCGGCGGATCGCCTCCAGCAGGGCCCGGCTGCCGCGTTCGAAGCGGCGCGCCACCGTGTCGTACACCAGTTCCGGCACCTCCGGCGGGATGTGGGTGCACAGCACGTCCACCTCGCCCACCGCCTCGATCTTCGCCGCGTACTCCTCGTCGCTGATCTCGTACGGGGTGCGCATGGGGGTGCGCAGGCCCCCGCCGACGAAGCCGAAGGTCCAGCCGCCGATCTCCACCCGTTCGCCGTCGAGCACCCGCGTGCCGGGACCGGCGTACTCCGGCCACAACATCGGCATGTCGACATTCCCGTAGGTCGCATACGTCGGCGTCGGGAACGCGGTGAAGAGCTCGGCGTACTGCCGGCGTACCGCCCTCTCGATGGCCGCGGCGCGGTCCGTGCCCACGCCGGCCCACAGCGCGGCGCCGAACGCGCGCGCCTCCTCGAAGCGGCGCGCGGTGCGCAGTTCCACGAGGCGACTGGCGTTCTCCCTTCCGAACAGATCCGGGAAGATCCCGCGCGAGTGGTCCGCGTAGTCGAGGAAGAGGACCAGGTCGCCCAGACAGACGAGCGCGTCCGCGCCGTCACCGGCTCTGGCCAGGTCACGTACGTTTCCGTGCACGTCGCTGACCACATGAACGCGCGTCCGCCGGTTACCGCCCGGTGTGGGTGCCATGACGATCAAGCGTAGGTGTGTGGGGCACCCGTGAACAGTGGCGTCCGGACCTGCGATTACTGGCCAGTCAGGAAAGGGGTGGACTACTGTCTGCGAAGGAACGCCAACCTGTGTGACGCACGGAACATCTCGTCGGGACCCCCTGTCGTAGAAGCCATACCGGCGGGTAACGTCCGGGCAGTCCAGTCGTGCTCAGGGTTTCAACCAACGACTCCGTAGGAAGAACCCTGCGCACCCGCCCGAGCCTTGGACCGCACCGTCGCAGCACACAGAGTCGTGGCGTCGGCGCCCTATGAGGAGCAGCAGTCTTGCGCGAGTTCAGCCTTCCGGCTTTGTACGAGGTCCCTGCGGACGGCAACCTGACCGACATCGTCCGCAGAAACGCCGCGCAGCATCCCGACGTCGCCGTCATCGCCCGGAAGGTGGGCGGCAGCTGGCAGGACGTCACCGCCACCGCCTTCCTCGCCGAGGTGTGGGCCGCGGCGAAGGGGCTCATCGCCTCCGGTGTGCAGCCGGGCGACCGGGTGGGTCTGATGTCCCGCACCCGCTACGAGTGGACGCTGCTCGACTTCGCGATCTGGAGCGCGGGCGCGATCACCGTTCCGGTGTACGAGACCAGCTCGTCCGAGCAGGTGCAGTGGATCCTCAGCGACTCGGGCGCGACCGCCTGCATCGTGGAACTGGACTCCCACACCGCGGCCGTGGAGGCGGTGCGCGACCAGCTGCCGACGCTCAAGCACGTCTGGCAGATCGAGGCCGGGGGCGTGGAGGAGCTGGGCCGCGCCGGCCAGGACGTCAGCGACGCGACGGTCGAGGAGCGCAGCTCGCTCGCCAGGGCCGACGACCCGGCGACCATCGTCTACACCAGCGGGACCACCGGCCGCCCCAAGGGCTGTGTGCTCACCCACCGCAGCTTCTTCGCCGAGTGCGGGAACGTCGTCGAGCGGCTGCGCCCCCTGTTCCGTACGGGCGAGTGCTCCGTCCTGCTCTTCCTTCCGCTCGCGCACGTCTTCGGGCGGCTGGTGCAGGTCGCGCCGATGATGGCGCCGATCAAGCTGGGCAACGTCCCGGACATCAAGAACCTCACCGACGAACTCGCCGCGTTCCGGCCGACGTTGATCCTCGGTGTGCCGCGTGTGTTTGAGAAGGTCTACAACTCGGCGCGCGCCAAGGCGCAGGCGGACGGCAAGGGCAAGATCTTCGACAAGGCGGCGGACACCGCGATCGCGTACAGCAAGGCCCTGGACACCCCGTCGGGCCCGTCCATCGGTCTGAAGATCAAGCACAAGGCGTTCGACAAGCTCGTCTACAGCAAGCTGCGCGCGGTCCTCGGCGGCCGCGGTGAGTACGCCATCTCCGGCGGCGCCCCGCTGGGCGAGCGCCTCGGTCACTTCTTCCGCGGCATCGGCTTCACGGTCCTGGAGGGCTACGGCCTGACCGAGTCCTGTGCGGCCACCGCGTTCAACCCCTGGGACCGGCAGAAGATCGGTACGGTCGGTCAGCCGCTGCCAGGTTCCGTGATCCGTATCGCGGACGACGGCGAGGTGCTGCTGCACGGCGAGCACCTGTTCAAGGGGTACTGGAACAACGAGGCCGCGACCGCGGAGGCGCTGGCCGACGGCTGGTTCCACACCGGTGACATCGGCACGCTCGACGAGGACGGCTACCTCAAGATCACCGGCCGCAAGAAGGAGATCATCGTCACCGCGGGCGGCAAGAACGTCGCCCCGGCCGTGATCGAGGACCGCATCCGGGCGCACGCGCTGGTCGCGGAGTGCATGGTGGTGGGCGACGGGCGGCCGTTCGTGGGCGCGCTGGTCACTGTCGACGAGGAGTTCCTCGGTCGCTGGTGCGCCGAGCACGGCAAGCCGGCGGGCTCCACCGCGGCGTCGCTGCGTCAGGACCCGGATCTGATCGCTGCGATCCAGGCGGCGGTCGACGACGGCAACGCCGCGGTGTCGAAGGCGGAATCGGTGCGGAAGTTCCGCATTCTCTCCTCCCAGTTCACCGAGGAGTCAGGCCACCTCACGCCGTCCCTGAAGCTCAAGCGCAATGTGGTGGCGAAGGACTACGCGGACGAGATCGAGGCCATTTACCAGAAGTAGGCGCCTTCCGGCAGGCCTTTTGACCTCACGTCATGACGCGGTGTCCTCGGCGAGGACCCGCGTCATGGTGCGTTCCGCGAGCGCGGTGATGGTGAGGAACGGGTTGACGCCGATGGACCCGGGCACGAGCGAGCCGTCGGTGACGTACAGCTTCGAGTACCCCTTCACCCGGCCGTAGGTGTCGGTCGCCTTGCCCAGGACACAGCCGCCGAGCGGGTGGTACGTGAAGTCGTCGGCGAAGGCCTTGCTGGTCGAGCCGAAGAGGTCGTACCGGTAGATCGTGGAGTTGGCCGAGTTGATCCGGTCGAAGAGTTTCTTCGCCATGCTCACGGAGACGGCGCTCTGGGCGGCACTCCAGCCGAGCTTCGCGGAGTCCGTCGCCGGGTCGTACGAGAACGTCGCCCGCTCCGGGTTCTTGGTGATCGCCAGGTAGAGACTGACCCAGTGCTCCAGTCCGGTCGGCAGCGGGGCGATCTCGGCGAAGACGGGATTGTCGGTGTTGGCCCAGTCGTCGATGCCCATGACCGGGATGGTGGACTCGTTGGCGCCGACCGTGTCCCAGAGGTGGTTGGCGCGGCCGAGCATCACGTTGCCGTTCGTTCCCCAGCCGGTTCCGACGCTCGCGTCGAGCGCGGGCAGGGCGCCCGTCTCCCGTGCGCGCAGCAGGAGTTCGGTGGTGCCGAGGCTGCCGGCGCCGAGGAAGAGGTACGTGCAGGAGTACTGCTTGGTCTCCACGACCTTGCCGGTGGTGTCGATCCGGTCGGCGGTCAGCAGGTACGACCCGTCGCTCGCCCTCCGGATCTCCTTGACCCGCTCCAAGGTGTTGATGGTGACCTTGCCGGTGCCGAGCGCGGAGGCCAGGTAGGTCTTGTCGAGGCTGCGCTTGCCGTAGTTGTTGCCGTAGATGACCTCGCCGGCGAGCGCGGACTTGGTGGCGGTGCCGGCCGCCTCGCGCTGCATGTAGTCGAAGTCGTAGACGTTGGGCACGAAGGTGGTCTTCAGGCCGGTGTTGGTGGCGGCCTTCCGGGAGGTGCGGGCGAACCGGTACCACTCCGTCGACTCGAACCACGTGGGGTCGACGGTGTTGACGCCGAGCATGGAGCGGGCGCGCGGGAAGTACGTGTTGTACATCTCGCCGGCGTCGACGGTGGGGAACTGCTCGCTGAAGTAGGACTGGAGGGGCGTGACGGCCATGCCGCCGTTGACGAGGGAGCCGCCGCCGACGCCTCTGCCCACGAAGACGGACATGTTGTCGAAGTGCACGCGGTCGAGGACACCGGGGTACGCGGTGATGTTCTTGTTGACGACGTCCAGCCACAGGAAGGTGGCGAGCGGCGCCTCCGTGCGCGTACGGAACCACATGGATCTCTGGTCCGGGGCGCTGGTGGAGCAGAACACCTTGCCGTCGGAGCCGGGGGTGTTCCACAGGCGGCCCATCTCCAGGACGAGGGTGCGGATGCCTGCCTGGCCGAGGCGGAGGGCGGCTACGGCGCCGCCGTAGCCGGAACCGATGACTATCGCCGGGGCGGTGTCGACTGCGTCGGGCTCGGCGGCTTGGGCGGACTGGAGGCCGATACGGGTGAACCCGAGGGTGGCGGCCGTCTGGAGGGCGGCCATGCCCAGGATTTGACGTCTGGTCAGCTGATGTCCCGTCAGATGACGGAGTGTCAGTTTTTCTGTCATGTGCGCAGCATCGGCGGATTTTCGGCTTCCGCCTAGGGGTTCCGACGGGGGTGTTTTCGCCCCCGCCGCCCCTACCCGTCCCGTACCTGGGGGCTGCGCCCCCAGACCCCCGCTGTCGACCTTGACGGGCTCGTCCTCAAACTCCCCCAAGCTCTTCGAGCAGGGGGGACCCCCAGAGGGGCTGATAAATCAGCCCGCCGCGCAAATCCAGCCGGTGCGGCAAATCCAGCCCCTCCGGCGTTTGAGGAGCGGGGGTCCGGGGGCTGGCCCCCGAAAAGGGGCGGAGCCCCGCCGGGTCCGGGGCGGAGCCCCGCTGGGGGGTCCGGGGAGCGAAGCCCCGCAGGGGTGCAGGGGCAGAGCCCCGCAGGGGTGTCCGGGGGCAGAGCCCCGCGGGGTGCAGGGGCGAAGCCCCGCGGGGGTTCGAGGGGGCGGAGCCCTCTGGCGGGGTCGAAGGGGCGGAGCCCCTGGGGACGGGACGGGTAGGGGCGGCGGGGGCGAGGAACCTCGGCGCGGCTACCGAACACTTGCCCAGTGCTCCATCCTTCAGGATGGAGGTGAAGGGCATCCTCGCCCCAGCGGCCCGGAGGGCCGCGGAGCCATGGCAGAATCGCCTTGTCCGACAGCGGAGTTGTTGGACCTACCGCCGGACGGGCGGGACGTGAAGCCTGTGGAGATCTTGTCAGACCACCCTCACGGGCGGCAGGGGTCGATGAAGCAGGAACCCGAGGGAGTACCGCGGAGCGGTACAGACCGGAATCACCTGCGTTTACGCAGCTGAGGACGTCAAAGCAGGTCCCGTAGCCGCTCCGCCAGCGAGTCCCAGCGCCACTTCTCCTCGACCCACTGGCGGCCTCGCTCGCCCATGCGGCGGCGTAGTTCGGGGTCGCCGAGGAGGGTGATGACACGGTCCGCCGTCTCCTCGGCGGAGCCGCCCCGCACCACCCAGCCCGTCTCGCCGTCGAGTACCGCGTCCGGCGCACCGCCCGAGTCGCCCGCGACCACCGGGAGGCCCGTCGCCGACGCCTCCAGGTACACGATGCCGAGGCCCTCGACGTCCAGGCCGCCCCGGCGGGTGCGGCACGGCATCGCGAAGACGTCGCCGGCGCCGTAGTGGGCGGGCAGTTCCGACCAGGGCACGGCGCCCGTGAAGTGGACCGCGTCGGCGACCCCGGTCTCCTGCGCGAGCCTGCGCAGGTCCTTCTCGTACGGTCCGCCCCCGACGATCAGCAGGACGGCCTCCGGCTCCTTGCCCAGGATGCGCGGCATGGCACGGATCAGCGTGTCCTGGCCCTTGCGCGGGACCAGGCGGGAGACGCAGACCACCACCGGGCGGTCCGTGAACCCCAGGCGGGCGCGGACCTCGTCGCCGCCCGAGCCGGGGTGGAACGTCCGCTCGTCGACCCCGGGCGGCAGCTGCACCATCCGCCCGGCCGCCTGCGGGGTCAGCGCGGCGGCGATACGTGAGCGGGTGTACTCGCCGAGGTAGGTGATCGTGTCCGTGGACTCGCCGATCCGGCGCAACAGGGTGCGGGCGGCGGGCAGTTGGGCCCAGCCCGCCTCATGGCCGTGCGTGGTCGCCACCAGCCGCCGCGCCCCGGCCCGCCGCAGGGCCGGCGCCATCAGGCCGAGCGGCGCCGCCGCCCCGAACCACACCGACGTACAGCCGTGCTCCCGCAGCAGCCCCACGGCCCGCCGGGTCGCGCCCGGCGTCGGCAGCAGCATCGTCGTCCGGTCCCGTACGACGGTGAAGGGCTGCTCGGCGTCGAAGGCGGCCGTCGCCTCGGCGCCCTCCCGGCCACGCTTCCAGGTGGAGGCGTAGACGACGACCCGCTCGGGGTCCAGGCGCAGCGCCATGTTGTGCAGGAACGCCTGGATACCACCCGGGCGGGGCGGAAAGTCGTTGGTCACGATGAGGGTCTTGTGCATCGTCGTCGACAGTACCGAATTCGGCCTGCGCCCGTACTCACAGCTCCGTACGGCCGCGCTTCATCGCCCTCGCACAGTCCGGCGGGGGATTATGGCCCCGCACGGCGGTACAAGCACGACAGGTGCTGGAACAGGGGCTCAGGTGGACATTGCGGGCACACGGCGGCTGCCGGTCTGGCTGATCGCCACGTGGGGCCTGACCAGGCTGGCCCTGCTGCTCTTCGTCTTCAAGGTGTGGGTCTTCCCCGGCCCGGACGTCACCAGCGACGTGTCCGTCATCTACCACGGCTGGTACGAGACCCTGCGCACCGGGACGTTCCCGCACGACGACGTCACCTGGCAGTATCCGCCCGCTGCCGCCCTCGCGATCCTCTCCCCCGCGCTGCTGCCCTTCCTGGACTACGCGCAGGCCTTCTACGTCCTCGCCTTCCTCGCCGACTGCGCGGTCTTCTGTCTGCTCCGGTACGCGGGCCTGCGCCCCGGCAGGACGCTGCGCGGCGCGTGGGTGTGGACGGTCGGCGTCGCGCTGCTCGGCCCGACCGTGTACGCCCGATACGACCTGATGGTGACGGCGGTGACGGTCGCCGCGCTGCTGGCCGGGGCGCGCCATCCGCGGGTGATGGGGGCGCTCGTGGGCTTCGGTGCGCTGCTGAAGGTGTGGCCGGCGTTGCTGCTGACGGCCGCCGTCAAGCGGAAGGCCTGGTTCTCCGCGGCGGTGACGGCAGGCGCGCTCGCCCTGCTCTTCGGCCTGACGATGCCCGACGCCTTCTCCTTCCTGACCTCGCAGCGCGACCGTGGCACCGAGGTCGAGTCGCTGGGCTCGCTGGTCTTCCATGTGGCCCGGCACTTCGGCTGGGACGGCCATGTGTGGCTCAACTACGGCTCGGTGGAGTTCCTGGGACCCTATGTCGATTGGGTCAGCTCGGCGGCCCTGTTCCTGACCGTGATCGCCTTCGGCTGGCTGCTGTTGTGGCGGCTGAGCGTCCGCCGCATGCCGCCGCACGCGCTCGTGGACGCGGCCTTCGTGGCGGTGCTGATGTTCACGGTCACCAGCCGGGTGATCAGCCCGCAGTACATGGTGTGGCTGGTGGGGCTCGCGGCCGTCTGCCTGTGCTTCCGCGGCAGCCGTATGGTGCTGCCCGGCTTCCTGGTGCTGGCCGCCTGCCTCGCCACCGTCCTGGAGTTCCCGGTCTTTTTCGCGAACGTCGTCGCCAGCGACGGGCTGGGCGTCACCCTCCTGTTCGTGCGCAACGGCCTGCTGGTGCTCGCGGCGCTGACCGCCGCCCGGGAGCTGTGGCGCACCACGGTGTCGCGTCAGGTCCCGGCCGTGCCGTCTCAGGCCACCCGTACCCAGGAGACCCTCGCGCCCTCCTGACGGCGCCCGAGAGCGAGCAGCGCGCCGCACTGCAGTGCCAGGGAGAGCGCGAACGCCAGACAGATCCCCGGCAGCCCGAGCCCCGACAGGGCGTGAGCGAGCGGCAGTTGCACCGCCGTGCCCAGCAGCGTCACGCGCAGCAGCACGGGGGCGCCCCCGCCGCCCTCGAACACCCCGCCGAGCGCGATGAAGCAGGCCATCAGGAGCAGATACGGGCCGACGCAGCGCAGGAAGAGCACCCCGTCGTGCGCGACCGCCCCTCCGGCGCCGAAGGCGCGCATGATCCAGGGAGCCAGGGCGCCGAGCAGCACCGCCGCTGCCAGCCCCACCGTCCCGGACACCAGCACGGCCTGCCGCCCGATGGCCCGCCGCTCGTCCTTGCCGGCACCACGGGTGTGTGCGGTGTGGATGGAGGCGGCCTGCCGCACGGCGTAGAAGGCCATGGTCGCGATGTACATCACCTTGTACGCGATCGCGTACGCGGCCACGGCCGTCACCCCCAGTCGGGCCACGATCGCGACCAGGACCAGCGCCCCGGTCTGCCGCACGGTGAAGTCGGCGGACATCGGCAGGCCGGTGCGCAGGGTGCGGCGCAGGGCGGCTCCCGTGGGCTGCGAGGGCCGCACCGAAGAGGCCTTGCGCAGCAGGGCGTTGCGGCGCAGGGCGCGCAGCCCCGCCGCGAGGGCGACGCAGCGGCAGAGCACCGTCGAGGCGGCGGCGCCCCGGACGCCGTACGCGTGGATGAGCAGCGGGTCGCAGACAAGGATCAGCCCATTGGCCAGGAGTGCGAGACGCATCGGGGTGCGGGTGTCGCCGGTGCCCTTGAGGATGCCGTCGACGAGTTGCTGGACGAAGAAGACCGCGATGCCGGGCAGCGAGATCGCGAAGTAGCCGATGGCGAGGGGCAGCGCGGGGCCGCCGCCGCCCAGGACCAGCCGGGCCAGGGGTTCCCGCAGCAGGAAACCGCCGGTCACGAAGACCGGGGTGATCACCGCGCACAGCGCCCAGCCGCCGCGTACGGCGCTCCGGACGGCGCCCGGGTCCCCGGCGCCCCGGGCGTGGGCGACGAGGACGGTCGTGCCGGAGGCGAAGACCAGGGCCACGCCGAGCAGCACGTTCTCCGTGTTGGTCGCGACGGCGACCGCCGCCACGGCCGGGCCGCCGAGCCGCGAGACCCAGACGGTGTTGATGATCCCGGCTGCCACGGAGGCGAGCAGTGAGAAGTAGACGGGATGGGCGAGCGCTATGAGCTGTTTGCGGTGGGCGTTCACGGAAGGGCTCCCTCGACTCCCTCGATCCGAGCTACCTCGTTTAGAGGTAGCTCGATAAGAGGTACCATGACGAGTACGACGTATGTCAAGAAGGAGCCGACCGGTGCTGGAGCTGACGATCCTGGGCTTCCTCGCAGAGGAACCGCTGCACGGCTACGAGCTGAAGGAGCGGATCAAGGCCCTGAGCGGCCATGTCCGCCCGGTCAGCGACGGCGCCCTCTACCCGGCGATCAGCCGTCTGGTGGCGGCGGGCAAGCTCGACCAGCACACCGAACCCGGGGCGAGCGCGGCCCCGCGCCGCATCCTGTCGCTCACCGAGGAGGGCCGCGCGGAACTCCTGGAGCGGCTGCGGCACCCCAAGCAGGCGGAGATCACCGACCAGGTGCGTTTCAACACCGTCCTCGCGTTCCTGCGTCACCTGCCGGACCGGACGGAGCAGGCCGCGGTCCTGCGCCGGCGCCTCGACTTCCTTCAGACGCCGACGAGCTTCTTCTACCGGGACGGCGAGCCCGTACGGGCCGAGGAGGCCGACGACCTGTTCCGGCAGGGCATGCTGCGGGTCGCCCGGGCGACGGGCGAGGCGGAGAGGGCCTGGCTGAGGGAGGCGATCGCGCGACTGGAGGGCTGAAGCACCCTGGCTCTCAGCCCAGTTGCGCCTTCAGATACGCCTGCCACTGCCGCGTGAACTTCTCCGGCGTCGTGCCGAGCACCTTCCGCAGCGCGCCCTCGACGGCGCCCGCGCGCTTCTGGTGGTCGCCCACCACGCGGTAGAACTCGTTCAACCGGGCCTCGCCCCAGCGGTCGGCGATCATCCGGCAAGCCATCCAGCCGCTCTCGTACGCCTGCGCCAGCTTCCCGGCGTCCCCGGCGAAGGCGAAGTCGCCGTCCTTCGGCAGCGCGGCCGGGACGTCTCCCAGTGCGACGGCGCGGCCGAGTTCGGGGGCCACCTGCGCGGGCGTACGGCCGCTGCCGCGGTAGCCGACCCAGTCGGCATACCCCTCGGACAGCCACAGGGGCGTGGCCGCCGTGGTGTGGGCGCGGGTGGCGACATGCGTGGTCTCGTGCGTGAGGACGACCTGCTTGCCCAGGTCGCCGAGTACGCCGTACGCCTCCGGGTTGACGATGATCCGGTCCGCGGGCGCCTTCACCGCGCCGCCCACCTCGCCGGTGGTGACCGCGGCGATCCCCCGGTATCCGGACGCCGGCGCGCCGAGCAGTCCGGCCATCCCCTCCAGCGACCGCGGTACGAGCACCACCACGTGCCCCGGCCAGTCGGCACCCCACGCCCGGGTGACGGCGGGCACGGCCCGGTCCGCGAGGTCGGCGTAGTTCCGCAGGACGTCATGCGGCTGCCCGACCCCGAGCACCAGGCTGTGTGCCCCGCGGACGGCCTTGACGACGCCCTGCTCCCACAGTTGCTGGTTGGCCTTGTCGGCGGGCTCGTCGGAACTGACGTACCAGCGTCCGTCGCTACGGGTCAGCCGCAACGCGCGGGCGGCGGTGACCGGTGCCCGGTCGTAGCCCTTGACGCGGTAGCGCAGTTCCGCGTCGGCGGTGGCACGGTCGCCGGTGCGGTGCAGGGCCGTGAGGCGGTAGGACCAGGCGGCCAGCGGCACGGCGCGGAGGTTGTCGAACTCGGCGGCAGCGGTGGCGAGTTCGGGCCGTGCCTCGGTCGCCAGGAACGCGGGTCGGTCCTGGTCCACCACCGCCGTCGCCCGCCGGTCGAGCACCCGCTGCACGGCGACGGTCTGGGTGTCCGGCGCCACCGGACCGCCGCAGCCGACGAGCAGCAGCGCACAACCCGCCACGACCCCCCGCACCCGCCCACGACCAGCCACCTTCCGATCGTACGCGGCGACTCGACCACCTATCCCCACCACGATCCAGCCACCCGTCCCTGCCGCGGTCCGCCCACCGTCCGCGCCGCGGTCCAGCCACCCCTCCCTGCCGCGGTCCAGCTCCCTGCCCACGCTGCGGTCCAGCCACCCCGCCCTGCCGCAGTCCAGCCACCCGTCCGCGCCACGGTGCAGCCACCCGTCCGCGGCGCGGTCCAGCCACCCGTCGCTGCCGTGGTCCGGCCACCCGTCCGCGCGACGGTCCGGCAGCCTGTCCGCGCCGCGGTTCGGCCACCCCTCCACACCCGGGTTCAGGGCCTCGTCACCGACGAGATCGGCATCATGCCGATCGGGTCATAACGCACCGGGGCCCCGGGGTGGGGCGCGTGGATGACCTGGCCGTTGCCTACGTACATCGCCACATGGCTGGCGTCGGAGCGGTAGACGACCAGGTCGCCGGGCTGGGCCTCGGACAGCGGCACCCGGCGGCCGGCGTAGCGCTGCTCCTGTGAGGTGCGCGGCAGCCCGACACCCGCCTGCGCGTACGACCACTGCATGAGGCCCGAACAGTCGAAGCCGCCCGGCCCGTTGGCGCCCCACACATACGGGCGGCCGAGCGCGGAACGAGCCGCCGCGACGGCGGCCGCGGCGCGGGCGCCCGAAGGGGCGGCACCCGCGAGGTCGGGCACGTCGCCGCCGGAGCGGGACACCCGCTCGTAGGCGGCGCGCTCCGCCGTCGGCAGGGAGTTGAGCAGCCGCCGTGCCGTGGCGAGTTTCCGCTCGACGGCCTTCTTGTGCTGCGCGACGGCATCGCGGCTCTTCTCCAGCTCGGCAAGCTTCGCGGCGACCCCCGCCCGGTCCTGGGCCAGTTCCCGCAGGGCCGCCCGGAGCTCCTTGAGCTGTCCGGCCTGGTGGGTGCCGATCCGGTCGAGCGCGGTCGCCTTGGCGAGGTATTCGTCGGGGTTGTCGGAGAACAGCAGCGCGAGGGAGGGGTCGAGACCGCCGGAGCGGTACTGGGCCCCGGCGAGCGCACCGAGCGCGTCCCGCATGGCGTTGACGCGGCCCTGCTGCCGGGCGATCCGGTCCTGTGTGTGGCCGACCTGCCGGCGCAGTGAACCGGCGCGCTCGTCGGCCTTGTTGTACGCCTCGGTGGCCTGCTCGGCCTCCTCGTACAACCGGTCCACCGTGACCCGGGGGTCGACGCGCGGCGCGGCGTTCGCCGGTACGGCGCCGAGGGTCGCGGCGGCGGCCGCCGCGGCGGACAGGACGGCGGCTGCTGCGGCGCCACGCCCTCGGCCGAGGCCGGATGGTGCAGGACGACTATGGGACCCCACGACCGGTCGTACTCCCTTCCGCTGACACCCCCGCCACACGGCGAGGGAAACGCGGCAGACAGTAGCCGGGTGATCACTCCGCGACCAAAGTGCCCGACGGGCGCACAACGCGACGCCCCGCCGCTGACGCAGGTCATCGGCGGGGCGCGGGGTCAGCGCACGTCGCTGGAATTCGCCCGTTCGGGCGGGGTGGCCGGGGGCCTCGGAAGGGCGTCAGCCGACGCGGACGCCGAACTCGAACGTCATGTTGCTCATCGCCTCGTAGCGCACGTTGGTGCCGGTGCGCGGAGCGTGCAGCACCATGCCCTTGCCCGCGTAGAGGCCGACATGGTGCAGGTCGCCATAGAAGAGGACCAGGTCGCCGACCTGGAGGTCGCTCTGGTTGTAGATCCGGGTACCGGCGTTGGCCTGCGCCTGCGAGGTACGCGGAATGGTGACGCCGGCCTGGGCGTAGGCCCAGGAGGTCAGGCCCGAGCAGTCGAAGGACGAGGGGCCGGTGGCGCCCCAGCTGTAGGGCGAACCGATCTTGGTCTGGGCGGCGGAGAACGCCTCGCCGGCCCGGCCGGAACCAACGCCGACGGAGCCGCTGAAGTCGGTGCGCCCGCTGGCACGGCTGGCGCGCTCCTGCTCCGCCTGAAGGGCCGCCTTCTCCGCGGCGGTGAGGCTGTTGAGCAGCTTCTGCGCCTCGGCGAGCTTCGCCTGGACTTCCTTCTTGTTCTTGGCCAGCTGGGTGCGGGTGCTCGCGAGGTCCTTGAGCTTGTCGGTGGCTTCCTGGCGCTCCTGGGCCAGTTCGCGCTGCTTCTCCTGGATCTTCTTCAGCGCGTCGACCTGCTGGCCGCTCAACTGGTCGAGCGTGGACGCCTTGTCGAGGTAGTCGTCCGGGTTCGAGGAGAGGAAGAGCTGGAGGGAGGGATCGATGCTGCCCGTGCGGTACTGGGCACTGGCCATCGTGCCTATGCCGTCACGCAGGTTGTTGAGCTCTTCCTGACCGCGGGCGACCCTGTCCTGCAGGACGGAGATCTCCTTCTCCAGCTTGTCCTGCTTCTCCTTGGCCCCGTTGTACTGCTCGCTCGCCTGCTCCTGCTCTTCGTAGAGCTTGTCGACCTTGGACTTGACCTCGTCCTTGCTCGGCTTCTCGCTGGGGGCGGCATTCGCGGCCTGAGCACTGATGGCGACGGCAGCGGCGGCAGCGGTGGTGAGCACGGTCACGCGTGCGCGGCTCGGCTTCTTGGGTCGACGGTGGGACGCCACGGAGGCGAGCTCCTTCTTCCTCGAGCCGCCTACCGACACGCCGGTGGGCGGTGCCCCTCCACCGCCACTCACCCCTTGTGAGTGATCACCCGTGCGGAGGTTCGAGGCTCGACCTTAGTGACCTTGCTGTGATCAGTTCAAATCCTGAGCGGGTTTTTCTCGGTCACGCACCGCATTCTTTGCCTGGAACTCACGTGCGGTGATACCCGATTGACGCTACGTTGCGTGACGATCCCCTCAATTCGGGCATGACAGGCGGATGTTGCGCTTGGTACGTAGGTTGCCCATGGGATGTTCGACGCAAAGGGCAAGCGCCGCACGGAAGTCCGTTATGCCCGGGAAAGGCGCTTGAGCAGGACCACCGACGCGACCGGGCGCGCACCCGCCCTGGCGACCCCGTCGGCCACCTCGCGGTCGGTGGAGACGACGATGACCGGTCGGCCCGGCGGCTCCGCGCGCACCAGCTGGCGGATCAACTCGTCCGCGGTGACGCCCGGCTTGGAGAACAGCACCCGCACGCCACGCGGCGGCGCGAGCAGGACGGGGGCGGCCAGTTCGGCACCGTCGAAGACGCAGGTGACCTCGGCGCCGGTCTGCGCGGCGAGCTGCGAGAGCTGTCCGAGGAGCCTGAGCCGCTGCTGCTCCAGCGGCATCTGGGGATAGCCGGTCTTGGTGACGTTGTAGCCGTCGACGACCAGATGCGCCTGCGGCAGCGCCAGCAACTGGTCGAGTATCGCGGGATCGTTTTCGGACAGCGCGCGGGCGGCGATGTCCTTCGGGGTCATTCGTCCCGGTTCGACCGCGTCCACGGTCTCCGCCGGCCGTACGGAGACCGGCGGCAGCGCCAGCTCCCGCCGCAGCCCCTGGGCCGCGTCCAGGACGGTGTCGAGCAGCAGCCGTACGCGCATGTCCTCGACGCTGCGCCCCTCGCGCGCCGCCCTGCGGGTGGCCTCCAGCGCGGCCTCCGCCTCGCCGAGACGCGCCTTGAGCCGCCGGGTCTCGCTCTCGGCCGCGGACACCTGCGCGTGCCCCTCGGCACGCACGGCCTCCATCTCGCCCTGTACCTTGCGCAGGGCGGCCTCGCCGCGCTTGACGTCACTGAGGGCGGCACGCAGCTTGCGGTGAAGCGATTCGGCTTCCTTGCGCGCCGACTCCAGCTCCGTACGCAGCCGTTCGGTCTCGGCGCGGGTGTGGTCGCGGGCGGCCGTCAGCTCCTCGCGCAGCCGCTCCAGTTCGGCGCGGTTCTCCTCGTCGACGCGTTCGGCGTCCGCGCGCTGGGCCTCCTCGCCGGCCGCGGTCACCAGCTTCACCCAGCCCGCGGGGCGCAGCACATAGGCCGCGGCCGCCACGTCGAGCGGGTCCGCGGCCGGGGGCGGCGAGCCGGAGTCGAGGGCGCCGGCGAGCTCCGGCTGGGCCTCTCTGAACTTCTCGGCGATGCGCTGCCGGAACAGCGGGTCCGTCTCCAGGGCCGCCGCCATGGCGTTGCCGGCGAACTTGGCCCGACGGTTCGGGGTGAAACGGGCGTACTGCCGCAATTGCGCGGGCAGTTCGGCGAGGGTCAGCCCGCCGAAGCCGTCGGACACGATCTGCACGGCCCGGCGGCGCACGCCGTCGGGCAGCGGACGGTCGAGCACCTCAGCGGTGCCGTCGACCGGCTCCCCGCCTGTGGTCTCCACCATCCGTCACCCCAATGCCTGTGCGGGTCCGCCTCCCTCAGGAGTCGGCGCCCGGCCTGTCCACGAGTTCCACCTGGTCCACCGCGTTGCACCAGCGGCAACGCACCGACTCGATGGTCTCACTGACCACCTCGCGCTCCTCGACCGTCGGCTCTCCGGCCAGATCGAGATGCACGTACTCCACAACCTTCGACGAGCGGGTCACGTCGAAACGTGTGAGGTTGCCGCAGAGCGTGCAGCGCCAGCGGGTCTTCTCGGTCGGCAGGGGAACCGTCATCGTGGCCGCTCTTCCTTCTTCCAGTCTCCGTGATGCGCCAGTTTCCCTGGAGCGTGTGGCTCGTAACCCTACGGCCTGGCGGGTGCTCGCCGCCCGCCCGTCTCACGCGGCGAGGCACTCTGTGCGGATCGGTCCGGTTACGACATGCTCTGTCCCATGATCAGCACCTGGAGCAGATCGGCCGGCGGAGCACTGCGGGGGCAGTCGGCGCCGATGACGTACGGGCTGATCGCCCTGTGCTGTCTGATCTTCGCGATCGGACCCGCCTCGGGACTGAATCCGACGTACGGCACCGGGGACGCGCTGCTCGCCGCGCAGCGGGCCTATTTCGCCCGCTGGGGGGTGGTGCCCGTGGAACTGTTCAGCGGGGCGCCACGGGCCGCGATCACCCCCGCGACGGCGCTGTTCGTGCACGGCAGCTGGGTGCATCTGCTCGGCAACATGCTCTTCCTCTACGTCTTCGGAGCGATGGCCGAGGAGCGGATGGGCCACCTGGAGTTCGCGCTGTTCTACCTGGGCTGCGGCTTTCTGGCACTGCTGGGGTACGCGGCGGCCAACGCCGGGTCGACCCAGACCCTGGTCGGGGCGTCCGGGGCGATCTCCGCGGTCCTCGGCGCGTTCCTGTTCCTGTTCCCCAAGGCGCGGGTGACCAGTCTCTTCCCGTTCCTGCTCTTCCTGCCGCTGCGGTTTCCGGCCTGGGTGGTGCTGCCCTTCTGGGCCTCCCTGCAATGGCTGGCGGCGCGGCGCGCCCCACAGGGCCCGGGAGTCGCCTACCTGGCCCACCTGGTGGGCTTCTCCCTGGGCTTCGCCTACGCCTGGGTGCGTTACGGCCGGACGAGTAGGGTGAAACCCCCAGCCCAGGCCCCCGAGGGAGAACAGCAGCCGTGATCACCGCGATCGTGCTCATCAAGACCAGCGTGGACCGGATCCCCGAGATCGCCGAGTCGATCGCCGCGCTGGACTCCGTCAGCGAGGTCTTCTCCGTCACCGGCACGTACGACCTCATCGCCATGGTCCGGGTGAAGGCCCACGACGACCTGGCGGACGTCATCCCCGGCCGGATCAGCAAGATCCCGGGCGTCCTGGCCACGGATACGCATGTCGCCTTCCGTACCTACTCCCAGCACGACCTGGAGGCGGCGTTCGCGATCGGGCTCGACAACTGAGTCCGGCCCTCAAGGGTGGCTCTCCCCCGTCCGCCGCGGGGCGGACGGGAGGGAGCGGGGTCGGCTGTACCTCAACGCATCGGCGCACCGCGCACCGCGCACCGCGCACCGCGCACCGGCCGATCAGACCGCCGGGACGCAACGGCCGTCCTCCGTGCGGTACTTCCACTTCGCACCGTCCCGGACGAGCTCCTTGACCGCGCGGACGAAACGCTCCACGTGCTCGTCGGGGGTGCCCGCGCCGAAGCTGACGCGGATCGCGTTCAGGGACTTCTCGCCGGGTGCGGCCTCCGGGGCGCCGCACTCGCCCTGGGTCTCCGGGTCGCTGCCCAGCAGGGTGCGCACCAGCGGGTGGGCGCAGAACAGGCCGTCGCGCACGCCGATGCCGTACTCGGCGGAGAGCGCGGCGGCGAAGTGGGAGCTGTTCCAGCCCTCGACGACGAACGAGATGACGCCGACGCGCGGGGAGTCGTCACCGAAGAGGGAGAGAACCTTGACCTCAGGAACCTCGGCGAGCCCCTCCCGCACCGCGCGGATCAGGTACTGCTCCCGGGCCACGAGGGTGTCGAAGCCGGCCTCGGTGAGCGCCTTGCAGGCGGAGGCGATCGAGTAGGCGCCGATGACGTTCGGTGAGCCGGCCTCGTGGCGGGCGGCGGTCTCGTGCCACTCGACGTCCACTCCCCCGTCCGTGCGCCGGGTGACCTTGCGGCTGGCGCCGCCGCCCGCGAGGTAGGGCTCGGCCTCGCGCAGCCAGTCGGCGCGGCCGGCCAGGACGCCGGACCCGAAGGGGGCGTACAGCTTGTGACCGGAGAAGGCGACCCAGTCGACGTCGAGGTCCTTGACCGACACCGGGTGGTGCGGGGCGAGCTGGGCGGCGTCCAGGACGATACGGGCGCCGTGCGCGTGGGCGGCCGCCGCGAGCTCCCGTACGGGCCACAGCTCGCCGGTGACGTTGGAGGCGCCGGTTACGCAGACCAGGGCCGGGCCGCAGGGGTCGCGGTCCGCGAGGGCGCGCTCCAGGCTCTCGACGGCCTGCCGCGGGGTGCGCGGAGCGTTCAGGTACGTGACCCGGGCGTCCCGCCACGGCAGCAGGGAGGCGTGGTGCTCGGTCTCGAAGACGAAGACCTGGCAGTCGGCCGGAAGGGCGGCGGCGAGGAGGTTGAGCGAGTCGGTGGTGGACCGGGTGAAAACCACCTGATCTCCGTCGCGGCAGTCGAGGAACTCGGCGACGGTCCTGCGGGCGTTCTCGAAGAGGTCCGTGGACAGCTGCGACAGGTAGCCGGCGCCACGGTGGACGCTGCCGTAGTACGGCGCGTACGCCGCCACGTCGTCCCAGACGCGCTGCAGCGCCGGAGCGCTGGCCGCGTAGTCGAGCGCGGCGTAGGTGACCTCGCCGCCCGTGACGAGCGGGACGGTGACATCCCGGCCCAGAACGGGCAGCGGGGCACAAACGGACTGGTCGGCGGCAAGGGTGGAGACGGACATGGGTGCACTCCCGTGAGGCAGGTGGAGATCACCACGCGAGCACGCGTACGGCGGGTACGGCTCAGCGCGGGAAAGGGGTGAAAGGGGATGCGGAGGCGGGGCTCAGCGGCCCTATCGCATTCGCTTGCTCACGGAAGGCTCCCTCGAACGACCAGGACCCCTGGCTGTATCCACTCAATAGAGTGCGAGGGGTCCGCGCTTGCCGCAGACCTCGCTGCCTACGGCCTGGTCCTCACCCGGGGCACCCCGCCACGGACGGAGGGTTGCCGGACAGCCGGCCGGGGCCGAATGGCTGTCGCTCATGACCTGAGCAGGACAGTACGGGGGTGATCGCCCGCCTGCAACTTGTGTCCGGATGCCGGGACACAAGGCGGTGCCGGCACCCTGAGGACGCCGGCACCCCAAAACCTACTTGTTGCTAGCGGCCACCCAGCGGTCCAGCGTCCGCTTCGCCGCCCCCGAGTCGATCGACTCCGCGGCCTTCTCCATGCCTGCCCGGAGCTGCCCGGCCAGCGGACCGTCCCCCGGCTCCAGCGCCACCAGCGCGGCCGCCGAGTTCAGCAGCACCGCATCCCGCACGGGGCCCGTCTCGCCGTCCAGCAGCCGACGGGCGACCTCCGCGTTGTACGACGCGTCGGCGCCCCGCAGCGCCTCCACGGGCACCAGCTCGATGCCGACGTCCCGCGGGTCGAAGGTCTCCTCGGTGACCTTGCCGTCCCGGACGACCCACACCCGGGAGGTGGACGTGGTGGTCAGCTCGTCCAGGCCGTCGTCGCCCCGGAAGACCAGGGACGAGTTGCCGCGCTCGGCGAAGACACCCGCCACGATCGGCGCCATGCGGGGGTCCGCGACGCCGACCGCCTGGGCCTTCACCTTCGCCGGGTTCGTCAGCGGACCGAGGACGTTGAAGGTCGTACGGATGCCCAACTGGCCGCGCGCGGCAGCCACATGACGCAGCGCGGGGTGGAACTTCACCGCGAAGCAGAAGGTGATGCCGGCCTCGTCGGCCACTTCCGCGACCCTCTTCGGGGTCAGCTCCAGATTGACGCCGAGCTTCTCCAGGACGTCCGACGCACCCGACGCCGACGACGCGGCCCGGTTGCCGTGCTTGACGACCTTCGCACCCGCACCGGCGACGACGAGCGACGACATCGTGGAGATGTTCACCGTCTTCGCGCCGTCGCCGCCCGTGCCGACGATGTCGACGGTCCGGCCGGGCACCTCGATCACGTTCGCGTGCTCGTACATGGTCCGGACGAGCCCGGTGATCTCCTCCACCGTCTCGCCCTTGGCCCGCAGCGCCACCACGAACCCGGCGATCTGCGCGTCGGTCGCCTCGCCGCGCAGGATCCGGTCCATCGCCCAGGCGGTCGCCTCGGCGCTCTGGTCGCGGCCGTCCAGCAGGGCGTTCAGTACCTGGGGCCAGGAACGGCCCGCCGCGGTGTCGCCTCCAGCGGGGTTCACAGCGCTCATAAGCCGCTCCTGGGTCGGTGTCCCGGATCACGGGACGCGAGTCTCGAACAGGTCCACCCTATCCAGACCGGGGCACGGCGAAGGGCCCCGTCCGAACACCGGACGGGGCCCTTCGACCGTGGCGTGGCGAGTGCGACGATCAGTGGTGGCCGTGGCCGCTCGTGATCTCCTTGTATTCCTCGACCGTGGGCTTGGGGATCTGGTTGTTCTCCCCGTAGTACGCGTTGCTCAGCTTGGCGCGCAGCTTCTGGGTGCCCTTGATCTTCCGCTCGACGCCGTTCTCGTCGACCGTCGGACCGATCTCGGCCGGCTTGTACTGCTCGTGCGCCGTGAGCGTGTGCAGCTGCTCCTGGCTGAGCGGCTCGTGGACCTCGATGAACTCACCGTGCGGCAGCCGCTTGATGATGCCCGACTCGCGGCCGTGCAGCACCTTGTCCTTGTCGCGACGCTGGAGGCCGAGGCAGATCCGCTTGGTGGCGATGAACACGAGCACCGGCACCACGAAGAAGGCGATGCGGACGAACCAGGTGATCGCGTTGATCGACAGGTGGAAGTGCGTGGCCCAGATGTCGTTGCCACCACCGACGAGCAGTACGAAGTACCAGGCGATCCACGCGGCACCGAAGGCCGTACGCGTCGGCGCGTTGCGCGGGCGGTCCAGGATGTGGTGCTCGCGCTTGTCGCCGGTGACCCAGGACTCGATGAACGGGTAGACCGCGATCGCGACCAGGACCAGCGGGAAGATCACCAGCGGGACGAACACGCCAAGGACGAGCGTGTGACCCCAGAGGTTGACCTCCCAGCCCGGCATCGTACGGATCAGACCCTCGGAGAAGCCCATGTACCAGTCGGGCTGGGCACCCGTGGACACCTGGTCCGGACGGTAGGGGCCGATGGCCCAGATCGGGTTGATCTGGGCGATCGCCGCGATGGCCGCGATGACGCCGAAGACCAGGAAGAAGAAGCCGCCGGCCTTGGCCATGTACACCGGCAGCAGCGGCATGCCGACGACGTTGTTGTTCGTCTTTCCGGGGCCCGCGAACTGCGTGTGCTTGTGGTAGAAGACCAGGATCAGGTGGCCCACCACCAGGCCGAGCATGATGCCCGGCAGCAGCAGGATGTGGATCGAGTAGAAGCGGGCCACGAAGTCGCCGCCCGGGAACTCGCCGCCGAAGAGGAAGAACGACAGGTACGTGCCGACGATCGGCACGGACAGGATCGCGCCCTCCATGAAGCGGACACCGGTGCCGGAGAGCAGGTCGTCCGGGAGCGAGTAACCGGTGAAGCCGGTGAACATGCCCAGGACGAACAGCAGGAAGCCGAACAGCCAGTTGATCTCACGCGGCTTGCGGAACGCGCCCGTGAAGAACACGCGCATCATGTGCACGAACATGCCGGCGAGGAAGATCAGCGCCGCCCAGTGGTGGATCTGCCGGATCAGCAGACCACCGCGGACGTCGAAGCTGATGTGCAGCGTCGAGCTGAACGCCTCGCTCATCAGCTGGCCCTGCAGCGGGACGTAGCTGCCGTGGTACTCCACCTCGTTCATCGACGGGTGGAAGAACAGCGTCAGATACACACCCGTGAGGATGATGATGATGAAGCTGTAGAGGCAGACCTCGCCCAACATGAACGACCAGTGGTCGGGGAAGATCTTGCGCATGTTGGCCTTGGCCAGGGAGTAGATCCCCAGGCGGCCGTCGGCCCAGTCCGCGACGCGCTCGCCGGCCGGAGCCTTTCCGCGCGAAGCAGAGTCGTTGGTCGCTGTAGTGCTCATCCGCGCTCCCAGAAGGCAGGACCGACGGGCTCTTCGAAGTCGCCGAGCGCCTCGAGGTAACCGTCCGCGTTGACGCCGATGCGCAGCTGCGGCAGGGCGTGACCGGCCGGGCCGAAGATGACCCGGGCACCGTCGGAGAGGTCGAAGGTGGACTGGTGGCACGGGCAGAGGACGTGGTGCGTCTGCTGCTCGTACAGAGAGATCGGGCAACCGACGTGGGTGCAGATCTTCGAGTACGCGACGACGCCCTCGTGGGACCACTCGAGCTCGCGCTTGTCCTTGATGTTCTCCGGCTGCAGCCGGACGAGCATCAGGGCCGCCTTGGCGATCTCCTTCTGGAAGTCCTCGTCGTGTTCCTCCAGGCCCTCGGGCTTGGCGAAGGTGAGCGAGCCGACCGCGATGTCCGAGGGACGCATCGGCTCGTTCGTGTTCATGTTGACGAGAAGCTTGCCCTTGGACCACATCGTGTGGCGCAGCTTGGTACCCGGCAGCGGGCCCAGGTCGCGCAGCAGCATGACGCCGGAGAGCGGGAACAGGGCCAGCGCGCCGAACATCGTGTTGCGGATCAGCTTGCGGCGGCCGAGCGCGGACTCCTTGGCACCCTGCTTGAAGTCGGCCATGACCTTGGCCTTGACCTCGGGGGCCGCCTCGATCGGGTGACGCTCGTCGGCGACCTCCATGTCGGACATCAGGGTGCGGGCCCAGTGGACCGCGCCCGCGCCGATCGCGAACAGTGCCACGCCCAGCGTCAGGCCCAGCGCGAAGTTCAGTCCGCTCAGGTGCCCGATCGGGAAGACGTAGATCGACTTGTCCGCCGGGATCGTGACGTACGAGGCGATGAAGGCGACGGTGGCCAGCATCGACACGGTGAACAGCATGGCCACCGTGCGCTCGGAGCGCCTGGCTGCCCGCTCGTCGATGTCCTGGATGCGGTGCTCGTGGGGCGGGAGGCCCGGGTCGGCGAACGGGTTCCGCTCGTCCGCGACCGTCACGCCACGCTGGGCGGCGTCCTGCTCAGCGGGCAGGTTCTCTTCTGGAATGTCTTGGCTACTCATGACTTCTTGGCCTTTGCGGTCCGAGCGGCGACCCAGACGGCGACCGCGATCAGCGCACCGAGTCCGAAGATCCAGCCGAACAGGCCCTCGGAAACCGGACCGAGACCACCCAGGTCAAGACCGCCGGGGTTCTCCGTCTCGTCACCGTTGACCGCGTTGAGGTACGCGATGATGTCCTTCTTGTTCTGCTGCGACAGCGTCGTGTCCGGGAAGGACGGCATGTTCTGCGGGCCGGTCTGCATGGCCTCGTAGATGTGCTTCGGGTCGACACCTTCGAGGCTCGGGGCGTACTTGCCGTGCGTCAGGGCGCCACCCTCGCCGGTGAAGTTGTGGCACTGCGCGCAGTTGGTACGGAAGAGCTCGCCGCCCTTGGCGATGTCGGCACCCTCGGGGCTGTAGTCGTTCTTCGTCGGCGTGGCCGGGCCGGCACCGAGCGAGGCGATGTACGCCGCGATCTGGTCGATCTGCGCCTGCGTGTAGATGTTCTTCTTCCGCGGCACCTGGGCGCCCTGCGAGGTGGCGGCCGGCATACGGCCGGTGCCCACCTGGAAGTCGACGGCCGCGGCGCCCACACCCACCAGGCTCGGACCGTCGGAGGTGCCCTGACCGCCGGTGCCGTGGCAGCTGGCGCAGCCCACCGAGTAGAGCTTCTTGCCCTCGTCGATGGCGAGGGACTGGGCGGTTTCATCGGCCTGCGCCTTGCTCGCGGGCGCGAACGCGGCGTACAGCCCCCCGGTGGCCGCCAGCGCGAGGAGTAGGACGACGACAGCCGCCAGCGGATGGCGTCGTCGTGCGGAGAGCTTTTTCACGGATTACCCCGGTGTCAGGATCTTCTGCGTCGATGCTTCTGGAGATAAATCGGATCGTCGCGTGCGATCGGTTCACCCCGATCGGGTGACTGTTCGCCGCGACCGACGGCCGATTACTTGATCATGTAGATCGTGGCGAAGAGGCCGATCCAGACGACATCGACGAAGTGCCAGTAGTAGGACACGACGATGGCGGCGGTCGCCTGCTCGTGGGTGAACCTCTTTGCCGCGTAGGTGCGGCCGAGGACCAGCAGGAAGGCGATGAGACCACCCGTCACGTGCAGGCCGTGGAAGCCGGTGGTCAGGTAGAACACCGAGCCGTACGGGTCCGAGGAGAGCGAGAGGCCGTCCTTCTTGACCAGCTCGGTGTACTCGAAGATCTGCCCGCCGACGAAGATCGCCCCCATGATGAAGGTGACGATGAACCAGCCCCGGAGCTTCTTCACGTCCCCGCGCTCGGCGGCGAAGACGCCGAGCTGGCAGGTCAGGGAGGAGAGCACCAGGATCGTGGTGTTCGTCGCGGAGAACGGGAAGTTGAGATGGCTCGCCATCTCCTTCCAGTGATCCGGCCCGGTCACCGATCGCAGGGTGAAGTACATACCGAAGAGGGCCGCGAAGAACATCAGCTCGGAACTCAGCCAGATGATGGTTCCGACGCTGGTGAGGTTCGGCCGGTTGACCGACGGGTGCGCGTGCCCGGTTTCTACTGTCGTTGCTGTCGCCACGACCGACATTATGTCGGTCCCTTATCCCGCCCTCACTCCGGGGGGTGCCGTTCGGAGTGTCCGTACCGTGTGTACTGCCCGGATGGCCCATCGAAGCCATGTCCGAACCGCTGTTGACCCCGTGTTCAAGGGAGTAGCATCCGCACCGACGATCCGTTCCGTACGACGCCGACGTCCCGGAGGGAAAGCATGCAGCCGACCGCCACGGTGCTGGTCTACAGCGACGACTCCAACACCCGCGAACAGGTGCGGCTCGCGGCCGGGCGCAGGCCCGCTCCGGACGTTCCCCCGGTGCGGTTCGTGGAGTGCGCGACACCGGGCGCCGTCGTCAAGGAACTGGACCAGGGCGGCATCGACGTGTGCGTCCTGGACGGCGAGGCCGTGCCGATGGGCGGCATGGGCGTCTGCCGGCAGATCAAGGACGAGATCTTCGACTGCCCGCCGGTACTGGTGCTGATCGCGCGGCCGCAGGATGCGTGGCTGGCTACGTGGAGTCGGGCCGATGCCGCGGTGGCGCTGCCGGTTGAGCCGGTTGAGTTCGCCTCGGCGTTGGCGTCTCTGTTGCGGCGTAAGGCCCTTTTGGGCGCCTGAGCGCTCCGCTGGAAGTCCGGTGTTCCGCCTGCGGGTGCGTCGTGGCTGGTCGCGCCCACGCGGCGGAGCCGCATGATGTCACAGCCCCGCGCCCCTGTCGGGGCGCGCAGCGCCCCTTCTCACGCCGATTCCGGGCGCAGTCTCGCCCTGTCCGCCGCGCTCGGGCCGTCAGGGGTGTCTGCGGTCAGGGCGCTGCCCTTCTGCCATTTCGTCCAGTCGAGGTTCCAGTCGCCGTAGCCGTTGCCGAAGGGGCTCATCTCCTCGCCCTTGGAGTTGACCACCTGGACTACGTCGCCCAGCCGCACGGTGTCGAAGAACCACTCGGCGTTGGCGTTGCTCATCCCGGTGCAGCCGTGGCTGACGTTGGCGTACCCCTGGGAGCCGACGGACCAGGGCGCGGCATGCACGTACTCGCCGCTCCAGGTCACCCGGGTCGCCCAGTGGACCTGCAGGTCGTAGGAGTCCGCGGAACTCGCGGAGATGCCGATGGTGGTTCCGCGCATCCGTACGGAGGACTGCTTGTCCAGCACGACCTTGACCCCGTTGCGGGTCTCGAAGCCGGGCTTGCCGGTGGTGATGGGGATCTGCTTGATCTGTTCGTCGTTCTTGTAGACCTTCATGACGTGCGCGGCGGCGTCCGTGACGGCGATGACCCGGTCGCCCGTGGTGAGCGTCAGGGGCTTCGTGTCGCCGCCCCAGAGGCGGTCGCCGATCCTTACGCCCTCGAGGTTGCTGTACGCCGTGACGGTGGCGTGAGCGGGCCAGTAGTCCTTCGGGCGGTAGTGCAGCGTCTTGTCGTCCACCCAGTACCAGGAGCCCTCGGTGGCGGGCACCGAGTCCACCTTGAGGGCGCTCTCGACGATCGCCCGGGACGCCTTGTCCTGGACGGGGACGCTGAGTTCGGCGGTGACGGGCTGGCCGACGCCGTAGGTGCCGCTGTCGGGCCCGAAGGTGACGCCGAGGAGCTTCCTGGTCTTCGGGGTGTCGGTGTCGAATTCGATGACCTTGCTGCCGGTCGTGCCGTCCTCGTGCTCCGTGCTCACCCGCACCGTGTAGTGGGTGCCCGCGGCAAGCGGTGACGTGCTGTGCCAGCGGCTGCCGTCGGCGGAGAGCTCACCGGCCACGTAGCGCCCTCGGGCGTCGGTGACCGTGACGTCCGTGATGCGTCCGTCCGAGCCGGAGGGGGTGATTTCCAGGGGCTTGTCGGGGTCGGCCTTCTTCTTGTCGCTGCCGACCTGGGTGTTGAGGGCGATCCGGCCCGCCGCGTCGTACGACTTCGTCGAGAGCGGCTCGCCGTCGGATCCGCAGGCGACGAGGCCCGCGGCGAGGGATATCACCAGCACGGTGCAGTTGACGGTCGTGCGGTGTCGCGGTGAGTGCTTCATGGGCTCACGCTATGAACCCTCGTCAACCGTGGCGCGCCGGACGCCCCGTATGGGGGACAAAGAAGAGGGCAAAAGGGGGAGCCCGGACCCTCCTTGCGGAGTGTCCGGGCTCCCGTGCGCTCGGCGCGTGTTACTGGGTGCGGTTCTCGCCGCGGTAGTACTCGAAGACCCAGCCCCAGAGGCCCACCAGGATGAGCGGGGCGGAGAAGTACATCAGCCACCAGCCGATCGCGATGCTCAGGAAGGCGAGCGCGCCGCCGACGCCGAGGGCGAGCGGCTGCCAGCTGTGCGGGCTGAAGAAGCCGACCTCACCGGCGTCGTCCGCGACGTCGGCCTCCTTGTTGTCCTGGGCGCCCACGTCGACCCGCCGGGCCGTGAAGGCCAGGTAGTAGCCGATCATGACGCTCAGGCCGAAGCCCAGGAAGAGCGCGGTGGTGCCGGCCGGCTCCTTCGACCACACGCCATAGACGATCGCCATGACGAGGATGAAGACGGCCAGCCAGAGGAACATCTTGCCCTGGATCTTCACTTGCCGGCCTCCTTGCCACCAGCGACGGACTTGCTGCCGGCACCGGCGTGCTCAAGCTGCTCCAGCGCGGCGATCTCCGGGTGGTGCAGGTCGAAGGCCGGGGATTCGGAGCGGATGCGCGGCAGGGTGAGGAAGTTGTGCCGCGGCGGCGGGCAGGACGTGGCCCACTCCAGCGAACGGCCGTAGCCCCACGGGTCGTCGACGCCGACCGGCTTGCCGTACTTGGCCGTCTTCCACACGTTGTAGAGGAACGGCAGGATCGACAGGCCGAGCAGGAACGAGGAGATCGTCGAGACCGTGTTCAGGGCGGTGAAGCCGTCGGCCGCGAGGTAGTCCGCGTAACGACGCGGCATGCCCTCGGCACCCAGCCAGTGCTGCACCAGGAAGGTGCCGTGGAAGCCGATGAACAGCGTCCAGAAGGTGATCTTGCCGAGGCGCTCGTCGAGCATCTTGCCGGTGAACTTCGGCCACCAGAAGTGGAAGCCGGCGAACATCGCGAACACGACGGTGCCGAAGACGACGTAGTGGAAGTGCGCCACCACGAAGTACGAGTCCGAGATGTGGAAGTCCATCGGCGGCGAGGCCAGGATGACACCGGTCAGACCACCGAACGTGAAGGTGATCAGGAAGCCGGTCGCCCAGAGCATCGGTGTCTCGAAGGACAGCGAGCCCTTCCACATCGTTCCGATCCAGTTGAAGAACTTCACGCCGGTGGGTACGGCGATGAGGAACGTCATGAAGGAGAAGAACGGAAGCAGCACGCCACCGGTGACGTACATGTGGTGCGCCCACACCGTCACGGACAGACCGGCGATGGCGATGGTGGCGCCGATGAGGCCCATGTAGCCGAACATCGGCTTACGGCTGAAGACCGGGATGATCTCGGAAATGATGCCGAAGAACGGTAGCGCGATGATGTACACCTCTGGATGGCCGAAGAACCAGAAGAGGTGTTGCCACAGCAACGCGCCGCCATTGGCCGCGTCAAACACATGCGCACCGAACTTGCGGTCCGCCTCCAGGGCGAACAGCGCGGCGGCGAGGACCGGGAAGGCCAGCAGGACGAGCACACCGGTCAGCAGCACGTTCCACACGAAGATCGGCATGCGGAACATGGTCATGCCGGGCGCGCGCATGCAGATGATCGTGGTGATGAAGTTGACCGAGCCGAGGATCGTGCCGAAGCCGGAGAAGGCCAGACCCATGATCCACATGTCGGCGCCGATGCCCGGCGAGCGGACCGCGTCCGACAGCGGGCTGTAGGCGAACCAGCCGAAGTCGGCCGCGCCCTGCGGGGTGAGGAAGCCGCCGACCGCGATGGTCGAGCCGAACAGGTAGAGCCAGTAGGCGAACATGTTCAGCCGCGGGAACGCCACGTCGGGCGCGCCGATCTGCAGCGGCATGATCCAGTTCGCGAAACCGGCGAACAGCGGCGTCGCGAACATCAGCAGCATGATCGTGCCGTGCATCGTGAAGGCCTGGTTGAACTGCTCGTTCGACATGATCTGCAGGCCCGGACGGGCCAGCTCGGCGCGCATGAGCAGAGCCATGACGCCGCCGATGAGGAAGAACGCGAACGACGTGACCAGATACAGCGTGCCGATCGTCTTGTGGTCGGTGGTGGTCAGCCACTTGACGACGACGTTGCCGGGCCGCTTGCGCCTGACCGGCAGCTCGTTCTCGTACGAGTCCTCAGCTGCGGCGGCACCCTGGGGTTCGTTGAGGATGCTCACAGGTTGTTCGTCTCCCGGTTCTTCTCGTGGCTCGTCTGCGCGATGCCGGCGGGAATGTAACCGGTCTGCCCCTTCTTGGCGAGGTCCTTGAGGTGCTTCTCGTAGAGGTCAGGGGAGACGACCTTCACGTTGAACAGCATCCGGGAGTGGTCGACGCCGCAGAGCTCGGCGCACTTGCCCAGGAAGGTGCCCTCCTGGTTGGGGGTCACCTGGAAGGCGTTCGTGTGGCCCGGGATGACGTCCTGCTTCATCAGGAACGGCACCACCCAGAAGGAGTGGATGACGTCGCGCGAGGTGAGGACGAAGCGGACCGTCTTGCCCTTGGGGAGCCAGAGGGTCGGACCGGGGTTACCGGTCTGCGGGTTCCGCGTACCGGGCGTGCCGACGTCGTAGACACCACCGGCGTTCGCCGGGAAGTCGTCCTTGAACCGGTTCGGAATCGCGTCCAGGTTCGCGTCGGTCTTCGCGTCACCGGTCACCCCGTCGACGGGGGTGACGTAGTTGAAGCCCCAGCTCCACTGGAAGCCGACGACGTTGATGGTGACGTCGGGCTTCTTGGAGAGGTCCAGGAGCTTCGACTCGTCGCGGGCCGTGAAGTAGAAGAGCACCGAGACGATGATGAGCGGGACCACCGTGTACAGCGCCTCGATGGGCATGTTGTACCGGGTCTGCGGAGGAACCTCGACCTTGGTGCGGCTGCGCCGGTGGAAGAACGCACTCCACAGGATCAGGCCCCACACCAGCACGCCGACGGCGAGCGCGGCAGCCCAGGACCCCTGCCACAGGGAGAGGATCCGCGGAGCCTCTTCCGTGGTCGGGGTGGGCATACCAAGGCGGGGGAAGTCCTTGTATGTGCAACCGGTGGCGGTCGCCAGGACCAGGCCCGCGGTCAGTGCCTGCAGCAGCTTCCGCCGCATCGGGCGCCGCGGCGAGCGGTCGGAGCCGTTGGGACTCACGTAGCGCCTTCCCGAGAGTCTCGCCCGCGCTGGTTGGCTGCGGCCTTCTCGCTGGTCGGTCGCCGCCCTGCGTCGGGCAGGGGTTTGATGTTTATGCGGACCAAACCCTACTGGACGCTATTTGGGGTCGCGCGGGGAGGGTACCCAACGCGCCGCGGGTCACCCCGGGTCGCCTAATAGCTCGGGAACGCGGCTTGCTTGGCGGGTGCGGGGGTCTCTGGTCGGTCGCGCGGTTCGTCGCGCCCCTTCAGGGCGTTTAGCGTTGCTGTGTGGCCTACTTCGACGCTGCTTCCGCTGCTCCCCTTCATCCCGTTGCCCGCCAGGCGCTGCAGGCTTCACTGGACGAGGGGTGGGCCGATCCCGCTCGGTTGTACCGCGAGGGGCGGCGGGCGCGGCTGTTGTTGGACGCGGCACGCGAGGCGGCCGCCGAGGCGGTGGGCTGCCGCCCGGACGAGCTGGTTTTCACCCCGTCCGGTACGCGGGCGGTGCACTCCGGGATCGAGGGGGTGCTGGCGGGCCGTCGCCGGGTCGGACGTCACCTGATCGTGTCAGCGGTCGAACACTCCTCGGTACTCCATTCGGCGGAGGTGTTCGAGGCGGACGGCGGGACGGTGACGCGGGTGCCGGTCTCCCGCGCGGGCGCGGTCACTCCCGAGGCCTACGAGGCCGCACTGCGCCAGGACACCGCGCTGGCCTGCCTCCAGTCCGCCAACCACGAGGTGGGGACCGTGCAGCCGGTGGCCGAGGTGGCCGCCGTGTGCCGGGCGGCCGGGGTGCCCCTGCTGGTGGACGCGGCGCAGTCGCTGGGCTGGGGTCCGGTGGAGGGCGACTGGTCGGTACTGACGGCCAGTGCGCACAAATGGGGCGGTCCGGCGGGCGTCGGGCTCCTTGTGGTGCGCAAGGGGGTTCGGTTCGCGCCTCAAGGGCCCGTGGACGAGCGGGAGTCGGGGCGGGCAGCCGGGTTCGAGAACATCCCGGCGATCGTGGCGGCCGCGGCGTCGCTGCGGGCGGTGCGGGCGGAGGCGGCCGAGGAGGCGGGACGGCTGCGGGAGCTGACGGAGCGAATCCGGGCGCGGGTGCCGGAACTGGTCCCCGATGTGGAGGTGGTGGGGGACCCGGTCCGTCGTCTGCCCGGGGTCGTCACCTTCTCCTGTCTCTATGTCGACGGGGAGACATTGCTGCACGAGCTGGACCGTGCGGACTTCTCGGTGTCGTCCGGATCGTCCTGCACGAGCAGCACGCTGACCCCGAGCCATGTACTGAGGGCGATGGGGGTGCTGAGCGAGGGCAACGTCCGGGTGTCGCTGCCGCCGGGGACGCCGGCGGAGGAGGTCGACCGGTTCCTCTCGGTGCTGCCGGATGCGGTGGCCGGTGTGCGCGAGAAGCTCGGCGCGCCCTCCCCGCGTACGGCCGCGCACGAGGACGCCCTCGTCGTGGACGCCCTCGGCAAGCGCTGCCCGATCCCGGTGATCGAGCTGGCGAAGGTCTTCGCGGACGTGCCGGTGGGCGGGACGGTCCGCGTCCTGGCGGACGACGAGGCGGCCCGCCTGGACATCCCGGCGTGGTGCGAGATGCGGGAGCAGGAGTACGTGGGGGAGGAACCGGCGGAACGGGGCTCCGCCTACGTGGTCCGCCGGCTCTCCTAGGCCCTGTCGTCGAACTCCCGTCGTCCGCCCGCCTGGCGGGCGGGAGTTCGACGACAGGCCCTCGGTACGTCCTCGGGGTCGCCGCCCCGGGGTCAGACCAGGTGCTGCTTGACCTCGGTCGCGGCCTCGTCGCCGTACGCCTTGGTGAAACGGTCCATGAAGTGGGCGCGGCGCAGCGTGTACTCCTGGGTGCCCAGGGTCTCGATGACCAGCGTCGCGAGCATGCAGCCGATCTGGGCCGCGCGCTCCAGCGGGACGCCCCAGGCCAGGCCCGACAGGAAGCCCGCGCGGAAGGCGTCGCCCACACCCGTCGGGTCGATCTTGGCGGTCTCCTCGGGCACGCCGACCTCGATCGGGTCCTCACCGGACCGCTCGATGCGCACGCCCCGCGAGCCGAGCGTGGTCACCCGGTGGCCCACCTTGGCCAGGATCTCGGCGTCGGACCAGCCGGTCTTGGTCTCGATGAGCCCCTTCTCGTACTCGTTGGAGAACAGGAAGGTCGCCCCGTCCAGCAGTATCCGGATCTCGTCGCCGTTCATGCGCGCGATCTGCTGCGAGAAGTCGGCGGCGAACGGAATGGCCCGGGAACGGCACTCCTCCGTGTGGCGCAGCATCGCCTCCGGGTCGTCGGCGCCGATCAGCACCAGGTCGAGCCCGCCCACCCGGTCGGCGACCGTCTTGAGCTCGATGAGCCGGGCCTCGCTCATCGCGCCGGTGTAGAAGGAGCCGATCTGGTTGTGGTCGGCGTCGGTGGTGCACACGAAACGGGCCGTGTGCTGGGTCTCCGAGATGCGTACGGAGGCCGTGTCCACGCCGTTGCGGTCCAGCCACGCCCGGTACTCGTCGAAGTCCGAGCCGGCCGCGCCGACGAGGATCGGCTTGGTGCCGAGCTGGCCCATGCCGAAGGCGATGTTCGCGCCCACCCCGCCGCGGCGTACGTCGAGGCGGTCGACCAGGAAGGACAGCGAGACCGTGTGCAGCTGGTCCGCGACGAACTGGTCGGCGAAACGGCCGGGGAAGGTCATGAGGTGGTCGGTGGCGATGGAGCCGGTGACTGCGATACGCACGGCGAGGACACGCTCCTGTGGAGGAGGGGGATTGACAGTTCACGCTACCGGTTCGGACCGAGCCACTGAAGCAAGCGAAACTACCCAATAGTAGATCTTTCTTCGCGGGCTCCAGCGTGCCTACGGTTCCCCTATGACGAAGCTCGAGGTCCACGGCACCACCCCGCTCGACCTGGAAGGCGATCTGGCGTCACTGCCCGGCGACAGTGCCCGCATGGCTCCGCACTGGGCCGCGCCGGCGGAGACCGCTTCCCTGCCGGTCCCGCCGTCCCTGATCCACGGGGTCACGGTGCCTCCCGCCTCCGCCCGCCTCCTGGACGCGATGTCCGACTACGGGGACTGACCGCGCGCGGACCCCGCGCCCTCGCGGACCACGCGCCGGCGAACGAGCCAAAGAGAGGGGAACCGTGCGCTCCCCCGCTGCGTCCCATCGCCGTCCCCCGTATAGGGGAGGCGGTGTACGACCCTTCTAAGGCCTTCTCGGGCAGGGCGGGGTCTCCTGGGACAGCAGTGGAGCCGAAGGAGCGATGCGGTGAACACCGAGCGACCCGACGACGCGAGTGACGCCCCCGAGGTCACCGAGGTCACCGAGGCGACCGAGGAAACGGACGGCTCCGTGCCGCGCGGACGGCGCTCCCCGGTGGTCGTCGCCTCGGTCGCGGCCGCGGTCCTGCTGGTCGGGGGCGGCGGGGCGTATCTCGCGGCGACCGCCTCCGGCGGCTCGGGCGGCTCCTCGACGCCGGGCGGTGACGGCACTCCCCCGGCGCTGGTCCTCGACGGCTACAGCGAGGGCGGCACGCCGGGCATCGCGGTGGGTGAGCCCAACCCGTACGGAACGACGTACACCGCGGCGGGCAAGCTGCCCGACGGCCCGAAGTCGGCGCCCGTGTACTGGGCGAAGGGCGAGGTGACGCGGGACGAGGTGGCCCGGCTCGCCGAAGCCCTGGACCTGAGCGGCACGCCGAGGCTCGTCGGCGACACCTGGCAGGTGGGCGCCACGAAGGACGGAGCCCAGCCGAATCTGCGGGTGAACAGGAACGCCCCCGGAACCTGGACGTTCAGCTCGTACGTGCCGGGCACCGACAACTGCCCCAGGGGCAAGATGTGCCGGCCGATCGGGTCCGGCATGGCGGGCGTGCGGCCCGGCCCGGTGAGCGAGGAGGCGGCGAAGAAGGCGGCCGCTCCCGTGCTCAAGGCGGTCGGCCAGGACGACGCGAAGCTGGACGCGTCCCAGCTCCTGGACCGGGTACGGGTGGTGAACGCCGAGCCTGAGGTGGGCGGACTGCCGACGTATGGCTGGACGACCGGCCTCCAGATCAGCTCGGAGGGCAAGGTCCTCAACGGCAGCGGCAACCTGAAGGCGCCGCTGAAGGGTGCCACGTACCCCGTCCTCGGCGCGAAGAAGACCCTGGACCTGATGAACGGCGCGACCCCGTCGTACGGCCGCAAGGGCATCGGCGGCTGCGCCAGCCCCGTACCGCTGAAGGACCGGGACGAGGCGCCGTGCGGGGCGTCCACCACGGTCCCGAAGCGGGCGTCGGCGACCGTGAAGGGCGCGGTGTTCGGGCTGGCCCGGCACTCCGTGAACGGCAAGGCGGTGCTGGTGCCGTCGTGGCTGTTCGAGGTGAAGCCGACGGGGGCGGGGACCGGGGACGACTTCACGGTGACGCACCCCGCGATCGAACCGCGGTATCTGACCGCGCCCCAGCCGCCGGGGCAGCCGAGCGCGACGCCGAGCCCGCGCACCAGCGCTCCGGGCGACCAGCCGTCCTCGGCGCCGACGAAGCGTGATGTGAAGGTGATGGGCTACACCGCCGACGGCAAGGACCTCACCATCGCCTACGAGGGCGGGGTGTGCGCCGACTACGCGGCGTCCGTGAGCGAGGGTTCCGCCAAGGTGACGGTGACCGTGACCGAGACGCCCTGGCCGGACAGGGTCTGCATCATGATCGCCAAGGTCTACCACGAGACGCTGCGTCTGAAGGAGCCGCTGGGCGACCGCCAGGTGGTGGGCTCGGACGGCAAGCCGATCCCGAAGGAGACGGCGAGCACGCTGCCGAAGGCCTCCACCGGTGGGGCGGGGGCGAAGCAGCCCCGGTAGGAGGCATCCAGGAACGCGCGAAGGCGGCGCCCCCGATCGGAGGGGGGCGCCGCCTTCGTACGCTTACCCGTTACCGGTAGCGGTGCGGGGCTCAGCTGAAGGAGTCGCCGCAGGCGCAGGAGCCCGTCGCGTTCGGGTTGTCGATGGTGAAGCCCTGCTTCTCGATCGTGTCGACGAAGTCGATGGTGGCGCCACCCAGGTACGGGGCGCTCATGCGGTCGGTGACGACCTTGACTCCGCCGAAGTCCTTCTCCACGTCGCCGTCGAGGGAGCGCTCGTCGAAGAAGAGCTGGTAGCGCAGGCCGGAGCAGCCGCCGGGCTGAACCGCGACACGCAGCGCCAGGTCGTCACGGCCTTCCTGGTCGAGCAGGGCCTTGACCTTGGCCGCGGCGGCGTCGGTCAGGATGATGCCGTCGGCGACGGTGGTGGTCTCGTCCTGTACGGACATCTACATCTCTCCCGGGTTGTACGGAGACTGCTTGCCGACGAGTGCAACCGGCGTGGCCGCGGATTCATTCCGGGCCGAGCGTGCGTTTCGCCCTTGGCTTCTTCTTCATGCTCGCATGGCTTCTTCTTCATGCTCGCACATGCGCCGCAGCACGCACAGCGGCCTGTGGACAACCCCGCGGAGACCGCCGTGTCGTCCGGAGTACGCCCGGCGGAGGGGAGCGCGACGGGGTGGGCGTGCCCGCCGGGATTCACGTCACATCGACGCTATGGGCATCGTCAAACTGACGTGAACCAGTTATGATAGATAGCGTCAATTCGACGAGAAGCTTTGTCCCGCATGTCCCGCCGACCCGTTTCCGGGTCGGCGAGCCGCAGAACAGAAAGGGTGCGTGTCGTGACCACCGCCCAGACCCAGGAGCTCGACGTACAGCCGACGCCCCTCGCTCTCCTGCTGCTCGGCCGTGAGGCCGACCCGAGGAGCGAACGGGGCGTCGAGTGTCCCGGTGACCTGCCCTCGCCGTCCGACCCGGACCTGGTGGAGCGCGCCCGCGCGGCCAAGGAGAAGCTCGGGGACAAGGTCTTCGTGCTCGGCCACCACTACCAGCGCGACGAGGTCATCCAGTTCGCCGACGTCACGGGCGACTCCTTCAAGCTGGCGCGGGACGCGGCGGCGCGGCCGGAGGCCGAGTACATCGTGTTCTGCGGTGTGCACTTCATGGCCGAGTCGGCGGACATCCTGACGAGCGACGACCAGAAGGTCGTGCTGCCGGACCTCGCCGCCGGCTGCTCCATGGCGGACATGGCGACGGCCGAGCAGGTCGCCGAGTGCTGGGACGTGCTGACCGAGGCGGGGATCGCCGAGCAGGTCGTGCCGGTCTCGTACATGAACTCGTCCGCCGACATCAAGGCGTTCACGGGCAAGCACGGCGGCACGATCTGCACGTCGTCGAACGCGCAGCGGGCCCTGGAGTGGGCGTTCCAGCAAGGCGAGAAGGTCCTCTTCCTGCCGGACCAGCACCTGGGCCGCAACACCGCGGTGCGGGACATGGGCATGTCGCTGGAGGACTGCGTCGTCTACAACCCGCACAAGCCGAACGGCGGGCTGACGGCCGACGAACTGCGCGCCGCGAAGATGATCCTGTGGCGGGGCCACTGCTCGGTGCACGGCCGCTTCAGCCTCGACTCGGTGAACGACGTGCGCGAGCGTATCCCCGGGGTGAACGTGCTGGTGCACCCCGAGTGCAAGCACGAGGTCGTGGCCGCGGCGGACTACGTCGGTTCGACGGAGTACATCATCAAGGCGCTGGAGGCCGCTCCGGCCGGCTCCAAGTGGGCCATCGGCACCGAGCTGAACCTGGTCCGCCGACTGGCGAACCGTTTCGCTCCGGAGGGCAAGGAGATCGTCTTCCTGGACAAGACGGTGTGCTTCTGCTCGACGATGAACCGCATCGACCTGCCGCACCTGGTGTGGGCGCTGGAGTCGCTGGCCGAGGGCAACCTGGTCAACCGCATCGAGGTGGACAAGGAGACGGAGGCGTTCGCGAAGCTGGCGCTGGAGCGGATGCTGGCGCTGCCGTAACCCTCGTCCCGCCCCGCCGTCACCCCGAGACGGGTTTCCGCTCGGGGTGCGCGGGGTCGAGGGAGAAGACCGTGCCGTCCGGGGTGCTCACGATCAGTGCGCCGTCGTACAGCAGCACCTTCGACTTGGTCACGTCACCGCTCGCGAGCTGGTCGGCGTGTGCGCCCGTTTCCCACAGGAGCTTGCCCTTGCGGGTGTCGAGGGCGGCGACCCGGCCGCTGGTGCTGGCCAGGTAGAGGGTGCGGGTGCGGGGGTCGTACGTGGGCTGTCCCGAGCCCTCGACGCCGGTCCGGGTCTGCCACAGCTGTTTGCCGGTCAGCGGGGAAACGGCGGTCACCTGGCCGTTGGCCCCGGTGATCCACAGGGTGTCGGCGGCCAGCCGCACCGAGCCGTCGTAGGTCTTCGTCAGCTTCGTCGTGGTGGCGGCGCCGGTGTCCGGGTCGAGCAGCCAGATCTCGCCGAACTTCAAATCCTCGGGGCGCGCCGGGCCCGAGTCGCCGCCGACCACGAAGGCCAGCCGGCCGCCGACGGTACCGAGCAGGCCGCTCGCGTTCGGGGTCTTCAGACGCCGGAGCACCGATCCGTTGGCTTTGTTCAGTTCCAGGAGTACGGCGTCCTTGGTCTCGTCGTCCGGGAAGCAGTGCGCGTACAGGCGGGAGCCTTCCGTCGCGAACTGGCAGTAGTCGCCGGAGGGCAACTGCGTGGTCCAGCTGTCGGTACCGGTGTACGGGGAACGGGCCGTCACCAGCCGACCGCTGAGGTCGGGGGTCAGGACGAGGTCACCGGACACGATCTGGTCGACGGTCACGTTGTTCCGCCGGCGGTCCCACAGCTGCTCGCCGCTCTCGGTGTCGAGGGCTACGATGCTGGCCTTCGTGCCCCCGTCAGCCCCGTAGACGTAGTGCTGGAGGAGCATCGTGCCGTCCCGCACCCCGAGGAGTTCGAAGTTGTCCCGCGCCGAGTCCGCGCCCTCGGCGGAGGTCGCGAGCGCGGAGCGCCAGACGGTGGCGCCGGTACTGCCGTCCAGACGGACCGGGAGGATGTTGTTGCCCGCGCAGTAGACCGCGTTCTCGTACGTCTGGCAGGTGGCGTCGCCCGCGTCCGCGCTGTCCTTCACCAGCGGGTTGACCTCGCCCGACTGTGCGGTCTCGGACATCGTCGTCTGCCAGGGCTGCCAGCCGGTGGGCACGGCCGCCCATCGGGAGTTCGCGGACGCGTCGGAACTCACCGCCGGGGCACCGTCCGAGAAGCCCGGCCCGAACCGTATGTACCACCCCGTCCCCAGGGCCAGTACACCCACCGTGCAGGCCACCACCAGCCATGGGCGGACCCTGCGGCCTCGCGTGAGCCCGGACCGAGTGACCTTTCCGGGCGCCGCGTGGCCGGTCCCGGCGTAGGTCTCCTCAAAGGTCCTCAAGTCGGCCACGCGGAGGGTCGTGGTGTCCGGGTCCATGGGGTCGGGCTCGGGCAGGGCCTCGGCGAACTCCTTGGCCAGTACGTCCAGTTGAGGCCGGTCGGCGGCGTCCTTGACCAGACAGCGCTCCAGGACCGCGCGCAACGGCCCCGGTACGCCGTCCAGTCCGGGCGGCTCGTGGACGACCCGGAAGGCGGTCATGTACGGGCTGTCGGCGTCGAAGGGGCCGCGTCCGGTGGCCGAGAAGACCAGGAGCGCGGCGAGCGAGAAGACGTCCGAGGCGGGTCCGACCGTACGGGCGTCGGTGAACTGTTCCGGGGACATGAAGGGCGGGGTGCCGATCATCTGGCCGGTCTCGGTGAGGGTCTTGTGGTTCTCGGCCGCGCGGGAGATACCGAAGTCGATCACGCGGGGACCGTCCTCCGCCATCAGAACGTTGGCCGGCTTCAGGTCCCGGTGCACCACCCCGGCCCGGTGGATGTCCTGCAACGCCTCCACCAGCCCCAGCGCCAGCCGCCGCAGCTCGGTGCCGCGCAGCGGGCCGTGATCGCGCAGCCGCTCGGCGAGCGAGCTGGCGGGCACGTACTGCGTGGCCATCCAGGGCCGCGCCGCTTCCGGATCGGCGTCCACGACCGGTGCGGTGAAGGCACCGCTCACCTTGCGGACGGCCTCGATCTCCTGCCGGAACCGGGCGCGGAAGACGGCGTTCTCGGCGTACTGGGCGTGCACCACCTTGACGGCGACGTCGCGCCCGGACCGCGACCTGCCCCAGTAGACGACCCCCATGCCGCCGGACCCGAGCCGGTCGACCAGTCTGTACCCGCCGACCGACTTCGGGTCGTCCCTGTGCAGCGGCACAGCCCATCACCTTTCCCCGAAGATCCGTTCGAGGCCACAGGATACGTAACGGAGAGAAAGCGGCGGCCGGGCCCCGAACCCCTGTGGGGGATTCGTGACCCGGCCGCCGTGCATCACACGGTTCGTCACACGGCCGCGGGCTCCGGCTCGTCCGAAGCCGACGCCGGCTCGGGCGCGGCCCCGCCCTTCTCGGCCTGCTTCGCCGCCCGCTTCTTCGCGCGGCGCTCCTTGCGGAGTTCGAGCATCGTGTAGAGCGTCGGAACCAGAAGCAGCGTCAGGAGGGTGGAGGTGATCAGGCCGCCGATCACCACCACCGCCAGCGGCTGGGAGATGAAGCCGCCCTCACCCGTGACGCCCAACGCCATCGGGAGCAGCGCGAAGATCGTCGCCAACGCCGTCATCAGGATCGGGCGGAGGCGGTGACGGCCACCCTCCACCACGGCCTCGACCACGCCGTACCCCTGCTTCCGGTACTGGTTGATCAGATCGATCAGCACGATCGCGTTCGTCACCACGATGCCGATCAGCATCAGCATGCCGATCATCGCCGGCACGCCCATCGGAGTGCCCGTGACGACCAGGAGGCCGATCGCGCCGGTCGCCGCGAACGGGATGGAGACGAGCAGGATGAGGGGCTGGGCCAGGCTGCGGAACGTCCCGACCAGCAGCATGAACACGATCGCCACCGCCGCCAGCATCGCCAGGCCCAGGTTCTTGAACGCGTCGCTCTGGTCCTGCGAGACACCGCCGATCTCCGCCTCCGCGCCCGCCGGCAGCTTCAGCGCGTCGATCTTCGACTGGAGGTCCCTGCTCACGGCGCCCGTGTCCACGCCCGTCGGCCGCGCCGTGATCGTCGCCGCCCGCCGGCCGTCGATCCGGGTCATGGAGACCGGGCCGTCCACCAGCTTCACCGTCGCGATGTCGCCCAGCTTCACCGCGCCGAGGCGCAGGTTCTTCAGCTGGTCCAGCGTCTGCGCCGGCTTGGCCGACTTGATGACGACGTCCCGCTCGGTGTCGTCCAGAATCGCCTTGCCGGTCGTGGTCCCCTGCACGGCCTGGGCGACCACCGCGCCCAGCGTCTGGTTGTCGAAACCGGCCGCCGCCGCACGGGAGTTCGCCTTGACCGAGATGCGCGGCACACTCTGCGCCAGGTCGCTCGTCACGTCCGTGACGTTCTTGAGCTTCGCGACCTCGGAGCGGACCTTCGCGGCCGCCTTGCGCAGCCCGTCCGCGTCGGGCGCCGTCACCACCACGCTCAGGTCCTGGCTGCCGAAGCCGTCACCGGCCGACACCGTGGTCGTACCGATCCCGGAGAGGTCGGCCAGGCCGTCCTCGATGCGGCTTTGGACGTCCGCGAACTTCGCCGAGCCGTCCAGCATGACCGAGTAGGACGCCTGGTTGGTGTCCGTGCCACCGCCGAACGCCGCCATGAAGCCGGACGAACCGACCGTGACCTGGTAGTCCTTGACGCCCTTCACCCCGGCGAGCATCTTCTCGACCTTCCGGGCCGAGGCGTCCGTCGCCGCCAGGCTCGTACCCGGCTTCACCTTCTGCTTGATGGTGAGGACTTCCTGCTCCCCCTGGTCGAAGAAGTTCGTCTTCAGCAGGGGCGCCATGCCGAAGGTGCCGACGAGCACGACCGCCGCGATCGCCACACTGGTGAGGCGGCGGCGGGTCGCGAAGCGCAGCACGGGCACGTAGAAGCGCTGCAGACGGCTCCTGGCCTCCTTCTCCTCCGCCGCGCGGCGGGCCTTCTCCGCGTCCCCGGGCGTGCCCTTCGGGGCGCGCAGGAACCAGTACGACAGGACGGGTACGACCGTCAGCGACACCAGCAGCGAGGCCAGCAGTGCCGCCGTCACGGTCAGCGAGAACGGGCCGAACAGCTCGCCCACCATGCCGCCGACCAGGCCGATCGGCAGGAACACGGCCACCGTCGTGAGCGTGGAGGAGGTCACCGCTCCGGCCACCTCGCCGACCGCGGTGAGAATCGCCCGCCGGCGCTCCTCGCCGTAGCCGAGGTGCCGCTTGATGTTCTCCAGGACCACGATCGAGTCGTCGACGACCCGGCCGATGGCGATGGTCAGCGCACCGAGCGTGAGCATGTTGAGGGAGAGGTCCCTCGTCCACAGGACGATCAGCGCCAGGACCACCGACAGCGGGATCGAGACCGCCGTCACGAGGGTGGAGCGGACCGACGCCAGGAAGACCAGGATCACCAGGACCGCGAAGATCAGGCCGAGCCCGCCCTCGGTCGTCAGACCTTCGATGGCCTTGGAGACCGCCGGCCCCTGGTCGCTGACCACGGTGATGGTGGCGCCGGAGCCGAGGTCCTCGCGCAGGCCCGGCAGCTTGTCCTTGACCGCGTCGGAGATGGCGACCGCACTGCCGTCGTGGTCCATGGTGACGGTCACGGCGAGGCTGGGCCTGCCGTCCGTACGGGTGATGGAGTCGGCCTTGGCCTCCTGCTGACTGACCGTGGCGACGTCACCGAGGCGCACGGGCTTCTTGCCGGCCTGGCCCGTGACCATCAGGTCCTCGATCTGCCGCAGCGAGGTGAAGCCGCCGCCGACCTGGACCGTGCGGTTGCCGCCGTTCTCGTCGAAGGAGCCGGCGGCGACCGTCGCGCCGCCCGCCTGCAGGGCCTGGCCGAGCGCGACCGTGGTCAGTCCGGCCCGCGCCAGCTTCGCGTCGTCGGGCGTGACGGTGACCTGTAGGTCGCGTACGCCCGCCACGGTCACCTGTCCGACCCCGCCGATGTCCTTCAGCGTGGGCACCACGGTCCGGTCGAGCTGGTCCGACAGCGCCTGCTGGTCCTTGTCCGAGGTGACGGCGAGGACGACGGTCGGCATGTCGTCCGTCGAACCGGCGACGACCTGCGGGTCGACCGAGTCCGGGAGCCTCGCCCGGTTGACGGCCTGCTGGACGTCGGCGACGAGCTGCTTGGTGTCGTCGCTGTACTCGAACGACGCCATGATGACGGCGTTGCCCTCACTCGCCGTGGAGGTGACGCCCTCGATGCCGTCGACCGCCTTGAGCGTGTTCTCGATGGGCTCGACGACCTGCTTCTCGACCACATCCGGGGACGCGCCCTGATAGGGCGCCAGGACGGACACCACGGGCAGGTTGATGGTGGGCAAGAGCTGCTGTTTGAGCTGCGGGATCGCGATCGCCCCGAAGACGAGCGCGACGATCGACATCAGCGCTGTCAGGGCCCGTTGCGCGAGGCTGAATCGTGACAGCCAGGACATGGGTCGGTGTCTCTCTCTGTGGCCGAGCGGAGGGTCGGGGGCGCATATGAGCGCCTGCCCCTACACCCTGAGCCATCGGCGGACACCGTTTTGTAGCCCCGAGGTCCATTTCCTTGTATGGCGCCTACTGCGGGCGCAGTACGGCCCGGTGGAGATCACTACACCCACCGCGGTACCGGGGGTGGCCCCCGCTCACTCCGCCCTCGCGCGCACCAGCCCCGACTCGTAGGCGATCACCACCAGTTGTGCCCGGTCACGGGCGCCCAGCTTGGCCATGGCCCGGTTGACGTGCGTCTTCACCGTCAGCGGGCTGACCTCCAGGCGTTCGGCGATCTCGTCGTTCGAATGCCCGCCGGCGACCTGGACGAGGACCTCACGCTCGCGACCGGTGAGCGTGCCCAGCCGGTCGGAGCGCGCCGGGTCGCGTCCCTCGTCGCCGTCGCCCTGGGCGAGGAAGCGGGCGATGAGCCCCTTGGTGGCGGCGGGCGAGAGCAGCGCCTCGCCGCCGTTCGCGACCCGGATGGCGTTCAACAGCTCCTCGGGCTCGGAGCCCTTGCCCAGGAAGCCGGACGCCCCGGCGCGCAGCGACTGCACCACGTAGTCGTCGACCTCGAAGGTCGTCAGTATGACCACGCGGACATGCGCGAGGTCGGGGTCGGCACTGATCAGACGGGTCGCGGCGAGGCCGTCGGTGCCCGGCATCCGGATGTCCATGAGGACGACGTCGGCGCGCTGCTCCCGGGCCAGCCGCACCGCCTCGGCGCCGTCGGACGCCTCGCCCACCACCTCCATGTCCGGCTCCGAGTCGACGAGCACGCGGAAGGCGCTGCGCAGCAGCGCCTGGTCGTCGGCGAGCAGGACGCGGATGGTCATGGGGGCCCTCCCTGGGCGGCGGTCACGCGATCTCCGCCGCGGTCGTCGCACGGTTCTTCAGCGGCAGGATCGCATGGACCCGGAAGCCGCCGCCGTAGCGGGGACCGGCGGTCAGGGCGCCACCGACGGCGGTGACGCGCTCCCGCATGCCGAGCAGTCCGTGCCCGCCGTGTCCATCGTGTTCGTCGTGTCCGCCGTCGCCCTCGGGCCCGGCGGCCTCGGCCCCGGTGTCCGCGCCCGCGCCGTTGTCGAGAACCGTGATCTCCACGTTCGACCCCACGCGTACGACGCTGACCTCGGCCTTCGCCTCGGGGCCCGCGTGCTTGCGCACATTGGTGAGGGCCTCCTGGATGAGGCGGTACGCGGCCAGGTCGACGGCGGCGGGCAGCGTGGTGCCGTGGTCGGCGCGGGCGACCTCGACGGGGAGGCCCGCGTTGCGGAAGGTGTCGGCGAGTTCGTCGAGCCGGGCGAGGCCGGGGGCGGGCTCGGTGGGTGCCTCGGGATCGCCGGACTGTCTGAGCAGGCCGACGGTGGCGCGGAGTTCGTTGAGCGCGGAGCGGCTGGCCTCGCGGACGTGGGCGAGGGCCTCCTTGGCCTGGTCCGGGCGCTTGTCCATGACGTGGGCGGCGACTCCCGCCTGCACGTTGACCAGGGCGATGTGGTGGGCGACGACGTCGTGCAGGTCGCGGGCGATGCGCAGGCGCTCCTCGGCCACGCGGCGGCGGGCCTCCTCCTCGCGGGTGCGTTCCGCCCGCTCGGCGCGCTCCTTGATGGCCTGCACGAAGGCACGGCGGCTGCGGACTGCGTCGCCGGCGGCCGCGGCCATGCCCGTCCAGGCGAAGACGCCGAGGTTCTCCTGGGCGTACCACGGGAGGGGGCCGGCGAGCATGGCGGTGCCGGTGAGCACCGTCATGGTGAGCAGGCCGACACGCCAGGTGGTGGGGCGGTCGGTGGTGGCGGCGACGGTGTAGAGGGCGACCACCGCGGACATCGCGACGGGGGCGCGGGGGTCGGCGGTGACGAGTTCGACGAGGGAGAGGGCGGCCGAGACGGCGAGGACGGCCAAGGGGTTGCGGCGGCGGAACACCAGGGCCGCCGCGCCGAGCACGATGAGGGTGAGGCTGAGGGCGTCGGGGGTGCGAGCGCTCCATGTCGTGCCGCCGTCGCCGTGGGGGTCGACGAAGGAGCCGGCCACCATGCAGCCGAGGACGCCGAGGGCGAGGATCGCGTCCAGGGCCAGGGGGTGGGCGCGGAGGCCGTCCCGGGTGCGTTGGAGGGTGCTCACGTCAGCGAAGGGTACGGGGCCGGTGGGGGGTGCGGAACGGGTGTCGCGCCCCCGCCGCCCCTGCCCTTCCCGTCCTTGGGGGCCGCCGCCCCCAGACCCCCGCCAGTCGGCCTTGACGGCCTCGTCCTCAAACTCCCCGGTCGTACACAAGCTCTTCGAGCAGGGAGGACCCCCAGACGGGCCAAAAGATTCACCCTGGGATCAAGCCGTCGTCGTTCAGCATCTCGCGGACCTCTGCCAGGCTCGCGTCCGGGGACGGCAGGATCAGTTCCGATGGTTCCAGGGCGTCGTCCGGCAGCGGGGTGCCCAGGCGGCGGACCGCTTCCAGGAGGGCGTTCAGGGTGCGGCGGAAGCCCTGCTCGTCGCCGCTCTCCATCTCCTGGAGCAGTTCGTCGTCCAGCTTGTTCAGTTCGGTGAAGTGGGCGTCGTCCAGCTTCACCTGCCCCTCCCCCATGATCCGTACGATCACGTCGCCCTCCTCAGGCGTGGGACCCGGTGGATGAGACGATCGGGTTACTGCTTGTCGAAGCGCGGGGTGTCCTGCGGCTGGGACCGGTTCTGCCCCTGGCCCGTGCCGCCCTCGATCGCCTGCCGCTGCTCGGAGGAGCCTCCGGCCAGCTCCGCCTTCATGCGCTGCAGTTCCAGCTCCACATCAGTACCACCGGAGAGCCGGTCCAGCTCGGCCTGGATGTCGTCCTTCGCCATGCCGGAGGGGTCGTCCAGGGCGCCGGAGGCCAGGAGTTCGTCGATCGCGCCGGCCCGGGCCTGGAGCTGCGCCGTCTTGTCCTCGGCCCGCTGGATGGCCAGGCCGACGTCGCCCATCTCCTCGGAGATGCCGGAGAAGGCCTCACCGATCCGGGTCTGCGCCTGGGCCGCCGTGTACGTCGCCTTGATGGTTTCCTTCTTGGTGCGGAAGGCGTCCACCTTCGCCTGGAGGCGCTGGGCCGCCAGGGTGAGCTTCTCCTCCTCGCCCTGCAGGGTCTGGTGCTGGGTCTCCAGGTCCGTCACCTGCTGCTGGAGCGCGGCGCGCCGGGACAGCGCCTCGCGGGCCAGGTCCTCGCGACCGAGCGCGAGCGCCTTGCGGCCCTGGTCCTCGAGCTTGGAGGACTGGTTCTGGAGCTGGTTGAGCTGCAGCTCCAGGCGCTTGCGGCTGGTCGCCACGTCCGCGACGCCGCGGCGCACCTTCTGGAGCAGCTCCAGCTGCTTCTGGTACGAGTAATCGAGGGTCTCGCGCGGGTCCTCGGCCCGGTCAAGGGCCTTGTTCGCCTTCGCGCGGAAGATCATCCCCATACGCTTCATGACACCGCTCATGGGCTTCGCGCGCCCCCTTCTGACCGACTCCAGCTCACAGGTCTGCGACAGGACCCACAGTACGGGCCCTGCATCCATTACCGCACTGTTCGGGGACGGATGCGGTCATCCCCAAGGACGACTGCGTACGGTCCCGCTCCGGCGTAGGGAGTAGGTGTCCCCCGAGGTTACGTACGGGGTGGCTCCCGGATTCCCTCAGCCGGCCTCCGGAAGAACGTCGGCGGTCTTCCTTCGGTCTTCCTTCGGTCTTCCTTTTGAGGCCCCTCTGTCCCAGTACAGACGACCGCTGTTGCCGGATCGTTCCCCACTCGGCTGGGGTCCATGCGGGGGTACCCCGTACCCTTGGGTTTTGTGTTCCGTAGCCGTGCCAAGGAAGAGAAGGCCCAGGTCGCCGACAAGGCGCCGGTGACCGACTCCAAGCAGCCCCGTGACCCGCAGGCCCCCAAGGGCCGGCCCACCCCGAAGCGCAGTGAGGCGCAGGCCCAGCGCCGCAGCGTCGCCAACACGCCGACGACCCGCAAGGACGCCGCCAAGCGGCAGCGCGAGGAGCGCCGCGTCCAGCTGGAGAAGCAGCGCCAGGCGCTGGCCGGCGGTGACGAGCGCTATCTGCCGGCGCGGGACAAGGGCCCGGTCCGCAAGTTCGCCCGTGACTTCGTCGACTCGCGGCTCAACATCGCGGAGTTCTTCCTGCCGCTGGCCGTGATCATCCTCGTGCTGAGCGTGGTGCGGGTGGGCGCGCTGCAGAGCATCGCACTGCTGCTGTGGCTGGTCGTGATCGTCCTGATCGTGCTGGACTCGATCTTCTCGGCGTTCCGGCTGAGGAAGCAGCTGAACGAGCGCTTCGCGGACCAGAACAAGCGGGGCGTGATCGCCTACGCGCTGATGCGCTCCCTGCAGATGCGCCGACTCCGGCTGCCGAAGCCGCAGGTCAAGCGCGGAGAGCGGCCCTGAGCACGACGGCTTTCTCCGGGGGTGCGGCAGATGCCTGGCTGAGCAAGCTGGGCGGTCTGCGCGATGTCGTACGGCAGGAGCTGGTGGCCCGGCAGCTCGACGAGCAGATCGCGGCACGGTTCCCGGTCGGGCAGCGGCTGCGGGTGCTCGACGTGGGGATGGGCCAGGGCACACAGGCGCTGCGTCTGGCCCGGGCCGGGCATCAGGTGACGGGGGTCGAACAGGACTCCCGCATGATCGCCGCGGCCCGCGAGGCCCTGTGCGGCGAGCCGGAAGGCATCCGGGAGCGGGTACGGCTCGTCCAGGGCGACGGCCAGGACACCGGCGTGCACTTCCTGCCGGGCAGCTTCGATGTGGTGCTGTGCCACGGCGTGCTGATGTACGTCGAGGAGCCGGACGCCCTGCTGGCGGGGCTCGCCCGGATGCTCGCCCCCGGCGGGCTGCTCTCCCTGCTCGTACGGAACGGGGACGCGCTGGCGATGCGGCCGGGGCTGTCCGGGGACTGGACGGCCGCGCTGGGCGCGTTCGACACGCTGTCGTACACGAACCGGCTGGGGCTCGACGTGCGCGCGGACCGGCTGGAGGCGTTGACGGCGACGCTGGCGGGGATCGGAGCGCCGCTGCACGCGTGGTACGGGGTGCGGGTCTTCACCGATACGGCGGCGGACGACGCGGAGCCGCCCGCCGATGTCGAGACGCTGCTGGCGGCCGAGGAGCGGGCCGGGAAGACCGATCCCTATCGCGGGGTCGCGGCGTTGCTGCATCTGTGCGGAGTGCGGGGCTGAGGACGGTTCGGCACCTCCGGTAGCCACGGGTAACCCTTTCGGGTGTGCCGAGCCCGTTCGGGCGTACCGGGAAAGCGGGACGACGGGCCCCAATCGACACTCGGGGCATGAAGGCTTCCCGTTCCCGTGCCCTTCGGCTGTGTGCTCCCCTCGTCGTCTGCTCCCTCGTCCTGCTCGGCGGCTGCACCGACTCCTCGGAGAAGGAGACGAAGAAGGACGCCCCGACGAGCAGGCCGACCGCCGCGCCCACGACGGCCGGCGATCTGCAGAACGCGTACCAGAGGGTGATCAAGGACGTGCTGTCGTCGGTCGTGCAGATCCAGGCCGGCAGTTCTCTCGGGTCCGGTGTGGTGTACGACGACAAGGGTCACATCGTCACCAACGCGCACGTGGTCGGGAACGAGAAGACGTTCCGGGTGACCACCGCCAACAGCGAGAACGCGCTCACCGCGAGCCTCGTCTCCTCGTACCCGGGCCAGGACCTGGCCGTCATCAAGCTGGACAAGGTGCCGGCGGGGCTGAAGGCGGCCGTCTTCGCGGACTCGCCCAAGGTGCAGGTGGGGCAGATCGTCCTGGCCATGGGCTCGCCGCTGGGGCTGTCGTCGAGCGTGACCCAGGGGATCGTGTCGGCGACCGGACGGACCGTCACCGAGGGGAGCGAGGACGGACGGACGGGCGCCACCATCGCGAACATGGTGCAGACCTCGGCCGCGATCAACCCGGGCAACAGCGGGGGCGCGCTGGTCAATCTCGACGCCCAGGTCATCGGCATCCCGACGCTCGCCGCGCTCGATCCCGGGCTCGGGGGCAGCGCGGCGCCCGGCATCGGGTTCGCGATCCCGGCGTCCACGGTGAAGGGGATCGCCGACCAGATCGTCGAGAAGGGCAAGGTCACCGACTCGGGGCGGGCCGCACTCGACATCACCGCCCGCACGGTGGTGAACGGCAACTACCAGCCGGCCGGGGTGGCGGTGGTCGACGTCAAGGACGGCGGCGCGGCCGACCAGGCCGGCCTGAGCGCCGGGGACATCATCATCAGGCTGGGTGACACGGACATCACCACGACCACGTCACTCGCCGAGGCGCTCGCCAACGACAAGCCGGGGCAGAAAACGACGGTGACGTACACCCGGAACGGCAGCCGGAAGACCGTCGACGTGACGTTGGGCGAACAGTGAGGGCCGGTGGGCGAGGGCGCGAGTGAGCCATAGGGGCGCGCCGGTGCCGAGAGTGCGAGCGCGCGGAGGCGCGAAGCGCTGAGCACGGTCGTGCTCTCGGCACCGGCTCAGGCGCCCCGTAGGCGAACGAGCCAAAAAAGGGGAGCGGCGCGAAGCGCTGAGCACGGTCGTGCTCTCGGCACCGGCTCAGGCGCCCCGTAGGCGAACGAGCCAAAAAAGGAGGGGCTACGCGTCCTCGGCGTGCAGGCTCATCGGACCGTAGATCTCGGTGGTGTCCTCGAACAGCCGCACCTGGTCGGCGCCGCCGGCCAGCAGATCCTTCCAGTGCTCCCCGATCCAGGACTCGGCGTCCCCCTGCGTGGTGAACTCCTCGGGCGTGACCGCGGGCTGGACCTCCGCCCCGTCGGCCTTCTCGAACCGCCACGTCCATGCCGCCATGTACGCCTCCAAGTGTGAGCACATGCAGAGCAGCAGCCGGATCTTGGTCCCGCCGCTGCACTGAGCCTAGCCGGACGCGCAAGACCTGCGGGGACACGGGAAAATCAGGTCCGTGGACGTGACTCTGCTCGGCACCGGTGCCCCCGCGGGACTCCCCCGCCCCGACTGTCCCTGTGCGGCCTGCGCGCGTGCGCTCGGTCAGGAGGCGCGGGCGGCGACCGCCGTGCTCGTGGACGGGACGCTGTTGCTGGACCTCACGCCGGGCGCGGCGTTCGCGGCCGCGCGCGCCGGGCACTCGCTGGCCGGGGTGCGGCAGGCGCTACTGTCGCACCCGCACGACGGGCCCCCGGTCGAGGTCCCGGCGGGCCTGCCGCAGCCCGGGCGGGTGGCGGACGGCCGGGAGTTGGCGCTGCTGACCGGGCACCGGGTGCGGGCCCTCGCGATGGACTCGCCGGGCACGGGGTACGCCGTGACCGGGCCGGACGGGCTGCGGCTGCTGTATCTGCCGCCGGGCGGGGCGCCCGCGGGTCTTGAGGAGCCGGCCCCGACGTACGACATGGTGATCGCCGACGTCGTGGGCCGGCCGGACGCGCTGGCGAAGCTGCGGGCGGTGGGGGCGATCGGGCCGGCCACGGACGTCGTCGCCGCCCACCTCGACCACGATGTGCCGCCGGGCGCCGAGCTGCGGCGGCGCCTCGCGGCGGCGGGGGCGCGGGCGGTGCCGGACGGGACGACGCTGACCGTGGGCGGATACGACGACGTGCCGGACGTGCCGCGGCGCACGCTCGTGCTCGGCGGGGCGCGGTCGGGCAAGTCGGTGGAGGCCGAGCGGCGCCTGGAGGCGTTCCCGGACGTGCTGTACGTGGCGACGGGCGGGTCGCGGAACGGGGACACGGAGTGGGCGGCACGGGTGGCCACGCACCGGGAACGGCGGCCCGGGTCCTGGCACACCGCCGAGACCTGCGACCTCCTACCGCTGCTGGCGGAGGACGGGCCGCCGCTGCTGATCGACTGTCTGTCGCTGTGGCTGACCGACGCGATGGACGCGGTGAACGCGTGGGACGACGCGGAGTGGGCCGGCGGCGGCGAGCGGGTGCTGCGGGCACGGGTGGAGGAACTCACGGCGGCGGTTCGGGCCACGCGCCGGACGGTCGTGGCCGTCTCGAACGAGGTCGGCTCGGGCATCGTCCCCGCGACCGCGTCCGGCCGCCGCTACCGTGACGAACTGGGCCGCCTGAACACGGCGTTCGCGACGGAGTGCGAGCACGTGTTGCTGGTGGTGGCCGGGCAGGCGCTGGCGCTACGCGGCTGACTGGGACCGGCGGGCGATGATCCGGTAGGCGTTCGAGAAGCAGGTACGCCGCAGCAGCGGTGCCAGCGTGTGGTCCAGCGCGGTGGCCGTCGCCACCAGTGGTGTGGTGACCCCCATCAGGGCGGTACGCAGCCCACGCTGGAGCCCCGACGGCGGAACCGCCCGCCACGGCGCGTCCGGGGCCGGCAGGACGTGGGCAAGCGCCAGCGTCAGGGCGCCCGTGATGTCGTACGGCGTGTGCGGCTCGCGGCGGTCGGTGGTGACGATCACGCAGCCGAGGGACTCCAGCTCGGCCAGCAGGTTGTCCAGCGGCATCAGATGGAGGTGGCGCGGCTGGCCGTAGGACACCCACCACTTGCCGAGCAGCGCGCCGAACGCGCAGTCGGGGTCCGGTACTTCGATGAGCAGATGGCCGCCGGGCCGCAGCACCGTCAGGGCGGCACGCAGTTCGGCGCGCGGGTCGCGGGTGTGTTCCAGGTGATGGAACATGCTGACGACGTCGTAGCGGGAGCGCAGCCGCGCGAGGATCTCCGGGTCGGTCAGGTGGCCGCGGTGTGCCTCCTCGATACGGCCCGCGGCCTGCGCCTTCTCGACGCGCCGGGTGGGGTCGAGACCGTCGAAGGACGTGTACGGGTAAACCTCCCTGGCTGCCTGGGGAAAGTGGCCGTGGCCGGTGCCGACGTCGAGCCAGCTCTCCGGTTCCGGGAAGGGCAGCATCGCGCGGGCCGCGGCCCGGTGGCGCCGGGCGGAGCCGCGGGCGGCGAGGATGCGCTCGGCGAAGCCGTCCAGTCTCGGGTGGCCCTCGTGGAAGTCGTGGTGGTAGAAGGCGAGGCCCTCGGCGGTGAGGCGGGGGTTCTGGAAGGCGTGCGCGCAGTCCCGGCACTCGTCGACGGCGAACGTGCCCGGCTTGTGCTCCACCAGGTCCGGGGTACGCAGCCGGGTGCGCAGCCGCTGGGATCCGCACCACGGGCAGTCGTCGCGGCGGGGCTCGTGGAACCGGTCGGTGCCCTGGGCGAGTTCACCGAGGCAGTAGGCGCGGCGCGCGGCGTCCGGCTGCGGGGTCGGGGACATGGGGGCGGCTCCTGGTGGTGGCGGGAACAGGACGGCTGGGGCGGCGTACGACCGTGTGACGACGAGGGCGTACGACGCGGAGGACGGCGCACGACAATACGTACCTAAACGGTACGTACGGGATCTCCCTCACGGGTGCAATGACGTGCCGTCGACGTGGCGCCGCCGCGCTCGATCACTGCCGGTACTGTTCGGCGAATGAGCTCGCTTAATCTCGACGACTTCACCGATCTGATCGAGCGCCCCGACGGTGGGGTGCGCCGCGACGCGGAGGCGCGCCGGGAGCGTCAGATCGTGCCGCCCGGGGCACTGGGCCGCCTCGACGACCTGGGTGAGTGGCTGGCGGCCGCGCAGTCCGCCGTTCCGGTGCGGCCGATCGAGCGGCCTCGCGTGGTGCTGTTCGCGGGCGACCACGGCATCGCCTCACTCGGTGTGTCGGTCCGGCCCGCGGGCAGCGCGGACCGGCTGGTGCGGGCGCTGCTGGAGGGCGCCGCCCCCTCGTCGATCCTGGCCCGGCAGCTGAACGTGCCGGTGCGCGTGGTCGACATGGCGCTCGACTGCGATCCCGACGAACTGCCCGAGGACGTCGTACGACACCGGGTGCGGCGCGGCAGCGGGCGCATCGACATCGAGGACGCGCTCACGCCCGAGGAGGCGGAGGCGGCGTTCCGCGCGGGGATGGCGATCGCGGACGAGGAGGCGGACGCCGGGACGGACCTGGTGGTCCTCGGCGATGTGAGCGTCGGCGGGACGACGCCGGCGGCCGTGCTGATCGCGGCGCTGTGCGGGACGGACGCGTCCGTGGTGACCGGGCGCGGCGGCGTGGCGATCGACGACCTCACCTGGATGCGCAAGTGCGCGGCCGTCCGGGACGCGTTGCGGCGGGCCAGGCCTGTGCTGGGCGACCAGTTGCAGTTGCTGGCGGCGGTCGGCGGGGCCGATCTGGCCGCGATCACCGGCTTCCTGCTTCAGTGCGCCGTGCGCAAGACCCCGGTGATCCTGGACGGGGTCGTGTCGGCGGCGTGCGCGCTGGTGGGTCAGCGCGTCGCGTTCCGTGCGCCGGACTGGTGGCTGGCCGGGCAGAACAGCGGGGAGCCGGCCCAGGCGAAGGCACTGGACCGGATGGCGCTGGAGCCGCTCCTCGACCACGGCGTGACCGTCGGCGAGGGGGCCGGGGCGCTGCTGGCGCTGCCGCTGGTGCGGGCGGCCGCCGCGCTGGCGGCGGAGCTTCCGGAGGCTCCGGAGAAGCAGGAGGAGGCAGAGGAAGTGACGGAGGAAGTGGCGGAGGAAGTGACGGAGGAGGAGTAGCCGACCGGCCGGATTCTGCCTTGTACCGGTCCCCCGCATACCCCCAAGCGCCCCATATCATCGCCCTTCATGGGAGATGCCCGGTTTACTGCGGAACGGGAACGCACGGTTCGGTCGGGGGGCGAGGAGCGGCGGTCCGGTCGGGCCTCCCTGAGGGCCGCCGCGTGCGCCGTCTGGTATCTGCGCGCCGTCACCTTCATCAACTTCCTCTCCGCCGTGTGGGTCTCCCTCGGGCAGGACGTGCGGCGGCACAACCAGGAGAACTTCTTCACGCCCTACCTGCTGACCGCGGGTTTCGCCTCCGGCGTGTTCACGATGTTCCTCGCCGTCACCATGCGGCGGCGCAAGCGGGCCGCATGGATCCTCAACCTCGTGCTCAGCGGGCCGTTCCTGCTGCTGTTCGCCTTCGCCATGACCTTCCCCGAGATCCGGCAGTACGCGCAGAACTGGATCTCCCTGGTCCTCACCGCGGCCTTCGTCGGCTCGCTCCTGGTCGGGCGGCGGGAGTTCTACGCCAAGGGCGACCGGTCCAATCCCCGGCTCGCCGCCGTCGTCGCCGTCGGCGGTCTGCTCGCCTCCTCGCTGCTCGCCACACTCCTGGTGACCGTCACCAACTCCGCGCACGACGCCCACCGTTCGACCTTCCTGGAGCGCTGGCGCTACGGCACCCTGCGGCTCGTCTCGGTCGCCGCCGACGACTCGCACTACCCGGGGATCTCCACCCCGAACTGGGTCAACGTCGCCGTCAACGTGTTCAGCACGCTGCTCGTCCTCGCCGTCCTGTACGCCGCCTTCCGCTCCCGGCGAGCCGTCGACCCGATCACCGAGGACGACGAGAAGCGGCTGCGCCTCCTGCTCGACGGACACGGCGAGCGTGACTCGCTCGGGTACTTCGCGCTGCGGCGGGAGAAGAGCGTGATCTGGTCGCCCACCGGCAAGGCGGCCGTCGCGTACCGCGTCCTCGGCGGTGTCTCGCTCGCCTCCGGCGATCCGCTCGGCGACCCGGAGGCATGGCCCGGCGCCATCGAACCGTGGCTCGCCGAGGCGCGCGCGCACGGCTGGATCCCGGCGGTGATGGGCGCGAGCGAGGAGGCCGGGGTGGTGTACGCGCGGCACGGCATGGACGCCCTCGAACTCGGTGACGAAGCCATCGTCGACGTCGCCGAGTTCACCCTCGAAGGGCGGGCCATGCGCACCGTCCGCCAGGCCTACAACCGGGTCAGGCGCGCCGGGTACTCGGTGCGCATCCGGCGCCACAAGGACATTCCGGCCGACGAGATGGCGTTCCTCCTGGAGAAGGCCGACGACTGGCGCGACGGGGCCACCGAGCGCGGCTTCAGCATGGCGCTGGGGCGGCTGGGCGACCCCGAGGACGGGCAGTGCGTGATGCTCCAGTGCACCGACGCGAAGGGCGAGTTGCGGGCACTGCTGTCCTTCGTGCCGTGGGGGCCGTACGGGCTCTCGCTCGACCTGATGCGGCGCGACCGGGACTCCGAGAACGGGCTCATGGAGTTCATGGTGCTCGAACTGCTGCGCCGCGCCCGGGAGATCGAGATCACCCAGGTTTCACTCAACTTCGCCATGTTCCGTTCCGTCTTCGAACGTGGTGGGCGGCTCGGCGCCGGACCGGTGCTGCGGCTGTGGCGTTCGCTGCTCAGTTTCTTCTCGCGCTGGTGGCAGATCGAGTCGCTGTACCGGGCCAACGCGAAGTACCGGCCCATCTGGGAGCCCCGGTTCCTGCTCTTCGAGAAGAGCGCGGACCTGCTGCGCATCGGCGTCGCCTCGGCGCGCGCCGAGGGGTTCCTGGAGGCTCCGGGACTGCCGAAGTGGCTGCACCGCAAGCACCTTCAGTCGCACAGATGAGGAACGCCGGCAGATGAGGACCTACGGACGGATGGGGACCGCTGGATGAACGCCCTCGCCCGCCTGGCCCGTGCCGAATGGGGACCCCTGTACGTGACCGTGCGTCAGGCCCTCGTACATCGGTCCTGGCGGGCGATACCGATGACGCTCGCGGCCGTGTGTCTGACGTCGGTCCTGCAGTTCGTGCAGAACCAGCCGTGGGGCTTCGGGTTCGTGCAGCACATCGGGGCCGTACGGGCCGCGGAACCGCTGCGCGCGGCCCTGCTGCGCACCCCGCTCTCCCTCTTCGTCCCGGCCCTCGACCTGCCGGTGTGGGGCGCGCTCCTGCAGATCCTCTTCGTGTTCGGGGCCGCCGAGATCTGCCTGGGCTTCAGGCGCACGCTCGGCATCGCGTACGTCGCCACGCTGGCCGGCACCCTGTACGCGCGCGTGGGCATCCACCTGGGCCCGCACCATCCCCTGGGGCTGCCCGCGACGGACGCGCGGGTCGTCGACACCGGCCCCTCGGCGGCGGTGATCGGGCTCGCCCTGTTCCTGTGCTGGCGCCACCGCGCGTACCTCACGGGAGGCGTGGTGATCGCGACGATGGTCGCGGAGCTCGTGGTCAAGGAGAACCTCGCGGGCAAGGAGCACATCGCCGCGATCGGCGCCGTGCTGGTGCTGTGCGGGATGTCGGCCCTGCGGACTCACCGGTGGTCGGGCAGCCCGGTGGAGTGCGGATCGGGTCTGCCGCCGATCAAGTCCTGAGCCCTGCGGCTCAGGCCGGCCCAGCGCCTGTCGTGGTGGTAGGACCGCAGGCCGGCCCGGGCGCGGGCGCGCGGGCGGCGGCGGTAGAACCGTCTGGCCCACGGTGAGCCGGGGCGGGCCAGACGGATCGCACCGACCATGGCGACCAGCGGGACGATCGCGCCGAAGATCGCGGTACGGGCCTTGCCCTTGCTCAGGGCCAGCAGCGAGAAGAGGAAGTTCACGCCGACGGTCGCGATGACGCTGCCGCGGCCCTGCACCTCGTCCCCGGACAGGTCGTTCACGCCGAACGGCGCGAATCCGGCGAGGACCAGGCCGACCAGGGCCGCCGTGAGCACGACGACCTCGACGCTCTTGCGGCCCTCGTCGGTCCAGTAGACGTCGGCCAGGTGCAGGATCAGGGCGAACTCGTCCAGGACGAGGCCCGCGCCCATGCCGAAGAGGACCGCGAAGAAGCCGGAGCCGGGGCCCTGACGGCTGACGAGCGCGCCGAATCCGCCGACGACGGTGAGGACGACGCCGGGGACGACGTGGTGGATGTGCAGGCCGCCGGCCCTGACGTTGCCGAAGGGGCCCTTGCCGGCGTGGATGAGGCGGGTGATGGCGCGGGTGATCGCGAATGTCAGCACGAAGGCGGTGAGCGCGAGCAGCAGGGGGAGTTTGCCCGGCTCGATGATGTTTCGCTCCAGCCAGTGGCCCATAGGTGCAGTCTGCCTGCGGTGGTGTCCTGCTGCTCGCTTGCGTGGCGCCCAGGGGTGACGTGGGCCAGGGGTGGGTCGCGCCACTCGACGCTGACGCGGTGCCGCTGCGCACGACTGCCCGCGACTGGGGCAGCTACCGAACACTTGCCCAGTGCTCCATCCTTCTGGATGGAGCACTGGGCATCCTTGCCTCAGCGGCCCGGAGGGCCGCGGAGTCATGGCAGAATCGCCTTGTCCGACAACGGAGTTGCCGGACCTACCGCCGGACGGGCGGGACGTGAAGCCTGTGGAGACCTTGTCAGACCACCCTCACGGGCGGCAGGGGTCGATGAAGCAGGAACCCGAGGGAGCACCGCGAAGCGGTGCAGACCGGAATCACCTGCGTTTACGCAGGTGAGGACGTCAAGTACTCTGCGCCGGTGTCCAAGATCCCACCGCTCCACGGCCTCCGTTTCGCCTTCGGCACCCTCACCGTGCTGCCCGTCCGGGTGACCCGGTGGGACCGGGAAGCCGCGCGGGGCGGGATGTTGTCGGCGCCCCTCGCCGGGGTGGTCGTCGGTGGGATCGCCGCCTCGGTCGGAGTACTCCTGCTTCTGTCGGGTGCCGGGGCGCTGCTCGCCGCCGTCGCCTCCGCCGCGGTACCCGCGATGCTCACCCGGGGTCTGCACCTGGACGGTCTGGCCGACACCGCCGACGGGCTCGGGAGCGGCAAACCCGCCGAGGACGCGCTGCGGATCATGAAGCAGTCGGACATCGGACCGTTCGGTGTGATCACACTGCTGTTCGTGCTGCTCGCGCAGGTGGCGGCGCTCGCGGAGGCCTACGGCGACTCCTGGGCGCGCGGTGCGCTGGCCGCCGTCGTCTCGGCCACCGCCGCCCGGCTGGCCCTGACCCTGGCCGCGCGCGACGGGGTACCGGCGGCCCGGCCCGAGGGGCTGGGGGCCGCGGTCGCGGGAGTGGTTCCGGTGGGCGGTGCCCTGGCGGTGGCGGCCGCCGTCACCGTGGGCGCGGCCGCCGGGGGCATGCTCTCCGGGGCGTACGAGGCCGTCCGTACGGCGGCCGCGGTGGTGGTCGCGGTCGCGGCCGGGGACCTGCTGTCGCGGCACTGCACCCGTCGCTTCGGCGGGGTGACGGGCGATGTGTTCGGCGCTCTCGCGGAGACCGCGGCGACGACCGCGCTGGTGGTGATGTCGCTCGGGTGACCCAGCGGGTCACCGCCGCCGGGCGTGGCCTGCGGACCGAGGTGTGACCAAGCTCACCGGACGTCAGGGGTGGCACATGACCATGGTCCAACTGCGAGATGAACACGGGCCGGAACGAGCGAAACCGGCCCCCGCGCGTAGGCTCGTGCCGGGTGCTCCCCTGCCCAGGCGAAGACCGCGCCGCCGGAGGGATCTAGGGTCGGTTCCCGGGCCGGTCGACCCATCCGTTCGGCCACCGAAACTCAATTGGAAGCGAGATTTCACCACCGTGACTGCTCTCACTCTCAGCACCGCCGCGGCGGCCGGCCTGCGGGCCGACGCGATCGTGGTCGGTGTCGCGAAGGGCGCCGAGGGCCCGGTCCTCGCACCGGGCGCCGAGGCCGTGGACCAGGCGTACGACGGCAGGCTCGCCGCCATCCTCGAAACCCTGGGCGCCTCGGGCGCCGAGGGCGAGGTGACGAAGCTGCCCGCGCCCTCCGGCTTCAAGGCGCCCGTCGTGCTGGCGGTGGGCCTCGGTGCCGAGCCGGAGAACACCGAGGACGCCGACGACGCCGAGAACAAGGACGCGGCGTTCTCCGCCGAGTCGCTGCGCCGCGCCGCCGGTGCCGCCGCCCGTGCGCTGGCCGGTTCGAAGAAGGCCGTCTTCGCGCTGCCGATCTCGGACGCCGCCGACGCCGGCGCCATCGGCGAGGGCGCGCTGCTCGGCGCGTACGCCTTCGACGCGTACAAGGAGAACGGCAAGAACGCCAAGAACGGCAAGGCCCCGCTGGCCGAGGTCGCCCTGCTCGGCGGCAAGCCCCGCGACAAGGCGTACAAGGCGGCCGTCGAGCGCGTCATCGCGGTCACCGAGGAGCTCAACCGCGCCCGCGACCTGATCAACATGCCGCCGAACGACCTGAACCCGGCGGCCTTCGCGGCGCTCGCGCAGACCGCGGCCAAGGAGCACGGCCTCAAGGTGCAGGTGCTCGACGAGAAGGCGCTGGCCAAGGGCGGCTACGGCGGCATCCTCGGCGTCGGCGCGGGCTCGGCCTCCGCTCCCCGTCTGGTGAAGCTGTCGTACACGCACTCCAAGGGGGCCAAGAACCTGGCCTTCGTCGGCAAGGGCATCACCTACGACTCCGGCGGCATCTCCCTCAAGCCGGCCGGCCACAACGAGACGATGAAGTGCGACATGAGCGGCGCCGCGGCGGTCTTCGCCGCGGTCGTGACCGCCGCCCGGCTCGGTCTCGAGGTCAACGTCACCGGCTGGCTCGCCCTGGCCGAGAACATGCCCTCCGGTTCCGCGACCCGCCCGGGTGACGTGCTGCGCATGTACAGCGGCAAGACCGTCGAGGTCCTCAACACGGACGCCGAGGGCCGACTGGTCCTCGCTGACGCGCTGTGGGCGGCTTCGGAGGAGCAGCCGGACGCGATCGTGGACGTCGCGACCCTGACCGGCGCGATGGTCCTGGCGCTGGGCAGCCGTACCTTCGGCGTCATGGCCAACGACGACGCGTTCCGCACGGCGATCGTCGAGGCCGCCGAGGAGGTCGGCGAGGACTCCTGGCCGATGCCGCTGCCCGAGCACCTGCGCAAGGGCATGGACTCCCCCACGGCCGACATCGCCAACATGGGCGAGCGGATGGGCGGCGGCCTGGTCGCCGGCCTGTTCCTGAAGGAGTTCGTCGGCGAGGGCATCACCTGGGCCCACCTCGACATCGCCGGCCCGGCCTTCAACGAGCAGGCGCCGTTCGGCTACACGCCCAAGGGCGGCACGGGCAGCGCGGTGCGCACGCTGGTGCGGCTCGCGGAGCTCACGGCGGCGGGAGACCTCGGCTGAGGTTCGTTCCTCCGCCGCAACGGCCCCGGGGTGTCTGCCACCCCGGGGCCGTCCTGTCCCCTCCGGTTGTCCCCTCCGGTTGTCCTCCAGCAGTCCTTGGCCGGTCCTCCGTTGCTGTCCTTCGGTAGCCCTCCGTTGTCCTTCGGGAGTCCTCCGGAACCGGCGGGTGCGATGTGTCACACACCGGCCCCGCGTCTCGTCCACTCCCAACAAGTGCAAAGATGGGTTCTCGGCAGGACAGGGCCCCACCGAAGGGCCGAAGCAACAAGCGGCCGGACACCAGCCGCCGACCGGTCACTGGAGACCGGCGTACGGCGCACATGCATGGAGGACGTGACGTGGCGAACGACGCCAGCACCGTTTTCGACCTAGTGATCCTCGGCGGTGGTAGCGGTGGTTACGCCGCGGCCCTGCGCGGGGCGCAGCTGGGCCTGGACGTCGCCCTGATCGAGAAGGACAAGGTCGGCGGCACCTGCCTGCACCGGGGTTGCATCCCCACCAAGGCCCTGCTGCACGCGGGCGAGATCGCCGACCAGGCCCGCGAGAGCGAGCAGTTCGGTGTCAAGGCCAGCTTCGAGGGCATCGACGTACCGGCCGTCCACAAGTACAAGGACGAGGTCATCTCGGGCCTGTACAAGGGTCTGCAGGGCCTGATCGCCTCCCGCAAGGTGACCTACATCGAGGGTGAGGGCTACCTGTCCTCCCCGACCTCGGTGGACGTCAACGGCCAGCGGATCCAGGGCCGCCACGTCCTCCTGGCGACCGGTTCCGTGCCCAAGTCGCTGCCGGGTCTGGAGATCGACGGCAACCGCATCATCTCCTCCGACCACGCTCTCGTCCTGGACCGTGTGCCGAAGTCCGCGATCATCCTCGGCGGCGGCGTCATCGGCGTCGAGTTCGCCTCCGCGTGGAAGTCCTTCGGCTCGGACGTCACGGTCATCGAGGGCCTGAAGCACCTCGTCCCGGTCGAGGACGAGAACTCCTCCAAGCTTCTTGAGCGCGCCTTCCGCAAGCGCGGCATCAAGTTCAACCTGGGCACCTTCTTCCAGAAGGCCGAGTACACCCAGGACGGTGTCAAGGTCACCCTCGCCGACGGCAAGGAGTTCGAGGCCGAGGTCCTCCTCGTCGCCGTCGGCCGTGGCCCGGTCTCCCAGGGCCTGGGCTACGAGCAGGCCGGGGTCGCGATGGACCGCGGCTACGTCCTCGTCGACGAGTACATGCGGACGAACGTCCCCACCATCTCCGCCGTCGGTGACCTGGTCCCGACGCTCCAGCTCGCGCACGTCGGCTTCGCCGAGGGCATCCTGGTGGCGGAGCGCCTGGCCGGCCTGAAGGCCGTCCCGATCGACTACGACGGCGTGCCGCGGGTGACGTACTGCCACCCCGAGGTCGCTTCCGTGGGCATCACCGAGGCCAAGGCCAAGGAGATCTACGGCGCGGACAAGGTCGTCGCTCTGAAGTACAACCTGGCGGGCAACGGCAAGAGCAAGATCCTCAAGACCGCGGGCGAGATCAAGCTCGTCCAGGTCAAGGACGGTGCCGTGGTCGGCGTCCACATGGTCGGCGACCGCATGGGCGAGCAGGTCGGCGAGGCCCAGCTGATCTACAACTGGGAGGCGCTGCCGGCCGAGGTGGCCCAGCTCATCCACGCCCACCCGACGCAGAACGAGGCGCTCGGCGAGGCCCACCTGGCCCTGGCCGGCAAGCCGCTCCACTCCCACGACTGACGCCTTCAGTCTTCGGGCGCGACGACACAGACTTCCGCAATTCGTTAAGGAGAAACCGAAACCATGGCGGTTTCCGTAACCCTTCCGGCGCTCGGCGAGAGCGTCACCGAGGGCACAGTCACCCGCTGGCTGAAGGCCGAGGGCGAGCGCGTCGAGGCCGACGAGCCGCTGCTCGAGGTGTCGACCGACAAGGTCGACACCGAGATCCCCGCCCCCGCCTCGGGCGTCCTGACCTCCATCAAGGTCGCCGAGGACGAGACCGTTGAGGTCGGCGCCGAGCTGGCCGTCATCGACGACGGCACGGGTGCGCCCGCTGCCGCTCCGGCCCCGGCCGCCGTCGAGGCGCCCGCCCCGGCCCCGGCCGCCGCTCCGGCCCCGGCTGCCGTGCCCGCTCCGGCCCCGGTCGCCGAAGCCCCGGCCGCCCCGGCCCCGGCTGCCGCTCCGGCCGGTGCCGCCCAGGGCACGGACGTGGTCCTGCCCGCGCTCGGTGAGTCCGTCACCGAGGGCACCGTCACCCGCTGGCTGAAGTCGGTCGGCGACACCGTCGACGCCGACGAGCCGCTGCTCGAGGTCTCCACGGACAAGGTCGACACCGAGATCCCGGCGCCCACCTCCGGTGTGCTGCTCGAGATCACGGTCGGCGAGGACGAGACCGCCGAGGTCGGCGCCAAGCTGGCCGTCATCGGCGCTCCGGGTGCCGCTCCGGCGGCCGCCCCGGCCCCGGCCGCTCCGGCTCCCGCCCCGGCCGCCGCCGCCCCGGCTCCGGCCGCCCCCGCGGCTCCGGCTCCCGCCCCGGCCGCGCCCGCCGCTCCGGCTCCGGCTCCGGCCGCTCCGGTGGCCCCCGCCGCTGCCGCCCCGGCTCCGGTGGCCCCCGCCGCTCCGGCTGCCGCGCCCGCCCCGGTCGCCCCGGCCCCGGTCGCTCCGGCCGCCGCCAAGCCGACCGACGAGGGCGCCTACGTGACCCCGCTGGTGCGCAAGCTCGCCGCCGAGAACGGCGTCGACCTGTCCACCGTCAAGGGCACCGGCGTCGGCGGCCGTATCCGCAAGCAGGACGTCATCGCCGCCGCCGAGGCCGCGAAGGCCGCCGCCGCCGCTCCGGCTCCGGCTGCCGCCGCCGCTCCGGCCGCCCGGAAGACCCCCGTCCTGGAGGCCTCCCCGCTGCGCGGACAGACCGTCAAGATGCCGCGGATCCGCAAGGTCATCGGCGACAACATGGTCAAGGCCCTGCACGAGCAGGCCCAGCTGTCCTCGGTCGTCGAGGTCGACGTCACCCGCCTGATGCGCCTGCGCGCCCAGGCCAAGGACTCGTTCGCCGCGCGTGAGGGCGTCAAGCTCTCCCCGATGCCGTTCTTCGTGAAGGCGGCGGCCCAGGCGCTGAAGGCCCACCCGGTCATCAACGCCAAGATCAACGAGGCCGAGGGCACGATCACCTACTTCGACACCGAGAACATCGGTATCGCGGTGGACTCCGAGAAGGGCCTGATGACCCCGGTCATCAAGTACGCCGGTGACCTCAACATCGCCGGCATCGCCAAGGCCACGGCCGAACTGGCGGGCAAGGTCCGCGGCAACAAGATCACCCCGGACGAGCTGTCCGGCGCGACCTTCACCATCAGCAACACCGGTTCGCGCGGTGCCCTGTTCGACACGATCATCGTGCCGCCGGGCCAGGTCGCGATCCTCGGCATCGGCGCCACGGTCAAGCGCCCGGCCGTCATCGAGACGGAGGAGGGTACGGTCATCGGCGTCCGCGACATGACGTACCTGACGCTGTCCTACGACCACCGTCTGGTGGACGGCGCCGACGCGGCCCGCTACCTGACCGCGGTCAAGGCGATCCTGGAGGCGGGCGAGTTCGAGGTCGAGCTCGGCCTCTGATTCCGGCGGCCTCTGGAGGCCGAGGATCTCAACGAGAAGTCGAGCTCGGCCTCTGAGGCCCCTGAGCCCTCAGCTCCAGCCGCTTGTACGGTGCCCCCGTCCGGAGTTCTCCGGGCGGGGGCACCGCGTTTCCGCAGCCTTCAGAACGTCGCGCCTCAGCAGGTGCCGGGCGTCGAGGCCGTCCCGGGCATGCTCCTGACCTTCTTGATCTTCGTGCGGTCCGGCTTGTACTTCCCCGACCCGCTCGGCCGGCACCCGCGACCGCCACGACCGCCGCCATCACAGCCGCCGTGACCGCGCAGGCGATACGTCCGGTACAGGCCCTTGCCCGGCACCGCGCTCACGGGGCACATTCCGGGGCGTGTAAGTCTCGTCTCACCTGCGCGAAAGCGCCCCCATGCGCCCCTCCCGCGGCGGGATACGGCCTTATTGTCTAAACGTCAAACGCCCCAGGGTCCCGCCCGCCGCCCGACCGCCACCCCGCAACGAGGCCCCCCGGGCCACAGCATTGGATCTGAGTCCCCGCCTAAGGAGCCTTCATGACCACGCCCGTCGTCCACTCGCTGCGCGAACAGATCCGCGAGCACATCGTGGAAGGGATCGTCAGCGGGCGCTGGAAGCCGGGCGAGCGGATCGTCGAGCGGCGGATCGCGACCGAACTGGAGGTCAGCCAGACCCCAGTGCGGGAGGCGCTGCGCGAGCTGGAGTCACTGCGGCTGATCGAGTCGGCACCCAACAAGGGCGTACGGGTGCGGAACCTGACGGCGGCCGACCTGGAGGAGAGCTACCCCGTCCGGGCAGGCCTGGAGGCCATAGCGGCGGAACTGGCGGCGGAGAGGCTGGCGGAGGACTGCTCCGCGCTGGAGCCGCACGTCGCGGCGCTGTACGAGGCGGACCGCGCGTCGGACGGGACGGCGCAGGTGCGGCACACGGTGGCCTTCCACCGGGAACTGGTGCGGGCGGCCGGGAACTCGGTGCTGCTGCACACCTGGGAGGGGCTGGGCATCGAGGTGTTCACCGCCCTGTCGATCCGGTGGCTGGGCACGGTGCAGCAGTCGTACGCGGAGGAGCACGAGGAACTGGTCCAGGCGTTCCGTCGCCACGACCCGCGGATCGCCGAGCTGGTGAAGGCCCACGTCCTCGGCTGCGCGCCGCAGGCGTGACCTTGAGCGGACCTCCGCTCAAACGCATTCTCTACCTGCGAAAACAGCGGCACCCCGTGCCTTCGGCGAAGACACCCCGTGCCGACTTTCTCGAAATCAACAGATTTTGGGGCCTCCCCTTTGATCGATCATCGATCAGGGAGTTACAGTCGCCGACGGGCTTCTACCCAAGCCCTCGCCCTGTCCTGCCAAAGACCAAGGGCACCCCCCAAAACCCTCATAGGGAACCCCCTTCGACTGAGGAAGGCGGCGACATGACCGACCCCAACGCCATCCAGCCGAGCGAGCTCGACCAGCTCCCGGACCGCGACCCCGAGGAGACCGCCGAATGGCAGGCCTCCCTGGACGCCGTCACCAAGGCGGCCGGGCCGCACCGTGCCGCGTACCTGATGCGCCGCACGCTGGAGCGCGCTGAGGCGGGCGGCGTCGCGCTGCCCAAGCTCCTCGAAACGGACTACGTCAACACCATCCCCACCGCCGCCGAGCCGGCCGCGCCCGGTGACGAGGCCATGGAGGCCCGGATCACCGCGTGGAACCGCTGGAACGCGGCCGCGATGGTGACCCGTGGCTCGAAACACGGCGTCGGCGGCCACATCGCCACCTTCGCCTCCGCCGCCTGGCTCTACGAGACCGGCTTCAACCACTTCTTCAAGGGCAAGGACTCCGGCGACGCCGCCGGCTCCGGCGACCAGCTGTACATCCAGGGCCACGCCTCCCCCGGCATCTACGCCCGCGCGTTCCTCGACGGCCGCCTGAACGAGGCCCACCTGGACAACTTCCGCCAGGAGGCTGGCGGCAACGGCCTGCCGTCGTACCCGCACCCGCGTCGGCTGCCCTGGCTGTGGGAGTTCCCGACCGTCTCCATGGGTCTCGGTCCGCTCTCCGCCATCTACCAGGCGCGCTTCAACCGCTATCTCACCAACCGCGGCATCAAGGACGTCTCCACGTCCCACGTGTGGGCGTTCCTGGGCGACGGCGAGATGGACGAGCCCGAGTCGACGGCGGCCCTGGCGCTCGCCTCCCGCGAAGGCCTCGACAACCTCACCTTCGTCATCAACTGCAACCTGCAGCGCCTCGACGGCCCGGTCCGCGCCAACTTCAAGATCGTGCAGGAGCTGGAGGCCCAGTTCCGCGGTGCCGGCTGGAACGTCATCAAGACGCTGTGGGGCTCGGCCTGGGACGAGCTGTTCCAGCTCGACACCACCGGCGCGCTCGTACGCCGCCTGCGTGAGGTACCGGACGCGCAGGTCCAGACGTACCAGACCCGCGACGCCGCCTACATCCGCGAGGACTTCTTCGGCAAGGACCCGGCGCTCGTCGAGATGGCGAAGCTGCTGAGCGACGACAAGATCCTCGAGTGCTTCCACCTCTCCCGTGGCGGCCACGAGGCCCGCAAGGTGTACGCCGCGTACAAGGCGGCCCTGGAGCACAAGGGTGCCCCGACGGTCATCCTGGCCCAGACGGTCAAGGGCTTCACGCTCGGCCAGGGCTTCGCGTCGAAGAACGCCAACCACCAGATGAAGAAGCTGACGGTGGACGAGTTCAAGACGATGCGCGACCTGCTCGAACTCCCCATCCCCGACAGCAAGTTCGTCGACGGTGTGGTCCCCTACGGCCACCCGGGCGCCGACTCCCCCGAGGTCCGCTACCTCCAGGAGCGCCGCGCGGCCCTCGGCGGTCCGGCCCCTGCCCGCCGTACGCACGCGCTGGCGCCGCTGCCGGCCCCCGCCGAGAAGGCGTTCGCCTCCTTCGACAAGGGCTCCGGCTCGCAGAACGTGGCGACCACGATGGCCTTCGTCCGCCTCGTCAAGGACCTGGTCCGCGAGAAGGAGACCGGCAAGCGCTGGGTGCCGATCGTCCCGGACGAGGCGCGCACCTTCGGCATGGAGAGCCTCTTCCCGTCCCTGGGCATCTACTCACCCAAGGGCCAGACGTACGAGCCGGTCGACCGCGACCAGCTGATGTACTACAAGGAGGCCAAGAACGGCCAGATCCTCAACGAGGGGATCACCGAGGCCGGTTCGATGGCCGACTTCATCGCCGCGTCGACCGCGTACGCGACGCACGGCGAGGCGATGATCCCCTTCTACATCTTCTACTCGATGTTCGGCTGGCAGCGCACGGCCGACCAGATGTGGCAGCTCGGCGACCAGCTCGGCCGCGGCTTCCTCGTCGGCGCCACGGCCGGCCGCACGACGCTGACCGGTGAAGGCCTCCAGCACGCCGACGGCCACTCGCCGGTGATCGCGGCCACGAACCCGGCCGCGCTGACGTACGACCCGGCGTTCGCGTACGAGATCGCGACGATCGTCAAGGACGGCCTGCGCCGTATGTACGGCGAGGCGGCCCCGGGCGAGGACCAGAACGTCTTCTACTACCTCACGGTCTACAACGAGCCGCTGCCGCAGCCCGCCAAGCCGTCGGGTCTCGGCATCGACGAGGGCATCGTCAAGGGCCTGTACCGCTTCAACACGGCCGAGTCGGCGGGGCTTTCCCCGGCCGCCAACGCCCCGCGCATCCAGCTGCTGGGCTCCGGCACGGCGATCCACTGGGCGCTGACGGCGCAGAAGCTGCTCGCCGAGGAGTGGGGTGTCGCGGCGGACGTGTGGTCGGCGACGTCCTGGACCGAGCTGCGGCGCGACGCCCTGGAGGCGGACGCGGCGCTGCTGCGGGGCGAGGAGCGCGTCCCGTACGTGCGTCAGGCCCTTCAGGGCGCCGAGGGTCCGGTGCTCGCGGTCTCCGACTACATGCGCCAGGTCCCGGACCAGATCGCGCAGTGGGTCGAGCAGGACTACTCCTCGCTGGGCGCCGACGGCTTCGGCCTCTCGGACACCCGTGAGGCGGCCCGCCGCCACTTCGGCGTCGACGCCCAGTCGATCGTCGTCGCGGCGCTGGCGCAGCTCGCCAAGCGCGGCGAGGTGAAGGCCACGGCCGTGAAGGAAGCGCGGGACAAGTACGGCCTGTGAGGCCGGCGGTCCGGTGAATTCGGTGAAGGGGCACGGCAGCCGCCGTGCCCCTTCGCTGTCGGTGGCGCCTGCCCTGTCGGTGGCGCCTTCGCTGTCGGTGCCGCCTTCGCTGCCGGTGCCGCCTTCGCTGCCGGTGCCGCCTTCGCTGTCGGTGGTGCCCGGCATCATGAGCCCATGCGTGCCGCCCGTCTCATCAAAATGGTGCTGTTGCTCCAGTCCCGGCCCTCCATGACCGCCGCCGAGCTGGCCCGGGAGCTGGAGGTGTCCGAGCGGACCGTCACACGGGACGCGCAGGCGCTGTCGGAGGCGGGGGTTCCGGTGTACGCCGACCGGGGGCGGGCCGGCGGTTACCGGCTGATCGGCGGGTACCGCACACGGCTGACCGGGCTCGCGCGCGGCGAGGCCGAGGCGCTGTTCCTCAGTGGCGTACCCGGGGCGCTGCGCGAGATGGGGCTTGAGGACGCGGCCTCAGCGGCCCGCCTGAAGGTGTCCGCCGCCCTTCTTCCCTCCCTCCGTGACGCCTCCCGTACGGCGACGCAGCGGTTCCATCTGGACGCGCCCGCCTGGTTCACGGAGCCCGGGACTCCGCGGCTGCTGCCGGCGGTCGCGGACGCGGTGTGGGACGACCGGCGGATCACCGCGCGATACCGGCGCGGCGAGGACGTGGTGGAGCGGGACCTGGAACCGTACGGGCTCGTGCTCAAGGCGGGTGTCTGGTACCTGTGCGCGCGGGTGGCGGGGCAGAGTTCCTCCGGTTCCTTCCGGGTGTACCGCATCGACCGCTTCACGGCCGTGGACGCCGGGGAGGAGCGGTTCGCCCGGGCCGAGGAGTTCGATCTGCCGGCCTTCTGGGAGGAACGGGCCGAGCAGTTCGCGCGGTCCGTCCTGCGGGCCGAGGTCGTGGTGCGGCTGTCCGGGGACGGCGTGCGGAGGCTGCCGTACGCCGTCGATCCCCTCTCCGCCCGGGAGGCGCTGAGGACCGCGGGCGCCCCGGACGAGGACGGCTGGGTGACGCTGACCCTGCCGGTGGAATCCGAGGAGGTCGCGCACACCCAACTCACGGCGCTGGGCGCGGAGGTCGAGGTGCTGTCCCCCCAGGGGCTGCGGACGCGCTTCGCGGGCGACGCGATACGGCTCGCGGGGCTGTACGCCCCCTGACGATCCGCCGCACTCCACGTGCGCCCCACCCGTTCAGGGCCGATGCTGGTCCCGTGATGGACGAGACGGAGTTCTGGGAGCTGGTGGACGCGAGCCGCGAGGCAGCCGAGGGCGACCCGGAGGATCAGGCGGACCTGCTCGTGGAGCGGCTGCTTGAGCTGGACCCGGAGCAGATCCTGGACTTCGCCCGGCACTTCGAGGCCCGGTACAACCGCGCCTACCGCTGGGACCTGTGGGGCGCCGCCTGGGTGCTGCTCGACGGGGCGAGCGACGACGCGTTCGACTTCTTCCGGTGCTGGCTGATCGGCCAGGGCCGGGAGGTCTTCGAGGGTGCCGTGCACGACCCGGACTCGCTCGCGGACCTCCTGGAGGACTTCGACGAGGAGGTCGACGGGGACGGCGAGGAGCTCGGTTACGCGGCGGACGAGGCGTACGAGCAGCTCACCGGCACCGTGGCGCCCGACCTGGGCATCCCGCCGGCGCCCTCCGAGCCGGAGGGGACGGCGTTCGACCTGGAGGACGAATCCGCGCTCGCCGAGCGCTACCCGAGGCTCTGGGAACGGTTCAAGGGCTGAGGCGCGGTCGGCGCCCCGGTCGCCCCGCCGCTCACGCCACGCGTCGGCGGGTGGAGTCCGAGGGAAGGTAGGCCTGGGCCTGACCGGCGCCCGCGAAGAGGTGTCCGGGCGCCCGGTCGTGCGGGGCCGCGTGGTACATCGGGGCCCTGTTGGCCTGGTCGAGGGCGGACGCCGTGGCCGCCGCCGGGCCGAGGACGACCGTCGCCACCGCGCAGACCACCGCCCAGGGGTTGCGCACGGCCCCGGCCCACGTGCTCGTCTTCTTCGTCTCCGTACGACTGCTGCTGCTCATGATCCCCACCTCCGGTCGGCTTGCTTCGAAACCGTAGGGCGCGGGGATCTGAGGACTCTGCGTACGGCCTGTGGCGTTCCTGTGGGTCTTGTCGCGGGCCTCGTGGGCCTCCCTGGTCGAAGGCGTCACGGCTCGTCACAGCTCGCTGTGGGCCGGGCTTCAAGGACGGACGTCACGGCTTCTTGTGGGCCGTGCTCGACGGCGTGCTCGTGGGCGTATTCGGGGCCGTGCTCGTGGGCGTGCTCGTGGCCGTACTCGGGGTCTTGCTCGTCGGCGTGCTCGGGGCCATGCTCGGGGGCCCGTCATGCCCCCGGCCTTGCAGCCGCGCCGCCTGCTCCCTGATGGCCGGCAGGAGGGCGCTGAGGGCCGCTCCGGGACAGCTCGTCATATAGCCGTCGTTGTGGCCGGCGAGCGCGGGCAGCATGGCCGCCGTGCCCGCCTTGTACCGGCTCAGGCCGTTGCTGGAGACGAGCCGGACCCGGGTGCGCGGGTCGATGTCCGCGAGGCCCAGCTTCCAGGCGGCCAGGGCGGCGATCGCGTCGGTCATCGCCTTGGGCACCGCGATGCCCTGTGTGAAGGTGCCGATGGCGGCGATGCCCGCCGTGCGGTGGTTGAAGCCCTGGGTGTGGGCGCCGGTGACGGGGCGGTCGATGCCGCCCGCGCGGCCCTCGTAGATCGTGCCGCAGCGGTCGACGAGGAAGTTGTAGCCGATGTCGTCCCACTGGCGGGCGCCCCTCTGGCCCGTGTACAGGTAGCGGATGATGCGGGGCGCGTCGGCGCACTTGTAGCCGTTGGGCGAGTCGGTGTGGTGCACGAAGACCGCGACGACCTTGTCGTCGTAGCGCGGGGGCGGCTGGTTGCGGGTGGTGGCGTCCGCCCAGACCGTCCTCGGCACGATGCGTGGTTTCGGCGCCGGGTGCAGGACGGCGGAGCGGGCCTCGACCGGCTGCGAGGGCTGGAGCGCCACCGTGCGTTCGACCCCGGAGGCGCACAGCACCAACGCGAGGACGGCGGCGAACCCGGGCAGACAGCCGAGCAGCATCAGGGCGGCGCCCGGAATCCGTACCGCACGCCTCTTCTCGGCCCCCCGCGATCTTCGCAAGACACGCATGGACCCACTGTCGGTCCCCTCCCCCGCATCCGCGATGTGTGGTGTGCCACCTGGCGGAACCATCGTCCCGTTCCACGGCGTTTTTACAGGTCGACGCGTGCGTGGCCGATTTCCGGGCGTACGCGCGCGCGGCTGATCACTGCGCTCCCGCCGCGCGTACTAGGGGGTCCCAGAGAAAGGCGGCTCCGTGGACCTGCTCGACATCCTGCTGATGCTGGTGATCCTGGCCTACGCCGCGTCCGGCTATCGGCGCGGACTGGTGGCCGGCTGCGTCTCCCTGGCCGGTTTCGTGGGCGGTGCCGTCGTCGGGGTGTGGGTCCTGCCGTGGGTGATGAACCTGGTGGCGCGGGGGACGACGGCGGCGACCGTGGCCGCCGTGTGCACGGTGCTGGTCCCGGCGGTGGTGGGCCATGAGCTGGCGGCTCGCCTCGCGCTGAAGCTGCGGCGCGAACTGGACCGCGGGCCGCTGCGGGTGGCCGACGGGATCGGTGGGGCCGCGGCGAACACGCTGGCCGTGCTGCTCGTGGCGTGGGTGGCCGCGAGCGTCCTCGGTGCCTCCTCCTCCCCGCTGGTCACGGAGGCGATACGGGACTCCAGGCTGCTGGGCGCCGTGCAGAACGCGATGCCGGACACCACCCCGACCTGGTTCTCCCGGGCCACGTCCGCGCTCACCCAGGCGGGCTTCCCGCAGGTCTTCAACCCCTTCGAGAACGAACCGGCGACCGGGGTCGCCAAGCCCTCCGGGGACAACGTCACGGCGAGCGCGACGAACGCCGCCAAGCTCAGCACGGTCAAGATCGAGGGCGCCGCGGGCGACCAGGGCCGCGAGGGCAGCGGCTTCGTGTACGCGGCGCGGCACGTGATGACCAACGCCCATGTGGTGGCGGGCATCGACGACCCGGCCGTACGGATCGGCGGCGTCGGTCCCGCGTACAGGGCCCGGGTGGTGCTCTTCGACCCCGAGCGGGACGTGGCCGTGCTGTACGTGCCCGATCTGCACGCGCCTGTCCTGCGCTTCGACGACGGCGCGGAGCGGGGCGACGCGGCCGTGGTCGCGGGGTATCCGCAGGACGGAGACCTGACGCTGCGGGCCGCGACGGTCGCGAACCGGATCCGCGCCAACGGCCAGAACATCTACAGCACGGACACCGTCACCCGGGAGATCTACTCGATCCGCTCGACGGTCCTGCCCGGCAACTCCGGCGGCCCGCTGCTCACCACCGACGGCGAGGTCTACGGCGTGGTCTTCGCCCGCTCCACCTCGGACCAGGAGACGGGGTACGTCCTGACGGCGGCCGAGGTCGCGAGCGACGCGAAGCGCGCGACGCGGGCCACGACGCCGGTGGACACGGGCGACCTCGTCACGTCCTGAGTCACGGGAAGTGCCCGAGGGTCCAGGGAACGCCCGAAGGTCCAGCGAACGCCCGAGCGTTACAGGGAGCGCCCCATGAGCACGTCGTCGACGTACTCGCCCTCGATCAGGAACTCCTCGGGGAGGATCCCCTCCACCACGAACCCCTCGGACTCGTAGAGCCCCCGGGCCGGGGCGTTGTGTCCGAGGACGCGCAGGGTGATGCGGCGCGCTCCGCGCCGCCGGGCCTCGTCCTGCGCGGCGCGCAGCAACGCCCGGCCGATCCCGGCGCCGCGCGCCTCGTCGGCGACGGCCAGTCCCTGGATCTGCCGGACGTGGGAGTTGCACGCCAGCGGCGTCGGGAACGCCAGCTTGATGTAGCCGACGACCGCGCCGTCGAGCTCGGCGACGAGGTGGTCCCGCGGCCCGAACCGCTCGTTGAAGAAGGGCTGGTACGGCGGCTGAGGGCGCGGCTGGACGGCGTGCAGCGGAGACCAGGTGTCACGGTCCAGCCGACCGAGTACCTCCTCGTCGTCGGACGTGGCCAGACGTATGTGCGGAATCGGCATGAGGGTCACTGTACGGCGGGGGTCCGACGACCTGCCCGGTGGTTTCGGGGTGGCCGGGCGGGTCGGGCGAGGGGTGCGGCGTGCGGGAGGGGCACGGCGTGCAGGATGGGCACATGGAACGTTCCCGAATCGCCGTGGCCGGTGCGTCCGGTCTCATCGGCAGTGCCCTGGTGCGGTCGCTGGTCGCGGACGGGCACGAGGTGGTGCGCCTGGTGCGCCGCGGGGCCCGGAGCGAAGACGAGGTCTGCTGGGATCCCGAAGGGCAGTATGTGGACACGGCCGGGCTCGCCGGGTGCGACGCCGTGGTCAATCTGGCGGGGGCCGGGGTCGGCGACCGCCGCTGGACGGACGCGTACAAGAAGACGCTGCGCGACAGCCGGGTGCTCGGCACGGAGGCGCTCGCGCAGGCCGTGGCCTCCCTGCCCGAGCCGCCGCGTGTGTTCGTGAGCGGCAGTGCGATCGGCTACTACGGCGACACCGGGGACCGGGCGGTCGACGAGGAGGCACCGCCCGGGGACGGCTTCCTGCCCTCGCTGTGCGTGGAGTGGGAAGAGGCGGCGGCGGCCGCGCGGGCGGCGGGCGTCCGCACGGTGTTCGTGCGCACGGGCCTGGTGGTGGCCCGCGGGGGCGGTGCCTGGGGGCGGCTGTTCCCGCTGTTCCAGGCGGGGCTCGGCGGGCGGATGGGCGACGGGCGCCAGTACTGGTCGTACATCTCGCTGTACGACGAGGTCGCGGCGATCCGCCATCTCATCTCCACCGAGGGGCTGTCCGGGCCGTTCAATCTGACGGCTCCCGAGCCGCTGACGAACAGTGAGATCACGGCGGCGATGGGGCGCGTGCTGCACCGTCCGACGCTCTTCTCGGTGCCCGCGCCGGTGTTGCGGGCCGCGCTCGGCGAGATGGCCGGGGACGTGCTCGGCAGCGCGCGGGTGCTGCCGACGCGCCTTGTGGAGTCCGGTTTCTCGTTCACGTTCCCGGACATCGAGGAGGCGCTTCGGGCGGCCCTGCGGCAGTAGTCCCGGAGTGTTCCGGCGGTAGCTCCGGACGGCGCCCCGGTGCCGGCAACGGCGACCCGGGGTTCCCGTTTTCGACCATATGCGACCGCCGTGCGACCGTGCCCTGTTCATGCGCGACTCCCCTTGACCGTCGCCGAACCTACCCTCGATTCGAACTCGGGTATTCCTCACGTCTGTTGGGGGCATGACGTCTCCACCGGCCGCACAACCTCGAGGAGGGGCACGTGCTAGAGCCCGTGTATCAGGCGGACGTCGTCATCGTGGGGGCCGGGGTCGCCGGCCTCGCGGCGGCCCACCGGCTGACCAGCGCAGGAGTGACGACCGCAGTCGTCGAGGCCGCCCACTGCGTCGGCGGCCGCATGTCGACCGAGAAGGTCGACGGCTTCCGGCTCGACCGCATCGGACAGCTCCTGTCCACGTCGTATCCCGAACTGTGCCTGACCCCAGGGCTCGACGAGCTCGTCCTGCGCCCCTTCGCGCCGGGCGTCCTGGTGCACAGCGAGGGGCGACATCACCGCGTGGGCGCCCCCTTGACGGGAGGGGGCGCGGGGGGCGCACGGAGCGCACTCAGCGCTGTACGCGCCCTGGCAAGTGCTCCCCGCGTAACGCCCGCGCCCGGAGCGGGAAGCGATGCGCCCGGGGCGCGGCTGCCGGGAGTGCGGTCGATCGGGCCGCGGACGGCGCGGTCGAGGGCAGCGGGGGCGCGCTCGGCCGAGTGGCGGTCCGACGGGCCGCTCGGCGGTGCCATGGACCAGGCCGGCGACCGTGCCCAGTCCTTCGGGCCGCCGCGCTCCCCCCTTCTCGGCTTCGCTCGAACGGGGGGATCCCCACGCCCCCTCCGCATCGTCGCGCCCCTGAGGCTGCGCGCCGAGCTCGCGCGGATCGCCGCCACGCCCCTGGAACGGCTGCTGGCCCGGCCCGAGTTGCCCGCGGGGCGCGCGCTCGCGGCCCGTGGGATCCCCGCCCGTACCGTGGACGGCTTTCTGCGGCCGCTGCTCGCCGCCCTGCTGTGCGACCCGGAACTGACCACGTCGAGCCGCTGCGCCGACCTCGCGCTGCACGCCTTCGCGAGCGGCCGGCTGTGCGTACCGGAGGGCGGGGCGGAGGTCCTGCCGGAGCTGCTGGCACGGGCGCTGCCGCCGGGTACGGTGCACACGGGGGTCCGGGTGACCTCGGTCTCCACCACCTCGGTGACCACCGCCGAGCACGGTGAATTCCGCTGCGCCGCCGTTCTGGTGGCCACCGACGCGCACACCGCCGCCGAGCTGCTGCCCGGTCTGCGGGTGCCGGACTTCCATCCCGTCACCGTCGTCCACCACACCACGGACGAGCCGCCGTCGACCGGTGCGTCGCTGCTGCTCGACGCGGACCGCGGCGGGCCGGTGGCGCACACCGCGGTCGTCAGCCACGTGGACCCGTCCCGGGCGCCCGCGGGCCGCGCCTTGATCTCCTCGACGGTCCTCGGTCCGCCGCCCGACGACGTCGACGGCGCCGTACGGGCCCACCTGGCGCGCCTGTACGGCACTTCGACCGCGCGCTGGGAGACGCTCGCCGTGCGCCACACCGCACGGGCCGTGCCGGCGATGCGGCCACCGCACGACCGGCGCCGGCCGGTACGGCTGCTGGCCGGGCTGTACGTGTGCGGCGACCACCGCGACACGAGCACGGTCCAGGGCGCGCTGCACTCCGGACGCCGGGCCGCGTCCGCCGTGCTCGCGGACCTGGGCGCGGGCCCGATGAACATCGCGGAACCGCTGCGCACGGCGGCCTAGGCGCTCCGCTGGAAGGAGGTCCGTCACCTGCGAGCGCGTTGTGGCTGGTCGCGCAGTTCCCCGCGCCCCTTTGGGGCGCTGTCGAACCGCACCGGAGATCAGCGAACCCACTTGGCTCCTGCCGTCGAACTCCCGTTGCCGGGCAGGCGGGAGTTCGACGACAGGGCCTGGGGCTCAGTGCAGCGCCGCGACCTTGTCGCGGTAGCCGCGCACCGGCGCCGCGTCCCTGTACGGCTCCAGGCGGCGCTCGAAGTCGCGTACGTACTCGACCGCCCGCACCGACCGCATCTCCGAGGCCTGCCCGGCGGCCTCGGCCGCCAACAGGCAGGCCTGGTCCAGCTCGCCGAGGCCGAGCCGCGCCGTGGCGAGCACGACCCGGCAGAACAGCCGGCTACGGGCGTAGCCGGGCGCCCGCAGCTGCAGCGAGCGCTCGGCGTGCTGGACCGCGGCCCGGTACTGCTGCAGGTCCCGGTGGCAGTGTCCGAACTCGTCGGCGAGCTGCGCCTCGTCGAAGAACCGTGCCCAGTACGGGGCTTCGTCGCCGGTCCGGGCGGACTCCAGTGCCCGCTCGGCCCGCACCAGCGAGGCCGTGCACGCCCGTACCTCGCCGAGCACGCCGTGTCCGCGCGCCTCGACGGCGTGCAGCAGCGCCTGGACGACGGGCGGCGCCGAGGTACCGACGCCCTGCTGCGCCACGCGCGCGAGTTGCACGGCCTCGCGCCCGTGGCCGAGGTAGACGGCCTGACGGCTCATCGTGACCAGCACATACGCCCCGTACATCCGGTCCCCGGCCGCCTGCGCGAGCCGCAGTGCCTGGACGAAGTAGCGCTGGGCGAGACCGTGCGCGCCGATGTCGTACGACGTCCAGCCCGCGAGCCGGGTCAGATCGGCGGCCGCCGCGAACAGGCGGCGGCCCGTCTGCTCACCGTAGGTCCCGCGGAGCATCGGCTCGGCCTCGTGCTCCAGGTAGCGCACGAGCGCCTGGCGGGCGTGGCCGCCGCCGTAGGCGTGGTCGAGGGCGCGGAAGAGTTCGCCGACCGAGCGCAGCGCGGCGATGTCACCACCGCTGACCTTCTGGCCGGCACCCCGCTCGGACTGGCCGCGCTGCCGGGGCACGACGGGGCGGCCCTGGGCGGGGACGCGGGGGGCGGCCTCACCGCGGGTCACCTTGTCGTCGGCCCGGCCGATCAGCCAGTCCCGGCTGGGCACGACGAGCCCGGCCGGGGTGAAGGCGATCTTGCGCAGCTCGGCGTGGCTGCCGGAGTCCTTGCGCCACAGCCCGCTGACGATGTCGACGGCCTCCTCGGGGGTGGCGGCGAACTCCAGGCCCGCGTACACCGGGGCACAGGCGTCGAGCCCGAGGTCCTGTGCGGTGAGCCGGCGTCCGAGCCGCCGCGTGAACACCTCGGCGATGAGCGCGGGTGTGGTGCCGCGCGGCTGCTGTCCGCGCAGCCATCGCGTCACGGATGTCTTGTCGTATCTGAGATCGAGCCCGTGTTCGAGGCCTAGCTGGTCGACGCGACGGGCGAGACCTGCGTTGGAGAACCCCGCTTCTGCGATGAGCGCGGCGAGCTGTCGGTTGGGGGTGCGCTGCGCGGGTCGTTCCGTCATCTGCGGTGCGGTCTCCTGCCTTTCGGGCCTCTGCGGCGGCCTCGGGGAGGGGCAGGTGCCTCCCCCGGTCGCCGCGGTACCCGGATCGCCTGTGAACAGCCCTTATGGCCACGTGGACGGCGCGAATGTAGCGGAGAGTGAGCACGCGATCGCACAGTTCACTGCCCTTTCATCCGATCGTGTGAGGATTACTCGATCGGGCTGACGGGCGCGACCGGACGGCACCGGTTCGGCGGGGGGACGTACAGTGGCGTGGGCGCCTTTCGCGCCTTACGAAGCTTCTAGGGAGGCGCTTGCCGTGAGTGAGTTGCGGTTCGTCCGTATGGGGTTCGGGGCTCAGGCCGTCGAGTACCAGGAGGCCTGGGACGAGCAGCGCCGGGTGCACGCCGCCCGCTTCGCGGACGAGATCCCGGACACCTGCCTGCTCCTTGAGCACCCCCCGGTCTACACGGCGGGCCGGCGCACGGCGGACGACGAGCGCCCCCTGGACGGCACGCCGGTGATCGACGTGGACCGCGGCGGCAAGATCACCTGGCACGGCCCGGGCCAGCTGGTGGGCTACCCGATCCAGAAGCTCCCGCGCCCGGTGGACGTGGTGGCGCACGTCCGGCGTCTGGAGGAGGCGCTGATCCGCACGTGCGCGGAGTTCGGCCTGGAGACCACCCGGGTCGAGGGCCGCAGCGGCGTATGGGTCCTCGGCGACCCGGTGGAGCAGCGGCCGTCGCTGGGCGGGCTGTCGCTGGACTTCGACCCTCGGTTGACGGACGAGGAGTTCGACCCGCGGTTGAACGGCCCGGAGTACGCCCCCTCCAACGCCGGCCAGCGCCGGGAGGACCGCAAGATCGCGGCGATCGGCATCCGCGTCGCCAAGGGCGTCACGATGCACGGCTTCGCGCTGAACGTGAACCCGGACAACGCGTGGTTCGACAGGATCATCCCGTGCGGGATCCGTGACGCGGGCGTCACGTCGCTGGCGAACGAGCTGAAGCGAGACGTGACGATCGCGGAGGTCCTGCCGGTGGCGGAACGGCATCTGCGGGACGTCCTGGAGAACGCGGAGCTGAAGCCGCGCGAGATCGAACGGGCCTCGGCGTAGCCCGGCGGGCCACCGAAGCACATGTTCTCGCCCCAGCCGCCCCTGAAAGATTCAGCCCCTCCGACGTTTGAGGAGCGGGGTCCGTGGCGGAGCCCCGGCGGGGGTCCGAGGGGGGAAGCCCCAGCGGGAGCCCGAAGGGACGATGCCCCAACGGGAGCCCGAAGGGACGAAGCCCCAGCGGAGGCCCGAAGGGACGAAGCCCCAGCGGAGGCCCGAAGGGACGAAGCCCCAACGGGGGCCCGAACGGACGAAGCCCCAGCGGAGGCCCGAACGGACGAAGCCCCGACGGGGTGCAGGGGCCGAGCCCCGCGGGGGTCCGAGGGGGCGGAGCCCCCTGGCGGGGTGCAGGGGCCGAGCCCCGCAGGGGTCCGAGGGGGCCGAGCCAGCCCCCCGGGCGGGGTCGAAGGGGCGGAGCCCCTGGAGACGGGACGGGTAGGGGCGGCGGGGGCGAAAAAAATCCCGGCGCACCCCGGGCAGGGGAATGCACCCCGAAGCCCTCAGGTTGGCCTCGACGCGGGGGCCGATAATCACGGGCGTACCCTGGTGTACGCCGAAGAATCGAAGCTACAGGGAGCCGATGTGTCCGCAGTCGCACCCGACGGACGCAAGATGCTGCGCCTGGAGGTCCGCAACAGCCAGACCCCCATCGAGCGCAAGCCCGAGTGGATCAAGACCCGGGCGAAAATGGGTCCCGAGTACACGAAGATGCAGAGCCTCGTGAAGAGCGAGGGCCTGCACACGGTCTGCCAGGAAGCCGGCTGCCCGAACATCTACGAGTGCTGGGAGGACCGCGAGGCCACCTTCCTCATCGGCGGCGACCAGTGCACCCGGCGCTGCGACTTCTGCCAGATCGACACGGGCAAGCCCGAGGCGCTCGACCGCGACGAGCCCCGCCGCGTGGGCGAGTCCGTGGTCACCATGGACCTGAACTACGCCACCATCACCGGCGTCGCCCGCGACGACCTGGAGGACGGCGGTGCCTGGCTGTACGCCGAGACGGTCCGCCAGATCCACCAGCAGACCGCCGGCCGCGAGGGCGGCCACACCAAGGTCGAGCTGCTCGCCCCCGACTTCAACGCCGTACCGGAGCTGCTGGAGGAGGTCTTCGCCTCCCGCCCCGAGGTCTTCGCCCACAACGTCGAGACGGTCCCCCGGATCTTCAAGCGCATCCGCCCCGGCTTCCGCTACGAGCGCTCCCTGAAGGTCATCACCGCGGCCCGCGACTACGGCCTGGTGACGAAGTCCAACCTCATCCTCGGCATGGGCGAGACCCGCGAGGAGGTCAGCGAGGCGCTCAAGCAGCTGCACGAGGCCGGCTGCGAGCTGATCACCATCACGCAGTACCTGCGCCCGAGCGTCCGCCACCACCCCGTGGAGCGCTGGGTCAAGCCGAACGAGTTCGTGGAGCTGAAGGAGGAGGCCGAGCAGATCGGCTTCTCGGGCGTGATGTCCGGCCCGCTGGTGCGTTCCTCGTACCGCGCCGGCCGGCTGTACCAGATGGCCGTCGAGAAGCGAGGCACGTACGTCGCCTCGCAGGCCGTCTGATCCCGCCCTCACTGATGGACATGGCACTGCGTGCCAGTTCCCTGCGTGTGAATCCGCGCACAAGCGACTACCGTCCGGTAGTGGCCGATTGACGCGGCCCCGACCATCCCCGCAGCTAGCGGGCACATCGGGGCCGCGTCGCGCTTTTCGGGCATCACATCAAGGCTTCATTGACGTTTGACCGGTCAGTCACGCCCTGGTAACACCGAACAGTGACCCTGGTCTTACGCCACGTACACCCTGACCCAGAGCCGCCGATCCGAGGGGGGACCTCCATCATGCAGGCCGCACCCGTTCGCGCCACCGCGATCCCGTCATTCACCGATGCACTCCGTGCCATCGAGTCGCTGCTCATGAGCGGCGGCCAGCGGACCGCCCGCCGGAACGCCTGGACCTCCGTCCTGGAGGACCGCCGCCGCGCCAAGGACCGCGTCGAGGCGCAGCGCGTGCTCGACGCCGCGGTATCGCGCTCCTAGCCACGACTCGCACTCCCCCGCCCCGGAGCGACCCCACCGCTCCCCCACCGGGCACTGCCGTCGTCGCCGCTCCCGGGGCCACGTAGACTTCGTGGCATGGCGAGGAAGGAAACTGCAGCGGACGCTGCGAACGCGGGGCGACTGAAGCAGATCGCCCTGACCTACAAGATGACCCGCAAGGCCGACCCCAGGATCGGTCTTGTACTCGCGGCTGTCGGGATCGTCACCTTCGGTGTCTTCCTCGCGATCGGCTTCTTGATCGGTCACCCCATCTATCTCGGCATTCTCGGCTTCCTGCTCGCCTTCCTCGCGACGGCGATCGTCTTCGGACGCCGGGCCGAGCGCGCCGCCTTCGGGCAGATGGAGGGCCAGCCGGGCGCCGCCGCCGCGGTTCTGGACAACATCGGCCGTGGCTGGACCACCACGCCGGCCGTCGCGATGAACCGCAGCCAGGACGTGGTGCACCGGGCCGTCGGCCGGGCCGGCATCGTGCTGGTCGCCGAGGGCAACCCGAACCGGGTGAAGAGCCTGCTGGCCGCCGAGAAGAAGAAGATGGCGCGCATCGTCGCGGACGTGCCGGTGCACGACATCGTCGTCGGCACGGGCGAGGGCCAGGTCGAGCTGAAGAAGCTCCGCACGACGATGCTGAAGCTTCCGCGGGTGCTCACCGGTGGCCAGGTCACCGCGACGAACGACCGACTGCGGGCGCTGGGCGACCTGATGAGCAACATGCCGCTCCCGAAGGGGCCGCTGCCGAAGGGGATGCGGATGCCTCGGGGCGGTCGCATGCGGTAGCGCTGCCGCTGGGCCGGACCGACTACTCGGGGCCCGGGGAACCTGGTGGTTCCCCGGGCCCCGTCGTGTGTCCGGGAGTGCGGGAGTCTTGTCCGGCTCGGGCCGGTGGTATCTGTCGCGCAGTTCCCCGCGCCCCTACAGCAGTTCCCCGCGCCCCTACAGAGGGGCACCGTGCAGGAGCGTCTTTCGCCGCCGGCCGGTGGGGGTTTCTCGCGCAGTTCCCCGCGCCCCTGACGGGGCGCTTCCCCCCTGTGCAGGTCACAAGGCGCCGTACACCTCAGATCCTGATCTCGACCGTCTTCGCCACTCGGTCGTGCAGGCCCCTGCCGTCCCGGTCCCAGATCAGCGGCGGGAGGGCCAGGCACAGGAGGCTCGTGCGGGCCAGGGCGCGGAGCGGGGCCACCCGGCCCGTGTCCACCGACACCACGCGGAGGCCGAAGAGGCGCTTGCCCGGGGTGGAGCCGACCGTGCCGACCGTCAGAACGCCGAGCACGAAGAAGATGAGCAGGGCCCAGTTTCCCGTGGCCTGGCCGTAGCCGTCGGTGATCAGGCCGTATGCGATCAAGAGGCACAGGCCCCAGTCGACTGCTAGGGCGCCGAGGCGCCGGCCGGGGCGGGCGATCGAGCCCGGTCCCTGCTCCGGCAGACCCAGTTGCTGACCCCGGTATCCGAGGTCCGCCCCGGCATCTTCCATGGCCGCGCGGGGACCGGAGAGCCACGATCCGATTGCTTGCCTGTTGTCCACCCGTCCACGGTACTGCTCCCGTTTTGGCGGGCATGGTGGTGGGGTCATCGAGACGCGAGCTGGTTAACCTGAGAGAAACAAATGGGTCACGCCTGAGAAATCCTCCGTCCCTAGGGTCGGCTGCAGCGTGTGCCACCGCACTGGCCGCACGAACGAACTACCACCCCGGCACGGACGGTCGGGAGTAGGAGGAGCTGGATGTTCCAGAACGCCGACGAGGCCAAGAAGTTCATCGCGGACGAGGACGTCAAGTTCATCGACGTCCGGTTCTGCGACCTGCCGGGCGTGATGCAGCACTTCACGGTGCCGGTTGAGGCGTTCGACCCGGACGACGAGCTCGCCTTCGACGGGTCGTCGATCCGTGGTTTCCAGGCCATTCACGAGTCCGACATGGCGCTGCGCGCGGACCTGTCGACCGCCCGGGTCGACCCCTTCCGCCGCGACAAGACGCTGAACATCAACTTCTTCATCCACGACCCGATCACGGGCGAGCAGTACTCCCGTGACCCGCGCAACGTGGCGAAGAAGGCCGAGGCCTACCTCGCCTCCACCGGTGTCGCCGACACCGCGTACTTCGGCCCCGAGGCCGAGTTCTACGTCTTCGACAGCGTGCGCTTCAAGACGTCCGAGAACGAGTCGTTCTACCACATCGACTCCGAGGCGGGCGCCTGGAACACGGGCGCGCTGGAGGACAACCGCGGTTACAAGGTCCGCTACAAGGGCGGTTACTTCCCGGTCCCGCCGGTCGACCACTTCGCCGACCTGCGTGCCGAGATCTCCCTTGAGCTGAACCGTGCCGGTCTCCAGGTCGAGCGCCAGCACCACGAGGTGGGCACCGCCGGCCAGGCCGAGATCAACTACAAGTTCAACACGCTGCTCGCCGCCGCCGACGACCTCCAGCTCTTCAAGTACATCGTGAAGAACGTCGCCTGGCGCAACGGCAAGACCGCGACCTTCATGCCGAAGCCGATCTTCGGTGACAACGGCTCGGGCATGCACGTCCACCAGTCGCTGTGGAGCAACGGCGACCCGCTGTTCTACGACGAGGCCGGTTACGCGGGCCTGTCGGACATGGCCCGCTACTACATCGGCGGCATCCTCAAGCACGCCCCGTCGCTGCTCGCCTTCACCAACCCGACGGTGAACTCGTACCACCGTCTGGTGCCGGGCTTCGAGGCGCCGGTCAACCTGGTGTACTCGCAGCGCAACCGCTCCGCGGCCATGCGTATCCCGATCACGGGTTCGAACCCGAAGGCCAAGCGCGTCGAGTTCCGCGCCCCGGACTCCTCCGGCAACCCGTACCTGGCCTTCTCGGCCCTGCTGCTCGCGGGCCTGGACGGCATCAAGAACAAGATCGAGCCGGCCGAGCCGATCGACAAGGACCTGTACGAGCTGGCTCCGGAGGAGCACGCGGGCGTCCCGCAGGTCCCGACCTCGCTCCCGGCCGTCCTCGACTCGCTCGAGGCGGACCACGAGTTCCTGCTCGCCGGTGACGTCTTCACGTCGGACCTGATCGAGACGTGGATCGACTACAAGCGCGCGAACGAGATCGCCCCGCTGCAGCTGCGTCCGCACCCGCACGAGTTCGAGCTGTACTTCGACGTGTAAGACGCCTGTGACCTGCAGAAATGCAGGCATGAGCGGCGTGTATTGGTGCAGGTCAACAGTTCGCTGACCTGCACCGACACACGATCGGGACTGCCAAATGAGGCCCTGTCTCCATCTCATGTGCAATGCCCGTGCACCAAACTCGAACTCATCGTCAGTCCCTCTCATCAAGGCCCGGGTCACGGGGTGGCGCCGCAGGGTCCTGACGCCGCTGCTGCACCACGCCGTCACCGACAGCGGCCGTACCCTTGATGAACCGTCCGTCTGGCGACGCCTGCGCACCATCCTCCGCCGCGCCTGCCGCCACCATCGCCCTGGAGCAGGGACACCCCCGGGCGGACGTCCAGGACGCCATCGGCCACCGGAAGCCGCGCACCCCCGGCGCTACGACCGGCGCCGCCACCAGCTGCACCACTCCCCGCCTACGGCCTCGCCGACCGGCTCGCGATCTCCGAGGTGTAGATCGACCCTCCGAGCAAGATAGCCGGAAGCTGCCTGCCTGCTGAGCCCGCGTCCTCCACACCATCACCGGCGCGGCAAGGCCCGGATGGGGCGTGGCGGCCGCGACGACCTCATCACCAAGCTGGTGCAGGCCGAGGTCGACGGGCAGCGGATGACCGACGAGGAAGTGATCACGTTCTCCGCCATCCGGGTGCTCGCCGGGCACGTCACCACCACACTGCTACTCGGCACCACGGTCCGCTGCCTCGACGAAAATCCGTGGGTCGTGGACAAGCGGCGGGGCGAGCCAGACCTGGTATTCCAGTTGCAGTTCGCTATTCCTGCTGGTCAGCGGCCTGTTCGTGAGTGTACTTAACTGATGCTGTGTTAGTAGTCGGGATCCTTGCACGGGCGCGGAACTCGCCAAGGGCGGCATGTCGCTGAGCACCCCCGTCGCCCGGGCCGCGCCACGCGGTGCGGGACCGCCGGAGCGGCGAACGGTCCGTCCGGGGTCGTGCGACCCCGGACGGACCGTTGTTCACTCGCGCGCGATCCGCGACTGTGCGTCATCGCAGGCCGAACGCCCGAATCACCGTCTGGTGCACCGCGTTGCCCGCTGAGTCCTCGGCGCTCGCCCTGAGCGACACGTAGGACGCCTTCTTCGGCGCGTCCAGGCGGTACCGCCCGTTGTGGTCACAGGTGGCCCTGTGCCACGTCGTGCCGCCGTCGTAGGACATCTCCAGGGTGACCGCGCCGACCCGGCCGGCGCCGACGGCACCCGGCAGCTGAGCGGCGGTGACGGACAGGGTGTCGTGCCGTCCGGCCCGCCCGGCCGAGTCGGTGCCGACCTCGTAGTCGATCTGCACCAGCGGCAGCACCGCGTCGGAGCCGTCCACCGTCGCCTTCGAGGTGAAGTCCCACTCGGTGCGCGTGCTGGAGGAGTACGGGGTGAACGTCACGTCGCGCTTGCCGGTGACCACCAGCCGGTACGGCAGCTTGCCGGCGCCGGGTGCGTCGCCCGAGACGTTCGTGAAGGTTCCCGTGCCCAATACCGTGGTGCCCTGGTAGAGGGTCTGCCGCTGCTCTGCTCCGCCGTCGATCTGGTTCATGCCGACGTGGTTGCGGCTGCCCCAGGCGGGGGTGTCGATGTACAGGTGGTCACCCGTGCGCGTGGGCAGACTGTAGACGTCGTTCAGGTAGGGCCGCTCGATCGGCTTGAACCACTCCTCGGACTGCGTGCTGCCCGCCCGGTAGGAGGTCTTGGCCCCGGCTTCGAAGACCATGCCGTCCGCGTACGCGCTCTGGCTCCAGCTGTTGAAGCCCCCGGTGGAGACCCAGTCGGTGCGCTTCCCCCGCACGGGCTCCGGCATCATCGCGCCGATGGCCCAGTTGTTGTAGGTGGGCCAGTCGAACCGGAACTCGCCGCCGGTGCTCCCCGGGGCCGGGCTGTCGAAGGTCTCGTCGACCCGGGCGAGGTTCTTGGAACTGCCCTGCACCACCATGCGGGCGGGGATCTCGTTGTGCCAGGTCCGGTCGAGGTCGTAGACGTACGGGCTCACGGGCGCGGAGCCGACCGTGACCGAAGCGCTGCGGGCCTGGGCCTGCCGGACGAGCTTCTCGCCCTCGTCGGTGCTGAGCAGGCCCACGTCGAGCGGGATGGGCGACGACCCGAACGGCGCGTTGTAGCGGCGGAAGCCGCGGCCGTCCACGTTGTTCACGACCAGCATGAGCTTCGCGCCCGCAGCCATCGCGGCGGCCGCCTGGTCCCTGTCGGACACGTCGTCGTTACGGCGTACCACCACGGCCTTGCCGTGCACGTCGAGGTGAGCATAGTCGGTGCTCGCGCCCTGACCGGCGAAGACCAGCGGGAGCTTGACGGTGCCCTTGGGCAGGGGGGTGACGCCGTCCTGGCGCAGCACGTCGGTGAAGTCGGTCGTCCGGGTGGAGACGGACAGTGCGGGCTGCTCCTTGCGCCACCGAGCCGCCAGGTAGAAGTCGCCGTGGGTGACCTTGTGGGTGGTCGGCTGGGCCCACAGGCTGTCGTAGTTGGTCTGGGTCTCCATGTAGTCCCGCCAGATCTGGCCGCCCATCAGGCGGGTGTAGTCCAGTCGCTGGTAGGTCGTCTCCGTCCGCTGAGGGGCCGTCATGTCGATCCGGTCGATCGTGGACGCGTCGAGCGTGACGGTGGTGTCGCGGTCCAGTCGGACCTCCGGGTCGCCCAGCAGCGCCATGCCCCACGAGTGGGGACCGTGGACGCCCTGCACCCTCTTGAAGGACAGCACCGAGTACACGTCATTGGGCAGGTACATCCGCGCCGTACCGGAGTCGTCGATCTCGACGAACATCGGGGAGTCGTCACCGGACCTGAGCAGTTCGACCACGCCGGACATGGGCCGCCCCTGGGCGTCCTTGAACTCCATGGTCAGTTTGTGCTCGACATCGCCGAGGGAGACGGCGGTGTGCGCCGCGACCTCGCCGGCCGCGGTCTTCGCGACGACCTGGCCGGTGTACCGGCCGCCGGCGGTGACGCCCGAGCCGTCGATCGTCACGGTGACACCGGCGCTGCCGTGCGCGGGCACGACCACCTGGGAGGCGGAGAGCCGGAACACCCCGGCGGGGGCGTGTGCCGCCTCGACGCTCAGCGCGAGGGTGACGGGCGTGTCCGTGGTGTTGGTGTACGTCACCGGGCGCTGTACGCCGTCGGCGGGATTCTGCGGAACCTGCGCGGCGTACGCGGTCGCCGTGGCGAAGACTCCGGCATGTGAGGCCGCGGCGACGTCGAGGCGGCCACTGCCTGCCTGGAAGGCGTTGTACTGCGGGGTCTGCCGGGAGCTGCTGGTCAGCAGATCCTTCAGCTGGCTTCCGGTGAGGTCCGGATGAGCGGCGGCCATCAGCGCGGCGGCGCCGCTCACGTGGGGCGTGGCCATGGAGGTGCCGCTCATGGTCTGGTAAGCGCCCTCGCCGTTGCCGTCGAACTGGGAGTTGGCCGCGAGGATGTCGACGCCGGGGGCGGTGATCTCCGGCTTCAGCGCGCCGTCCACGCGGGGACCCTGGCTCGAGAACTCGGCCAGGGAGTCGTCGGAGTCGACGGCACCCACGGTCAGCGCGTCGCTCGCCGCGCCCGGTGCGCCGATGGTGTCGGGTGCCCCCGAGTTGCCGGCGGCGACGACGAACAGCGCGCCGGTCTCGGCGCTGAGCCTGTCGACGGCCTGGCTGAGGGGGTCGGTCCCGTCGGACGGCTGACCGTCGCCGAGGCTCATGTTGATGACCTTGGCGTGCTGGTCGACCGCGGCCCATTCCATGCCGGCCAGGACCCAGGAGGTCTGACCGGACCCGGTGTCGTCCAGCACCTTGCCGATGTCGAGGCGGGCGCCGGGGGCGGCACCCTTCTCCCTGCCGTCGGAAGCCGCGCCGCTACCGGCGATGATGGACGCGACATGCGTGCCGTGACCGAAGTGGTCGTCCGTGTTCTCGTCCGGTACGAAGCTCTGCCGGCCCGCGATGCGGTCCGCGAGGTCGGGGTGTCCCGCGTCGACGCCGGTGTCGAGGACGGCCACGTCCACGCCCTGTCCGGTGTTGCCGTCCGCCCAGACCTGGGGGGCACCGATCTGCGCCGTGCTGTCGGCGAGGTCGGCATGGACGAGGCCGTCCAGCCAGATGTGCGTGATCCCGTCGGCGAAGGCCGGTGCGGCGGACTGCTCGCGGGCTCCGTCTCTCGTCGCCGTCCCGGCCACGGACTTCCAGAAGTCCGCGGCGTGCGAGCGGTCCGCGGTGAGGGCGGCGCCGTTGATGCCGTCGAGGGTACGGACCCGGGTCGCCCCGTCGGGCAGAGCGCTGCCCCTGCTGCGCGCGTCGGCGGAGTGCCTGTAGGAGACGATGAGCGGCAGCCGGTCACGGTGCGCGTCGTCGTACCTGTCGGCGATCATGGCCGTGATGTTGAACAGCTGCCGGTCCAGGATGCCCTTGGCCACGAAAGGCAGCACGCACTCGGGGAACACGTAGAGGTCGTCGCCCGACGTCAGGATGTGGGTCTCCACCGGACGCCCGTCGGCACCGCGGACGCTGACGATGCCTCCGGTCCCGTTGCCGGTGCCGGGACTCTGCCGGGTGGTGACCACGTCACCGGTGATCAGCGTGACGGAGTGGTCGCCGGCGGGCACCCGGTCGGACGTGGATGCGGTGGACGGGGAGCCGACGGCGTCGGAACGGGCTGCTGAGGACGCGAAGGCCAGCGCGTCGTAGGGGCCGGCCAGCGCGAGTACCAGAGCGCCGACGGCAACCGGCACACTCCAGCGTCTGCGGTGGTGTGCTTTCACAAGGTCTCTCCCGGCTCTGCAGTCGGGCAGAGCACGGTCGTGTCCTCTGCCGTCCAAGTGGCGCCGCCTGACCGGTCGTAGGCGCCGACGGTGCTCGGAGCCCTTCCACAGGTGGCGTGAACGTTCCGAGTGAAAGCTTGTGAACGACCAATGTCTAGATCAAACTCGTGTCGTACACCGCCAGTTGGCGATTCGTGCCACGCCCGTCCCGACTGCTCGCCGGGCGGTGATCACTGGGAGGGCAGCCGGTGCTGAGCACCCTGGGGATCAGCGAGTTCGACGAACAGGTCTACCGCACCTATCTGACCAAGTCGGACCGGACGACCGCGGAGATCGCCGAGACCCTGGGCACCACGCCCAGCCGGATCAGGCGCACCGTCTCCCGGTTGGTGGAACTGGGCATGCTGAGAAAGGAAGGACACGGCCAGTACCGGCCGGTCAGCCCGCACACCGCGCTGAGGGCACTGCTGGCCAGACGCCGAGCCGAGACCGAGGCGGCGTTCACCGCGGTGTGGGGCACCGTCGACGACCTGGCGGACGAATACCGTGCCCGTCGGCTGCGGGAGGATCCGACCGGACTGGTGGAAGTGATCACCGGCGAGGCGGAGATCACGCTGCGCGTCGCCGAACTGATGCAGTCGGTCCGCACCCATTTCTGGGTGCTCGATCGGCCCCCCTATCTGGGCCCCTACAGCACCGAGTTGGAGGAGGCTCTGACGATGGACCTGCTGGGCCGCGGCGTCGACATACGGTCGGTCTACACCCCGGAGGCACTGGCGCAGCCGGGCCGTTTCGAGCTGATCACCCACCTCGCCCAGATCGGCGAGCAGGCCCGCATCCTGCCGGCCCTGCCGTTCAGACTGCGCATCATGGACCGACGCGTCGCGCTGGTCGCGCTGGTCCCGGGGCGCTACGACAGGATCGCCGTCGTCCACCAGTCGGGCCTGCTCGACGCACTCCTGGAGTTGTTCGACTCCTACTGGCAACGTGCGCAGTCCCTCGTCGCGACCGATCCGGCGACGCCCGACGGGCCGAGCGCGCAGGACCTCCTGCTGCTGAAGATGATGCAGGCGGGATACAAGGACCAGGCAATCGCCCGGCAGTTGGGGACGAGCGCGCGCACCGTGACCCGCCGGATCGCGGCGATTGCGTCCGGGCTCGGCCTCGACACCCGCTTTCAGGTGGGAGTCGAGGCCGCCAAGAGGGGCTGGATCTGAGACCTGGCGTCGGTCACGTCCGCGTGTGTCGACGTGAAGAACTGGCGAATCAGCACCAACGTCCGCCTCGACGCCCGACACGCAACCACACTCCTGCGGGCTCTCCTCGTGCTGACGAACAGCGAGATCCAACCAACCCTGACAGTCGCTCGCCTGCCACCGATCATGTCCGCCACCGGCACCAGCGCCAGCACCTCAGCCCTCGCCCATGCCAGCCCCGTGACCAGCGATACGCGCGGGCGGCCTCCGCTTGCTCATGTGTCCCCCACCCGACCCCGCCTCGCCCTGGCACTGGCCGCAGACCTTCGCCGCCCCGGAAAGAAGCCGGCCGAGCCCGGGCAGCTCACCCCCGCCCGGGTCCGCCGGAAGTTCAGAAACCTTCGCCCGAACTCGCCCTGCCCGACCCGCGCACCGAAACCCAACCGACCCGGCCCCGGCCGACCGCCCGGCTCGAAGAACCGGGCACTCCGCCATGCGCCACGGCGTGGGCGGAACAGTCAGACAACCCAAGGTCATCACCGAGCGTGACCAGACCGGACCAGAAAGTACAAGCTCGGGGAAAGCGCCCTGGTATCCGTCGCCTCAGAGGCAGCACCCAGGCCGAAAAGACTGCTCCCCGAGCCCGCGGGGATGTTCCCAAACGCGCTCCGCCACCTGTTCGCCTCCATGGCGCTCAGCCACGGCGTGGACATCCGCACGCTTGCCGGCCGGCTGGGCCACTCCGACCCGACCTTCACCCTGCGCAGGTACGTGCATCGTGCCGAATGCCGGCGCCAGACTGCGCGCTGCCTGGCGCAGGGTCTACGAGCACACGGCCTGACCTGGTGTGCAACATCCGTGCAAGACGATCTTGAGGACGGGACGAAGACGCAGGCCAGAAAACTGGATGTGCATTACTTCGACGTGTGATCCGCACGGATGGTGTGCCCCCTGAGGACAGGGGGCACACCTCCGAGAATCCGCTGTGACCTGCGAATAAGCACTTTCACCACCCATTGTTGGCCACGGCTGGTTTTTCAGCATCTTGTGCAACGCTCGTGCAAGATGATCTTGAATACCTGACGCGGCATCAGAGACGCCGGACTCGCGTATGCCATCACAAACGGTGATGAAGGATTCGTGCGAGCACGGGCGACAGCGCTCCTTCCGGGCACACCCCTGTGACGCTGCCGCGATGAGGCATCGACCACGACCCGCCTCTCTCGAGGGGTCATCAAGACCGCGAAGGAGACGGTGCCCGACGTCATGAACGTGAAGTACAAGGGGACGGCGCGGGGCGGGCTCGCGGTGAACATCATCGAGTGCTGACGCGGTAGGCCATGGCCAGCGCGTTCGTATCTTTCGGCGCTCTCGGGGCCTTCCCTGCTTACGCGACGGAAACTCCCCGGGACAGGCGTGAAAGTCCCCGAAAACTCCCCCAGGGACTCCCCAGGGAACGTCGCTGTTTACGGTTGGGCACGGGCCGACTTCAGGGCCAGCCCGGCGCTTGAGGCCCTCGCAGGGTATGGAGTGCAGTCGGTGCACGTCAGGTAGTGAGGCCTACGCATTACGAGGCCACAAGTGATCGTGACGTCTCATGATGGCTGATGTTGCAGGATGCTGTTGTGCCTGATCAGACCACATACGCCATGCTCGGCGTCGGTGCCTCGTGCTGCACCGTCCAAAGGCGTCCGGCCACCCCTCGGCCACCCCCGGGCCATGCACACCATGCTCGGCACCCGCGCATCAAGTTGCCGGACCTCCCACAGCTCGCGGACATCTGGTGCTTCCCTTGGCAGCATCTGAAACCTCGGTTCCCCAGATGTCTGTCTGTAACTGCCCATGGGGTCAACGAGCCGTTGCGGCGTCCCGTGGAACGAAGCGCAAGTCAGGGCGAGCTGGATCCGGATGCGGCTCGCCCTCGGGCAGCACAGGTGCGAGCGCCACGAACACCCGTTCCGTCACGGCGTCGCTGTATCCGGCCAAGGTCTCCGAGGCCTGGAGCAACGCACCACCGGCCCGCAGCGGGATCACCCGATAGAAGGCACCTGATGCTTCTAGTGCTGATGCGCCACCAAGGCGAGCCAAGAGTTCGGCGGGACATACCGTCACCCAGGCGTAACCCCGCAGGAACTGACGGCTCTCACGCATGGAGGTGCGCTTCTTACGGCGAAGTGCGGCATCGAGGTTGGTCTTCTCGACAGTACCGTTCAGTTCGATGCGACCGAATGCCGGATTTGCCCCTTCCAGCGCTTCGCGCAGAAAGTCGACCAGCGTGGCGCAGGACCCAGCATCCTGGGGATCCACGGTCACTGAAACCTCCGCCCGCCAGAGCGAGGCGTCGGACAGCACGTGGTACGTGCTCACCGATCCCAGTCCGGTCAGTTCGGCACCGTCCTTAAGGACAGTGATCCCTGCGCCCCAGGGGAACGCGGCGAGACTTTCCTCGAAGTGCCCCCAAGTCTCATTGACATCGGAGAAACGGCGGGGGCCATCATCGATGTCCTGGGTGATGCTGGCGAGAGAAAGAACTCTCTGGCCACCACTCGCTTCCGCCGCCACCAGTCCATCGAACAGGCGAGCCCATGCGGCTCGAAACCACTGGATCAGCGATTCCCCCGGTTCGACGGCCACCGCGCTGTCGAACGCGGCCTCAATGTAGACGTGCATGTCACTCACCTTACTGGCGCCTCAGCAGGCGCCTCCCAGGACACAGGCCGGACCTTGTGAGAAGACCGACCCCGCGCCAATGACCACTGTCGATTCTTTCCGTCACTGGCTCCCGGAATCGCGTTCGCTTTGCCGCCACCTCTGACCTACGCATTACATGCACAGCCTCAAAAGACCCTCGGCAGATGCATTCCAAGGTCAAGAAAAGAAAGAAACCGCAGGTCAGAGGCCCGACCTGCGGTTCACTTTGGAGCCGCCTTCGGGATTCGAACCCGAGACCTACGCATTACGAGACCGTGTGATCGACGCTCTGTCCGTCCGACGGCGCCCCCGTCCTGTTTCTCAGGACGGGGGCGCCGTCGTATGACTTTCTGGCGCTGCTGTGCGGCCGCGGTGATCCTGGTGCTGGCGTACGCGCGATTCCAGGCGCCGTACCAGAGACGCCTCCACCGGAATATCGCGCGACCGGCTGCCGTCCGGCCGCCTACGATCGCCGCACACATCAGGGTCGGCTGGGGGCGGGTATGCGCGGGGACATGGGAGGCGGGGAAGCGGCGGCGGTTCGGCTTGCCCAGGGGGAATCGCTCGGTAGGGTGCTGCCAGGCGACGACCCGGCGGCCTGGATCGCACTGGACGCCGGGGTACGGCAGGGCGTCTGGCACGCGGACGAGCACACATGGCTGGCGGCCTGGGCGGGCACTGAGGGCGGACGGGCGCTCGTCGCCGCCCTGCGCCAGGACAACGCACGCGGCCTGACCGCCGTTCCGCGGCGTATGAAACCGCTCACCGAGTCGCAGCTCGCGCTGGCGCTGTGCCACTGGGACGGCAGGATCCGGCAGGCGGCACTCGAGCGGGTCGCCGACCACCCCGGGCTGCTGCCGCTGGTGGTCGTGCGCTGCTCCGACTGGGCCCCACAGGTGCGCGAGGACGCCCGGCGGCGGCTGGCGGAGGCGCTCGACGCCAAGACCGCCGTACGGCTGATGCCTCTGGTCCTGCGCGTCGGGCGCCGGGGCCGGGGCGACTTCGCCACCGACCTGGCGGACCGGTTGCTGCGCGCCGCGTCGCCCGAGATCCTCGCGCCGCTCTACACCGACCCCGACCGCGTCGTACGCAGGTACATGTACCGGCTCGCCGTCGACGAGGGGTTCCTCTCCGCCGCCGAGCTGGCCCGCGCCGCCGCCCGGGACACCGACGCCGTCGTGCAGTCCCTGTGCGCGGACGCCGCCCTGGCCGCCGTGGCGGACTCCGGTGCTCACGACGACGTACTCGAACCGCTGCTCGCGGCGCGCAGCCCGCGGGCGCGGGCGGCAGGGGTCACGGCGTTGCGACGGGCCGGGCGGCCCGAGGTGGCAGTGGGGTTCCTGGGCGACCGGTCGGGGGTGGTGCGGGCCTGTGCGCGGTATGTGGTGCGGCAGTTCGGGGTCGATCCGCTGCCCTGGTACCAGGAGCGGTGTGCCGACCCCGAGGGGGTGCCGCCGGGGGCCGTGATCGGGCTGGCCGAGTGCGGGGGGCGGGCCGACGCCGAGGTGTTGCGGGCCTTGCTCGGGCATCCAGTGGCGGGGGTGCGGGCGCGGGCCGTCGCCGGGCTGCGGATCCTGGACGCGGCAGACGTACGGCGGCTGCGGCCGCTGCTCGACGATCCGGCGCCCGGGGTCGTGCGCGAGGTGACCGCCGCGCTGCTGCCGTCGGCGGGGGCGGTGCCCGAGGAGGAGCTGACGGAGCGGCTCGGTGGTGAAGGGCCGCGGCATGTGCGCGTTGCCGCGTTCCGGCTGCTCGACGCGCGGGGCGGGGTCGTACGACTGCGGGCCGCGGTCGCGGCGCTCGACGATCCGGACGACAGGATTCGGCACTGGGCCCGGCAGTCCGTGCAGGGCTGGCACGCGACGGAGGACGTGCCGCGAGAGGCGGCGGCGGAGGTGGGCGAGCTGCTGGACCGGTCGCGGCATCTGTTCAGCGAGTACGTGCTGACGCGACGCAAGTGGGAGGCCGGGGTCCGGTCCTGAGCCTTTGCCCCACCTAGGGCCGATCACGACCGCTTCATGGGAGTGGCCGGGTGCACACTGGCAGTGGGGCGAGTGCCTGACTGCCTGCGGGGTGATGCAGATGCGGAGCCGTTTCCGGAGCGACCGGGGACTGACCGTGCGGATGACGGTCACCTTGTTTCTGCTGGGGATGCTGTACGTAGCGTTCGTCGCCGCGTTGATCGTGTTGCTGAAGTCGTGGCTGCTGGTCGTCGTGCTCGTGGCGGCCATGTTCGTCGCCCAGTTCTGGTTCTCCGACCGGATCGCCCTGTTCGCGATGCGCGGGCGGGTGGTGGAGCGGGAGGAGTACCCCGAACTGCACGCCGTCGTGGACCGGCTGTGCGCCATCTCGGACATGCCCAAGCCGGTCGTCGCCGTGTCCGATATGGACATGCCCAACGCGTTCGCCACCGGCCGCAACCCCGAGAACGCCGTGGTATGCGTGACGACGGGGCTGCTGCGGCGGCTGGAGCCGGCCGAGCTGGAGGGTGTGCTCGCGCACGAGCTGTCGCACGTGGCCCACAAGGACGTCGCCGTGATCACGGTCGCGTCGTTCCTCGGGGTGATCGCCGGGCTGATCGTGCGGTTCGCCTTCTACTCGCAGCTGTTCGGCGGCGCGCGCCGGGACCAGAACACGGCGGCTGTGTTCGCCGCGGTCATGGGGGTGTCGGCGGCCGTGTACGCGATCAGCTTCCTGCTGATCAGGGCCCTGTCCCGGTACCGGGAGCTGGCCGCCGACCGCGCCGCCGCGCTGCTCACCGGGCGGCCCTCGGCGCTGGCCTCAGCGCTCACCAAGGTCTCCGGGGACATCGCCCGGATCCCGACGAAGGACCTGCGCACGGCCCAGGCCTTCAACGCCTTCTACTTCACGCCGGCGACCGGCAAGGAGCCCGGCATCGAGCGGATCTTCTCCACCCACCCGAGCCTTGAGCAGCGGCTGGAGCAGCTGGGCCGGATCTCCGCCGAGCTGGGCGAGGCGGCCACCCCCGGGAAGGCAGGCTGACGCATGGGGCTGCTGGACATCCTGCTCGGCCGGACGAAGCCGGTCACGCCCGACCTGGACCAGCTGTTCGCGCTGCCGTCGGCGGCGGTAACGCTCGAGGCGGCGGCCGGGTTCACCCCGACCGGCAACGGCGCGGTGTGCTTCGCCACGGTCGAGGGCGGTGCCTTCACCCAGACGAACCGCGAGGTCCAGGCGCTCCTCGACGCGGACACCGACCGCACCGGGCCGCCCGTCGAGCTGCGGCGGGACGACTACGGCTACTCCTGGCTGGTGTCACGCCGCGCACCCGACCAGCTGACCTCCCTGGTCAACGATCTGCACGCGGTGAACAGCGCGATGGAGGTCAACGGCTTCGGGCCGCAACTGCTGTGCTCGATGGCCGGATTCCAGGACGAGGGCGGGCGGCGGCTCGGCCTGGTCTATCTGTACAAGCGCGGCACCTTCTACCCGTTCGCGCCGCTCGCCGGGCAGGGCGAGCGGCGCGACAACGCTCTGGAGCTGCAGATCAAGGCGGCGCTCGCCGATGACCTGCGGATCGAGCAGGACCTCGGCCGCTGGTTCCCGATCTGGGGCGCGCCCGGTCTGTGAACCGGCGGCTCCGGGTCCCTCACTTGCTCTTCTCGCGCTCCTGGCGGCGGGCCTCGAAGGGGCGCTCGCGGCGGTAGCGGCGCTCCCACTTGGCCTGCTGGTCACGGCGTTCGCGGTACTGCTGGTAGGTGGCCGCCGATCCCGGGGCGGCTCCCGGGCCCGACGAGGACGACGAGCCCCGTCCGTACTGTGCGTACAGGAAGAGCACGGCGCCGGCGGCGAGCCACCAGGCGTGGTTGTTGAACCCTAAAAGGATGAAAGCGACTGTTCCGGCAATGACAATGGTGCCCATGACGGGCCTCCGTGGGCGTGGGTGAACGGTTGTGCCAGAGGTGTCCGACGGGGGGCTGGGGGGACGGCCCGTCGGTGCGTAGAGAGTAGCCCCGAGTCCACCGGCTGATGCCGCTCCGGCGGAAACCGGTGGTGGGCAGCTCCGGACCGCGTGTCCAGCGTAGGGAAGCCGTCACGGAGCGTGCATCTCCTTTTCCGCGCGGGAATCGCCCCGGAACCGCCCCCGGAACCGCGCGTCATGAGTGAATGGGCGGCATGAGCCGACTCCTCTCCTTCGCGCACGAACACGACGGTGAACGACTCAACGGGATGTACGGCGATGACGGCGGCGGCCCGGACGCGGCCACCGCCGTCGTGCTGCACGGGGCGGGAAGCAGCAGCATGGAGCGGCTGGTGCCGCTGCTCTGCGACTTCGTCGCGCGCGGCTGCCGCGGTATCGCCTTCGACTTCTCCGGGCACGGCGAAAGCACCGGACGCCAGGCCGAGTTGAGCGTCTCGGAAACTCTGTGTGTGCCTGAGGGGTTTCAGGCTTTTCGGGCGCGGCGTGGCCGTGTGTTGCTGCCGTGGGGTCCGAACCTCGGGGTGAGGGGGTGGACTTCGGTGGCGTGCACGTGGTGGAAGCCGGTCCGCTCGGCAGCGTGGGTGCGCTGCCGACAGGTTTCGCGTGAGAGCCGTCTCCGGTTGGCCGGAGGGAGTTCTTCCGGCCGGCTGGGGAGGGGTACTCCATGACGTGGCCCCTGCCGCCCTGGGGAGGGGGTGGGGGTCTGGGTGTCATGCCCCGCCGGACGCTTTACCGCCCCGGTGGGGGTGGTGGCGGGGACCGTACGCACATCGGGCATACGGCGGGAAGTCTGTGACCGGCGGGCCGGGGTGGGCCGGGCCGGGGTGGGGCGGGCCTTGCTCGGGGTGGTTTTCGGCCCGGGCGGCCGGGCGGGCAGGGTGGCCGCGTGGCGGGCGCGGCGCAGGCGGCGGGTGGTCTTCTTCGGCCGCCGCACGCAGGTGACGGTGCCCTCGACGGGGGTGCGGATGGTGCGGATACCGGTGGCACGCTCGGTGCTGGTGTGGGCCTGGCCGAGCAGGCCGCGGGAGACGATGCGGCGGGCGGCGGCCAGGTCGCGGTCCAGGGACAGGCCGCAGCCGGTGCAGTGGGCCCATTTCCAGCCGCGTTCGCCCAGCCGGTCGGGGGCGGGGTGATGGCCGAGCGTGGCCAGGCAGCGCGGGCACAGGGCGGAGGTGCCGCGCGCCGGGACGGTGACCACCGCGATGCCCGCCTTGGCGGCCAGGTGCCGCATCGCCTCGGCCACGGTGCCGCGGACCTGTCCGGACAGCCGGGCGTTGCCCTGGCGCCGGCCGCGGGCCTGGAGGGTGGTCAGGTCTTCGAGGTAGATCACGGACGCGCCGAGCGCGGCTGCCTGGTCGACGGCCCAACGGGCGGCCGACCACGCCAGCGTGTCGTTCAGGTGGCGGATGCGGGCGCACACCCGCTCATGCTCGCGCTCCAGCACCGCCGCCCGGTGAAGGAGCAGGCCCCAGGCGCGGTGCGGGGCGCCGAGAGCGGCCGCGAGCGCCAGGTAGTGGTCGCGTTTGGCCGCGAGGTGTTCGCGGTGGGTGCGCAGCCGGTGCAGTTTCCCGCTGATCGCGGTGGCGTCGAAGATCAAGGCGCGGCCGTCGGTGACCACCCGCGCCGTCCCGTCCCGGCCGGCCAGGCGGCCCACTGCCCCGGTCAGCAGGGTGTTCACGCCCCAGTCGAAGCCGATCCCGACGCTGTGCCCGCTCGCCTTGATGGCGACAGCGGGGCGCGAGTGGGGCAGATCCACCGCGATGCGCCCGGTCGGGGTGGGGCGCAGGGTCGGGGCGTGCAGGACCGCGTCCAGCTCGACGGTTACCGGCAGGCGCAGGTCGATGACGTGCCAGGCCCAGTCGCGGCCGGAGACCGGCGCGGCACACAGCGGGAGTTTCACCCGCAGCCGGGCACTGGCCGCATCCAGGCGCTCCAGGGTCGCCTGCTGGCGGTCCATCGCCGCCAGAAGCACCAAAGCGGCCACCGCCGGGGGTTCTTCCAGCTCGCACAGGCCCGCGGGCAGCCGCCCCTGGTGGGTGCAGACGAAGTCGCGGATCTGCCGGGTCCGGTTACGGATCTCCGCACCGCTCACCCCGGCGGGCAGCAGCGCACGCAGGGCGGCCCACTCCGCCCGGGTGCGCCGCGAGGGATCGGCGGGCCAGGTGGCCAGCAGTGCCATGACGACGGCCCGGCGGTGCAGGGCCAGCCGCAGCATGCGGGCCGCCTGCTCCTCGCCCGCCCGCCGCACCCGGTCCGACACATACACCCCCGCGGTCCTGCCCGCCCCGGCACACTCAGCAGAGGCAGAAGTAGAGGCAGAGGCCGGGGCAGGGGTGTTCCAGCCCAGGCGGCGCAGGGCCATCCAGCCCTTGGACGGCAGCGCCTGGCCCCGCTCGTCGACCCCGGCGGCCAGCACATCCAGCGACGTCTCGTCCCACCGGGCCGCGACCAGCCGGGTGGTCAGGTCCCGGCACAAGGCGGCCAGGAAACCCACCCGTTCGTACAGCACCCGCTGCCCAATCGGCAGGCCGTTCTCCTCCACGACGGCCCGGAAAGCGGTGCACGTCGCCGTCGCCATCAACCTAGCCACCGCCATCCCCCACCCGCACCGCCTCGGCCTCGGCTTCGGCAGCAGGGAAGCGACCTGGACCTCCGCTGCCGGTACCGGCAGCGGCAGCGCCGATGCGCTCACCGGCCTCGGCCAGCAGCCTCCGCCGCGCCTCACGCGAACGCAGCCCGTACATCCGCCCGGCAAAGGTGGCCACCAGGGACATGAAGTCATCCAGCAGCTCTTCCATGCCCCCGGCCGTGCCCTTGGCGTGCAGGACCTCGACCGCCACCCGGCGATGAGCCAGCACCTCGATCAGCCAGCTCGCACCGAACCGGGCCAGACGGTCACGATGAGTGACTCGCACATGGGTGAACTCCCCCGCCGCCGCCCGCTTCAGCAACCGGTCAAGCCCCGGACGCGACTCCCGCAACCCCGAGGCCCGGTCCCGGAACACCGCCACCACCACACCCGAAGCCGAGGCCCGCAACTCCGCCTCCTGCGCGGCCAGCGACGACTCCTGCCCACTGGTGCCCGAGACCCGCACATACAACGCCTCACGCCGCACGGCCGACGCCGCGCTCCCCATCAACGCGTCCAACGCCTCGATGGAGAAACGCCGTTCCCGGCCCACCCACACCACCGGGACCCTGCCCTCGTTCGCCCACAACCGCAGCGTCCCCGGGTGCACACCCACCCTGCGCGCGGCCACCGCCAAACGAAGAAGCTCCATGACCACGGACCCTACGGCCGCATCATCACCGGACAGCCCGAACCGGCATGAACCCCACACAATCGCATGACAGATCACCGATTACCTACAGATCCACACCAACCCTGCTATGCAGCATCAACAAGGATCCATAAGCGAACCACCCAACAGTTGAAGACCCTGCAAAGAGGTTCGAGCAGGCGGTCGCCGTGATCGACGCGCGGACGCCCGCTGACGGCCCGCTGGTTCTGGTCGGGTTCAGCATGAGCGGCCAGACGGTCGCGGATCTTGCCCGCCACTACGGTCGGCGTGTGGTGGCCCTCGGCCTGTGCGCGCCCGCGGTCTACGCGGCGGACGCGTGGCCCGTTCCGTTCGGCCATGGGGTCGGACGCTTCACCGAGGTCCTCCGCACGCCGGGCAGTTGGCGTTCGGCTCCGGCGCTGGAGGTACTGCGCGCATACGAGGGCCGGGCCGTGCTCGCGGTGCCCGGCACCGACGCCGTGATCCCGCCGGAGGTGACCGAGGCGGTGGCGGCGGCGCTCACCGTGAACGCCGCGTTCACCCGCTTCGATGTGCCCGGTGCGGAGCACACGCTGGGGCTGTGGTTCCGTGACCACGCCGAGGACCGCGGACGGTTCGTGGACGCCGTACTCGCCGGCAGGCTTTCGGCCACCACGGCTGCCCCGGCCTCGTAGACCATGGTGAGCCCGCCGGCCGGCCGGGTCGGCGAGGTCAGGACACGGGCCGGGGCTGCGCGGGGCCGGGCCCCGGACGCGGCGCACGCGGACCCGCGGGCCGCGAACCCGATCGGGGCGTGCGGGGGCCCGTGGACCGGGGACCCGACCACGGGATGTGGGGACCCGTGGGTCCGGGGCCCGACAACGGGGTGCGCGGACCGGCGAGCCGTGAGCCCGACCAGGGCGCGCGGAGACCCGTGGTGCAAGGACCCATGGAGCGAGAACCCGGCCACGGGGTGCGCGGACCGATGAGCCGTGACAACCACGGGGTGCGCGTGCGCGGACCCGAAGGCCGGACCGTAGTGCCCGAGCGAAGGCCGGTCACCGGGATCAGTACCGTACGGCGCGGGCGACGGACGTGGTGACGTCGCCGGTGAGCTTGCGGTTGCTGCGCGCGGTGGCATCCTTCGACGCACCCGCCGCGACATTGTCGACCGTCACGACGACCGTGTCGAGGAGATTGCCGCCCGCGTCGCGGAAATCCACCTGGACGGCGTACGTGCGGGACTGGGAAGTGGAGTTGGTGACCGTGATCGGCACGGTTTTCCGCCCGTCGGCGTCCGTACCGGTCGAGCCGCCGAGCTTGACGTCGCTCTTGGCGTCCACACCACCCTTGATCTCCTCCAGCCTGCGGTGCGCCTCGGCGGTCGCGGAGGCCAGGGTGCCGGAGGCCTCCGAGGCGAGGGACGCCACGGCGGAGGATGCCTGCGAGGCGAGGGACTCCGCGGCGGAGGCGGCCTTGGAGGCGTTGCTGGAGGGGGCCTCGTTGCCGGAGCAGCCGCTGAGCACGGCAACCGCCGCGACGACGACCGCGAAACCCCATGCCGTGTCCCGTATCCGTTGTCGTGCCATCGCCTCTCCCGCCTCGCCCTCTTCCGTACTCCCCGATGACCTCAGTCAAGGCCGGGACGGGGACCTGCCGCACGCCGGATGCGGCACTTCGGGTGACGGGGCACTCGGCGGGGCCGGCATCGGCGAGGATGGACCTCATCCGTACGGGTCGGAATCGGTGGAGGCGGCGTGGACGGGGTGCGGCGGCACATCGGGGCGGCGGAGCGACGGGCGCGGCTCGCGCTGCGGCAGCGGCTGTCCGGCCCGGCGCGGGCGGCGACGCCCGAACAGGTCGCCGAATCGCTGGTCGCGCTGCACGGGACGGATCCGGCCACGGTGTACCTGGCCGTCGGCGCGCGGCTCGTGGACGCGGGCAAGACCGTGGCGGAGGTCGAACGAGCGCTGTACGAGGACCGGACGCTGGTGCGGATGCACGGCATGCGGCACACGGTGTTCGTCTTCCCGACCGAGCTGGCGGCCGTGGTGCACGCGTCGACGGGACTGGCGAACGCGGCGAAGGCACGCGCCGGGCTGATCAAGAACATGGTGACCGGAAGCGACGGTCGGCTGACTCAGGAGTGGCTCACGGAGGTCGAGGCGTCGGCGCTCGCCGCGCTGGCCCGGCGCGGGCAGGCGACGGTCACCGAACTCACACGGGACGAGCCCCGGTTGAAGGAGCAGTTCGTCTACGGCGCCGGCAAGAGCTACGAGGCCTCGCAGACCGTTTCGTCCCGGCTGATGCGGGTGCTCGGCGTCGAGGGCCGGGTGGTGCGCGGACGCCCGCTCGGCGCGTGGACGTCGTCGCAGTTCCGCTGGGCGGTCGCCCCGCCGCATCCCGAACTCCCGCCCGCCGAGGCCCAGCCGGAGCTGCTCCGCCACTGGCTCATGGCCTGCGGCCCGGCCACGGAGGCGGACCTGAAGTGGTGGACGGGGTGGAAGGTCACGGACGTACGCCGGGCGCTGACGGCGATCGGCGCGGTACCGGTGACGCTCGTCGAAGGCGGGGCGACGGCCTATGTGACGGCGGACGACGAGGAACCGGTCGCGCCCCCGGCCGAGCCCTGGGCTGCCCTGCTCCCGGGCCTCGACCCCACGGCGATGGGCTGGCAGGAACGGGACTGGTACCTCGCCCCTCAACTACGCCCGGCCTTGTTCGACCGCAGCGGCAACGTGGGCCCGACGGTGTGGTGGAACGGCCGGGTGGTGGGGGGTTGGGCCCAGCGGCCGGACGGGGAGGTGGTGTGGCGCCTGCTGGAGACGGAGGGGCTGGGCGGCGAGGAGCGAGCGGCGATCGAGACGGAGGCGGCCCGGCTGACCTCGTGGCTGGGAGACAACCGGGTGACGCCACGCTTCCGGACACCGCTGGAGCGGGAACTGTCCGACTGAGCGGAGGGCACCCCCGGCTCCGGGCGCCCCCGGCTCCGGGCGCCCTCGGACAAGAGGGCGCCCGGAGCCAAGACTCAACGGCAGTAGCGCATGAGCGCCCGCACCATGTGGCACGTCGTGTCCGACGGCGGGTGTACCCCGATCAGCTCCGCCGTGCTCCGGATCTTCTCGTTGCGTGCCTGGTTCGGCACATACACCCCGGAGTCGAGCAGGGCGATCGCGAGACGCATCGCCTTGAGGCGCCGGTTGTGCGTGACGTACCACTCACGCGGCCGCCCCGGCGGGAGCGGGCGCTTCTCCACGGGCGCGTACGGCAGGTCCAGCAGGACCGGGTGCTGGGCGGTGGACTGGGTCGGCTTCGGCTTCGTTGCGGCAGCGGGCACAGGCATCCTCCTGTCGCGGTCAGGGAGCCACCGGACACCCCGGCAACTCCCTCGAACACTGCTTCTATTCTACTGCCGCCCACTGACAAAAGCCGCTGGCCACAAGGGCTTTGGACAGGGTTGTGACACGGGGGAGAGATGGTGTTTCGACTACCGTGTGAGCCATGGAGATCTGGATCAACCCGGCCTGTTCGAAGTGCCGCAGCGCCCTCACCCTGCTCGACGCCGAGGGCGCCGACTACACCGTGCGCCGCTATCTGGAGGACGTCCCGAGCGAGGACGAGATCCGCGAGGTGCTGACGCGGCTCGGCCTCGAACCGTGGGACATCACCCGCACCGAGGAGGCCGTCGCCAAGGAGCTCGGCGTGAAGGAGTGGGCGCGGGACGCCGCGTCGCGGGACCGCTGGGTGGGCGCGCTCGCCGAGCACCCCAAGCTCATCCAGCGGCCGATCATCACCGCCGAGGACGGTACGGCCGTGGTCGCGCGCACGGACGATGCGGTTCGGGACGCCTTGTCCCGCTGAGTCCAACGCGCCTGTGGCGCACGTCACTTCGGCGGCTCCTGCAACCGATGAGTAACACCGTTCGGTATCTCGTACATAGCGGCGTACCTATCGCGTCCGGCCGCCGACCACGGCGGCCGGGGACAGGAGGCGCGCATGTCGCGTAGGAGAACCCTCAGTCCCAAGAAGAAGATCGCGCTGGCGGTCAGCGCCGTCGCGGTGGCCGGCAGCGGGGCCTTCGCCCTCGCGGCCACCTCGAACGCGGCGAACGTGCAGAACGCGTCCAACTCGACGGTCTGCAAGGGGCTGGCCACCGCACTCGGCAACAACGAGTCGTTCATCGCCGCACAGAAGGCCAACCCGGACGCCCAGTCGGCGGCGCGGATCGCCAACCGTGAGGCGGTCGTCGCCCAGATCAAGGTCCAGCAGGAGGCGTCCGGCTGCCAGGTCGGGGAGTCCGTACAGGCGGGCGGAGCGGCGCAGTCCGGCGGCGGCGCGCAGGCCGGGGGGTCGGCTCAGGACCCCCAGGCCTCGCAGGCCGCCACCACCGCGCCCGCGACGACGGCACCCGCGAACAACGCGGGCAACAACGGAAACGCCGGGAACGCCGGGAACGCCTCGGGCCAGCAGGTCTGCAAGGGCTCGACGGTGACGCTCTCCGGCGAGGGCGGCGCCCCGGCCGCGTCCAGCAACCAGTTCCCGTCGGGTACGAAGCTGAAGGTCACCAACCTGGACAACAACAAGTCCACGACGGTCACCGTCACATCGGTCTCGGGCAGCTGCGTACTGCTCAACAACGCGGCCTTCGAACAGGTCCGCGAGCCCGGCAAGTTCCTGATCCGCCGGGCCGTGATCGAGAAGGTGGGGTGAGGTCAGCGGCTTAGGAACTCCAGGAGGCGGCGGGTCGTGGCCGCCGGGTCGGTCTGCGGCAACGCGTGGTGGGAGACGTCCGGCAGGACGGCGGTCTCCACCCGCGGCAGCGACTTGGCGGCACGAGCGGCGACTTCGAGCGGGTCATGGGTCCTGCTGTCCGCGGCCACGAGCAGCAGGACCGGCATGTGCAGCGAGCGCAGCGCGGCGGCGCTCGGGCGCGGCGCCGTGACCGGCCTCGCCATCGGGAAGCCGGCCGTCGCCTCCTGGAGCCGCAGCCACTCGGCGTCAAGTGCCGCCCCACCCGTCTCCCACTCCAGGAAGGCGCGGATCCGGCGCGCCGAGGGCCGCAGCAGCATGGGGAGTGCGTGCAGGAGGTACGCGGCCCGGTATCCGGCGAAGCACTGGGTGGGGTCGAGCAGGGCGAGGCGGGTGACGCGGCCGGGCGCGTGCAGGGCGTAGTGGAGGGCGATCCAGCCGCCGTACGAATGCCCTGCGAGAGCTGTCCGGTCGATCCCCAGCCCGTCGAGAACCGCGTCGAGCCAGGCAGTGAGGTCGGCCACCGTACGGAGGGGGTGGCCGGCCTCACGTGTGCTGCGCCCCGGCTGACCGATGAGGTCGACGGCGTACACGCGGTGCGTACGGGAGAGCGCCTCGGCGCATCCGAACCAGGAGGCCGAGGTCGCACCGCCGCCGCCCGGAAGGAGGACGATCGGGGGCGCGTCGCGGGAGCCGCACGCGTTCACATGGGTCGCGCCGAACCGGGTGGTGACGACGAGCTCCTCCCGGTCCGCGGGCCACTTCGCCATCACCTGGTCGTAAGCCGTCCGGAAGCCCTGGCTGTCGAACGTGCGGCCGGTCATGCACCCTCCCTTATTATCTCGTTCGACGAGATACTCGGTCAGCGAGATGATAGTAGGAGGACAGGCATGCCGGACCCTGAGCGCGAGATGGAGATCGTGCACCTGCTGCGCGCGGCGACCGTCGAACTGAGCCTGCACAGCGCGCGGTTCGCGAACCGGAACGGCATGCACCCGACGGACGTACGCGCCCTGATCGCCCTCATGGACGCCTCCCGCGCCGGGGAGGAGATGACGGCGGGCCGCCTGGGCGCGCTCCTCGGCCTCAACTCCGCCGGCACCACCGCCCTGGTCGACCGGCTCGAACGGCTCGGGCACGTGCGGCGCGTACGGGACGGGCGCGACCGGCGGCGGGTGCTCATCGAGGTCGACGAGCGGGCGGTGGAGCTCGGGTGGGAGTCCTTCGGACCGCTGATCGGGCGGGCGGTGGAGCTGCTGAACGGGTACGACGAGCGGGAGCTCGCCGCGATCCGGGGGTTCCTGGGCGGAGTGCGGGACGCCGCGGCCGGGGACGCCTGACCACCTCGTACCCCCTTGTGCGCCCCGACCCCCTCGTACGCCCCGGCCCCCTCGTAGGCCCCGGCCCCTCGTACGCCCCGGCCCCTCGTACGCCCTGACCCCCTATACGCCTTCTCAACCCCATCGCATACGAGCCGCCCCCCGGCCGCCGTCTGCGACTGCGAACGGCCGCTCCCGAGGTCTTCCCGTGCCGTGCGCACCCTCACAGCGTGAATCACGACACAGCATGACCAGGTAACACGCGGTTCACATTCGGGCAATGATCGGGAAATCGCCTGTTGACAGGCTGCCGGTCGACAACCGCGGCGCCCCAGTGCCGCAGCGCCGCAGCACCCGCAAGTGCGCCTAGACCCACCCCCGAAGGATGTGGCCCGTGACCTTCAAGGCTGAGTACATCTGGATCGACGGCACCGAGCCGACGGCCAAGCTGCGCTCCAAGACCAAGATCATCGCGGGCTCCCCCGCCGGTCTCGACGCACTGCCGATCTGGGGCTTCGACGGGTCGTCCACCAACCAGGCCGAGGGTCACTCCTCGGACCGCGTGCTCAAGCCGGTGTTCACCTGTCCGGACCCGATCCGCGGCGGCGACGACGTCCTGGTGCTGTGCGAGGTCCTGGACATCGACATGACCCCGCACTCCTCCAACACCCGTGCCGCGCTGGTCGAGGTCGCCGAGAAGTTCGCCGCCCAGGAGCCGATCTTCGGCATCGAGCAGGAGTACACCTTCTTCGACGGCTCGCGTCCGCTCGGCTTCCCCGAGGGCGGCTTCCCGGCCCCGCAGGGCGGCTACTACTGCGGTGTCGGCGCCGACGAGATCTTCGGCCGTGACGTCGTCGAGGCGCACCTGGAGAACTGCCTGAAGGCGGGCCTCGGCCTCTCCGGCATCAACGCCGAGGTCATGCCCGGCCAGTGGGAGTTCCAGGTCGGCCCGCTGTCCCCGCTGGAGGTCTCCGACCAGCTGTGGGTCGCCCGCTGGCTGCTGTACCGCACCGCCGAGGACTTCGGCATCTCCGCCACCCTCGACCCCAAGCCGGTCAAGGGCGACTGGAACGGCGCGGGCGCGCACACCAACTTCTCCACCAAGGCGATGCGCGAGGGCTACGACGCGATCATCACCGCGTGCGAGTCGCTCGGTGAGGGCTCCAAGCCGCTCGACCACGTCAAGAACTACGGCGCCGGCATCGACGACCGCCTCACGGGTCTGCACGAGACCGCCCCGTGGAACGAGTACTCCTACGGCGTCTCCAACCGTGGTGCCTCGGTCCGCATCCCGTGGCAGGTCGAGAAGGACGGCAAGGGCTACATCGAGGACCGCCGTCCGAACGCCAACGTCGACCCGTACGTGGTGACCCGTCTGCTCGTCGACACCTGCTGCTCGGCGCTGGAGAAGGCCGGCCAGGTCTGATCCACGCTTCGGCTCCCCGAGGGGGCGTCCACCATCCGGTGGACGCCCCCTCGCCTTTGCCGCCGCAACACCGCCGGACTGTCCACGGATTGGGACGGACCCCCGGGCACGGCGATCACACTGTCACCGCCGGCCCATTGAAAACGCCTGGTCGGCGAGGGTGTGTGGCGTCAAGTTCCCGCCAAGGAAGCGTCCGACCCGTGAGAGAAGTCTCCTGCGGAGCGCGGGTGTCTGCTTCAATGGAGCCATGGCCGGCTTCCAGAACCACAGCGCGACGGGTCGCCATGACCTCGAGCCGTTCTGGCCTTCCCGTCAGCACCACGACTTCGACCGGGTGTGTTGTCGCGCGCGGAACGCGCGGGCCCTCTAAAGCCGTACACCCCGGCCTTCGGCCAGCGCGCACGACGTACGTCCCCGACGACCCCGACCACGAACTCGCGGTCGTCGTCCTCCCCGACGAACTTCTCGCGCGAAAGAGCTGACCTCTCATGGCGACCACTCGTTCTTTCTCGACCGCCACTCTCAACACCCCGACCGCCCCCCTCAACGCCCCGACCGCCTCCTCCAACGGCTCCGGGCGCCACCGGCTGCGTGCCGTCGACCGGGACGAGGTCGTCGACGTGGCGGACTTCCTGCCGCCGGGCGCCACTTGGCTGCCGGCGCCCCAGCACTCCTTGCCCAGCCTGCCGGGCCGGCCGCCGATGATCGGCTACCTGGTGCTCGTCCCGGCCGACCAGCAGCCGCCGTTCCTGCCGGTCGCGGTGCCGGACGAGCCGGCGGCCCCGGGGGCCCCGGGGGCCGACAACTCCGACGGCGACCCGCTCGTCCGCGTCGACACCGCGCAGCGCACCGCCGAGGTGAACGGGCAGCCGCTCGACCTCACCTACCTGGAGTTCGAACTGCTCGCCCACCTGGTCGCGCACCCGCACCGGGTGCACACCCGGGACCAGTTGGTGACCACGGTATGGGGCTACGGACACGTGGGCGACGGGCGCACCGTCGACGTCCATATCGCCCGGCTGCGGCGCAAGCTCGGCGCCCGGCACCGCACGGCGATCCAGACGGTGCGGCGCGTGGGCTACAAGTACGCGCCGCCGACCGGCCGCTGACCCCGGCGGCAGCGAACCCGGTTTTCCTGTCGGCAGATCCGGGTTCCGTCCCGCAAGCCGTGCGGGCACAGTCGTCGGCATGAGGCTTCTGACGCTGGGCGGTACGGAATTCGCGGGGCGGGCCGTCGTGGAGGCGGCGCTCGCACGGGGCTGGGAGGTGACCGTCTTCCACCGCGGTCAACACGAAGCACCGCCCGGGGTGCGGTCGCTGCTGGGGGACCGCACCGCGCCGGACGGTCTCGCGGCGCTCACGGGGGAGTCGGCCGAAGGCGGGTGGGACGTCGTCGTCGACACCTGGTCGGGAGCGCCGCGGGCCGTCCGGGACACCGCGCGCCTGCTGGCCGGGCGCGTCGCGCGGTACGTGTACGTGTCGAGTCGCTCGGTGTACGCATGGCCTCCGGCCCCCGGGAGCGACGAGGGCGCGCCCCTCGTGGAGGGGGCAGCGGCGGACGCCGAGAGCACCGGGTATCCGCAGGACAAGCGGGGCGGTGAGCTGGCCGCGGTCGAGGCGTTCGGTGCGGAGGGATCGCTGCTGGTGCGGGCGGGGCTGATCCTGGGGCCGTACGAGAATGTCGGGCGGCTGCCCTGGTGGCTCACCCGGATCGCCCGCGGCGGGCCCGTGCCGGCGCCCGGACCGCGTGAACTGCCGCTCCAGTACGTCGACGTGCGCGACCTGGCGGAGTGGGTCCTCGGGGCGGCGGAGCGCGGGCTGAGCGGGCCCTACAACCTTGTCTCCCCGCGCGGGCACACCACGATGGGCGCGCTTCTCGACGAGTGCGTACGGGTCACCGGAAGCGGCGCGGACCTGCGCTGGACCGCGCCCGAGGTGATCCTGGGCGCCGGGATCCAGCCGTGGACGCAGCTGCCGGTGTGGGTGCCGCCCGGAAGCGAGTACGAGGACGCCCTGTACAGCGCGAACGTGTCACGGGCGGTACGGGACGGGCTGCGGTGCCGTCCGGTCGAGGAGACCGTGCGCGACACCTGGGCGTGGCTGCGGAGCCTGGGCGGGAGTGCGCCGCAGCGGCCGGACCGGCCGGCGGTGGGCCTCGACCCCGAAGTGGAGGCCAAGGTGCTGGGGTTCTGACCGCCGGACCGGAGGGTGGTGTCAGGTACACCTACAGACCGGGTGGGCATCCCCCCTGACCTGCGCGAGGGCGGCAGGCAGACTGGACCCCGACGAGAGAGGTGGGGGTCCATGAACGGGTTACGGGCACGGGTACGGGACGCGCTGGTGGCGGGTGCCCGGGGGCTGACGCTGTCGCTGATGGGTTGGGTCCCGTCGGTCGCGCTCTCCGTTCTGGCCGTCGTGTCGATCAGCTTGTACCCGCTGGGTATAGGCGCCCTCACCACACCGTCCGTCCTGCGTATGGTGCGCGCATACGCGAACCGCAGGCGGCTGCTGGCCGCGCGGTGGGCGGGGATCCGGATCCCCGCCCCGTACGAGCCGCTTCCGTCGCCTGCGAGCGGCGGGCTCATGGGACGGGTGGAGCTCACCAACCAGTTGCTCAAGGACCCGGCGACCTGGCGGGACCTGCGCTGGCTGTCCGTGGACACGATTGCGAGCGCAGCCGTCGCCTCACTGGCGCCGTACCTGCTGCTGGAGGGAGTCTTCGGCATCCTGCTGGCGGCGGGACTGTGGCAGCCGATCGTGGCCGCCAACGGCGACTTCTGGTACGAGTTCGTCCCGGTCACCGGCTGGGCCAGTGCCTTCGCCGCGGGGGCGGTCGGCTGCGTCTGGACCGCCGTCGCCCTGCGGTGGAACCCCGTGCTGATCCGCACGAACTTCAGGATCACCGAGGCGCAGCTCGCCCCGACAGCAGCCGAACTCGCCCGCAGAGTCGAAAAGTTGACCGAGACCCGGCGGAACGCGGCGGACGCCTCCGCCGCCGAACTGCGGCGCATCGAGCGGGACCTGCACGACGGGGCGCAGGCCCGGCTGGTCGCGATGGGCATGGATCTGGGCGCCATCGAGATGCTCCTCGACAAGGACCCGGCGAAGGCCAGACAGCTCCTCGCGCACACCCGCCAGTCCTCCGTGGACGCGCTCGCCGAACTGCGCGACCTGGTCCGCGGCATCCATCCGCCGGTACTCGCCGAACGCGGACTGGGCGATGCCGTACGGGCGTTGGCGCTGCGGCTGCCGATCGCCACGGAGGTGACCGTGGACCTCAATGGCGGCCGCGCGGACGCGCCCGTCGAGTCGGCGGCCTACTTCGCCGTCAGCGAGATCCTCACCAACGCCGCCAAGCACTCCGGCGCCGACCGCGTATGGGTGGACCTCCACCACACGGACGGCATGCTGCGGATCGCGGTCACCGACGACGGCCGGGGCGGCGCGGTGATCGCGGCCGGTTCGGGTCTCGCCGGGGTCGAGCGCCGGCTGGGTACATTCGACGGCGTCCTGGCCGTCAGCAGCCCCGCGGGCGGTCCCACCCTGGTGACGATGGAGATTCCGTGCGCGTTGTCCTAGCCGAGGACCTGTTCCTGCTGCGTGACGGGCTGGTCCGGCTCCTGGAGGCGTACGGTTTCGAGATCGCCGCGGCCGTCGAGAGCGGACCCCAACTGGACCGGGCGCTGGCCGAGTCGGCGCCGGACGTCGCCGTGGTGGACGTACGCCTGCCGCCGACGCACACGGACGAGGGGCTGCAGTGCGCGCTCCGGGCCCGCGAGGACCGGCCCGGACTGCCGGTGCTCGTGCTGTCGCAGCACGTGGAGCAGTTGTACGCGCGGGAACTGCTCGCCGACGGGATGGGCGGGGTGGGCTATCTGCTCAAGGACCGGGTGTTCGACGCGGAGCAGTTCGTCGACGCCGTACGGCGGGTCGCGGCGGGCGGCACCGCCATGGACCCGCAGGTGATCCAGCAGCTGCTGTCGCGGCGCGCGGCGGACGACCGGCCGCTCGCCCGGCTGACGGCCCGCGAGCTGGAGGTGCTGGAGCTGATGGCGCAGGGCCGCTCCAACGCGGCGATCGCCACCCAACTCGTCGTCACGGAACGTGCGATCGCAAAACATACCTCCAACATCTTCGCCAAACTGGGCCTTGAGGTGTCCGATGACGACAACCGGCGGGTTCTGGCCGTACTCGCCTATTTGGACCACGGCCGGTGAAGACGGCACCGGCGTCGTGCGCTGAATCTGATTCAAAAAAGTGCGTCTCTACCCGCTCAACTCCCGTTGAAACAGGGGCTTCTGCACCTCTTGCGCCCGAAATGGCCTCAGGAACTTCCAAGTTTTTCCGGGGCTTCTGAACACCCCAGGAACCTCCTGCGTATGGGATGGCACCGCTTCACCCCTGTCGGGCGCCTCCGCCCCGAAAGGAAGTCAGAGGAGTTCCATGGGACGCAACACACGCAAACGCCGTACGCCGCTGGCCACCAAGGCCATAGCCGCCTCGGCTGCCCTAGCGCTCGGTGGGGGCGGGCTGATCTGGGCGAACTACTACGCGTCGGCGCACGAGACGAACTCGGCGCAGAACAGCACCAAGGCCGCCGCCGCCCAGGTGGCCACCATCAGCTGCCCGGACATCGGCCAGCAGCTGACCAACGTGCCGGGCGGGGCGAAGTCGCAGGTCGATACGGAGCTGGCGACCCTCGACAAGCAGATCACCGAGGCGTACGCCCGACTGGCCTCCTCACGCCAGGCGCAGGCGAACGACCCGGGCTTCGTCCAGAACGCGATCCTCGGCCCGCTCAAGGACAAGCGGACCGCGGTCATCGACCGGATCAAGATCGACTTCAAGCGCGTGGGCGCCACCGCCCCGGCCTCGCTCGACGGTCTCGCCGCCTGCACCGGAGCCACCGCCAACAACACCACCGCCGGCGGCACGAACAACAACGGCGGCCAGCAGCAGAACGGCGGCCAGCAGAACAACGGTGGCCAGCAGCAGAACGGCGGCCAGAACAACGGCGGTCAGCAGAACGGCGGCCAGCAGCAGGGCAACGGCGGTCAGGCCGGCAACGGCCCGAACGCGGCCGACTTCGTGGACATCACCAAGGTCCAGCCGAACGTCAAGGCCAAGCCGCGCAACGGCCGCAACGCCTCGACCGGTGTGTTCATCACCAGGTGCGGTGTGAACGCGAACAACAAGTTCAACACCGACAACGTGATCGTGGCGCCCGGCGTGAAGAACGGCGCGCACCACCTGCACGACTACGTCGGCAACCAGTCGAACGACGCCTTCGCCAACAACAACACGTTCGCGGCGGCCCAGACGAGCTGCCAGAACCAGCAGGACAAGTCGTCGTACTACTGGCCGGTGCTGCGCGTCCAGGACGGCTCGCAGGCCTTCGACCAGAACAACGACGGCGGTGGCAAGGAAGGAAACGTCGGCACGATCCTGAAGGCCAAGAAGGCCCAGATCAAGTTCGTCGGCAGCCCGACGAGCAAGGTCGTGGCGATGCCGCAGTTCCTGCGCATCATCACCGGTGACGCCAAGACCACCACCAACGGTCTGGCGAACGCCAACGCGCACTGGAGCTGCACCGGTTTCGAGAACAAGGTCCAGCTGACGACGCAGTACCCGATCTGCCCGCAGGGCAGCAACGTGGTCCGCACGTTCGCCTTCCAGAGCTGCTGGGACGGCCAGAACATCGACAGCGCCAACCACCGGACGCACGTGGCCTTCGCCGACGCCAACGGCAACTGCCAGAACGGCTTCAAGGCGATCCCGCAGCTGACGATGCGCCTGGTGTACAGCGTTCCGCGGCCTACCATCCAGAACGGCCAGGTCAAGAACGCCTACGCGGTGGACGGCTTCCCGGAGCAGCTCCACAAGGCGGCCACCGACCACGACGACTTCATCAACGTCATGAACGCGAACCTGAACAACACGGTCGCCAACTGCATCAACACCGGCCGTCAGTGCCAGTGACCCCATGAGAAGGCCGGCGGTGGAACTCCCACCGCCGGCCTTCGGCACACCCAGGAACCTGCGCGGTCAGCCCGTGTGACCGGAGTGTGTGGCCTCGTGACCCCCCTCACCACTTCCGCCCGAGTGGTGCGAGGCCCCCTCCTCGATGGTCCCACCGAGCCGGCCGCGCAGCGCCGTAACCGTCTTCTGCTCGCCCACGGCGACCCACTTGGCGCCGACGAGGTAGAAACCGCCGTAGTCCTTGGCGCCGTTGAGCCACTCGCGCTGGCCACGGTCGGTGGCGAAGGTCGCGAGGATGAACTGGCCGTCGGTGTTCTTGCAGACGCCCTGGCGGATCTCGTCGGCGTCGGTCTGGATGCTCGGCTTGCACTTCACGTCCGCCGCAAGATCCTCCAGGCTGCCGGTCGCGGTCGCCGGGACCTTGTCCTGGGCGTCGCTCGAGCCGCTCGAGCCGCCCGACCCGCCGCAGCCGGTCAGCACCAGCAGGGCGACGGCCGCACCTGCCGCCAGCTTCTCGCGCGTCCACCTCATGTGTTCCTCCGGTCGTTCGGGGCCATGCCGCTGGGAGCCCCCGCGGGAGCCCTGCCTTTCCGTACGGCTCTCATGCGCCCCGCGCTCAATGTGCGCCACGGCGGCCTCCAAGATCACGCAAATCGGCTGCCCCGACCGGCACATGTGTGCGAGGGTGGGCGGCCCGAGCACTCGGACCGAGGGGGACCCATGAGCACACAGGACTGGGACAAGCGCATCGCCGCCGCCTGGGCGACCTTCGACGACTACGCCGAAGCAGCGTCCAACAGCAGCTCCGCCGCGGGCGGCTCGGACTTCCGGGCGATGATCGACGCTCTCGTCGCCGAACTGCCCGACGACAGCCCGCTCGGACCCTTCGAGCAGGCCTGTGCCTGGGACTCGACGGGTCACTCGGACAAGGCGGTGCCCCTGTACCGGGAGGCGCTGGCGCGCGGCCTCGACGGCTACCGCGGCCGCCGGGCCAAGATCCAGCTGTCCAGCTCGCTGCGGAACACCGGGCAGGCGGAGGAAGGCGTCAAGCTGCTCACCCCCGAGCTCGACGCCCCGTCCGACGAGCTGGACGGCGCCGTACGCGCCTGCCTGGCCCTGTGCCTGTCCAGCCTGGGCCGCGACCGCGAGGGCCTCTCCCTGGTCCTGGGCGCGCTCGCGCCCCATCTGCCGCGCTACCAGCGTTCGATGGCGAACTACGCCCGTCTGCTGGTCGAGCCCGAGGACTGATCTCCCCCTCGGGCACGGCGGCGGCCCAGGTGACCTACCACCGTCTCACTCGTTTTGCCGGACGTGCAGTCACAGGATGTCGCCCCGCGCCCGGCTCGGGCCTCCGGAACGGTCGTCGACGTGGAGCAGGCCGAGGCCGCACTCGTCGAGCACTACCCCCGGCTCGTCCGGCTCGCCTATCTGGTGCTGCCGCCGGGCCTCGGCCGCAACCGGCGCGTGCTGACCGCGCACGCGCTCACCCAGCGGGCACTGCCCCGCGGTCGTGCCTCCGCATCCATGATCCCGGCCCAGGCGACCGGCCGTGACGGCGACCCGGGCTACTCGTTCGTCCGCCTCCGGGTGCTGCGCGCGGCGCTGGAGGCGGGCCTGCCGCTGAAGCGCCTGGCCTGGCCGAAGCGGTCGCAACTGCCGCCGCTGCTGCCCCAGGTGTGGGGCCTCAGGCTGTTCCCGCGCTCGGGCGGCGCCGACGACCTCGCCCTGGACCAGCGTCTTTCGACGCTCTCCGGCCCGGCCCGCGCCGCCTATGTGCTGCGCGGCCTGGAGAAGCTCTCCGAGGACGGCGTGCGCAAGGTGCTCGGCGCGGCGGGCGTGGCGGACCCGGCGGCGGCCGTCCGCGAGGCCGCGCGTGTGCCGGCGCAGCACGCGCTGCTCGACTCCCCCGTGTTCGACCCGTGTGCGCTGCAGGTGCGGCCCACCGATCTGATGCGGCGCAGGCAGCACACCAAGGCCGCGCTCGTCGCCGCGGCGGCCGTCGCGGTGTGCGGCGCCCTGCTCGCGCTGCCCAGCGGCGGCTGGGGCCCGGACGGCGCGGCGGCCCCCTCGTGGGCGCGGAACCCGGCCGCCCTGGCCGCCCTGGATCCGGCCAAGGTGACGAAGGTGCCGGCCGGCGCGTGGCAGACGTCGGCGCGCACCGACTTCTCCGTGTGGCCCGCACGCGGCGACCTCACCGGCGACAAGGCGCTGCTGCGGCGCGCGCTCGCCGTCTGGGCGCGGCCCGGCGAGTCCGTCCAGGTATCGGCGACCCCCGGCACCCCGTCGGGCGCCCCGGCCGGACCGCCCCAACTGCTGTACGCGGGCCAGGTCGACTCCGCGCGCGTGGTGATCTTCTACGACGGTCTGCGCGTCGCGCGCTACGCCGAGCCGAAGACCGACACCAACAGGGCCGCGCTCGACTTCGCCCGGGTCGACGCGGCGTCCGGCGCCGAGGCGGAGGCGGTGGTGCTGGACCGCGCCGACGGCAACGTCCGTTACCTCACGGCCCCTTGGGTGACCAAGGCGGCCGAGCGGGACCTGTTGAAGCCGTCCGCCGGGGCGATGGACCTGGACCCCACCGACGGGACGACCGCTCCCCTGGCGAGTCCCGCGCAGCATTCCGGCTCGTGCGCGTCCTGGAACGTGCTGCAACTGACCGACGGTTCCGGCACACGGCTGCTGACCGACCTCGGGGAGCTGGTGCCGGCGCACCTCACGGTGGGGCGGCCGGGCGCGCCGAGGGAGGCGTCGGGGGCGGCGGCGCAGCGCACCTGGTCGCCGTTCGCGTGCTCGCTCGCGGCGGTGCGGTCGCAGGGCGTGCGGTCGGTGAACGCGTGGGAGTACGCGCGGCAGCCGCTGCCGGACGGGTCGGGGGCCGCTGCCTGGGTGTGCACGCGGGCGGAGACCTGGCGGGGCGGCGGGACGCGGGTGCTGGCGCAGTTCCACACGCCGGGCGGGGCGTACGGGGCGGTGGCGGCGAAGGCGGAGAACGTCGCCGCGTGCGGTGCGAAGGATCCCCCTGTGCTGGCGGGCGTGCTGTGGAAGTCGGCGCGGGGGGCCTGGTACCTGCTCGCCGCCGGGAGCGGCGACACTGCCTCGATCGGGGCGACCGGTGGGGTGAACGGATCGGTGCGGGGACATCTGCTGGCGGTGCGGACGAAGCGTGGGGCTCAGGCCGGGCTGCGGGGCACCCTGGCCGACGGAAGGGCGATCAGCGGACTTCGGTGAGTGCGGCCCCGCGAAGTACGGTTGACCTCCCCGTGGTTGTCGTCCGTGGTGCGTCGCGAGCACCCGGTGAGGGAATTGTGCTGGATATGTGAACAACCGTGGCTGGTCCGGCCCGTTCCGGACCGGATTCGATCGGTAAGGTGTTCGCATGACAACCGGGGTGCGCCGCAGAATGGGAGTCGAGGAGCGGCGCCGGCAGCTGATCGGTGTCGCTCTCGAACTGTTCAGCCGGCGCTCTCCCGATGAGGTCTCCATCGACGAGATAGCGTCGGCCGCGGGGATCTCCCGGCCGCTGGTCTACCACTACTTCCCCGGCAAACTCAGCCTCTACGAAGCCGCGTTGAAGCGAGCGTCGGAGGATCTGGCGGCACGGTTCGTGGAGCCGCGCACGGGCCCGCTGGGCGCCCGGCTGCTGCGTGCGATGGGCCGGTTCTTCGACTTCGTCGACGACCACGGGCCCGGTTTCTCGGCGTTGATGCGCGGCGGCCCGGCCGTTGGCTCGTCACGGACGAACGCGCTCGTCGACTCGGTGCGCCAGGCCGCGTACGTCCAGATCCTCGCCCACCTGGAGATCGAGGACCCGCCCGCGCGGCTGGAGTTGGTGATCCGCTCGTGGATCTCGCTCGTCGAGTCGACGGCGCTGATCTGGCTGGACGGGCGGCGCATCCCGCGCCGCGAGCTGGAGGTGCAACTCGTGCACGACTTCGCGGCGCTGGCGGCGGTGAGCGCCACGCACGACGACGAGATGCGGGCACTGCTGCACCGCGTACTGAAGGACGAACCGGGCGACGGCCCCTTCAGTGACCTGGTCGCCCGGCTGATCGCCCTGGCGTCCTGAGGCCACGTCCCGCGAGTGGCGCACCCGGGCAACCGTCAAGGCTTCGCAGGCCACCGCACCCTCGGCCCGGTACCCCGATACCGAGCCCCGCATGACGACCCGACCGGCTCGCACCCCTGCGGCACACGACGCTCGATCACGCCATCCGCCCCTGGGGCAACCCGGAGCGGCACGGTCGCGATCGGCCGCGCCATCCGGCGGGACGCCATTCGTCCTGGCGGACGTCAGCTCTCGAACTTGCGGTAGGACGGGTCGAGGTCGCGCACCTCGGCGGACGCGTGCAGCGCGAGCCCGTCGACGGGCTTCACATGCTGCCGCAGCAGTTCCAGCGTCCTCTCGGTGAGCCGCGCCTTCGTCTCCTCGGTACGTCCGGCCAGCAGCCCCACGCCGACGTGCACGATCGCGTGACCGTCGGCCTCGGCGCCGACCGTGGTGTCCTCGGTGCGGCGGAACCGCGTCTTGCACGCCTCGATCCGCGCGGCCGCGATCTCGACCACCTCGGTGTGCAGCGCCAGCGCGAACCCCCGCCGGTCGAAGGCGTCCTCCAGCTGTGCGGAGTAGTCGACGGTGATGTTCGGCATGGGCACTCCTGTTCTACGGCGGACGCTCTCACCCTAACCGCAGCGCCAACAGCGCGATGTCGTCCTGCCGGTCCCGGCCGAAGCAGCCGAGCAGCGTATCGCACAGGGCGGCGAGACCGGACGGGGCGTTGGCGGCGGCCGTACGCAGCTGCTCCATGGACACGGCGAGGTCGGTGCCCCGACTCTCGATGAGCCCGTCGGTGACCATGAGCAGCCGGTCCGCGGGCCGCAGCACCGCCTCGGTGGGCGGCGGCCGGTCCAGGCCCAGGCCGAGCAGCGGGCCGGCGGCGACGGCGTACTCGGCGCTGCCGTCGCCGTGCATGATCAGCGGCGGGATATGGCCGGCGTTGGCGATGCGGATGCGCCCGCTGTCCGGCTCGACCAGCACCAGGCAGACGGTGGCGGTGGCGTCCGGGTGGAGGTGCTGGAGCAGCCGGTCCAGCCGCCGGGCCAGGCTCTCGGGGTCCGGGTTCTCCACACAGTAGGCGCGCAGCGCGTGCCGGATCTCCACCATGACGGTGGCCGCGTCCAGCGAGTGCCCGGCGACGTCGCCCACCGCCGTGAGCACCCCGCCCGACGTGGTCAGCGCCGCGTAGAAGTCACCGCCGATCTCGGTCTGCCGGGAGGCGGGCACATAGCGGACGACCATCTCGACGCCCGGCATCGAGGGCGCCTCCTGGGGCAGGAAGCTGTGCTGCAGGGTGCGCGCGACATGGCGTTCCACCTGGTACATCAACAGGGCCTCCGCGGCCAGCGCGGTGGCCTGGGCCAGCCGGGTGACCAGCGCGTCCCCCTCGGCGGCCGGGCCGCTCGTGGGGACGGCGAGACACACGGCCGGTTTGCCCTCCTGGGTGCGCCCCACCACCACGCGCGCGTCGTCGGGCCGGCCGGGCCGCAGGAATCCGGCGGGCCACAGCGGGAACGGCACCACCGTGCCGCGCGTCCCGGTGTGCCCGGCGACCAGGCCGCGGATCAGCCGGGCCACGGTCTCGTGGGCCCCGGCGTCCGGCAGCGCGGCGCGCGCCCGGGAGCGGGACAGACCGCGGTACAGCTCGCCGTCCTCGCCCAGTACGAAGACGACCGCGGGTGAGCCGGTGAGCCGGGCGGTGCCCTCGGCCGCCGCGCGGACCAGTTCCGTCATGCACCGCGCCGCCTGCACGGAGACGATCGTCTCGGACAGCAGCGTCAGCCGCCGCGCCAGCGCCTCCGCCCCGTTGCGCATCCGGGCACCGCGCACGGCGGCCCGTACGACGGCCTGGATCTCCTCGGGTTCGGCCGGCACCGACAGATAGGCCTCGCCGCCGGAGTCCAGCCCCCGGCAGCGGAATCCTGACCCGCCCGAGACGGCGGAGAAGTGCACGACCGGCAGCCCGGCGGTGGTCGGTGAGGACTTGAGCCTGCGGCACAGTTCGAAGCCGCTCATGTCCGGCAGGCCCACGTCGACGAGGGCGACATCGGGCAGGTTGCCCTTGCGCAGCCGTACGCCGAGTTCGTCCAGCGCCTCACCGCCGCTGGCGACCGGGACCACTCTGTGCCCGGCCCGGCGGAGCACCGCACCCAGCGCGTGGCGGCTCGCCGGCGCGTCGTCGACCACCAGCACGGTGGACCCCGTCTGCTTGCCGTTGCCGTCCATGTGAGCCGCCCCTCGGCGCACGGAAAAGGGTGGGGCGGACCCGGATCTCCGGGCCCGCCCCACCACGCTAGTGCCCTACCGCGTGACCCGTGAGAAGACCGCCACGGTGCGACCCGGAACGGCGAACGTGCCGGATTCCGCCGCGTACGACGCCGTCTTGACGATAGGGTCCGCGCCCGCCGCCTGCACCGGGTGCAGCGCGTAGCCCTTCCCGGCGAGGGCGGCGACCGTCTGCTCCTGCTGCTTCGGTGTCGCGTTGAGGACGACGACCAGGTCACCCAGCTCCATGGTGATCACGCCGGGCGTCTCGTCCTTCCCGGAGAGCGGGAACGAGAGCTTCGACTGCACCTGGTCGGCCGTGCCGAGCGAGAAGGCGGGCTCGCTCGTGCGGATCCTCAGCAGATCCCGGTACGCGGCCGAGGCACCGTCGATCTGGTCGCACCCCACCCTTACGGACGTCAACAGGGGTTTGGCGTAGGACCACTTGGACCCATTGTCGGCCGCCATCGGCAGCCCGCGCCCGAAGCCGTTGCCGTCCCGGCAGTCCCAGTGGATGGCATTGAACCAGTCGCCGCTGTCGTACGAGTTGCGGTCCAGGGACTTGGAGCGCAGCAGGTCGGAGCCGGCCTGGGAGAGGGACGGGCCCTGCGACAGGGTGGCCGTGGCCATGGCGAGGACCTGCATACGGGCCCGGTCGCCCGCCGACGTGTCCTTGGGCAGCTTGTAGGCGAGGGCGTCGAACAGCGACTCGTTGTCGTGCGCGTCGGTGTACGCGAGGGCGTCGCCGGGCGCGTCCGCGTAACCGGCGGGCGCGCCGTTGTAGTCGACCTCGGCGCCGGTGACCTCCTTGCCGTCGGTGTCGGTGAAGCGGTACTTCGCGAGGTTGCCGGTCAGGCCGACCTTGATGAGGTCCTGGTAGTGCAGGAGGCGGGCCTTCTGCTCCTGTGCGGTGCCGTTGCCCGCCGAGGAGTTGGGGTCGGTGTACAGCCCGGACGCGAAGCCCTGGATGCCGGGGTCGGAGTCGAAGGGGCCGCCGCCGCGCACCGCGTCGCGGGCCCGGTCGGAGAAGGTCGCGACACCGGTGCCGGCCATGTTCTGCTGGGTGGCCTGCACGAAACGGGCGTCGTTGGCGACCTCGCCGAAGTTCCAGCCCTCGCCGTAGAGGATGATCTTCTTGCCGTCGACGCCGTCCTTCGCGAGGGTGAGCGCGTCGAGGGCCCCCCGCACGGCGAGGATGTTGGCCTTCGGGTGGTGGCCCATGAGGTCGAAGCGGAAGCCGTCGACCTTGTACTCCTTGGCCCAGGTGACGATCGAGTCGACCACCAGCTTGCCCATCATGGCGTTCTCGGGCGCCGTGCCCGCACAGCAGGTGCTGTTGGCCACGCTGCCGTCCGCGAGGAGCCGCTGGTAGTAGCCCGGCACGATCTTGTCGAGGACGCTCGTGTCCGCCTCGCCGCTCGCCGCGGTGTGGTTGTAGACGACGTCCATGACGACCCTGAGGCCGTCCTCGTTCAGCGCCTTGACCATCTTGCGGAACTGGACCGTGCGGGCGGTCCCGTCCGGGTCGGTGGCGTAGGAGCCCTCCGGGACCGTGTAGTGGTACGGGTCGTAGCCCCAGTTGTAGGCGTCCTTCGCCGCGGCCGCGGCGACGCACTCCTGCTGCTTGTCGGAGTCGGCGGCGTAGGAGGCGAGGTCGCAGTCGGGGGTCGCCTGGTCCGCCTTCTTCTCGGGAATGGTCGCGATGTCGAACGCGGGCAGCAGGTGCACGTAGGAGGTCCCGGCCTCGGCCAGCTCCCGCAGGTGCCGGGAACCGTCGCCGTCCTTGTCGGTGAAGGCGAGGTAGGTGCCCCGGTCCTCGGCCGGGACGGTCCTGTCCGCGACGGAGAAGTCCCGGATGTGCAGCTCCTGGATCTGGGCGTCCTTCAGCGGCACGGCCTTGGGCTTCTTGTACGAGGACCAGCCGCCCGGGGCCAGGGACCTGTCGTTCAGGTCGACGACGAGGCTGCGCTCGGAGTTAGCGGTGAGGGCGACCGAGTAGGGGTCGGTGACCTTGTTGGTGACGACCTTCCGGACGGAGGGCGCCCACACCTTCACGACGTACCGGTAGGGCTTGTTCTTCCAGGACTTCGGGCCAGTGACGGACCAGACACCGGTGGTGGCGTCGCGGTGCATCCTGACGGCGGTGCCATCGAGGTCGAGGCTCACCGACTGTGCCGTCGGCGCCCAGACGGAGAGGGTCGGCCTTCCGTCGTGGAAGACCGGCCCGAGGGCGGCCTTCGTCGCGTCGTACACGTCGTCCAGTACGCCGGCGATCTGGACGCCGGTCGCGGCCAGCACCGCGCCGTTCGCCGCGCGCTGGGAGGCCACGATCTGGCCGCTCAGCGCCGTGCGCACCCGGTCCCGGTCGCGCGGGTCGACGGACCAGGCGGCGTAGTCCTTGAGGTGCGGGAACCCGGCCTTCTGGGTGTCGGTCAGGGTGGTCCTGGTCAGGCGGATCCAGCGCTCGTCATCGCTGGTCAGCGCGCCGTCCTTGACGGCGATCGAGCCGTCGCGGGAGGAGAGCAGCTGGGTGGAGGCGGCGCCGTCGACGCCGTTCCAGGCGACGGTGTTCCGGTCGATCCAGATCGCCTTGGAGGTGGTCAGGTCGAGGGCGGCCGCGCTGCCCGCGGGCTGCGGCAGCAGGTACTTCTCCTGTCCGTTCAACAGCCACACCTCGTAGCCGTTGGTCTTGAGGTCCAGGGACTGGTCGGCGGGGAGGTCCTTGTCGTCGCCCTTGTGGATGATGTAGCTGAGGCTGGTGGCCCCGTCGGTGAGCGGTACCTCGAAGACCGCGCCGTAGGCGTCGGTCTTCACCGGCTTCAGGGGGTTCGACCAGTCGGTGGGGTTCGCGGCGCCCGTCCAGACGTGCAGGCCCCAGCCGTCGTAGTCGCCGTCGGCGCGGTGGTAGTGGATGACGGCCTTGGCCCTGTCCTGGGCGGGGTAGTCCGGCTTCTGGGTCAGGACGTCGGCCTTGCCCTGCTCGACCCAGACCTCACCCGTCTTGGTGACGTCGATGGTGCGGTCGGCGGAGACGTCCTTGTTGCCGTCCTTGTCGATGACCAGGAAGCCGACGTTCGAGGCGCCGGACTTGAGCTTGACGTAGGCGAAGGCGCCGTAGGCGTCCCGGCCGGCGAACGGGTGGCTGTTCGGCCAGTTCGTGGCCTCGCCGTCGGCGATGTCGCCCCAGGCGTACAGGCCCCAGTCGGCGTAGTCGCCGTCGGTGCGCTTGTAGTGGACGATCACGTAGTCACGGGAGGAGGCGGTGGGGACCTCGGCGGCGGGCGGGGTGCCGGTGGTGCTGTCGGCGGTGGCGCTCGCGGTGTGTCCGGCCGAGTCGATGACGACCGCCTTGTAGCGCAGGGCGGTGCCGGCCGGTACGTCCTTGGCGATGGTCTGTGTGACCTTGTAGGGGGCGTGGTCGGCGGAGCCGAGGGTCTGCCACCTGCCGTTGCCGACCTGGGCGGCGAAGACGACACGGTTGAGCTGCCCGCCCTCGACGTCGGCGGTCACCTCGACGGTCCCGGTGGCGCCGGCCTCCGGGGCCTTGAGGGTGATGGCCGGCTTGGTGGCGGGCGCGCCGAGCTTGCCTGCGGCCTTGAGGACGATGGCCGATCCGGCCGGGACGGTGACGGTGATCTTCTTGTCGGCGTCGCTCGTGACGGAGGCGTCCGTCCCGTGGATGCCGCGGAACGCCATGTCCGCCGAGCCGGTCGCGAAGGTGGCCGTCTTCGCCTCGTCGGCGTTGTTGAAGGCGACGACGTATTCGGCGCCCGTCTTGGCGTCCGTCCGGGAGAAGGCGTAGATGCCCGAGCCGTCGGCCGCGTACCGCTCGGTCTGCACTCCGTCCGTCAGCGCCGGGTTGGCCTTCCGGAGCTTGGAGAGAGCGGCGATCTCCTTGTAGAGCGGTGCACTCGTCTCGTACGCGTCGCTCGCGTGCGTACGGTCGGTGCCGATCTCGTCGTCGTCGAGGTAGTCGGCGACCTTGGAGGCGAACATCGTCTGGCGGGCGTCCTTGTCGCCGCCGGAGCCGGTGAAGCCCTGCTCGTCGCCGTAGTAGACGACCGGGTTGCCACGGCTGAGGAACATCAGCTCGTTGGCGAGCTTGTCCTTCGCGAGCAACTGGGCGTCGGTGGCCTTCGGGTTGTCCTGGTCGAGGAAGTACCCGATCCGCCCCATGTCGTGGTTGCCGAGGAAGGTGACCTGCTCATAGGCGTTGGCCTTGTCGGTCGTGTACTTGTAGTCGTCGCCGAAGACGCTCGCCAGCTTCCGCGCGCTGCCGCCCTGGGATGCGTACTGGCGGGCCGCCTCCTGGAAGGGGAAGTCGAGAGTCGCGTCGAGGCGGCCCTGGGTGACGTACGGGGACGTGATCGAGGTGTCGGCGGAGTAGACCTCGCCGAACATGAAGAAGTTCTTGCGGCCGTGCGCGGCGGCGTACTTGTCGAGCGCGGTCGCCCACCGCGTCCAGAACTCCATGTTCACGTGCTTCACGGTGTCGATCCGGAAGCCGTCGACGCCGAAGTCCCGCACCCAGCGCTCGTAGATCTTCTCCATGCCGCTGACGACCTCGGGACGCTCGGTCCACAGGTCGTCGAGGCCGGAGAAGTCGCCGTACGTGGAGCTCTCGCCCGCGAAGGTGGAGTCACCGCGGTTGTGGTACATCGTCGGGTCGTTGAGCCAGGACGGGACCTTGGCGTTCCTGTTTCCCGGAGAGACGACCGGGGTGCGCGGGAAGGAATCGGCGTCCACGGCCGGGAAGCCCGTGCCGCCGTCCGCGTAGTCGGCGTCGTCGAAGGGCTGCCCGTCCTTGGTCAGGTAGGGGAAGGCCCCCTTCGAGAGGTAGTCGTACGACTTCTCCTCATAGTCGACGACGTCGGCGGTGTGGTTGGTGATGACGTCGAAGAAGACCTTCATGCCCTTGGCGTGGGCCTTGGTGATGAGGGTCTGGAGGTCCTTGTTGGTGCCGAAGTGCGGGTCGACCTGGGTGAAGTCGGTGATCCAGTAACCGTGATACCCGGCGGAGGCGTTGACGCCCGTCCCCTGCACGGGCCGGTTCTTGAAGATCGGGGCCATCCAGATGGCGGTGGTGCCGAGGCCCTTGATGTAGTCGAGCTTCCCGGTCAGGCCCTTGAGGTCGCCGCCCTGGTAGAAGCCCTTGTCGGTGGGGTCGTAGCCGGTGCTGAGGCGTGAGCCGGTCAGCCCGCCCTTGTCGTTGGAGGTGTCCCCGTTGGCGAAACGGTCCGGCATGACGAAGTAGAACTGCTCGCGGGTGTCGTCGTGCCGGGCGGGCTCGGCGGCGAGCCTCGCGTCCGAGGGCGGTGCGGGCGGGGCGGCCATGGGGGTCCCCCCTGCTCGAGCGTAGCCGAGAGCTTGGGGGAGGGCGGCGGAAGGCTGCACGAGGGCGGCGGCGAGGGCGGCGACGGTGACGGCCGCGACCCTTCCGCGGTACGGGGTACGGCGCGTCCTGGGCGCCGACCATCTCGGTATCACAGGCGGAAACTCCTTGCGATTACGGCTCTCTTGGGTCCGACCCCAACGCCGCGGCACGGCTCCGATGCCGGGCGCCCGCGCGACCGTATCGCCAACGCAAGGGTTGCAGCAAGAGGCTTGAAACTCACAGCAAGGACTTTCACCGACAGCCTTGATGTGCTGAAGTCCGGGACGAACCGCTCGTACACGACGGGCGGTTCGTCCGGCCACACGACGAGCGACACCCGGAAGTAGGCCGGCTCAGCAGCTCGACTTGCCCGCGTAGAGCGCGAGGGCCGTGTTGGAGCCCAAGGTGGCGGTGAACTGTCCGCTGGAGTTCACCGTCACCGTCGTGTTGTTCTGGACGTTGCAGTACGTGCCCGCGGGCAGTGACGTCTGGTACGTGCGGGTCAGAGCGCTCGCCTCGTGGTTGATCGCCACGTAGCCCTTGCTCCCCCGGCCGAAGGCGATGGCCTGGTAGCCGTTGTCCCACCAGTTCGTCACCGCCTGGCCCCTCGTCGCGTTGCGGAAGGCGACCATCGACTTGATCTCCGGCCAGGCGTGCTGGCACTTCCAGCCGTTCTGCCAGCAGGCGGTGACGGAGCCACCGTTCGGCGGGCCCGCGTCCACGTCGGACCACTCGTAGCCGGAGTTGATGTCCGGGGCGCCGTAGGGGTAGGCCAGCATGAAGACGTTGGCCAGGGTGTAGTTGGCGCCGTCTTTGTAGTTGAGCGTGGAGCCGTTGCGCTCCGTGTCGTGGTTGTCCACGAAGACACCCGCGACCGAGCTGCTCATGTAGCCCCAGCCCTCGCCGTAGTTCTTCAGGTAGGCGAGGTTCTCGTTGTTGAAGACCCGCTTGAGGTCGTAGGCGTAGCGGAATTCCTGGACGTCGCCGTTTCCCGTGTACTCGGTGGGCTGGACCGCTTCGCCCGCTCCGTAGATGACCTCCTGCTTCCAGTAGACGGACGGGTTCGTCAGGCGGGTCTTGATGTTGGCCAGGTCGGCCGCGTCGATGTGCTTGGCCGCGTCGATACGGAAGCCGTCGACCCCCAGGGTGAGCAGGTCGTTCATATAGCCGGCGATGGTCTTGCGGACGTACTCCTCGCCCGTGTCCAGGTCGGCGAGTCCCACCAGTTCGCAGTGCTGGACGTTCCAGCGGTCGGCGTAGTTGGAGACCTGGGACGTGCAGTCGTCGAAGTCGTACGAGGAGTACAGGCCGGGGTAGTCGTACTTCGTGTACGACGAGCCGCCCGTGCCCGTGCCCGAACCCGCCGCCATGTGGTTGATCACCGTGTCGGCGACGACCTTCACGCCCGCCGCGTGGCAGGTGTTCACCATGTTCTGGAAGGCCGTACGGTCGCCCAGGCGCCCGGCGATCTTGTAGCTGACCGGCTGGTACGACGTCCACCATTGTGAGCCCTGTATGTGTTCGGCGGGCGGGGAGACCTGGACGTATCCGTAGCCGGCCGGGCCGAGGGTGTTGGTGCACTCCTTGGCGACCGAGGCGAAGTTCCACTCGAAGAGGACCGCGGTGACGTCCTTGGTGCCCGGCGGGGAGGCGTGGGCGGCGGTTGCCGGGGTCATGACAGCCGCGGCGGCGGCGAGGGCGACGACGCCCGAGAGAACGGTTCTGCTGCTGGCCATGTGGGGATTCCTTCTTCATTGAAGGCACTTGCTGAAATATTGCTGAAACCTTGCGGTGGCCAGATGTTAAAGGCCCGCTCCCCAAAAAGGGAGCGGGCCGCGGGAAGTTGCTGCAAGAAGTTACGCGGTGATGGGCCGTCAGGCCCTGGTCCACCACACCGTCGTGTCCGCGGGCACCTTCGCCTCGCCGTCCGTTTCGGCCACCTCACCGCTCGCGAGCAGCACGCGGCCGTACGCCGGAGTCGTCACCGACTCCCCCGAGGTGTTCGCCACGCACACGAAGTCCCCCCGGCGGAAGGCGAGGACGCCCTCGGGTGCCTTCAGCCACTCGACCGATTCACCCGCGCCCAGGTCGGACTGGGCGCGGCGGACGGCGAGCGCGGTGCGGTACAGCTCCAGGGTGGAGCCGGGCACGCCCTGCTGGGCCTCGACGCTCAGTTCGCCCCAGGTCTGCGGCTGGGGCAGCCAGCTGCCGCCGCTGCCGAAGCCGTACGACGACCCGGTGCGCGTCCATGGGATGGGCACCCGGCAGCCGTCGCGGAAGCCGTCCTGGCCGGCGCCGCGGAAGTAGGCGGGGTCCTGGCGCACCTCGTCGGGCAGGTCGACGACGTCGGGGAGCCCGAGCTCCTCGCCCTGGTAGATGTACGCCGATCCGGGCAGCGCCAGCATCAGCAGCGTGGCGGCACGGGCGCGGCGCAGGCCGAGTTCGCGGTCGCCGGCCGTGCGGATCTGGGTGCCGAGGCCGGGCGGGTTGGCGAAGCGGGTGGCGTGGCGGGTGACGTCGTGGTTGGACAGGACCCAGGTGGCGGGGGCGCCGACCGGGCGCATGGCCTCCAGGGTGCGGTCGATGACCTTGCGGAGTTCCTCCGCGTCCCACTCCGTGCTCAGGTACTGGAAGTTGAAGGCCTGGTGCAGCTCGTCCGGGCGGACGTAGTTCGCCGTCCGCTCGACGGTCGGGGTCCAGGCCTCGGCGACGAAAATGCGTTCGCCCGCATACTCGTCGAGGACGTGGCGCCACTGGCGGTAGATCTCGTGCACGCCGTCCTGGTCGAAGAACGGCATGACATCGTTGCCCAGCAGCTTGAGCTGGTCGTGGGAGCCGAGGTCCGGGAGGCCCTCGGCCTTCACCAGGCCATGCGCCACGTCGATACGGAAGCCGTCCACGCCCATGTCCAGCCAGAAGCGCAGGATGGAGCGGAACTCGTCGCCGACGGCCGGGTGGTCCCAGTTGAAGTCGGGCTGCTCGGGAGCGAAGAGGTGGAGGTACCACTCGCCGGCGGTACCGTCCGGCTCGGTGACCCTCGTCCACGCCGGGCCGCCGAAGATGGACTCCCAGTCGTTGGGCGGGAGTTCGCCGTTCGCACCCTTGCCGGGGCGGAAGTGGTAGCGCTCCCGCAGCGGCGATCCGGGTCCCTCGGCGAGTGCGCGCTTGAACCACTCGTGCTGGTCGGAGGAGTGGTTCGGGACCAGGTCCACGATGACACGCAGGCCCAGCTCGTGGGCGTCGCGGATGAGCGCGTCGGCGTCCAGGAGGTTGCCGAACATGGGGTCGACGGCGCGGTAGTCGGCGACGTCGTAGCCGGCGTCGGCCTGCGGCGAGGCGTAAAAGGGGCTGAGCCACACGGCGTCCACGCCCAGGTCGCGCAGGTACGGGAGTCTGGAGCGCACGCCCTCCAGATCGCCCATCCCGTCGCCGTTGCTGTCGGCGAAGCTGCGCGGGTAGACCTGGTAGATGACCGCGTCCCGCCACCAGTCGCGGCGCTTGGCGACGGTGGCGACGGCGGAATTCGGTGCCGGGTCGGCGGAGTGCTGGCTCATGGCGTCCTTGATGCGGTGGGGGTCCCCCCGCTCGATCGAAGTCGAGAGTGGGGAGGGGTCATAGGTTCTTGGGGTGCGATGACGAGGCGGCCGCGGTGACAGCGGGGTCGGATGGGACACCGCGGCCGCCACCCGCGCGGTCAGCCGCGCGGGAGCCCTGCTGACGAAGAGCGGTCAGCCCTTCGTGCCGCCGGCGGTGAGGCCGGTCACCAGGTTCTTCTGGACAAGGTAGAAGAACACGGACACGGGTATCGCGATCAGCACCGCGGTGGCGGCCATGTAGTTCCACTGGGCGTCGTGCTCGCTGACGAAACTCTGCAGACCGACGGCGAAGGTGTACTTCGAGTCGTCCAGCATGAAGGTGGTCGCGAACGCGACCTCGCCGACGGCCGTGATGAAGTTGTAGAAGGCCGCGACGGCCAGACCCGGGCGGGCCAGCGGCAGGATCAGCCGGAAGAAGGTGCCGAAGGGGGTGAGTCCGTCCACGCGTCCCGCTTCGTCGATCTCGAAGGGGATGGTGTCGAAGTATCCCTTGAGCAGCCAGGCGCTGTACGGGACGGCCGTGGTGCAGTTGATGACGATCAGGGACCAGTAGGTGTCGATGAGACCGATTTCGCTGAAGATCTCGTACATCGGCACGATCAGGATGGCGATCGGGAAGGCCTGGGTGAGCAGCAGCACCCACATCAGCGGCTTGTAGCCGGGGAAGCGCATGCGCGAGACGGCGTAGCCGGTGGTGGCCGCGACGAAGACACCGATCAGGGTGGTGCCCAGGGCCACGATCATCGTCGACTTGAACCAGTCGAAGAAGGCGGTGTGCTGGAGCACGAAGCTGTAGTTGGAGAAGGTGAGCTTGCCCAGGATCTTGCCCGGGTGCAGGTAGTCGTCCTTGTCCGGGCCGAGGGACAGGAAGAACAGCCAGGCCACCGGGGCCAGAGCGATCAGGCTCGCCACGATGAGGCCGCCGTGCAGGAGGGCGGCACCGAGTGGGCCGCGCTCACCCCGCCGGCGGGTCCGGCGCCGGGGCGGGACGGTGGGGGTCGGCGCTGCCTGTGTCTTTTCGAGGGTCGTGGTGCTCATGGCGGCGGCTCCTGCGGCGTCAGACGGCGAGCTGGTCATTGCGCTTCAGCCAGCGGAAGTAGAAGGACGTGAAGACGGTCAGGATCGACAGCAGCAGCACACCGTACGCGGCGGACTGGGCGAAGTCGCGCGGCTGCTGTCCGAAGCCCAGGAAGTAGGCCCAGGTGACGAGGATCTGGGCGTCGGGTGCGCTGGTGGGACCGAACAACAGGAAGATGATGGCGAACTGGTTGAAGGTCCAGATGATGCCGAGCAGCACCACGGTGGAGCTGACCGAGCGCAGGCCCGGCAGTGTGACGTGCCGGAACCGCTGCCAGGCGGTCGCGCCGTCCATCTCCGCGGCCTCGTAGAGCGAGGAGTCGATGGACTGGAGTCCGCCGAGCAGCGAGAGCATCATGAACGGCACACCGCACCAGGTGTTCACCATGATCGCGGCGAACCGCTGCCAGAAGGTGTCCTCCAGCCACTGCGGCTGGGGCAGGTGGAGGGCGTGGAGGACCTGGTTGAGCACGCCGGAGTCGGCGAGCATGATCCGCCAGGAGAAGACGGTGACGAAGGTCGGCACGGCCCAGGGCAGCACCAGCAGCAGCCGGTAGAAGGTGCGGCCACGCAGCTTCTGGTTGAGCATGAGCGCGAGGCCGAGGCCGATGGTGTAGTGCAGGATCACGCAGGCGGCGGTCCAGAAGACGGTCCACAGGAAGTGCGACCAGAACCGGTCGTACGCCGTCGGGCCGAACAGGATGTCCTGGTAGTTGTCCAGCCCGATGAACTTGTACGTGGCATCGATGTGATTGACGCCGATCGTGCGCGCCGAGTTCAGGCTGTTGGCGTCGGTCAGGGTCAGGTAGACGCCCCGCACCAGCGGGTAGCCGACGAGGACGCCGAGCACGACGATCACCGGCGCGATCATCGCGTACGCGTACCAGTACTTCTGGTATCCGTGCTTCAGGCGCCGGCCCAGGCCGGGCCGCGGCGCGCGGTCACCGTGGCGCTTGCCGGTCGCGCGGTCGATGGCGACTGTCATGGTTCGACACCTTCTGAAAGATCAAGGGGGTGGGCCTGGGCGCAGGCCGGTGGCCGCCGGATCCTTCCCCCGTGTCAGGAGGATCCGGCGGCCACGCGGGGCTTACTTGCTGAAGTCCGGAACCAGCTTGGCGATCGCGAGCTCAGCGTTGCTCAGCCCCTTGTCCAGGGACTCCTTGCCGCCCGCGATCTTGGGCAGCTCGGTGTCGAGCGGGCCCCACAGCGAGCTGTACTCGGGCAGCGCGGGGCGCGGCTGGGCGGCGGAGAGCACACCCTGGTAGCCGGCGATGCCGGGGTCGGCCTTGACCTGGGCGGTGTAGGCGTCGTCGCGCGTGGGCAGCGTGGAGTTCTTCAGGGCGATGGTCTCCTGGGACTTCGCCGAGGTCATGAAGTTGACGAACTTCAGCGCGGCGGCCTGGTGGGCCTTGTCCGAGCCGGCGTACACCGACAGGTTGTGGCCGCCGGTCGGGGCGCCCGCCTTGCCGCTGGAGCCGGCCGGGACGGTGGCGATGCCGAGGTTGGACTTGTCGGTGAAGGCCTTGCCCTTGTAGAAGTTCGTGATCTCCCAGGGGCCCTGGACGATCGCGGCGACCTTGCCGTTGACGAACGCGTCCTGGATGTGGGCGTAGGCGTCGGCGGTGGTGTCGGCCTTGTGCAGGCCCTTGCCGTCGAACAGACCCAGCCAGGTGCCGTACGCCTTCTTCGCGGCGTCCGAGTCGACCGTGATCTTCTTGGCGGAGGCGTCGACCGTGTCGGTGCCCTCGCCGTAGAGGAAGGACTGGGCGTAGTAGGCCTGGGTGGAGCCCCAGTAACCGTCGACGCCGGTCTTGCTCTTGATCGTGGCGGCGGCCTTCTTCAGGTCGTCCCAGGTCTTGGGCGCCTCGGTGAGGCCGGCCTTCTTGAACAGGGCCTTGTTGTAGACCAGCGCGAGGGTGTCGGTGACGAACGGCACGCCGTACGTCTTGCCCTCGTACTGGGCCTGGGTGATCAGGTTGGACTTGAACTTGGCCTGGTCCGCGAGGGCGTCGGTGCCGTCCAGCGGCAGGAAGTAGCCCTTCTTCGCGAAGGCGGGGGTCCAGCCGACCTCGGAGCGCAGCACGTCCGGGGCGCCCTTGGCACCAGCGGCGGTGTCGAACTTGTTCTGCGCCTGGTCGAACTGGACGTTGACGTACTTGACCTTGATGTCCTTGTTGGCGGCCTCGAACTCCTTGACCAAGGCCTTGTACGTCGGTGCCTCATTGGTGGCGTTGGAGGTGTCCCACCAGGTGATGGTCACCGGGCCGTCCGACTTGCCGCTGCCGCTGTCACTTCCGCCGCAGGCCGTCGCCGCGAGGGCGACGGACGCCACCAGCGCGGTGGCCGCTATGCCACGCCGCATGAGTTCTCCTTGAGGGTGAAAGCCCGTGTAGCTACAGGTAGCGGTCCCGTCCGCCGCCTGCCGACTCGCCGACTGCGCCGTTGCGGCCGCCGGGCGACGTGAACGTAACAGCGATGCAACCGCCGCGAAAGACCTTGCAGAAAAAAAGCGCAAGAAACGACGATGGTTACCCGCCCGTGACCTCGTCGTGAGGGCCGGTAGACCTGGATACGATGCTGATCGGCGGGATCGCGGGCACTTGTGCAAGACTCTGCAAGCTCTTGCCAGACAACTCCGGCGCAGGAATCATCCTGTTGCGGACCGGACGCCGACCAGAATCACGAGGGAGCGCGATGACGCAGCAACCCGCAGCGGGCCGTTCAACCGCCCGGGCCCGGCGTCCGATTGGTGGGCAAGGGGAGATGCGCCCGGTACAGTCCAGTGGCGTGACCACACGGCTTGCCGACATCGCAGCCCAGGCGGGGGTCAGCGAGGCGACTGTCAGCCGCGTCCTGAACGGGAAGCCGGGCGTCGCCGCGACCACCCGCCAGTCCGTCCTGGCCGCCCTCGACGTACTGGGCTACGAACGTCCGGTACGACTGCGCCAGCGCAGCGAGGGGCTGGTGGGCCTGATCACCCCGGAGCTGGAGAACCCGATATTCCCGGCTCTCGCCCAGGTCATCGGCCAGGCCCTGACCCGGCAGGGGTACACGCCGGTACTGGCGACACAGACACCCGGCGGCTCCACCGAGGACGAGCTGACCGAGATGCTGGTGGACCGCGGGGTCGCCGGCATCATCTACGTCTCCGGGTTGCACGCGGACACCACCGCCGACATGCAGCGCTACGAGCGGCTGCGCGCCCAGGGCGTGCCGTTCGTGCTGGTGGACGGCTTCTCCCCGAAGGTGCAGGCGCCGTTCATCTCCCCCGACGACCGCGCCGCGATGTCACTGGCGGTCACGCATCTGGTGTCGCTGGGACACACCCGCATCGGACTGGCTCTCGGGCCCAAGCGGTTCGTGCCGGTGCAGCGGAAGATCGAGGGCTTCGTGCGCACCGTGCAGGAGCAGCTCGGGCTGGCCGCCGAGGACATCGAGTCGCGGCTCATCCAGCATTCGCTGTACACGCTGGAGGGCGGCCAGGCGGCGGCGTCCGCGCTCATCGACCGGGACTGCACGGCGGTGGTGTGCGCGAGCGACATGATGGCGCTCGGGGCGATACGCGCGGCGCGGCAACGGGGGCTGGAAGTTCCCAGGGACGTCTCTGTGGTCGGCTTCGACGACTCTCCGCTCATCGCCTTCACGGACCCGCCGCTGACGACGATCCGCAAGCCGGTGCCGGCGATGGGGCAGGCGGCGGTGCGGACGCTGCTGGAGGAGATCGGCGGGACGCCCGCGCCGCACAGTGAATTCGTGTTCATGCCGGAGCTGGTGGTGCGGGGATCGACGGCTTCGGCGCCTGGTAACGGAGTCGTACCCAGGTAGGCGCCATCGGGCTTCGCGGCGCTCCGCCAGGTGGAGAACAGGTGGAGAAAATGCGGCCGGAACCCTTCCGGGGGATGATCTGTCGGGGAAGGCATTTCTGGCAGACTCTGTGCCTATGGGCGAAAGGACCGTGACGACGCTGGAGGGCCGGGAGCAGACCGCTCCGGCACCACAGCCGGTCACCGACGAAGCGGAGGACCGCGCGAGGCAAGGCCTCCTGCGTCGGCTCCGTACTCCTCGCCGTCCTCGCTTCTGGTTCGAGATCCTGCTCATCGCGGTGAGTTACTGGACGTACTCGCTGATCCGCAACGCGGTGCCGGAGCAGAAGGCCGAGGCACTGGGCAACGCGGACTGGGTGTGGCGGCTGGAGAACCACCTGGGGATCGCCGTCGAGGACGCGGTCAACCACACCACGAACTCGGTGACGTGGCTGATCGTCGGCATGAACTACTACTACGCCACGCTGCACTTCGTCGTGACGCTGGGTGTCCTGGTGTGGCTGTTCCGCAGCCATCCGGGCCGCTACGCGGCGACGCGGCTCGCCCTGTTCGCCACGACGGCGGTGGCACTGCTCGGCTACTACTTCTTCCCGCTGGCGCCGCCGCGCCTGATGAACGGTGGGGGCTTCGTCGACACCGTGGTGGTGCACCAGACCTGGGGCTCGATGGCCTCGGGCGACCTGAAGCACATGTCGAACCAGTACGCCGCGATGCCGTCGATGCACATCGGATGGTCGCTGTGGTGCGGCCTGACGATCTTCGCGCTGACCACGGTGCCGTGGGTGCGCATCCTGAGCCTGCTGTACCCGGTGGCGACCCTGGTGGTGATCGTCGCCACGGCGAACCATTTCTGGCTGGACGCGGTGGGCGGCATGGTGTGCCTGACGTTCGGCTTCACGGTGGCGTGGCTGTGGTACGGCGCGTTGCCGTACGCGCTGCCGCGCCTGGTGACGGGGGCGGGTGCGCCCGCGCTGCTGCCCGCGAGAACGTGACGGGCGGTACGCCACCGGGACCGGCGATTGCCGTCAGGGGCCAGGGGTCCGTGGCTGGCAGCCCGACGTTCGTGGCCGACGGCCGTCGTCGGCAGCTCCTGGTGTAGCCGACGGTCCGTGACCCGCAGCCCCTAGTCCGTAGCTGACGGCCGTGCCGCGGTCAGCAGCCCCTGGTCCGTAGCCGAAACGGTCCGTGCCCCGCCCCAGTAGCCGGCGGCCAACACCGGCCACTCGACGTCCGTAGCCGACAGCGGCGGTAGTCCGTGGCCGACGGCCCATGACCGGCGGCTCGGCGTCCGTGGCCGACAGCGGCGGTAGTCCGAGGCCCATGACCGGTGGTCACGCTCCGTAGAAGATCTGCTCCACCACCGCCCGAGCCCTCCGCGTCGTGCGCCGGTAGTCGTCGAGCATGTCGCCCGCGTGGCCCGGGCCGTAGCCCAGATAGCGCCCCACCGCGGCCAGCTCCCGGCTCTGGGACGGGAACGTGTCGCCCGCCCGTCCCCGGACCAGCATCACCGCGTTGCGCACCCGCGTGGCGAGGACCCATGCCTCGTCCAGGATCGCCGCCTCCTCGCCGGGGATCAGTCCGGCCGCGCAGGCGGCGGAGAGGGCGGCGCGGGTGCGGGTGGTGCGCAGGCCCGGTTCCGCCCAGCCGTGCTGCAACTGGAGCAGCTGGACCGTCCACTCCACGTCCGACAGGCCGCCCCGGCCCAGCTTCGTGTGGAGCGTCTTGTCGGCGCCCCGCGGCAGCCGTTCCGACTCCATACGGGCCTTCAGGCGCCGGATCTCGCGCACGGCGTCCTCACCGAGGCCCTCCGCCGGGTAGCGCAGCGGGTCGACCAGCTCGATGAAGCGGCGGCCCAGGTCCTCGTCCCCGGCGACCGGCTCGGCCCGCAGCAGCGCCTGCGACTCCCAGACCAGCGACCAGCGCCGGTAGTACGCCTCGTACGACGTCAGGGTGCGCACGAGCGGTCCCGACTTGCCCTCGGGCCGCAGACCGGCGTCGATCAGCAGCGGCGGATCGGTGCTCGGCAGCTGGAGCAGCCGGCGCATCTCCGCGACCACGGTGTTCGCGGCCTCGGCCGCCTCCCGTTCGTCCACGCCCTCCCTGGGCTCGTGCACGAACAGAACGTCCGCGTCGGAGCCGTAGCCCAGTTCGTGACCGCCGAAGCGGCCCATGCCGATGACCGCGAACCGGGTGGGCAGCGTGTCGCCCCAGCCGTCCCGTACGACCGCCCGCAGCGTGCCCGCCAGCGTCGCGGCCGTCAGGTCCGAGACCGCGCCGCCCACCATGTCCACCAGGGCGCCCTGGTCCGGCAGGGCCGGTGCGTCCTCGGTGCCGTACGAGCCGACGATGTCCGTGGCTGCCGTACGGAACAGCTCACGCCGCCGCACGCCGCGCGCCACCGTGACCGCCTGCTGGGCGTTTTCCGCGCGGCCGACCGCCGCGAGGATCTCCTGCTCCAGATGGGCGCGGAAGCGGGGTTCGAGTCCGCCGCCGTCCCCGTCGCCGAGGAGTGCCACCGCCTCGGGCGCGCGCATCAGCAGGTCGGGGGCGAGCCTGCCCGCGGACAGAACACGGGCGAGGTTCTCGGCGGCGGCGCCCTCGTCGCGGAGCAGCCGCAGGTACCAGGGGGTCTTGCCGAGCGCGTCCGACACCTTGCGGAAGTTGAGCAGACCGGCGTCCGGGTCGGCGGAGTCGGCGAACCAGCCGAGGAGGACGGGCAGCAGGGTGCGCTGGATGGCGGCCTTGCGGGTGACGCCGGACGCCAGCGCCTCCAGATGGCGCAGGGCGGCCGCGGGGTCGGCGTAACCGAGGGCCACGAGGCGTTCACGGGCCGCCTCGGGGCTCAGCCGGGCCTCGCCGGGGGCGAGTTGGGCGACCGCGTCCAGGAGCGGGCGGTAGAAGAGCTTCTCGTGCAGGCGGCGTACGACGCTGGTGTGCCGCTTCCACTCGCGGTGCAGCTCGGCGACCGGGTCGGTCCGCAGGCCGAGGGAGCGGCCGAGGCGGCGCAGGTCGTCCTCGTCCACGGGGACGAGGTGGGTGCGGCGCAGCCGGTAGAGCTGGATGCGGTGCTCCATGGAGCGCAGGAAACGGTAGGCGTCGTCGAGCTGGGCGCCGTCGGCGCGCCCGACGTAGCCGCCGACCGCCAGCGCCTTCAGCGCGTCCAGCGTGGTGCCGCTGCGGAGCGAGGCGTCGGACCGGCCGTGCACCAGCTGGAGCAGTTGCACGGCGAACTCGACGTCTCGCAGGCCTCCCGGTCCGAGCTTGAGTTCGCGCTCGACCTCCGCGGCCGGGATGTTCGCGACGACCCGGCGGCGCATCTTCTGCACGTCGGCGACGAAGTTCTCGCGCTCGGCGGCCTGCCAGACGAGGGGGGAGAGGGTGGCGATGTACTCCTCGCCGAGGTCCATGTCCCCGGCCACCGGGCGCGCCTTGAGCAGGGCCTGGAACTCCCAGGTCTTGGCCCAGCGCTGGTAGTAGGCGAGGTGGCTGCTCAGGGTGCGCACCAGCGGACCGTTTCTGCCCTCGGGCCGCAGATTGGCGTCCACGGGCCAGATCGTGCCCTCGATCGTGGACTCGGAGCAGATCCGCATCATGTGCGAGGCGAGCCGGGTCGCCGCCTGGAGGGCCTTGCGCTCGTCGGCGCCGTTCGTGGTCTCGCCGACGAAGATGACGTCCACGTCGGAGACGTAGTTCAGCTCGTGGCCGCCGCACTTGCCCATCGCGATCACCGCGAGCCGGCAGATCGCCGCGTCGTCGGGGGCCGCGGCGCGGGCGATGGCGAGGGCGGCGCGCAGGGTGGCCGTGGCGAGGTCGGCCAGTTCGGCGGCGGTCTGGGCCACGTCGATCGTGCCGCACACGTCGCGTGCGGCGATCGACAGCAGACAGCGGCGGTAGGCGACACGCAGCGAGACGGGGTCGGTGGCCTGCGCGAGCTGCCGTTCGAATTCCGCCACCCCGGGGTGGAGGTCCTGCGCCTCGTAGGTGACCAGCGCGTGCCAGTCGCCGGGGTGGCGGGCGAGGTGGTCGGCGAGCGCGGCGGAGGCGCCGAGGACGCCGAGCAGCCGGTCCCGCAGGGGCTTGGCCGCGATCAGCGTGTCCAGCAGCTCGCGCCGGGCGGTGGGGCCGGGCTGCGCCTCAAGGAGCCGGACGAGGCCGCGCAGCGCCAGATCGGGATCGGCGGTCCCGCCCAGGGCGTCGAGGAGGACGGGGTCGGTCCTTATCGGCGCCAGCTCGACGCTCTCCAGGAGCCGCTCGGCGGCGGACGGGTCGGTGAAGCCGTGCCGCAGCAGCCGAGTGAAGGTACTGCTCCTGCGCCCCGGCATCGTCATCCTCGGCCTCCCGTCGAACCCGCATTCGTACAAGCCATCGGACGAACCACCACCCATACAAACCACCAGATGAACCGGCACTCGCACAAGCATCGGATCAAGGTCGTACGAGCCGAGCCTAACCCGCGCCCTCTCGCCGGCGCGCCACCCCGGTTCGCGCTTCCATGCGGAGGCACCGCTTCCGTGAAGGCGGCTGTGGACCGGCCTCGGTTGTCAGACCACCCTCACGGGCGCACCCGCTGCCGGGGGGCCCGGAGAGGTGCGTCCTCCAAGCCCCGGGCCTCTGAACAGCCGCCGCCTTGGTGGCCGCCTACACGAACTCACTCTTGTAGAAGACGCTGGACTGCCGCACCCCGTCGGTGTTCGAGTGGAAGCCGAAGGCCAGCCGTGCGGCACCGGACGCCAGCCAGATCGCCATGCCCTGCGGTTCACGACCGTCCAGTGACTGGCCGGCCGTCGTCTCCCATCGGTCCACGACCAGGGACTGGCCGCTGTCGTTCAGGTCGATGACCGAGATGTACGACGGGCCGTTCGCCGCGCCCTCCAGAAGGTAGGCGTAGCGGCCGTAGACGGCGAACCCCTGGAAGGGATTGGTCTTCCCCCAGTCCCCCCGGGACGGCAGGGCCCGTTCGGCCAGCCGGTATTCGGGACTTTTGGTCAGCCGTCCGGCGCGGGCGTCGCTCATGGTGAAACCGACGATGCGCGGCATGTCATCGCCGACCTTGTAGCGCACCCACAGCCGGTCGGTCGACGGGTCGATCGCGGGCTGCGGGTTGATCATGGTGTCGCCGATCGAGGGCGTGCGGTCCTGGATCGACGTGTCGGTCTTCTCCAGCGTGGCCCCGTCGACGAACTTGAACCGTCCGACCCTTGTACCGAATCCGGAGTCACTGCTCATCCACTCGGTCCACAGGTAGACAGCGCCCTGATAAGGCTCCACGCCGATCGAGACCCCATGGCCGAAGTTGTGCAGGGCCATCGCGCCGAGTTCGTTGCCGGAGGTGTCCGTCTTGGTGATCCACAGATCTCCGACGTGGTCGGGGGCCGTGTTCGCCGAGTTGGTCTGGGCGAAATAGATGTGCTGGTTGACGTTGTCGTACGCGAAAGACTGCATGACCCAGTTGGCATGCAGGGACTTCTTCCAGACGGGGTTGCCGCCGTTCCCGTCCAGCTTGAACCGCGGGGAGTCATCGACCACGGCGTGCGCGGGGCCGGCGCCGAGCAGAGTGGCGCCGGAGCCGAGCAGGGCCGCGGCGGCCAAGCCGCCACCGGTCCCGAACAGCCGCCGCCGGCTGAGACCACGATCGTTCGAAGGCATCGGGTGCATATCTCTCCAGGTACTGAAACGTTAACTCACCGTACAGCGAGGCGAGTTACGCAATACCAAGGACCTCCCCAGCCCCGTGGGGCGCGAGCCGCGTCACCGAGGCCGCGTACGACTTCCCGGTTCCGCGTCCGCGCTTACCGGCCGCGGTTGCGCCGGGTATGTCCTTGACGCCCGGCAAGCCGGAGCCGCGACTGCAAGTCCGGGACGCCGTCCGGACACGCCATCGGGCCCGCGATCGACCATCACGGGCCCGATGGCAACTCGGCCAGAAACCGCTCTCCACAGCGGCCGCGGCAAGACCGCCTACAGCACCGGCAGGTTCTTGCGCAGCTCGAACGCCGTCACCTCGGAGCGGTACTCCTCCCACTCCTGCCGCTTGTTGCGCAGGAAGAAGTCGAAGACGTGCTCGCCCAGCGTCTCGGCGATCAGGTCGCTGCGCTCCATCAGGGTGAGCGCCTCGCCCAGGTTCTGCGGCAGCGGCTCGATGCCCATCGCGCGGCGCTCGGCGTCCGTCAGGGCCCACACGTCGTCCTCGGCGCCCGGCGGGAGCTCGTAGCCCTCCTCGATGCCCTTCAGGCCGGCGGCCAGCAGGACCGCGTAGGCCAGATACGGGTTCGCACCCGAGTCGAGCGAGCGGACCTCGACACGGGCCGAGCCCGTCTTGCCCGGCTTGTACATCGGGACGCGGACCAGGGCCGAGCGGTTGTTGTGGCCCCAGCAGATGTACGAGGGAGCCTCGCCGCCGGCGCCCGCTGTGCGCTCCGCGCCGCCCCAGATGCGCTTGTAGGAGTTGACCCACTGGTTCGTGACCGCGGAGATCTCCGCCGCGTGCCGCAGCAGGCCGGCGATGAAGGAGCGGCCGACCTTCGAGAGCTGGTACTCGGCGCCCGACTCGTAGAACGCGTTCCGGTCGCCCTCGAAGAGCGACAGGTGCGTGTGCATGCCCGAGCCCGGGTGCTCCGAGAACGGCTTCGGCATGAAGGTCGCCTGGACCCCCTGCTCCAGCGCCACCTGCTTCATGACCAGGCGGAACGTCATGATGTTGTCCGCCGTGGACAGCGCGTCGGCATAGCGCAGGTCGATCTCCTGCTGGCCCGGCGCGCCCTCGTGGTGGGAGAACTCCACCGAGATGCCCATCGACTCCAGCATGGTGATGGCCTGGCGGCGGAAGTCCATGCCGATGTTCTGCGGGGTGTGGTCGAAGTAGCCGGAGTTGTCGGCCGGGGTCGGGCGGGAGCCGTCCAGCGGCCGGTCCTTCAGCAGGAAGAACTCGATCTCCGGGTGGGTGTAGAAGGTGAAGCCCAGGTCGGAGGCGCGGGCGAGGGCGCGCTTGAGCACGTATCGCGGGTCCGCGAAGGACGGGGAGCCGTCCGGCATGAGGATGTCGCAGAACATGCGAGCCGTGCCGGGTGCCTCGGCGCGCCAGGGCAGGACCTGGAAGGTCGACGGGTCCGGCTTGGCGATCATGTCGGACTCGTAGACCCGCGCGAAGCCCTCGATGGCGGAGCCGTCGAAGCCGATGCCCTCGTCGAAGGCCTGCTCCAGCTCGGCCGGCGCCACGGCCACGGACTTGAGGAAGCCCAGCACGTCCGTGAACCACAGGCGTACGAACCGGATGTCGCGCTCCTCCAAGGTCCGGAGCACGAACTCCTGCTGCTTGTCCATCTTCCGCTTCCCCATCCTTGCTGGTCAGGCCGCCTGTCTCCGGTACCGCGGGAGGCGGTCGGGCACCTGAGCATCACACCACAACACCATTTCACGCACGTTGCGGACCTTGATCGGCCGGCCGACCCCGGACCGAACGCCTCGCGTACGGCAGATGTTCTGCTCTGCCGCCCATCTTGCCTGTTCGTCGGCCCATAAGTAATGGCCGCCCCTGTCCTGTCTGCCCCCGCCTCCTAAATTTGCATCTCAGATGCAAGTTTAACTACCGTGCTGCACAGCCACGCGGGCCCGAACCCGCCCTTCATGAAGGAGTCCCGATGCTGTCCGAACAGTCCGCCGCCACCGTGCGCGCCACCCTCCCCGCCGTCGGCGCCGCCATCGGCGAGATCACCGAGCGCTTCTACGGCAGGCTGTTCGCGGCCCACCCCGATCTGCTGCGCAACCTCTTCAACCGCGGCAACCAGGCCGCCGGCACCCAGCGACAGGCCCTCGCGGGCTCGATCGCGGCCTTCGCGACGTATCTCGTCGAGCACCCGGACGAGCGGCCCGACGTGATGCTGAGCCGCATCGCCCACAAGCACGCCTCCCTGGGCGTGCTGCCCGAGCAGTACCCCGTCGTCCACGAGCACCTCTTCGCCGCCATCGTCGAGGTCCTCGGCGAGGCGGTCACTCCCGAGGTCGCCGCCGCCTGGGACGAGGTCTACTGGCTGATGGCCAACGCCCTCATCGCCATCGAGAAGCGGCTGTACGAGGAGAGCGAGCACCTCGGCTTCCGGACGTGGGAGGTCGTCGGGCGCGTCGAGGAGACCGCGGACGTCGCCACCTTCCAGCTCCGCCCCGCCGACGACGGCCCCGTCCCGGACTTCGGCCCCGGCCAGTACGTCTCCGTACGCGTCGAGCTTCCCGACGGCGCCCGGCAGATCCGCCAGTACAGCCTCTCCAGCGCGCCCGGCTCACCGGTGCGGCAGATCAGCGTCAAGCGCGAGCGCGGTGGTGCGGGCCCCGACGGCGAGGTCTCGGGCCACCTCCACGCGCACGTGCGCGAGGGCAGCACCCTGGAGCTGTCCGCCCCCTACGGCGACCTCGTCCTTCAGGCCACGGACGCCCCCCTGCTGCTCGCCTCCGCCGGCATCGGCGTCACCCCGATGATCGCCATGCTGGAACAGCTCGCCCGCACCGGTCACAGCGCCCCCGTCACGGTCGTGCACGCCGACCGTTCCCCCGCCGCGCACGCCCTGCGCGCCGACCACGAGGCCTTCGCGGCCAAGCTGCCGGACGCGGCCGTTCACCTCTGGTACGAGGAGGAGGCTCCCGACTCCGCGCACACCGGCCTCGTGGACCTGTCCACCGTGCCGGTCGCGTCGGGCACACGCGCGTACCTGTGCGGTCCGCTGCCCTTCATGCGCGCAGTGCGCACCCAGCTCATCGAGAAGGGTGTGGCGCCCGCCGACATCCACTACGAGGTGTTCGGGCCGGACCTCTGGCTGTCCCAGGGCTGAGCGCTCCGCGGACAGTGCGGCCCGTCGTGTGCGGGTACGTCGTGGCTGGTCGCGCAGTGCGGCGCGTCGTCTGCGGGTACGTCGTGGCTGGTCGCGCAGTGCGGCGCGTCGTCTGCGGGTACGTCATGGCTGGTCGCACAGTTCCCCGCGCCCCTTCGGGGCGCTGAACCACCGAGTCGCCCGGGACCAGCCCGGCCACCAGCCCGCTCAGGAGTGAGGCGGCGCCGGAGAGAGGGTCAGCAGCAACGGCCCGGTCGGCTCCGCCACCACATCCTCCAGCGTCAGCGGGTCCAGCGAGGCGAAGAAGGCTTCCTGGGCCTGCCGCAGCGCGGACCGCAGCCGGCACCCGGAGCGGAGCGGGCAGGGCGTGGCGCCCTCGCACTCGACGACGTCGCCGACCCCCTCGAAGGCGCGGACGACCGCGCCGACCGACGCCGTGCGCCCGGCCTCGGTGACCGCGAGCCCGCCGCCCCGGCCACGTCGGGCTTCCAGCAGTCCCATGTGCTGGAGTTCGGCGACGACCTTCGCGGTGTGCGTGTAGGGCACGTCCATCGCCGCCGCCACCTCCCGCGTCGTGGGGTGGGACTCGCCGGCGACGGCGAGCCGCATCAGGACGCGCAGCGCGAGATCGGTGGAGCGCAACAGCCGCATACCCGCCAGCGTAAATAATGCGCATCCAGCATTCAAATTATCGGCACGAAAGCCGCCTATTCGGTCATTCGTGTGTCCTCCCTGCGTACGGCCCCTCAGGTCCCACTACGATCGGCGAGCCCGCACGTCCCTTCCCCATAAGGACTCACCATGGGTTCCGCGAACAAGACCGGCTCCGCCGAGCGCAGGGCACGCATAGAGGAGATGCGCCGCGCCGAGCGTGCCCGTGAGCGCCGCAACCGGATCCTGACGATAGGGGCCAGCGTGGTCGTCGTCACCGGTCTCGTCATCGGCGGTGTCGTCCTCATCCAGTCGCAGTCCGGCGACAAGGCCTCCGCGGCGAGCGATTCCGGCGACAAGCCCACGGTGGGCGCCTCCAAGGACCCGGGCCACTTCGTCACGGGCGCGGACGGCGTGAAGACCTGGAAGGGCACGCTGGGCCGCACCCACGTCACCAAGAGGGTGAACTACCCCATGGAACCCCCGGTCGGCGGCGACCACAACCGGGTGTGGCAGAACTGCAACGGCGACGTCTACACCAAGGCGATCGACAACATGAACGCGGTGCACTCGCTGGAGCACGGCGCCGTCTGGGTGACGTACAACAGCAAGGCGTCCAAGGCCGACGTCGACGCGCTCGCGGCCAAGGTCAAGAAGACCCCGTACACCCTGATGAGCCCGGTCGAGGACCAGAAGGACCCCCTCATGCTCAGCGCCTGGGCCCACCAGCGGACGGTGAAGAGCGCGAGCGACCCGGACGTGGACAAGTTCTTCGCCCAGTTCGTCCAGGGCTCCCAGACGCCCGAGCCGGGCGCCGTCTGCACCGGCGGGCTGTCCCAGTGAGGCACATCGGCTGGATCGCCGGGGCCGCGGCGGCGGCGCTCGTCGCGGCCGGGGCGATCACGTACGCGGTCGCCGAGGACGCCGGACCTGCTAAGACGCCCACCGCCGACTCGGCCGACGCGGGCTTCGCGCGGGACATGGCGGTCCACCACCAGCAGGCCGTCGAGATGTCGTACATCGTGCGCGACCGCACGAAGAACGAGGATGTGCGCCGACTCGCGTACGACATCGCGCAGACGCAGGCCAACCAGCGCGGCATGCTGCTGGGCTGGCTCGACCTGTGGGGGCTTCCGAAAGTGTCCGCCGATCCGCCGATGACATGGATGGGCATGGGCGACATGGCCTCCGGCGAGGACGGCGCGCTGATGCCGGGCATGGCCACCGACAGCGAGCTGAAGAAGCTGAACACGCTGAACGGCAGGCAGGCCGAGGTTCTCTACCTCCAGTTGATGACCGATCACCACAAGGGCGGCATCCACATGGCCGAGGGCTGTGTCGCCAAGTGCACGGTGGGCGTGGAGAAGAGGCTGGCCCAGGGCATGGTCGACGCCCAGCAGTCGGAGATCGACCTGATGACCACCATGCTCAAGGAGCGGGGCGCGAAGCCGCGCGACTAGTCGTCGGTCGCGCCCCGGCGCCGCCCCGGCGAGGCCCCGACGCCGCCCAGCGACGCTCCGACGCCGGACACGGCAAGGGCGCCGTAACAATCGCAATCATGCCGCAACAGCCGACGGACCGTCGAAAACGGGTCAAATCACCCTGAATCGCGGTCACTTGGGGTTGTCTTGGTCTTTTCATTCCCCTGGCATGAACCGTTCATCGCCAGAGTGGCCCCCATCGCTGATCCATTCGCCGCGCCCTCATGCGCGGCGTTCTACGCGGATCACCGACGACCGACCACTACATGCGACGAACCGCATCGCAGGGGGTTCTATGAGATCCAATCGCGCCAAGGCGCGCGCCGGGGTGAGCATGGCAGCGACACTGCCGCTGCTCGCCGGCGCACTGGCGCTCGGCATACCCGCGGCGCACGCCGCGGACAGCCCCGGCCGGGACGCGCTCGCGGGCACCAAGCCCGCGTGGGCGACGGCCAAGGCGGACAAGGGCTCCACCTCGGACAACGCCCAGGTCACCGCGCGGGTCTACCTCGCCGGCCGTGACGCCAAGGGCCTGGCCGCCTACGCGAGGGCCGTCTCCGACCCGCACTCGCCGTTGTACGGCAGGTACCTGAGCGCCCACCAGACACAGCAGCGCTTCGGCGCGACCAAGGCCCAGGTGGCCGAGGTGACGTCGTGGCTGAGGTCCTCGGGCCTGAAGGTCACCGCCGTCACCAAGCACTACGTCGCCGTCTCGGGTGACGTGGCAGCCGCCGAGAAGGCGTTCGGCACGCAGCTGCACAACTACGCCAAGGGCTCGAAGACCTACCGGGCGCCGTCGAAGACGGCCTCCGCGCCGGAGAGCCTGAACGGTGCCGTCCTGACCGTCACCGGCCTGGACAACGCCCCGCACAAGTCGACCCACAACGACCAGCTGCCGCCGCCGGACTCGGTCTTCCGCAACTCCGGGCCGTTCTCCTCGTACTACGGCTCGAACGTCGCGACGACGCTGCCGGACGCCTACGGTACGAAGATCCCGTACGCGGTGAAGGGCTACACGGGTCAACAGCTGCGGGCCGCGTACGGTGCGGGCACCCGCACGGGCAAGGACGTACGGGTCGCCATCACCGACGCCTACGCCTCCCCGACCATCGCCTTCGACGCGGCCACCTACGCGAAGAAGCACGGCGACGCCGCGTACACCAGCAGCCAGCTGCGCCAGGTGCTGCCGAAGAACTACACGAAGACCAAGGAGTGCGGGGCCGCCGGCTGGTACGGCGAGGAGACGCTCGACGTCGAGGCCGTGCACGCGGTCGCGCCGGGCGCGAGCATCACCTACGTGGGTGCCGCCTCATGCTACGACGACGATCTGCTCGACTCGCTGAACAAGATCGTCGACGGGCATCTGGCCGACATCGTCTCCAACTCGTGGGGCGACATCGAGGCCAACCAGACGCCGGACCTCGCGGCCGCCTACGACCAGGTCTTCCAGTTCGGCGCCGTCCAGGGCATCGGCTTCTACTTCTCCTCCGGCGACAACGGCGACGAGGTCGCCAACACCGGTACGAAGCAGGTCGACACCCCGGCCAACTCGGCCTGGGTGACGGCGGTCGGCGGTACCTCGCTGGCCGTCGGCAAGGGCGACAAGTACCTGTGGGAGACCGGCTGGGGCACCGAGAAGGCGCTGCTGTCGAACGACGGCAAGAGCTGGACGAACTTCCCCGGCGCGTACACCTCGGGCGCGGGCGGCGGCACCAGCAAGACCGTGGCGGAGCCCTACTACCAGAAGGGTGTCGTCCCGGACGCGCTGGCCAACGCGAACAACGCCACCGGCAACCGCGTCGTCCCGGACATCGCGGCGATCGCCGACCCGAACACCGGTTTCAAGGTCGGCCAGACGCAGACCCTGCCGGACGGGACGCAGGCGTACGACGAGTACCGCATCGGCGGCACCTCGCTCGCCGCGCCTGTGATCGCGGCCGTCCAGGCGCTGGCCCAGGAGGCGCGCGGTGGCAAGCCGATCGGCTTCGCCAACCCGGCCATCTACGCGAAGTACGGCTCGCAGGCGTACCACGACGTCACGGACAACCCCACGGGCTCCGGACTGGCCGTGGCGCGCATCGACTTCGTGAACGGCTACGACGCCACGGGCGGCCTGGCCACCTCGGTCCGCAGCCTCGGCAAGGACAGCTCACTGCAGGCCGTGAAGGGCTATGACGACGTGACCGGTGTGGGCTCGCCCGCTCCCGGCTACGTGGAGTCGTGGCGCCGCCGCTGATCGCGCCGGTGACCGGCTGACGCCGGTCCGCTGACGCGGTAGGCGCTCCAGGGGGGCGTGGGGTACGCAACAACACCCCACGCCCCCTATTGCGTCGCTCTGACGATTACACTGACCGCGTGCCTCCGTTGAACTTCTGGTCGATCTATCAGCATGGCTTCGCACGCGTCGCCGCCTGCACGGGCCACACCGTCATCGCCGACCCGCACGCCAACGCCGAAGCGGTCCTGCGCCACGCGCGCCGGTGCGCCGAGGACGGGGTCGCCGTCGCCGTCTTCCCGGAGATGGTGCTGTGCGGCTACTCGATCGAGGACCTGCTCCTCCAGGACGCGCTCCTCGACCAGGTCGAGGAGGCAGTCCAGGAGGTGGTGACCGGGTCGGCGGACCTGCTGCCCGTCCTGGTCGTCGGCGCCCCGCTGCGCCACCGCAACCGGATCTACAACTGCGCGGTCGTCGTGCACCGCGGCCGGATCCTCGGCGTGGTCCCCAAGTCGTACCCGCCGAACTACCGGGAGTTCTACGAGCGCCGGCAGATCGGTGACGGCGCCGACGAGCGCGGCGGCTCGATCCGCGTCGGCGGCGCGACCGTACCGTTCGGCGTGGACCTGCTGTTCGCGGCCGAGGACGTCCCCGGTCTTGTCCTGCACGCGGAGATCTGCGAGGACATGTGGGTGCCGGTGCCGCCCAGCGCGGAGGCGGCGCTGGCCGGTGCGACGGTGCTGGTCAACCTCTCCGGCAGCCCGATCACGGTCGGCCGGGCCGAGGACCGCAAGCTGCTGTGCCGCTCGGCGTCCTCCCGCTGCCTTGCCGCGTACGTCTACGCGGCGGCCGGACTGGGCGAGTCGACCACCGACCTGTCCTGGGACGGCCAGACCATGATCTACGAGAACGGCGTGCTGCTCGCCGAGACCGAGCGGTTCCCGCTCGGCGACGAGTACGCGGTGGCCGACGTGGACCTCGACCTGCTGCGGCAGGAACGACAGCGGCAGGGCACGTTCGACGACAACCGCCGTACGCACAGCGCGCGGACGAGTGACTTCCGGACGGTCGCCTTCGAGCTCGCCCCGCCCCTCACCGACCTGGGGCTGCGCCGCCGCCTGGAGCGCTTCCCGTTCGTACCGGCCGACCCCGACCGCCTCGCCCTGGACTGCTACGAGGCGTACAACATCCAGGTCGAAGGCCTCCAGCAGCGCCTCGCGGCGATCGGCGGCCCGAAGGTCGTCATCGGGGTGTCCGGCGGCCTGGACTCCACGCACGCGCTCATCGTCGCCGCCCGCGCGATGGACCGCGCGGGCCGCCCGCGCAGCGACATCCTGGCCTGGACCCTGCCCGGCTTCGCCACCAGCGACCACACCAAGGAAAACGCGCATGCGCTGATGCGTTCCCTGGGCGTCACCGCGGCCGAGCTGGACATCACGCCGACCGCACGGCTGATGCTGAAGGAGATGGACCACCCGTTCGCCTCCGGCGAGCCGGTGTACGACGTCACCTTCGAGAACGTGCAGGCGGGTCTGCGCACCGACTACCTCTTCCGCCTCGCCAACCAGCGCGGCGGCATCGTCCTCGGCACCGGCGACCTCTCGGAGCTGGCGCTCGGCTGGTCCACGTACGGCGTCGGCGACCAGATGAGCCACTACAACGTCAACGGCGGCGTGCCGAAGACCCTGATCCAGCACCTCATCCGCTGGGTCATCAGCAGCGGCCAGTTCGACGAGGAGACCGGCAAGACGCTCGCCGCGATCCTCGACACCGAGATCAGCCCGGAGCTGGTGCCGGGCGAGGAGATGCAGTCGACGGAGTCGAAGATCGGCCCGTACGCCCTGCACGACTTCACGCTCTTCCACGTGCTGCGCTACGGCTTCCGTCCCTCCAAGATCGCCTTCCTGGCCTGGCACGCCTGGCACGACCCGGAAGCCGGCGCCTGGCCCCCGAACTTCCCCGAGGCCAAGCGGGTGGCGTACGACCTGCCCGAGATCCGGCACTGGCTGGAGGTCTTCTGCCGCCGCTTCTTCGGGTTCGCACAGTTCAAGCGCTCGGCGATGCCGAACGGCCCGAAGGTCTCGGCGGGCGGTTCACTGTCACCGCGGGGTGACTGGCGCGCACCGTCGGACAGCTCGGCCCGGACGTGGCTGCGGGACCTTGAGCGCTTCGATTTGTGAGCAGCTGAGGCCCCGGGGGCCTTTGAGCAGCTGAGGCCCCGGGGGCTCCGCCCCGGGCCCCGGTTGAGCCCTTGAGTGCGGCGACGAAGGGGGCCCAGGCGGCGGCCGTCACGACGAGGGCGGGACCGTGGGGGACCTTGGAGTCACGGACGGGGACGAGTCCGGGGAAGTCGCTGGCCACTTCGACGCAGTCCCCACCGGTCGCATTGCTGTAGCTGCTCTTGAACCAGAGCGCGTCACTCAAGTCGATCCGGTTGCTTGCCATTTCGATAGTCCCCTGCCGCTGCCTTGATCATGGCCAGGGACGTCTCCGGTGACAACGCGACGGCCCTGAGGCGATCGTAAGACCTGCGGTACTCATGTACGAGGGCAATATCGTCGATGGTGTCGCCGCTGTGCAGCGCCTCTGTGTAGAACAGCGGCGGGGCGTCGGGGAAGGTCATGATCTTCGCCGAGCCGGTCATGAACGGGTGCGCTACGGCTGGCCATCGCCCTCCGGAAGACGGCGGCCGGACAATGACCTTCGCACTCACCCTGCTCGCGACACCGAAGGCCGTACCAGAACTCCGCCACCACCTCCGCGCACACGACTTCGAAGTCCGCCTGTGCGCAACGGAGTTACTGACAAACGTCATCGACCACCTCGGCGAAGGCACCCCGGTGACCGTCCGCGTCATGAGCACGCCGCCCCACGGCTGCACCCGCATCGAGGTCACCGACCCCGACCCACACGCCCTACCCGCTCCCCTCTCCGCCCCCGCCACGGCCGAGTCCGGCCGAGGCCTGGTCCTCGTAGACGCCCTCTCACACCGGTGGGGCGTGGACCAGGCCGTGGACCGGAAGACGGTCTGGTGCGAGCTGACAGGACCAGGGATGGGCTAGGTGTTCCGTCCACGGAGGTTGGTGACACAGGTCTCGGCTGAGGGATCTTGAAACGGGTGAGGGCCTTCTGGCCTGGTGTGGATTGCGACATCTGCACCAGCAACAGAAAGGCCCTCGTGCCCCACCGTAATGCACCCCTGACCGAGACCGGTCGCCTTCGGCTTGCCCGTTGCGTGGTCGGCTGGACCCTGCGCCGGGCTGCCGAACGCTTTCAAGTCTCGCCGAGCACGGCCCAACGGTGGGCCGACCGCTACCGGCAAAACGGGGAGGCCGGCATGGCCGACCGCTCCAGCCGCCCGCACCGCAGCCCGCGCCGGATACCGACCCGCACCGAGCGGCGCATCATCAAGGTCCGCGTCCTGCGCCGTTGGGGACCGGCCCGCATCGCGCACCTGCTGCGGCTGGTGCCCTCCACGGTGCACCGCGTGCTGACCCGCTACGGCCTGGCCCGTCTCACACATCTGGACCGGGCCACAGGCCGCGTCATACGCCGCTACGAACGCGAGAAGCCCGGCGAACTGGTGGATGTCGACCGTCATCGGGGGGCGGGCGCGTATGTGTGTCGGGTACGCGTGCGCGCGGCTGAGGCCCCTGCTCACGGCTGGGCCGTACACGGGTTCGCGTGCCGTCGGATACCCGGTGGGGGTAAGGTTCCCTCCATGACGACGAGGAGCCGCGAGCGGTACGGGCAGCTGTTGCTGTTCGCCGTGCTGCTCTTCGGGATCGTCACCATGCATACGGTGGGGCATCCGTCGGAGAACGGGATGCCCTCGCACGACACTGCGGTCGTCACCGCACCCCACCAGGTCGTCACCACGCTCCGCCAGGCCGTCACCGCCCCCCATCAGGCCGTCACCGCACCCCATCAGGTCCAGGCCCCCGAGGCGGTGACCGACCCGGCTCCCGCGGCGAACGCCGGGACGCCTCCGATGACCGGCATGAACCCGCTGTCGGTCTGCCTCGCCGTGCTCGGCGCGTTCACGCTCGTCCTGCTGCTGGGTGCGGCCCTGGGGCGCCCGTGGGACTCCGGCGCACCGCCGGTCCCGCTCGCGCGCCTGCTGCGGGCGCTGTGGCCCAACCCCCCGCCGCCGAGATCCCTGCTCACCCGTCTGTCGGTGCTGCGCCAGTAGGCCGGCGCACCGGCCGCTTCGTGCTGCCCGCGTGGATCCTCCGCGCACGGCGCACCCGAAGCGGCGGATGCGTCCCTCCCCACGCAACACCACCACGACGAGGTGTCACCCAGTCATGCGTACTCGCATCATGCGCGCTCACCCGCGCGCGCTCACCCGCCGCACCCTGCTCGGCGCGTCGATCGCCGTAGCCGGTACGGGAGTCCTGACCGCCTGCTCGGGCTCGGACCACTCAAGCCACTCCGGCCACTCCGGCCACTCGAACCACGACGGAAGCGGGGTCTCCGACGCTCCCGGCGGATATGTCGACCCGGCGGGGCCCGAGGTCGCGGCCGCCGAGAAGAAGCGCGGCTCCGGCACGGTCCGGAAGGTACGGCTCACGGCCGCCGCGACCTCCCTCGACCTGGGCGGCCGTACGGTCAGGTCCTGGGCGTACGGCGACGGACTGCCCGGCCGGGAGGTCCGGGTCACCGCGGGCGACACGCTCGCCCTCACGCTCGCCAACCACCTCCCCCAGCCGACCTCCCTGCACTGGCACGGCATCGCCCTGCGCAACGACATGGACGGCGTCCCCGGTCTCACCCAGCGCGCGATCAAGCCGGGCGCCGACTTCACCCACCGCTTCACCGTGCCGCATCCGGGCACGTACTGGTTCCACCCCCACTCCGGCACCCAGCAGGACCGGGGGCTGTACGCGCCGCTGATCGTCGAGGACCCGAAGGAGCCCCTGTCGTACGACAAGGAGTGGGTGATCGTCCTGGACGACTGGGTCGACGGGGTGGACGGGTCGACGCCGGACGCCGTGCTGGAGGAGCTGCGCAACGGCATGGGCGGGATGGACACGGGCGGCATGGACATGGGTGGCATGGACATGGGCGACTCCACGGACCACTCCGGGCACGACATGTCCGGCATGGCGGGTATGTCGATGAAGGCCAGTGCGTCGCCGTCCGCCTCCGGCCCCTCCCGCATGCTCATGGGCGCCCGGAGCGAGCTGCTCGGCGGGGACGCGGGCGATGTGGCGTACCCGTACTACCTGGTGAACGGGCGCACGGCGACCGACCCCTCCGTCTTCCGCGCCCGCCCCGGGGACCGCATCCGGATCCGGATCATCAACGCGGGCGGGGACACGGCCTTCCGGGTCGCTCTCGGCGGACACACCATGACGGTGACGCACACGGACGGCTTCCCGGTGCGGCACGCGACGACGGACGCGCTGCTGATCGGTATGGGCGAACGCTACGACGTCCTGGTCACCGCCAAGGACGGCGTCTTCCCGCTGACCGCGCTCGCCGAGGGCAAGAACGCGTCGGCGCTCGCGCTGCTGCGTACGGGTGGCGGGGCGGCGCCCGCCGCGACCGTACGGCCGAAGGAGCTGGACGGACGGCTGCTGACGGCGGACGGGCTGAAGGCCGACGACTCGGTGGCCCTCGCACCGAAGGAGCCGGACCGGACGGTGAGGCTGCGGCTCACGGGCGGCATGGCGAAGTACGACTGGGCGTTCGACAAGAAGCCCTACACCGCCACCCAGCGGCATCCCGTGCGGGCCGGCGAACGGGTGCGGCTGGTCTTCGCCAACTCCACGTCCATGTGGCACCCGGTGCATCTGCACGGCCACACGTTCCAGCTCGCGGGCGGGGCGGGCGCTGCGGGCGGGGCACGTAAGGACACCGCGATCGTGCTGCCGAACAAGACGCTGACGGTGGACTTCGACGCCGACAACCCGGGCCTGTGGATGATCCACTGCCACAACGTCTACCACGCCGAGGCGGGGATGATGACGGTGCTCGGCTACCGCGGCTGAGAGCCGGGTGTGGGGCACCTCACGTGGGGTGCCCCACACCACACAGTGTCGCTCTGACGATTACTGGCGTTTAGACTGGGCCCGCTTAACTACGCCTCGCCCTGAATCAGATCGACTCGACCGTCGGTGATCTCGCCGGAAACGCCGAGGCGATCGTCCGTTGGACCCGGCACTCCGCCGAGCAGGGAGCGCATCTGGTGGCGTTCCCTGAGGGCTGCGTGGTGCTGGACCTCGACCTGCCGGCGGCGGACGCGGACGCGCCGGAAGCCCGCGACGCAGTCGCCAATGGACAGCGTGTGGACGACGGCCTGCGCATCGACCGCCTGGTGCTGTCCGAGGACCTGCCGCCGGCCTACGAGCCGGAGCACACCGGCGACTACCCCGCCCCCGAACCCCCGCGGGGCTCCGCCCCCGCACCCCGCTCCTCAAACGCCGGAGGGGCTGATAAATCAGCCCGTCTGGGGGTCCCCCCTGCTCGAAGAGCTTGGGGGAGTTTGACGACGAGGCCGTCAAGGCCGACAGCGGGGGTCTGGGGGCGCAGCCCCCCAGGTACGGGACGGGTAGGGGCGGCGGGGGCGAAAAAGCCACCCGCCCGAGCCCGCGTTCAGCCGCGCACGCTCTCCGCACGCTCCGGAACGTGCACCGCGACCAGCCGCCCCGGTACCGGCACGTGCACAGACGCCCGTCGGCGGTCCACCGCCCACGCGGCCCCCGCCACCCCCAGCCCCAGCACCGCCAGGCCCGCGCCCGCCACCGCCGGTGACGTCACGCCGAAGCCCGCCGCCAGCGCCAGGCCGCCGATCCACGCTCCGCCCGCGTTCGCCAGGTTGAAGGCCGCCTGGTTCGCCGAGGACGCCAGCGAGGGGGCCGCCGACGCCTTCTCCATGACCATCAACTGCAGCGGGGAGCCGGTGATGAACGCCGCCACCCCCAGCAGCGTCACCGCCAGGGCCGCGCTCCACTCGGCGCCCATGAGCAGCGGGAACAGGGCCAGGACCAGCGCCAGCGACGTCAGGCCGCCGAACAGCGTGCCCCGCAGGGAGTGGTCCGCGAGCCGGCCGCCCACCAGGTTGCCGATCGTCGCGCCCACACCGAACAGCGCCAGCAGAAACGTGACGTTCGCGTCCGCGTAGCCCGCCGCGTCCGTCAGCATCGGCGTCACGTAGCTGTACGCCGAGAACAGCGCGCCGAAGCCCGCCACCGTCGTGCCCAGCGCCAGCCACACCGGCAGGGACCGCAGGGCCGCCAGTTCGCCGCGCAGGCCGCCCGCCGGGGCGTGGGTGTGGTCCGCCGGGATCAGGAAGAAGAGGGAGGCGATCGCGGCCACGCCGATCGCGCTCACGCCGAGGAAGGTGGCCCGCCACCCGAGGTGCTGGCCCATCAGCGTCGCCACCGGCACACCGGCGATGTTCGCGACCGTCAGGCCCATGAACATCAGCGAGACCGAGCGGGCCTTGCGCTCGGGCGCGGCCAGGTTGGTGGCGACGACCGCGCCGACACCGAAGAACGCCCCGTGCGGCAGACCGCTCAGGAAGCGCGCGGCCAGCAGCCAGTGCTGGTCCGGGGCGAGGCCGGAGAGCGCGTTGCCGAGCACGAACAGGGCCATCAGGCCGATGAGGACCTTGCGGCGGGACATACGGGCCGTGACCGCGGCGAGCAGCGGCGCGCCGATCACCACGCCCAGCGCGTACGCCGAGACCAGGTACCCGGCGGTGGGGATGGATATGTGCAGGTCGTCCGCGACGTTGGGCAGCAGGCCCATCATCACGAACTCGGTGGTGCCGATGCCGAAGGCACCCACGGCGAGGGCGAGCAGGGCCAGGGGCATGAAGGGCCTGTGCCTTTCAGGGGTTCAGGGGCGGAGTTCCGTCGTTCCGCCCCAGCTTATGTTCCCTTGCGGAACAAAGCCTGCCAGGCCCAGTATTCCGGGAGGTAAATGCGGGGTTGCCCGCAACCTACGTGTCGAGCCTCACACGCGCCGCGACCGGCAGGTGGTCGCTCCCCGTCCGCGGCAGGCTCCATGAGCTCACCGGGTCGACGCCCCTGACCAGGATCTGGTCGATGCGCGCCATCGGGAACGACGCCGGCCAGCTGAACCCGAAGCCACTGCCCGCCGCGCCCTGTGTGGAGCGCAGTTGCGCGGTGACGGCGTTGAGCGCGCGGTCGTTCATGGTGCCGTTCAGATCGCCGAGCAGGATCACCTTGTCCAGGCTCTCGTTGGCGATGGCCTCACCGAGCGCGTCCGCGCTGGTGTCGCGCTGCCGTGCGGTGAACCCGGCCGCCAGCTTCACCCGCACGGAGGGCATGTGGGCGACGTAGAAGGCGACCGGCCCGGACGGCGTGGTCACGGTGGCCCGCATCGCCCGCGTCCAGCCCAGCTTGATGTCCACGGCCTTCACCCCGCTCAGCGGGTACTTGCTCCACAGTCCGACCGTGCCCTGCACCGAGTGGTACTTGTACGTCGACGCCAGCGCCTGCTCGTACACCGGAACCGCGGACGCCTTCAGCTCCTCCAGGGCCAGCACGTCCGCGCCGGACGCGGCCACGTCACGCGCGGTGGCGGCCGGGTCGGGGTTGGCGGCGTTGACGTTGTGCGTGGCGACGGTCAGGTCGCCTCCGCCGCCGCCCGTCTTGTCGCCGAGCAGCCCGCCGAAGAGGTTCAGCCAGGCGACCACGGGAACCAGCACGGCGATCAGCGCGGTCGCCGACTTCCGCACCAGCGCGAGGACCAGCAGCAGCGGGACGAACACGACCCCGAGCCAGGGCAGAAATGTCTCGGTGAGACTGCCGAGGTTGCCGACGCTGTTGGGGATCCGGGCGTGCAGCAGCATCACCAGCGCGAGGACGAGCGCGAGAGCGGCCAGCACGATTCCACGGCGCCAGATGCCGCGGTCGGTGCGCAGGGTGTCGTACAGGCGCCGGAGCCGGGATCCTCTGCGCTCCGGCTCCGTGCCGTCGCTGCCCGTCTCGGTCATGTACGCCTGCGCCATACCGTCGCCTCACCACTTGCCGTGCACTCCGTCGTCCCCTCGGCTATGACCCTAGGGGATGATCGGCTCCGTTCCCGCCGTCCCGTGACGGCCGTACGGGGACGATGACGACGAAGGCGGCGTCCGGAGTTCCGAACGAGGGGACGGACGGGGTTTCTGTGACGAAACGCGCACACATCCCTAGGTGCTGACGGGCCGTAGCCCCGCGAGGACCGTGTCGACGATCCGCTCGGCGAGGCCCTCCTCGTCGAGCCGGGCGTCGGGGCGCAGCACGGAGCGTACGAGCATGGGGCCGACGAGGATGTCGTTCATCAGGTCGACGTCCACGTCCTGGCGCAGCTCGCCGTTCTTCTGCCCGCGGCGCAGGACTTCGATCCCGAGCCGGCGCCGGGGGGCGATCACGGTCGCGTGGTACGCGGCCCAGATCTTGGGGCTGCTCTTCATCTGGGCCTGCACGTTGCGCAGGATCGCCGAGGCGCGGCTGGCCAGACCGCGCTGCCGCAGCGACTCCAGGAGCACCACGAGGTCGTCGCGCATCGAGGTGCCGGGCAGTTCGGGGTCGTCGGGTTCGGCGGCGCACAGGACGTCGACGAAGAGGTCCTCCTTGTTGCTCCACCGGCGGTAGATGGTGGCCTTGCCCACGCCGGCGGTGCGGGCGATGCGCTCTATGGACAGGTCGGCGAGGGGCACGCCGTCCTCGATGAGCTTCATCACCCCTTCGATGATGGCCCGTTCGACGGCCTCGCTGCGGGGGCGTCCGCGCACGGGGTAGTCCTGCTGGGGCCGGCTCTCGGCGAGGCTCACGTTCGACTCTCCTTGCTGCGCTGGGATCATTCTCCCCGGCTGTACGCCCAACGGGCACCCGTCCCCCCGAGTGCCCGTTCCTGACGTACGGTCAGTGCTCGGCCGCCACCAGCTCCGTCTCCTCCGTGCCCTGCGGCGACGCGGGCGCCTTCCCGGGCAGGAACAGTGCCACCACGATCGCGCCGAGCACCGCCACTCCCGCCCCCCACAGGGCCGTGACGTGCATCGCGTGCAGGAACGCGTCGTTCGCCGGGGCGACGAGTGCCTTGCCGTTCGGGCCGAGCTTCGCGGCCACGCCGAGCGTCGCCTCGATCGACTCGCCCGCGGTGTGGCGGATCCCCGCCGGCAGGAGGGCGAGCTTGTCCTGGATGCCGTCGCGGTACGTCGTCGACAGGACCGAGCCGAGCACCGCGATGCCGAGCGCGCCGCCGACCTGGCGCATGGTGTTGCTGAGCGCGGACGCGGACCCCGCCTTCTCGCGGGGCAGCGCCTGCATGATGACCACGCTGGTCGGGGTCATGATGTGGGCCATGCCGGTACCCATGAGGAAGAAGACGACCTCCAGGATCCAGATCGGCGTGTCCGCCTCGAACCCGGCGAACGCGGCGAGCGTCGCGGCGATGACGACCAGGCCGGCCGTGGTCGTGGCCTTGTTGCCGAAGCGATCGACCAGCAGCCGGGCACGCGGCGCGAAGATCATCTGCGCGGCGGCCAGCGGCAGCATCAGCACACCGCTCTTCAGCGGCGAGTAGCCCCGGATGCTCTGGGTGTAGAAGACGGAGAAGAAGGTCACGCCCATCAGTGCGAAGAAGACCAGCGCGATCGCGGCGATGGCGGCGGAGAAGACCTTGTTCTTGAAGTACGTGACGTCGATGGACGGGTGGTCGCTGCGCTTCTCGAACACGACGAAGCCCGCGAGCACGACGAGACCGGCGGCGATGGTCGCGAGCACCTTGGCGTCGGTGAAGTCGGCCAGCTGGCCGCCCTTGATGATGCCGTAGACGAGCAGGACCAGGCCGACGACCGACAGGACGACGCCGACGGGGTCGAGGCGGCCGGGGTTGGGGTCGCGGGAGTCGGGGACCAGCCAGAGCATCAGGGCCAGCGCGAGGATCACGATCGGCACGTTGATCAGGAAGACGGAGCCCCACCAAAAGTGGTCCAGGAGCACGCCACCGGTGATCGGCCCTATGGCGATGGCGAGGCCGACGCCGCCGGCCCAGATGCCGATGGCCTTGGGCTGCTCGTCCCGCTCGAAGACGTTCATGAGGACGGCGAGCGTCGCGGGCATCACGAAGGCCGCGCCGAGGCCCATGACCGCCCGGAACACGATGAGCTGCGCGGGTGAACCCGACTCGGCGGCGAGTGCCGACCCGGCACCGAACACGGCGAGACCGGCCAGCAGAGTCTTTTTGCGGCCCAGGCGGTCGCCGAGGAGGCCCGCGGTGAACAGCAGCCCGGCGAAGACCAGGGTGTAGGCGTTGATGGCCCACTCCAGCTCGCTCTGGGTGGCGCCCAGGCCCGTCGGCGCCGGGGTCGAGATGGTCTTGATCGCGACGTTCAGGATCGAGTTGTCGAGCACCACGATCAGCAGGCTGAGCATCAGCACGCCGAGAATGGCCCACCGACGCCGGTGCACGGCCTCGGGCACCCGCCGTTCGACTGGGGCAGCAGGAGTTGTCATGGGACGAGACTAGGTGAATTCCGATACGGAACGGTCTCGTATCGGAATTCTTTACGGAGGCCTTAACAACGGACCTAGGACCAACGGACCTAGGACTTCGGGTTCTCGGGTTCTCGGGTTCTCGGGTTCTCGGGTCCTCGGGTCCTCGGGTCCTCGGGTCCTCGGGTCCTCGGGTCCTCGGGTCCTCGGGTCCTCGGGTCCTCGGGTCCTCGGGTCCTCGGGTCCTCGGGTCCTCGGGTCCGAGCATGCCGTACGGAACGGCCGGAACCCGGCGGTGACCCGCGGCGCCTCCCCCGCACTAGCCGCGCGTGGCACGAGGTGCCACCATGGGGGTGATCCGGGGACGCCGTCAGGGCGCCTCGAGATGACCGAAGGAGCCGTTGCGATGACGCAGCTTCCGGCTGCCCAGGGGCAGCCCGCTCAGGGTGTGCTCAAGCCCTCCGACAGCAGCAAGGCGCTGTACGGCGGAAAGAGCACCCGCCGCATCACCGTGCGCGACATCACCGCCGCCAAGGAGCGGGGCGAGAAGTGGCCCATGCTCACCGCGTACGACGCGATGACCGCATCCGTGTTCGATGAGGCCGGCATCCCGGTCATGCTCGTCGGCGACTCGGCGGGCAACTGCCACCTCGGGTACGAGACGACCGTGCCCGTCACGCTCGACGAGATGACCATGCTGTCCGCCGCCGTCGTACGGGGCACCAAGCGCGCCCTGATCGTCGGCGACCTTCCCTTCGGCTCGTACCAGGAGGGCCCGGTGCAGGCGCTGCGCTCGGCCACCCGCCTGGTCAAGGAGGCCGGGGTCGGTGCGGTGAAGCTGGAGGGCGGCGAGCGCTCGCACGGCCAGATCGAGCTGCTGGTGGAGTCCGGCATCCCGGTCATGGCCCACATCGGCCTGACCCCGCAGTCCGTGAACACCATGGGCTACCGCGTGCAGGGCCGCGGCGACGAGGCGGCGCACCAGCTGCTGCGCGACGCCAAGGCGGTGCAGGACGCGGGCGCGTTCGCGGTCGTCCTGGAACTCGTTCCCGCGGAGCTGGCGGCCGAGGTGACACGGGTGCTGCACATCCCGACGGTCGGCATCGGAGCCGGGCCGGAGACGGACGCGCAGGTGCTTGTGTGGACCGACATGATGGGGCTGACCGGCGGCCGTGTGCCGAAGTTCGTGAAGAAGTACGCGGACCTGCGTCAGGTCATGGGCGACGCGGCGAGGGCTTTCGCCGAGGACGTAGTGGGCGGGACGTTCCCGTTGGAGGAGCACTCGGTGCACTGAGCGTCTGCCGGGTGCGGTAGTCGACATACTGCGGGCCGCGTGTGGCTGGTCGCGCAGTTCCTCGCGCCCCTTACGGGGCGCGCAGCAGCCCGCCGATCTTCCCCCGTCGGCGGGCTGCTTGCTGTCTGTCGGCGATCTGTAGGCGGCCGTCCACAGCTGTCGGCGATCTGTCGGTGGTTTGTCGGTGGCGGCTGACAGCTTGGTCGGCATGACGCGAATCGACAACAACCCCAGCGACGCCGCCCCGGACGCGGCCGTCACCGTACGGGGGCTGGTCAAGCACTACGGCGGGACCAAGGCGCTGGACGGCGTCGACCTCGACGTGCGGGAGGGCACCGTCCTCGGCGTGCTCGGGCCGAACGGCGCCGGCAAGACCACCCTGGTCCGCTGCCTGTCCACCCTCATCACCCCGGACGCCGGCCACGCCGTGGTCGCCGGCTACGACGTCGTACGACAGCCCCGCCAGACCCGCCGCGTGATCGGCCTCACCGGCCAGTACGCCTCGGTCGACGAGAAGCTCTCCGGCTTCGAGAACCTTTACATGATCGGCCGGCTCCTCGACCTGCCTCGCAAGGAGGCCCGGGCCCGGGCCGACGGGCTCCTGGAGCGGTTCTCGCTCACGGAGGCGGCCAAGCGCCCGGCGGCCACGTACTCCGGCGGTATGCGGCGGCGCCTGGACCTCGCCGCGTCGCTGATCGGACACCCGGCCGTCCTCTATCTGGACGAGCCCACCACCGGCCTGGACCCGCGCACGCGGAACGAGGTGTGGACCGAGGTCAAGCGGATGGTCACCGAGGGCGCCACCGTGCTGCTGACCACCCAGTACATGGAGGAGGCCGAGCAACTGGCCTCCGAACTGACCGTCATCGACCGCGGCAAGGTCATCGCGGGCGGCCGCATCGACGAGCTGAAGGCGAAGGTCGGCGGCCGTACGCTGCGCATCCGCCCGGCCGACCCGCTGGAGCTGCGCCCGATGGCCACGGCGCTCGACGAGTTCGGGCTCACCGGTCCCGGCAACGCGACCGTGGACACCGACACCGGCACCGTCCTCGTGCCGATCCTCAGCGACGAGCAGCTGACCGCGGTGGTCGGCGCGCTCACCGCCCGCGGCATCACGCTCGCCGGCATCGCCACCGAACTGCCCAGCCTGGACGAGGTGTTCCTGTCCCTCACCGGCCACAAGGCCGGTCCCGCGCAGGACGCGTCCGCCGCCCGCGAGGAGGTCGCCGCATGAGTGCCACCACTGTCAGCTCCACCCTTGTTCCCACGGAAGGCCGCATCGGACTGCGCGGCAACCTGCGCCACATCGGCGCGCTGATCCGCCGCAATCTGCTGTGGATCCGCCAGGACCCGGAGTCGATGTTCGACGCGGTCCTGTTCCCGGTCGTCTTCTGCCTGCTGTTCGTGTTCGTCTTCGGCGGCGCGATCGCGGGCACCGACAACCGGCACGCGTACGTCAACTACGTGGTCCCCGGCCTGATGGCGATGATGGGCATGAACATCGCGCAGGGTGTCGGCACCGGATTCAACGAGGACTTCCACAAGGGCGTGATGGACCGCTTCCGGTCCCTGCCGATCAGCCGCTCCTCCGTGTTGATCGCCAAGATCACAGTGGAGATCGGACGGATGCTCGTCGCCACGGCGATCCTGCTCGCGGTGGGCTTCATGCTCGGCCTGTCCGTGTCGAACGTACCCGGCCTGTTCGCGGCCATCGGCCTGTCGGTCGTCTTCGGGTTCGGGGTCATGTGGATCTTCCTGACCCTGGGCGTGGTGATGAAGTCCGCCCAGTCCGTCCAAGCGATGGGGTTCCTCGTGCTGATGCCGTTGCAGTTCGGTTCGTCGATCTTCGCCCCGACCAAGACCATGCCGGGCTGGCTCCAGGCCTTCACGGACTACAACCCGCTGTCGTCGCTGGCGGACGCCGCCCGGGGCCTGATGAACGGGGGCCCGATCGCGCACGACGTGCTGCTGACCCTCGCCTGGTCGGCCGTCCTCACGCTGGTCATGGCGCCGATCGCCATCCGCAAGTTCAGCAACAAGACCTGACGCACGTTCAGCGACAAGACCTGACGCCCGGCACAGCCACAGCCACAGCCACAGCCGGTCCGCGTCACACGAGGGCGGCGGCCTCCTCCAGGGAGAGGCCGTCGCCCTCCGCGTACGCCGCCTCGTATGCCGCGTCGCCCAGGACCGCCCGGGCGCCCGCCTCCGCCGTGGCGCGGGCCTCGCGCTCCGACGGGGACCGGAAGTGGGCGGGCGGCAGCAGATGGTCGGCGGCGGCCAGACACCTGGCCGCGTCCCGGACACGGGATCCGCCGTCCAGGCCGGTGAGCGCGAGCGCCGCGGTGGTCAGGTGCATGGACCCCAGGTGCGGCGCGATCAACGAGGTCAGCTGGTCAGAGGCCTGGGCGAGGGACCTCCGCAGCTTGTCCAGGGCCTCCTCGTACCGCTCCTCGAGCACGTCCAGCCAGGCCTCCACGCCGAGCACCAAGCCGTCGAAGACCACGAAGGAGACGGCCGCGAAGTCCGTGCGCAGCAGGGCGATCTGCTCGCGCGCCTCGGCCACACGGTTCGTGCGGCTGAGCAGCATCGCCAGGACGAGCCGGGCGACCGGCATGGCGTCGGTCACCGAGCTGTGGCCCTCGTCGAGCACCTCGCGCAGCAGCCGCTCTCCCTTCTCCTCCTGCCTCGCGTCGATGAGGACGCTGCCGAGGCGGGCACTGAGTACGGCCATCTGGGAACGGGCACCGAGCTGTTCGGCGTACTCCCGCGCGGCCTCGTAGTCGGCGGCGGCGAGGAGGTATTCACCGCGGCGCTCGCGGGACTCGCCGCGGGCGGACAGGGCCTCGGCCGCACCCCAGGTGTCTCCCATCCCGCGGAAGATCTCCAGCGCCTCGTCCGCGTCCCGGGTCGCGTCCCCCGCCCAGTGGGCGCGGTTGGCGAGGACGTTGGCGCGCATCTGGAGGGCCTGGGCCAGATCCCAGGTGTAGCCGAGTTCGCGGCAGGTGCTGACGCATTCGTCGATGACGGCGCGCACACGGTCCAGGTCGACGGTGAGCAGGACGGCGAAGAACCATATGGAGCCCGGCCAGCGGCTGGCCTGCGGCTGGCCGGGGCGGTAGGTCTCGCTGATGACGCGCAGCTTCTCCTTCGCCTCCGGCGTGTCCCATGCCTGAATATCCATGTCCATGCAGGCCATATGGATGAGATGGGCGCCACGGCGGGCCTCGTCGAGGAGCTCCGGAGGCATCGGCGGCGGATTGTCGGTGCAGCGTTCCAGGAGGTCGGGCGCGGGCCGCGTGGGCGGTGCGAAGGGGTCGGGGCCGAGGGCCGTGACGGCGGCGGACCAGGTGCGGGCCTCGGCGCGCAGGTCGCGCATCTGCCAGTACCAGCACAGCGAGAGCAGCAGGCAGAGCGCCTCCTGCTCGTCGCGGACGGCCACGGCCCGGCGCAGGGCGGTGCGCAGGTTCTCGTACTCCACCTCGAAGCGCTCGACCGCGGCACGCTGACCCGACGAGCGCAGCAACGGGTCGGTGGTACGGGCGAGTTCGCGGTAGTACGTGAGGTGGGCGCGCTCGGTCTCGGGCCGCTCGCCGGATTCGTCGAGCCGTTCGCCCGCGTACTCGGCGACGGTTTCCAGGAGCCGGTAGCGCATCTCGCCGTCGCCCGAAGGGGCGGCCACCACCAGGGACTTGTCGACGAGCGAGCCGAGTGCCTCCAGCGCGGCGGGGCCGCACACGGCCTCGGCCGCGGTGAGGTCGCAGCCGCCGGAGAACACGGACAGCCGGCGCAGCACCGCGCGTTCGTCCGTGTCGAGCAGGTCCCAGGACCAGTCGACGACGGCCCGCAGGGTCTGCTGCCGGGGCAGCACGGTGCGGCTGCCGGAGGTGAGCAGCCGGAAGCGGTCGTCGAGCCGGTCCGCGATCTGGCGCGGCGACAGCATCCGCAGCCGGGCCGCGGCCAGTTCGATGGCGAGCGGCAGTCCGTCGAGGCGGCGGCAGATCTCCGCGGCGGCCTCGGGGTCGTCCTCGATACGGAAGCCGGGCCGGGCGGCGGCGCCGCGGTCGGCGAACAGCTTCAGCGCGTACGGCTGCGGCAGCGGCTCGACCGGGCGCAGCAACTCCCCGGGTACGCCGAGGGGTTCGCGGCTGGTGGCCAGGACCGTCAGCTCGGGGCAGCGCTCGAGGAGGTGCTCGACGAGCCGGGCGGCGGCCTCCACGACGTGTTCGCAGTTGTCGAGGACGATCAGCATACGGCGCCGCGCGCAGTGTTCCGCGAGCCGGACGAGGGGGTCGTCGTGCCAGTCGGAGACGGCGCGCATCTCCTCGGCGCCGGCGCCGCGCAGGACGGTCTCGCGCGCCCCGACGGCGGTGAGCACGGCCTCGGGCACGGCTTCCGGGTCGTCGACGGGCGCCAGTTCGGCCAGCCACACCCCGTCCCGTGCCGTCTGCGCCACGGCCTCGGCGGCCTCCTGCGACAGCCGCGTCTTGCCGGCGCCGCCGGGGCCGAGGAGGGTGACGAGCCGGGCGGCGGCGAGATCACCGCGGATGGCGTCGATGTCGGCGCCCCGCCCGACGAAGGAGGTCAGGCGGGCCCGGAGGTTTCCGGGGGGTGGTGGGGCGAGGGGGGTCCCCTCGGTCAAAGGCGTCCGCTGCCAGGCCGGAACGGCCCAGGCCGCAGGCGTCTCGACACCCCTGTTCCCCGGCCCGACCTCGCGGCCGACCACCCGAGCCCCGGTGTCCCGCCCGGCGCCGGGGCCGGGAGCACCGGCGTTCCACGCGGCGGCGTCGGAGCCAGCAGCACCCGCATCCCGCCCGGCGGTATCGGCACCCGCATCCCACCCGGCGCCCGAGCCAGGAGCACCGCCACGCCACCCGGCAGCATCAGCGCCCACAGCATCCGCATCCCGCACAGCACGGCCGGAGCCCGCAGCACCCCCATCCCGCCCGGCGGTATCGGCACCCGCAGCACCCGGACCCCGCACGGCGCCGGAACCAACAGCACCGCCTTGCCACCCGGCACGGCCGGAACCGGCAGCACCCGCATCCCGCGCGGTCCTGCCCGTGCCGTTCGCCCGCGCCCGGGGCCCCTCCCCCGGTCGCAGCAACTCCCCGTGCAGTGCCCGCAGTTCCGGACCCGGGTCCGAGCCGAGACGGTCCGCGAGCAGTTGTCGTACCTCCTCGTACGCGGCCAGTGCCTCCGCCGGGCGGCCCGCGTCGCGCAGGGCGCGCAGGCGCAGGACCTGGAGGGGCTCGTCCAGGGGGTGGAGGTCGCACAGGGCGGTCAGCTCGGGCAGGTGCTGCTCGCCGTGGCCGAGGGCGAGGGCCGCGGTGAGCCGGGCGCGCCGCGCGTCGAGGCGGCGGGACTCCCAGCGAGCCGCCTCGGCGGTGCGGTCGGGAAGGTCGGCGAGGGCGGGACCGTGCCACAGGGCGAGGGCGTCGTCGAGGACGAGCGCCGCCTTGGCGGCGTCGCCGTCGGCCAGTGCGCGCAGGCCCTCGCCGGCCAGCCGGTCGAAGTGGTGCAGGTCGACGTCGTCCGGCGCCGCGGCCAGTCGGTAGCCGCCGTCCGTGGACTGCACCGCGGCCGGACCGAGCGTCCGGCGCAGCCGCCCGACCAGCGCCTGTAGCGCGCCGGTGGCGTCGGCGGGCGGGCCGCCGTCCCACACCTCGTCGACGAGGAGGGCGGCGGGTACGGCCCGCCCGGCCCGCAGGGCGAGCACGGTCAGCAGGGCACGCAGCCGGGCCCCGCCGACCGGGACGGACGTGCCGTCGGAGCGGAGTGCCTGGGTGGTGCCGAGAATGCGGTAGCGCACGGGGGTCATTGTCTCCAGAGACGACCGGGCACCGCTTCCGGGTTTCAGACGCGCATGAACTGGGAGGAGTCGAGCACGAGGGTCTGGTCGGCCACGGGGATCTGGATGTCCTTGCCGAACGGGCCGGACTGGGTGCACTGATAGGTGCCGTTCTCCGGCTGGGTCAGGAGCTGCCAGGAGGCTGAGAGGACGTCGACGATGAGGTAGGCCGGGATGCCGCGCATGGCGTAGTGCTCCGGTTTGGTGCTGTAGTCGCGGTTCTTGCTCTCCGGAGAAACGACCTCGACCACGAATGGCAGCAAGCCCTCGTCGAACTCGCTGCTTCCGGAGTCCCACTGGTCCTCCGGGAGGACGGAGACGTCGGGTTCGGGTTTGTAGCCTTCACGTGCAGGCAGGATCTTGAACTCGCCGATCGGCATCCAACCCGGCATCCGCGCTTCGATCTGGTTCGCGATCCGCCGCTGAGTCGTGAGATGCGCCTGCGTGACAGGTACCACCGTGAGTCCGTTCCTTGTCAGGCGGAGCCGCAGCCGCCTGGGCAACTGAATGGCCTCGAGCGCATCTGCCACCCACTCATCGGTAATGGTCACGACACCTCCCTGGTTCAGTCGATTCCAGCCTACCGACTACCAGGAACCCGCACCGGTCCGCAGGACGTTCCACTCCCATCACCGGTACGGTCGACCCCGCCGCACCCGACACGCCACCAGGAGCCCTCCCTATGACGACCGCCACCACCAGCCGCAGCGACCGGCGGATCAGTCCCGTCTTCCTGGGGATCCTGGCCGTCACGACGGTCACCGGCTGGGCCACCTGGACCGGCTTCGCCGAGCAGCCCGGCGTGGCCGTGTTCCTGTTCGTGACGGCCGCGTGGATCGTCTCGCTGTGTCTGCACGAGTACGCGCACGCGCGCACCGCCCTGCACAGCGGCGACATCTCGGTCGGCGCGAAGGGCTACCTCACGCTCAATCCTCTGAAGTACACGCACGCGCTGCTGAGCATCGTCCTGCCGGTGATCTTCGTGATCATGGGCGGGATCGGTCTGCCGGGCGGCGCGGTCTTCATCGAGCGGGGCCGGATCCGGGGCCGCTGGCGGCACAGCCTGATCTCGGCGGCGGGCCCGCTGACCAACGTCCTGTTCGCGGCCGTGTGCACGGCACCGTTCTGGCTGCACGCGCTGGACGGGGTGCCGTACGAGTTCCAGTACGCCCTGGCGTTCCTCGCCATGCTCCAGGTCACCGCGGCGATCCTGAACTTCCTGCCGGTGCCCGGTCTGGACGGCTACGGGGTGATCGAGCCCTGGCTGTCGTACAACGTGAAGCGCCAGGTGGAGCCGTTCGCCCCGTTCGGTCTGCTGTTCGTGTTCGCGCTGCTGTGGATCCCGTCGGTGAACCGCGAGTTCTTCCAGGCGATCGACTCGGTGCTGAACGCGCTGGGGATCGACACGGTCGCGGTCGACTGCGGTCAGTGGCTGTACCGCTTCTGGGAGGGCACCCCCGAACTCTGCGTCAGCCGGTGACCGAGGTGCCCCGGTCGCGGTCGCGGCCTCGGCGGGCGTAGTACCACGTCATGTTGGACGACAGACCCGCGAGCAGCACCCAGACGATCCCCAGCCAGCTGCCCTGGACGAAGGAGACGACGGCCGCGGCGACGGCGAGGACGCAGACGGTGAGGGCGTACAGGGCGAGGCGGGGCATGAGGGTCGGCTCCTGACGGACGGACGGCGTGGTCGTACGGCATCCAGTGTCCCCCATGCCCGCAGACCCACTAGACGTCGGTCACCCGGAGCCCGGCGTGCGCCTTGTAGCGCCGGTTCACGGAGATCAGGTTCGCCACGAGGGACTCGACCTGGTGCGCGTTGCGCAGCCGCCCCGAGAAGATGCCGCGCATACCGGGGATGCGCCCGGCCAGCGCCTGCACGATCTCGACGTCGGCGCGCTCCTCGCCGAGGACCATGACATCGGTGTCGATCTGGTCGACCTCCGGGTCCTGGAGCAGCACGGCGGACAGATGGTGGAAGGCGGCGGTGACCCGTGAGTCCGGCAGCAGCGCGGCGGCCTGCTCGGCGGCGCTGCCCTCCTCCGGCTTGAGCGCGTAGGCGCCCTTCTTGTCGAAGCCGAGCGGGTTGACGCAGTCGACGACGAGCTTGCCGGCCAGTTCCTCGCGCAGGGTCTCCAGGGTCTTGCCGTGGCCCTCCCACGGCACGGCGACGATCACGATGTCGCTGCGCCGGGACGCCTCGGCGTTGTCGGCGCCCTCGACGCCGTGTCCGATCTCCTCGGCGGCGGCCTGTGCGCGCTCCGCGGCACGCGAGCCGATGATCACCTTCTGGCCGGCCCGGGCGAGCCGGTAGGCGAGGCCCTTGCCCTGCGGCCCGGTGCCGCCGAGCACGCCGACGACGAGCCCGGCGACGTCGGGGAGGTCCCAGGGGTCCTTCGCGGGGGCCTTGGGTGCACTGTCGGTAGAGGTCATGCGGCCGACTCTACGTGCGCCCCGGCCCCGCACGCCGGTCAGGTGAGCGCCGGATGCGGTTCGAGTGGCCCATGGGGTCGCGGCTTTCTTGTCGGAATCATCGGAATCATCGGAATCGGATGAACTCCGGGTCATGAGTAATCCGTTGCGGCAGGATGTTTTGGCATGGACGCCGTACGGGTCGCGTTGCTGCGGGAAGTGCTCGCCGGGACCGAGTGGCTGGGAGCCACGCGGCGGTTCGCCGGGGCGTTGCGGGGATCCGTGGTGCCGTACGGGGGCGGGCTGCTGCTCGTGGGCACGGCGGAGTACGAGCCGTGGCATCTGGCGGCACACCTGGTCGACGAGGCGGCGTGGTCGGGCACGCCGGAGCTGTCGCCGACGCTGGTGCGGCACGGGGCGCGGGCCTCGGATCCGGCGCACCTGGCCGTGGGGCTCGGACGGCTGTCGGCCGCGCGGCGCGGGGAGACGCTCCTGGTGGTGTCGCCCGCCGCACCGGGAGCCGGGCTCCTGGAACGGGTCCACGACGCGCGGCGGGCAGGGGCGACGGTGCTGGCGCTGGAGGCCGGAGACCGCGATCTGACGGCCATGGCGCACGAGTCGCTGACGGTCCCGGCGGACACGGACCTCGACCTGGACACGGTGCAGCACCTGGTGAGCGCGGCGGCCGGGGAGAACGCGGTGCCCGTGCCACGGGGGCGCCGACGGCTGCGGGACCGGTTGTCACGCCTGGCGGATCAGCTGACGTCGCCGCCGCCGACGCGGTGGTAGGCCCGGGAAAACCAGTTGATCGGGGCGCCGGGGTCCGCTGAGCATGGCCCGTCGTGACAGATGAACCCCCTGCCTCCCCCGTGTCAGCACCCGCACCGGCCGCGAAGCCCGAGGACCAACCGTCCCCCGACACCGGAGCCCCTGAAGCCCTTGCTTCCCCTCGTGGCTCCCGGTTGCGCGCCCTGCTCCCCGACCTCGCGCCCTGGCACGCTTCGGCGGACTTCCGCCGGCTCTGGCTGGCCGGGGTGATCACCAACTTCGGCACCTTCCTCACCTTCGTCGCGGTTCCGGTGCAGCTGAAGGACCTCACCGGCTCGGCGGCGGCCGTGGGCGCGGTCGGCGCCGTGGAGCTCATACCGCTGATCGTGTTCGGTCTGTACGGCGGCGCGCTCGCGGACGCGTACGACAAGCGGAAGCTGATCCTCTTCACCGAGGCCGGGCAGGGCCTGCTGTCCGCCGTGCTCCTGCTGAACGCGCTGCTGCCCGAGCCCGCGATCTGGCCCCTGTACGCCGTGGCGGCCCTCTCCACCGCCCTCGGCGCACTCCAGCGACCCGCCCTCGACTCCCTCGTCCCGCGGATCGTGGCGCACGAGCACCTCCCGGCCGCCGCCTCGCTCAACTCGCTGCGCTGGACGGTCGGCGGGGTCGCGGGCCCGGCGCTGGCGGGTGTGGTCGTCGCCTATGCCGGGCTCGGCGCGGCGTACGGCGCGGACGTCGTGACTTTCGTGGTGTCGGTGGCGCTGGGCTTCGGGCTCGCCGCGTCGCCCGCGTCGCACGAGGCCGCGAAGCCGTCGCTGCGGTCGATCGTGGAGGGCGCGCGGTACGCGTGGAGCCGTAAGGAACTCCTGGGTACGTACGTCATCGACCTCGCCGCGATGTTCTTCGCGATGCCGCTGGCGCTGCTGCCGTTCCTCGCGGACGAGATGCACGCCGAGTGGTCGCTGGGGCTGATGTACGCGAGCATTCCCGCGGGGGCGCTGATCGTGTCGCTGACGAGCGGGTGGACGTCACGGATCCACCGGCACGGGCTGCTGGTGGTCCTCGCGGCGGCCGCCTGGGGGCTGGCGATCGCGGCGGCGGGCGTCGTGGGGAACGTGTGGCTGGTCCTGCTCTTCCTCACGCTCGGGGGCGCATTCGACATGGTCAGCGGGATCTTCCGGAGCGCGATGTGGAACCAGACGATCCCGGATGAGCTGCGCGGCCGCCTGGCCGGCATCGAGCTGCTGTCGTACGCGGTCGGCCCGACGGTGGGCCAGGCCCGGTCGGGCGCCATGGCGGCGTGGACGAGCGTCCGCACGTCGGTCTGGTCGGGCGGCCTGCTGTGCGCGGGGGCGGTGGGGCTGCTGGCCCTGTGCCTGCCGGGTCTGATGCGGTATGACGCCCGTACGAACGAGCACGCTGTACGGCTACGGGCGGCACGCGAGGCCGTGGTGGGCTGAGCGGCCCGAAGCGCCCACCCGCCCGGAAGGGCGGGTGGGCGGGGAATCCTCGCCGCGCGGCGGCGGAGACGGCGCGCCCGGGGGACGGTGCCCCGTAAGCCCAGGGTTCAGTCGTCGTCCCGCTCCCCCGCAGAGGCGTCGTGCCACCGCGGATCCGTCTCCCACTCCAGGTTCCGCTCGCGTGCGATCTCCATCGCGTGCTCCGCCTCCCCGCGGGACGCGTACGGCCCGAAGCGGTCCTTCGCGGGACACTCGGGGCCCTCCTCGACCTTCTGGTGGACGAGGCAGTAGTACCACTCCCCCGGCTTCCCGACCGTCCGCTTCTTGAACAGCGCCATCGCAGGAGCTCCTTTCACCAGGGCCATGGTCCCCCACACCCGCTGGATAGACTCGCTGGCATGTCTGGCCAGTCGCTGCTCGTACCAGGAGAGCTGTCTCCCACCCGTTCCGTACCCGGAAACATCCGCCGCCCCGAGTACGTCGGCAAACCCATGCCGGCCCCGTACACCGGCCCCGAGGTACAGACTCCCGAAACCGTCGAGGCGATGCGGATCGCCGGGCGGATCGCGGCGCAGGCGATGGAAGAGGCGGCGAAGATCATCGCGCCCGGCGTCACCACGGACGAGCTGGACCGGGTCGCGCACGAGTACATGTGCGACCACGGCGCCTATCCGTCGACGCTGGGCTACCGCGGCTTCCCCAAGTCGCTGTGCACCTCGCTCAACGAGGTCATCTGCCACGGCATCCCGGACTCCACGGTCCTGCGCGACGGCGACATCATCAACCTGGACGTGACGGCGTACATCGGCGGCGTCCACGGTGACAACAACGCCACGTACCTCGTCGGCGACGTGGACGACGAGTCCCGGCTGCTCGTCGAGCGCACCCGCGAGTCCCTCAACCGCGCCATCAAGGCCGTCAAGCCCGGCCGTCAGGTCAACATCATCGGGCGGGTCATCGAGTCGTACGCCAAGCGGTTCGGGTACGGGGTCGTGCGGGACTTCACCGGGCACGGGATCAACTCGTCGTTCCACTCCGGGCTGATCATCCCGCACTACGACAGCCCGCATGCGACCACCGTGATGCAGCCCGGCATGACCTTCACCATCGAGCCCATGCTCACGCTCGGCACGCACGAGTACGACATGTGGGACGACGGCTGGACCGTGGTCACCAAGGACCGCAAGCGCACCGCCCAGTTCGAGCACACGCTGGTCGTGACGGACACGGGCGCGGAGATCCTGACCCTGCCCTAGTCCCCGTCTCCGCGCACACCCGAGAGCCCGCTCTGTCCACAGAGCGGGCTCTTTCGTGTGGGTTTGCCCGGGGCCGGGTAAGGTTTTACCGACAGAGTGTCGGGAAATGCTGGAGGTGCCATGACCACGCCGGACATGTCCCGCACGGCGTTCTCGACGCTCCTGCGCACCGCGTCGCAGGCACAGCACCGGGAGGCGAACGGCTCGGCGTTCATCACCGACCTGCTCGGCGGCGGGCTCGGCGTCGACGCGTACGCGCGCTACGCCGAGCAGTTGTGGTTCGTGTACGAGGCCCTGGAGACGGGTGCCGGGCGGCTGGCCGCCGACCCGGTGGCCGGTCCGTTCGTACGGCGGGAGCTGTTCCGGCTGCCCGGACTGGAGCGGGACCTCGCGCATCTGCGCGGTCCCGGCTGGCGGGCGGACCTCAGGGCCCTGCCCGCGACACGGACCTACGCGGCCCGCGTGCGGGAGTGCGCCGAGCGATGGCCCGCCGGGTACGTCGCCCACCACTACACCCGTTACCTGGGCGACCTCGCCGGCGGCCAGATCATCCGCGACACGGCGGAGAGGACATGGGGGTTCACCCGGAAGGGTGACGGGGTGCGGTTCTATGTGTTCGACGCCATCCCCAACCCGGCGGCGTTCAGGAGGACGTACCGCGCGCTCCTGGACGACATCCGGGTGGACGACATGGAGAAGCAGCGGGTCGTCGCCGAGTGCAGGCGGGCGTACGCGCTGAACACGGCGGTCCTGCGGGCCCTGGGCGAGGAGTTCCCGCTGAGCGCCTGAGGGGGTCAGCGCTCCAGGACCACCCGTCCTCCGACCTCCACCCACCCCTCCGGTTGCGGTGCCGTGAGGATCTGTGAGCCGGTGCCCTGGACGATGTTCAGCGCGCGGCCCAGCCGGGCCGTCAGCAGCAGGGCCGCCGCACCCGTCGCCTCGTCCTCGTCGATGCCGTCGCCACGGCCGGGGAAGGCGCGGGCGCGAATACGGCCCGCGGGCTCGTCCTCCCAGGCCCAGGCGTAGATCCACTCGCCGGGCGGGGGGACGGTCAGGTCGTCCACCTCCGCGGCCGTCGCGTACTGCCGCAGCGTGCGCGGTGGCGCCCATTCCGGGCGGGCCTCGATCCAGCTGAACTCGCCGTCCTGACGCGCGCCCACCACACCGGCGGGCGTGACGAGTTCGGGCACGTCGAGCAGCCAGGTCACCCCCACACAGGGGTGCCCGGCGAACGGCAGCCGCAGCGTGGGGGTGTAGATGTCGATGACGCCGCGCTCGGGGTCGTCGACGAACACGGTCTCACTGAAGCCGAGCTTCGCGGCGAGTTCCTGCCTCTCGCTCTGTTCGGGGACCAGCGAACCGTTGCGGATGACGCCCAGTTCGTTGCCGTATCCGCCCCTGGGCCCGCAGAAGACGCGCAGCACGTCGTAGTCAGTCACGCGGGCATTCAAACATCACCCGGACGCGAGGACGTCGGCGTCCCGGCAGACCTCGCCCGCCCACCACCCTCTCCCCCCACTTGACCCTCCCTTGACCATTTATTGGGGTCTGTTTTGAGCCGTCGTGATCAAGCCGTTTCTGTGATCTTTCTGTGGGAGCTGAATCAGGACCCGGGTGGGTACGGGTGAGGTAAGCCTGGGTTAAGTTAGGGCAGCCTCACCACACCGCGCGGGCTCCTCCGTGCGGTGTGTCCTTACGTCCGTTCCTTGGAGCATGCATGCGAGCCGTCCGACTCTCCGTCGTCACTGCCGCCGCCGCGGCGGCTCTCACCGTCGTCACCGGGTGCACGGAGAAGAGCGCAGCGGAGGACTCCGACCACCTGATCCGGGTCAGCGCGACCGACTCGAAGTGTGAGGTGTCGAAGAAGGAGTTCCCGGCCGGGCACATCGAGCTGTCGGTCGAGAACAAGGGCTCCAAGGTGACCGAGGTCTACCTGCTCTTCCCGGACGACCGGATCGTCGCCGAGCGCGAGAACATCGGCCCCGGCACCAAGCAGACCGTCACCGCCGAGGTGAAGGCCGGTGACTACCGGATCGCGTGCAAGCCCGGCATGAAGGGCAAGGGCATACGCCAGGACGTCAAGGCCACCGGCGGCAGTGCCGCCAAGCGCGACCCGCGCCTGGACGAGGCCGTGGCCGCCTACCGCGAGTACGCGCAGGCGCAGGCCGACGAGACGCTGCCCAAGGTCAAGGTGTTCACCGACGCGGTCAAGGCCGGTGACCTCCAGGCCGCGCAGAAGGCGTACGCCCCCTCGCGCATCGGCTGGGAGCGCACCGAGCCGGTCGCCGAGTCCTTCGGCGACATCGACCCCAAGGTCGACGTCCGTGAGGACGGTCTGGAGGACGGCCAGGACCCGGCCACGGACTGGACCGGCTGGCACCGCCTGGAGAAGGCCCTCTGGCAGGACAAGAAGATCGGCGACCGTGAGAAGCAGCTCGCCGACCAGCTGGTGAAGGACCTGACCGACTGGCAGAGCCGGGTCGGCAAGGCCGAGATCACCCCGACCTCCATGGCCAACGGCGCCAAGGAGCTGCTGGACGAGGTCGCCACCGGCAAGGTCACCGGCGAGGAGGAGCGCTACTCGCACACCGACCTGGTCGACTTCAAGGCCAACGTCGAGGGCGCGCAGAAGTCGTACGAGCTGCTGAAGCCGGTCGCCAAGGACAACGACGCGGCGCTGGTCACCGAGCTCGACAAGCAGTTCGCGGCGCTGAACACGCTCCTGGACAAGTACCGCCCGAACCCGGCCTCGTACGACTTCACCTCGTACGACAAGGTCGGCAAGGCCGACCGCAAGGAGCTCTCGGACGCGGTCAACGCGCTCGCGGAGCCGCTGTCCAAGCTCGCCGCCGCCGCGGTGAAGTAGGGGGTCACGAACATGACGGACACGACCACGGACACGACTTCCACGGAGACCACCTCCTCGGCCCCTTCCCGCCGCGCACTGATCGGCTGGGGTGGTGCGGGCCTCGCGCTCGGCGCCGCCGCGGCCGGTGGCGCGGTGGCCATGACCCGTACGGGCGACGACGTGGCACCGGCCGGGGCCGCCCTCGGCACCGCCGTCGAGTTCCACGGCGCGCACCAGGCCGGCATCGCCACGCCGGTGCAGGACCGGCTGCACTTCGCCGCGTTCGACGTGAAGACCGACGACCGCGCCGAGTTCGTGCAGATGCTCAAGGACTGGACGGCGGCCGCACGGCGGATGACCGCGGGTCAGACGGTCGGCGAGGGCGCGTACGGCGGGCTCGCCGAGGCGCCGCCGGACGACACCGGTGAGGCCCTCGGCCTCAAGCCGTCGCGGCTGACGCTGACGATCGGCTTCGGGCCGTCGTTCTTCGAGAAGTTCGGCCTGGCGGACAAGCGTCCCGAGGCGCTGGTCGACCTGCCCAAGTTCCCCGGCGACAACCTCGACAAGACCCGCACCGGCGGCGACCTGTGCATCCAGGCCTGCGCGGACGACCCGCAGGTCGCCGTGCACGCGATCCGCAACCTGGCTCGCATCGGCTTCGGCAAGGTCGCCATCCGCTGGTCCCAGCTCGGCTTCGGCAAGACCTCGTCCACGACCCCCGACGCCCAGACCCCGCGCAACCTCATGGGGTTCAAGGACGGCACCCGCAACATCGCGGGCACCGAGACGGACCGGCTGAAGAAGTTCGTGTGGGTCGGCGACGGCGACGGCGACAAGGGCTCGGCCTGGATGGCCGGCGGCTCGTATCTCGTCGCCCGGCGTATCCGCATGAACATCGAGACCTGGGACCGTACCTCGCTCCAGGAGCAGGAGGACGTCTTCGGCCGCGACAAGGGCGAGGGCGCCCCGGTCGGCAAGGCTAAGGAGCACGACGAGCCGTTCCTGAAGGCGATGAAGCCCGACGCGCACGTCCGGCTCGCGCACCCCGACTCCAACAACGGGATCACGATCCTGCGCCGGGGCTACTCCTTCACCGACGGCACCGACGGCCTCGGCCGTCTGGACGCGGGCCTGTTCTTCCTGGCCTACATGCGTGACGTGCGCAAGGGGTTCATCCCGCTGCAGCGCAAGCTGTCGGCGTCCGACGCGCTCAACGAGTACATCCAGCACGTGGGTTCGGCGATCTTCGCGGTCCCGCCCGGCGTCCGTGACAAGGACGACTGGTGGGGCCGGACGCTGTTCTCCAAGGAGGCGTAGCCCGTGTTCTCCAACTACCTGATCGGCCTGCGTGAAGGACTCGAAGCCAGTCTCGTCGTCTGCATCCTGATCGCCTATCTGGTCAAGACCGGCCGCCGGGACGCCCTGAAGCCGATCTGGATCGGCATCGGCATCGCGGTCGCCATCGCGCTGGGCTTCGGCTGCGTCCTCGAATTCGGCTCCCAGGAACTGACGTTCAAGGCGCAGGAGGCGCTCGGCGGCTCCCTGTCGATCCTCGCGGTCGGCCTGGTGACCTGGATGGTCTTCTGGATGCGGCGCACGGCCCGGCATCTGAAGTCGGAACTGCACGGCAAGCTGGACGCGGCCCTGCGGATGGGCACGGGCGCGCTGGTCGCCACCGCGTTCCTGGCCGTCGGCCGGGAGGGCCTGGAGACCGCGCTGTTCGTGTGGACGTCGGTGCACGCGGCGAGCGACGGCACCCCGCGTCCGCTGGTCGGTGCCGCCCTCGGCCTGGCCACAGCCGTCTTCCTGGGCTGGCTGTTCTACCGCGGCGCGCTGAAGATCAACCTCGCCAAGTTCTTCACCTGGACCGGCGGGATGCTGGTCGTCGTCGCGGCGGGCGTGCTCGCGTACGGCATCCACGACCTCCAGGAGGCCGACTGGGTCCCGGGCCTGGCGAAGCTGGCCTTCGACATCAGTGACACCATCCCGCCGGACAGCTGGTACGGCACTCTCCTCAAGGGCGTCTTCAACTTCCAGCCCGACCCGACAGTTCTTCAGGTCACGGTGTGGGCTCTGTACCTGGTCCCGACGCTCGCCGTCTTCCTCGCCCCGGTAGGGTTCGCCTCCGGGAAGGGGAAGGTGAAGGTCACTGATGAGCAGGGATCGCGGGGATCGCAGCCCTCGAACGCTTCGTAGTCCGGTCCGGTTCGTCCCGGCGACGATGGCCGTGGCGGCTCTGTCCGTCACGGCGAGCGGCTGTGTGGTGGTGCACGGCGAACGGGAAGTCGTACCCACGGCGACACGCGCCGAAGCCGCCCGCGCGCTGAAGGACTTCACCGCCGCGTACAACGAGGCGGACAAGGCGTACGACCGGTCCCTGGACGCCGACCGGGTCACCGGCGCGCTCGCCGACATCGACGGCGGCAAGCTCGAAGCGGGCCACAAGAACAACCCGGGCGGCAACGCCGGTCACGTCCCGCTGAAGCTGACCGACGCCAAGTTCACGATCCCCGCGAAGGCCGGCTGGCCGCGCTGGTTCGTCGCCGACACCCGCGCCAACAAGGGCAACGCGAACAGCCATTGGCTGCTCGTCTTCACCCGCTCCGACGCGAGCAAGGTCTGGGCGGTGTCGTATCTGACGATCCTCGCGGCCGGTGACATACCGACGTTCAAGACGGACAAGGACGGCTGGGCGGAGCCCGTCACCGCGGACGACGCGACGCTCGCGGTCAAGCCGCGCAGGCTCGGCCGGGAGTACGTGACGTACCTGAAGTCCGGCGGGGACACGTTCGCGCCCGGCACGCACACCTCGCAGTGGCGGGCGACGCGGGAGAAGAACGCGAGGAAACCGGGTCTCGCCCAGCAGTACATCGACGAACCGCTCACCAACGGCGACTACGCGCCGGTGGGGCTGCGCACCTCGGACGGCGGCGCGTTGGTCTTCTTCGCCACGCACCACTACCGGAAGCAGACGGCCGCACAGGGCGTCAACATGAACGTCACCGACGCGAGCATCAAGGCGCTGCTGACCGGCGAGGCCAAGCAGTCCCTGACGCTGGAGTTCGTCGCCGACCAGGCGGTACTGGACCCGCCGAAGGGCCAGGTCAAGTTCCTTAGCCGGTTGGAGGGGCTGACGGGGGCGAAGGGGGAGTAGCCGCTGTGGGCAAGCCGGGGTTCAGCCCTGGTGGGGCCACGCGGCGAGTTCGTTCTCGCTCCCCGCGTGCCGCGCACATGCGTCGGTCAACACCTCGAGCAGGCTCAACGGATCCGGCAGCGCGTGCTCCGGCCCCCGCACCCACTCGACCGTCAGGTCACCCGGCAACTGCGCGGGCGGTACGAGCACGTACGACCCCCGGCAGTGCCAGCGCAGCCCGGGGTGCTCGTCCATCGTCTCCGGGTGGCAGTCCAGCTCGCACGGCCACCACTCGTCCTCGTCCTCGGGCGTACCGCGGGTCAGCGTGAAGAACAGCATGCGCCCGTCGCCGGTCGAGGCGACCGGCCCCACCTCGACGCCGGAGTCGAGGAGCCGCCGCAGGGCCTCCTCGCCGGCCTCGCGGGGGACGTCCAGCACGTCGTGCACCATCCCGGTCGCGGTGATGAAGTTCGCCTGCGGCTGGTGCCGGGCCCAGCGCTCGATCTGCGCCTTGTCCGTGGTGGACTGCGTCTGCCAGGCGAAGGAGAGCGGATGCCGGGCGGGCGTGGGACAGCCCACGCGGTCGCAGGAACACCGGTAACCGGCGGGGTGCGCGGCGGGCGCGAGCGGCAGCCCGGCGGCGGCGGCAGCCAGCAGCATCGCCTCACGGCCGCCGTCGCCGGCGTCCTCCTTGAGACGGGCGGGACGGCGTCCACGCAGCCACTGGGAGATCCTGCCCTGCCCGCCCGTGCGGCGGCCGAACTCTGCGCTCATCTATCCCCTCGCCTCGCTGCTGTGGTGCGGACAGCATGCCTTATGGTCCCACCATCCTGCGCCTCGGGTGACCAGGGCCCCGCAACCGGGGTGGGTCGGGCAATGCCCACCGCGAACCCGGATCGAGGGCTATTGCGGGATTTCATGCGATTCGCCGGGCCGGGACAGGGACAGGACAGGACAGGGACAGGGGCAGGGGCAGGGACAGGGACAGGGACAGGGGCAGGGGCAGGGGCAGGGGCAGGAAAGGGACAGGGGACGCACCCCGGTGAGCTCTCGGCCTGCCGTCTGCTCAGGCCTGGGGCGGCGGCCAGGCGTCGCCCCAGTCCGCGTCGCGGGCCGCCTTGTAGAGCGGCCCGTGCCGCTTGGTCACCGTGTCGCGGCGCAGGGACTCGTCGGGGCCGCACAGGTCGAGGAGGACCTGACCCTTGCGGATCTGCGGCTTGCGGACGACCCGGGAGGGCGCCGGCACGACCGGGAATCGGGTGGCGGCGACGTAGCTGAACTTCTCGTCCTCGTACGCGAGGGAGCCGCCCTTGACCTGCCGGTGCAGCGAGGAACGGCTGACCCGGGCCGAGAAGTGGCACCAGTCCTCGCCGGGGACGATGGGGCATGCCGCGCTGTGCGGGCAGGGGGCGGCGACGCGGAAGCCGGCGGCGATCAGGCGGTCGCGGGCCTCGATGACGCGGGCGTAGCCGTCCGGGGTGCCGGGTTCGACGATCACGACGGCCTGGGCCGCTGCGGCCGCGGCGTCGACTACGGCGAGGCGATCGGCCTCGGTCAGCTCACCGAGGACGTACGAGACCGTCACCAGATCACTGCTCTCGATGGTGAGCGCCGATCCGATACGAGAGCGGCGCCACTCGGCGGCCTTCAGCACCGGGTTGGCGGCGGCGATCTCCCGGCCCAGGGCGAGCGCGGGCTCGGCCCAGTCGAGCACGGTGACCTGACGCTCCCCGTCCCAGGTCGCGCTCACGGCCCAGGTCGCCGCGCCGGTCCCGCCGCCGACGTCCACATGGCTGGCCGGGGCCCACCCGGGCGCGGCGTCCGCGAACGCGTCGAGCGCCGCGCACACCGCCGCGAACGTCGCGGGCATCCGGTACGCGGCATACGCGACCACGTCCGAACGGTCCCGGAGCACGGGCGCGTCGGTCGGGGTCCGTCCCCGGTAGTTCGCGATCAGCCGGTCCACGGCCTGCGCGGCCTGCCTGGGCGGAAGCCCGTCGAGCAGCGCGGCGAGGGCGGCGCGGAGGGTGTCGGCTGGGAAGACGGGGGCGTTCACGTGCCCGATTCTATGGGCCGGGGGGCGGGCGCCGCTCACCCTGAAGCGCACCGCTCAGGCCCCCGCACCGCCCGCGCCAGCCGGTCCCCCGCCGCCGCCCGTGGTCGGCTGTCCGGGACCCGGCGGCGCGGATGGACCGTGTTCGCCAGGAGGACCAGGAACGTGTCCGTCGCCGGGTCCAGGACCAGTGACGTACCCGTGAAGCCCGTATGGCCGGCCGCGCCCCGACCCGACAACTCCCCCATGAACCACGGCTGGTCGACCGCGAACCCCAGCCCGGGCGAGGTGAGCATCCGTTCGACGAAATCGGGCCCCAGGATGCGCGCCGTGCCGTACGAACCGCCGGCCAGCAGAGTGCGGCAGAAGACGGCCAGGTCGCGCGCGGTCGAGAAGAGGCCCGCATGACCGGCCACCCCGCCGAGCACCCAGGCGTTCTCGTCGTGGACCACGCCCCGCAGCATCCCCCGGTCCACCTTGGCCCACGGCCGCCGCTGGTCCTCCGTCGCCGCCGCGCCCGGGCTCGGCCCGAAACCCGTCGCCGTCATCCCGAGCGGCCGGGTGATGCAGTCATGGATGAGCACGTCGAGCGGACGGCCGGTGACGCGTTCCAGAACGTATTGCAGGAGCAGCAGGTTCAGGTCCGAATAGCAGTACGTCCCGGGTACGCCCACCGGCGCCTCCGACCGCAGCAACGCGAGCCGTGCCGCGTCCGACGCGCAGTCGTACAGCGGGAGTTCGGGCCGCAGACCCGAGGTGTGGGTGAGCAACTGTCGTACGGTGATCCCGTGTTCCGCCGCCGCGTGGAATTCCGGCAGATACGCCGCCACCCGCGCGTCGATGCCGAGCGTGCCGCGCTCCAGTTGCTGGACGGCGGCGACCGCCGTGAACAGCTTGGTGAGCGAGGCCAGGTCGAAGGGCGTGTCCACGGTCATCGGCACCCGTGCCGCGGGCGGCAGTTCGACAGCCCGGTCCGCCTCCGCGTCGTACGCGGCATACCGGACCGCCCAGCCCAATGCCTCCTCCACGGCGATCACGGGGCCACGCCCGGCGACCACCACGGCGCCCGCCGCCCAGGGCCGCTCTCCGCTCACGGCGTCGTGGATCTCCCGTACGAGAAGACGCAGTTCCTCGGGATCGAGCCCCGCCTTCTCAGGGGTGTCAATGCGCAGTCTCGGCGCGCTCAGCTCTCTGCTCCCTCCACGCCCGCGCGTGTGTTCCAGGGACGGCACAGTGCCACGAAGCAGGCCACGGCCACCAGTGCCGCCGCCAGTTGGACGACGGCCATCGGGACCGCCGTGTGCTCACCGGCGATCCCGACCAGCGGCGAGGCGACGGCGCCGATGAGGAAGGAGGACGTGCCGAGGAGCGCGGAGGCGGCACCGGCGTTGCGCCGGGTGCGCATCAGGGCGAGTGACTGGGCGTTGGGCAGCGCGAGACCCATCGCCGACATGAGGACGAAGAGGGCCGCGGCGACCGGGCCGAGGCCCACCTCGCCGAGCGCGCCCATCGACATCAGCAGCAGGGCGGTCGCGGCGAGGGTGATGACCGCGAGGCCCACCGCCAGCACCTTGTCGAGGCTGACCCGGCCGACCAGGACCTTGCCGTTGATCTGTCCGACGACCACCAGGCCCACGGAGTTGACGCCGAACAGCAGGCTGAAGGTCTGCGGGGAGGCGCCGTAGATTTCCTGGATCACGAAGGGGGACGCGCTGACGTAGGCGAACAGCGCGGCGAAGGCGAAGCTGCCCGCGACCGTGTAGCCGGTGAAGACGCGGTCGGCCAGCAGCGCCCGCATGGAGCGCAGGGCCTCGCCCACTCCCCCGCTGTGCCGCTCGGCCGGAGGGAGCGTCTCGGGCAGCCTCACCCACACCAGCGCGGTGAGCGCGATCCCGACGGCGGTGAGGACGACGAAGACGCCCCGCCAGTCGGTGACGCGCAGGATCTGGCCGCCGATCAGCGGCGCGACGATCGGCGCGACCCCGGAGATCAGCATGAGGGTGGAGAAGAACCGGGCCATGGCCACGCCGTCGTACAGATCGCGGACGACGGCGCGCGCGATCACGATCCCGGCCGCTCCCGCGAGCCCCTGCACCAGCCGGAACGCGACGAGGGTCTCCACCGAGGGCGCGAGCGCGCACAGCACGGTGGCGACGACGTAGACGACGAGGCCCACGAGCAGCGGACGCCGCCGTCCCCACTTGTCGCTCATCGGACCGACCAGCAGCTGCCCGAGCGCCATGCCCGCGAGGCAGGCGGTGAGGGTGAGCTGCACGGTCGCGGCGGGCGCGTGCAGGGACGTGGTGACCTCCGGGAGGGACGGGAGGTACATGTCCATGGCCAGCGGGGGCGTGGCGTTGAGGCTGCCGAGGATGAAGGTGACGAGCAGACCGGTACGGCGGAGGGCGGCATCATGGCGGGGGGACGACGCGGCGGTGGACTGCGGTGCGTCGGAAGGGGGAATCGGCGCCTTCGCCTCGGCCATGTGGCCCTCTATGTGGCCTTCTATGTGGCCTTCCGGCTCCTTGCGGTCGTGCGTGGTACAGCCACGCTCGGGCATGTGCCCCTCCCTTGTCGTACGGTCCGCCGCCTATGCTCTCAGCTCGTACGGAGTGATCGGGTCGCGTACCGAGGGGCGGACAGGGGCGGACATGGCGGGGACGGCTGACGGGCGGGTGCGGTGGGGAATCCTGGCGACCGGCGGGATCGCCGCGGCCTTCGCGGCCGATCTGGTCGACCTGCCGGACGCGGAGATCGTGGCGGTGGCCTCGCGCAGCGAGGAGTCGGCGAAGGCGTTCGCGGAACGGTTCGGGATACCGCGGGCCTACGGGGAGTGGGACGCCCTCGCCATGGACGAGGACGTCGACGTGGTGTACGTCGCCACTCCGCACTCGGCGCACCGGGCCGCGGCCGGACTGTGCCTGGAGGCCGGGCGGAACGTGCTGTGCGAGAAGGCGTTCACCCTGAACGCGCGTGAGGCACAGGAGCTGGTCGCGCTGGCGAAGGAGCGCGACCGTTTCCTGATGGAGGCCATGTGGATGTACTGCCATCCGCTGGTGCGGCGGTTGAAGGCGCTGGTCGACGACGGGGCGATCGGCGAGGTGCGCAGTGTGCAGGCCGACTTCGGGTTGGCCGGTCCCTTCCCACCTTCACACCGGCTGCGGGATCCGGCACAGGGCGGTGGGGCGCTGCTGGACCTGGGTGTGTATCCGGTGTCGTTCGCGCAGCTGCTGCTCGGGGAGCCGTCGGACATCGTCGCGAGAGCGATGCTCTCCGACGAGGGCGTTGATCTCCAGACGGGGGCACTGCTCTCCTGGGAGAGCGGCGCTCTCGCCTCGGTGCACTGCTCCATCCACGGCGGTACTCCCACCTCCGCCTCGGTCACCGGCTCCAAGGGCCGCATCGACGTCCCGTACGGCTTCTTCTTCCCGGACCACTTCCTGCTCCACCGGGACGGCCACGACCCCGAGGAGTTCCGCGCCGACCCCGCCGACGGCCCACGCACCAGCCTCAAGCACGAGGCCTTGGAGGTCATGCGCGCCCTCAGGGCGGGCGAAACCCAGTCCCCGCTCGTCCCCCTCGACGGCACCCTCGCGGTGATGCGCACACTCGACGCGATACGGGACCGGATCGGCGTCCGCTACCCCGGGGAGCAGTGACCCACGGGCCGCGACTGACGGGACCCACGCCGGTCAGCGGATCCACCCCGCGTCCGGCCGGCGACTCAATCTACACAACCGGAATACTGCCCTCCGCACGCTTTCCGCACATGACAGGCATATGCTCAACATCTCCTCCACGAAAGCTTCACAGTTGGAGTACTGAGCTTCCGCAGGCCACACCAAGGGGGAGGCGGCAGCCGTTCCGTGGTCCGGCAGGGGGTGGACCTCGCGTGGGACCGCGAGGTACGCGCCGGACCGCGGAACGGCTGCCCATACGTCAGCGCCCGTCGCCGCCGCCCCGGTCGCCGCCGCCCCCGCCACCGTCCCCGCCACCGGCCGCCGCTTCCGCACGCCGGTCACCGCTCTCGCCGTCCGCCGCCGCTTCCTTCCGCCGGCGGCCCCGCAGCGCGTACGCCCCGCCGGCCAGCAGCGCCACCGCTCCGCCGGCCCCGCCGACCAGCCCCCACGTCGATCCGCCCGTCGCGGCGGAGGCCTCCGCACCGGAGGCCCCCTTCTTCGCCGCCCCCGTCGGTGAGGGCGACACCTTCGCGCCGCCCTCGCTCAGCGGATCGACCAGCGTGCCCACGGCCCGAGCGGTCCCGGCATGCGCGAATCCCCAGTCGAGCAGGGCGGCGGTCTCCTGGTAGACGCCGTTGCCGCCGGGCTCCGGGTGCATGACGGTCACGAGGAGGGTGCGGCCCCCGCGGGTGGCGGCACCGGTGAAGGTGTTGCCCGCGTGGCTGGTGTAACCGTTCTTGACGCCGATGAGCCCCTTGTATATGCCAAGGCCCCACGAACCGGTCAAAAGGCGGTCGGTGTTCTGGATCTGGAAGGTCTTCTTGCCGCCCGCAGGGAAGTGGGCGGTCCTCGTCGAGCAGTAGCCACGGAAGTCGGCGCTCTTCAGGCCGTGGCGGGCGAACAGGGTGAGGTCGTACGCGGAGGAGATCTGCCCCTTGTGGTCGAAGCCGTCGGGGCTCACCACATGCGTGTCAAGGGCCTGTAGATCCTCGGCCCTGGCCTGCATCTCGGCGACGGTCTTCGCGAGCCCGCCGTTCATATGGCTGAGGACGTGCACCGCGTCGTTGCCTGAGCGCAGGAAGACGCCGAGCCACAGCTGCTCGACGGTGTAGGTGATTCCGGGCTTGATGCCGACCAGGCTGGAGCCCGACGGGACGTCCGCGAGGTCGGCGTCGGTCACCTTGTACGTCCGGGTCCGCTCGAACTTCTCGAGAACGGTGTCCGCGAACAGCATCTTCAGAGTGGAGGCGGGCGCGAGCCGCCGGTGCGCGTTGCACGCGGCGAGCACCTCGCCGCTCTCGCAGTCGGCGACGAGCCAGGAGCGGGCGGAGAGCCTCTTGGGCAGGCCGGCGGCCCCCTGCACCTGGATGCCAGGGCGACCCAGCCGTTCGCCGCCGATGGTGGTGGCAGCGGACGCGGACGTGGGTGCGGCCAGGGTCAGCGGCGTGGCGGCGGCGAGCCCGAGCACGGCGCGGCGGGACATCCGCGCGGCCCTCGGGGAGAGCGGAAAGGAATCACGCATCCCGGGACCGTACAAAGGGAGTCCGCGGCGGCGCACAGCGGGGTCACAAAGTTGCGGCAAAGGCCGGGTTACGACGAGGCGACACCCCTGCGAACGGGGGCGCGCATACGCGGGCCCACCCTTGTACGCCCTCCACCGTCCCACCGGGAGGAGCGCGCCGCTGACGTTCATCATGGTCACCCACGACTCACGATCGCCCGCCGTGCGCCGCGCCTGGCCACCATCAAGGCGGGGCAGCTCACGCTGACCGAGCAGGGTCAGGGAGTGCTGACCAGGAGGTACTGATCCGCTCGTACGGCCTTGTGGGGGCCGCTCACCGCCCAAGTACCCGGTCGACCTCGGCCAGTTGCTCCGCGGTGAGCGGGCCCTTCGCGATCGCGCCCGCGTTCTCCTCCGCCTGGGCGACCGAGCGGAAGCCCGGGATCGGGACGGTACGCGGGCTGCGGGCCCAGATCCAGGCGAGGGCGCCCTGGGCGAGCGTACGGCCGTCGCTGGTGAGGATGGACCGGAGGGCCTCCACACGGCTCAGCCACTCCGCGTCGGCTCCGCCGCCTTCGGAGAAACCTGCCAGCCACGCGGGCGGCGCGTTGCGGATGTCGCCGGATTCGAGGGCGCTCCCCACGGTGTGCTTGCCGGTCAGCAACCCCATGGCGAGGGGGCTGCGGTTGATGCTCGCGAGGTTCGACTCCTCGCACAGGGCGAGGAGTTCGGGCGCTTCCTGGAGGATGTTGAGGCGGTGCTGGACGGCCGTGCAGTGGGGGCCCTCGGCGAAGACGGCGGCCCTCGCGGGGTCGTCGGTGCTCCAGGCGTACGCGCGGATGAGCCCCTCGCGTACGAACTCCTCGCAGGTCTCGCGGAGTTCGGCGGCCCGCTCCGGGTCGGCGTCCGAGAGGTGCAGCTGGTAGAGGTCGATGTGGTCGGTGTCGAGGCGGCGCAGGGAGGCGGTCAGGGCGCGGCGGGCGTACTCCGGGGAGTCGTCGCTGCCGACGAGCAGCCGGCGTTCCTCGTCAATAAGGTTGCCCCACTTGGTGGCGAGGACCACGTCGGCCCGCCGCTTGCCGAGGGCACGCGCGAGGATGCGCTCGCTGTGGCCGGTGCCGTACGCGTCGGCCGTGTCGAAGAAGGTGACGCCGAGGTCGAGGGCGCGCCGGATCGCCCGGACGGACTCCTCGTCGTCGACCTTGCCCCAGCCCAGCGGCTGTCCGTCCGGGGTGCTCCACTCGCCGCCGATGGCCCAGCAGCCGAAGCCGAGGGCGCTGACCTCGATGCCGGCGCGGCCCAGTGTCCTGGTGTGCTCGATGGTCTCCATGCCCGGAAACGTTAGGAGTTGGAGTTCACTCCAAGGCAAGGCCTCGAACCGGGGCTTGGGCACGGACTGGCGCGTACGGGCGAACGCTCCTCAGGCCTGACCGGTCTCGAAGCGGGTGATCCGGCCGTCGTCGTCCACGGTGAAGGACCACCGGGTGCGCATCTCGCCCCAGGTGTCGTTGCGGTAGGTGGCGATGAGGGAACGACCGCCCTTGGACTCGTTGTCGACGTCCATGTGGCCGTGGGAGGAGAAGATCTCCTGGTCGATCCAGTCGGCGAGGTCCCGGTCGGAGCCGTCGTCCGCCATGGTGGCGCCGGGCGCGAGGAGCGCCATGAAGCCCTCGCGGTCGTGGGAGTTGACGGCGGTGACGAAAGCCCGGACGGCGGGGTCGCTGAGTTTGGCTGTCTGAATCGTCATGCCTGTCAGGCTTACCCGAGTCCCCGGGCCCCGCCACCCGAGCCCAGGGGCCCGCCACCCGAACGGCGCCGAGAACGGGCCGGGCCGGTGTGGCCGGTGGGACGGTGGGAACGCGGACGGAACTGTCCCTGCTGCCTGCCCCCGGGAGTGATCGTGACCTGTATCGACCGACGTGACGTGGGACTTCTGCTGCTTCGGCTGGGCACCGGCGGGGTGCTGGCGGCGCACGGCGCGCAGATGCTGTTCGGCTGGTTCGGAGGAGGCGGGCTCGAGGGGACCGGGCAGTACATGGAGTCCGTGGGCTACCGGCCGGGGAAGGCGAGCGCGACGGCGGCCGGACTCGCACAGGCGGGCGGTGGCACGCTGCTGGCACTGGGCCTGGCGACGCCGGCTGCCGGTGCGGCGGCGGCCGGTTCGATGGCGGGGGCGGCGGCGGTGCACGTACCGAACGGGTTCTTCGCCCAGAGCGGCGGCTACGAGTACGCGGCGACCCTCGGCCTCACGGCGGCGGGCCTGGCGGTCACGGGCCCCGGCCGGCTCTCGGTGGACGCGCTGTTCGGCCACGCCGTGAACCGCGGGTGGATGGTCCCGGCGGCGTTCGCGGCGACGGCGACGGTCACGGCGCTGGTGGTGGGGGCGCGGAACAAGCGGCTGCGGAGGCAGACGGAGGGGGAGCAGGACCCGCTGTTCGATGACCAGGAGGCCCTCTTCGACGAGTAGCCCCCGCATGGCAGGCTGCGGGTATGAGTGAGCACGTCGACTCCGCGGACCTGTGGGATTCGATCACCCGACTGCACGCGTGGCTGGACGCGAACCGCACGCACGACGGTGCGGACGGCCTGCTGCTGCGCGTGCTGAAGCTGTCGGAGGAGGTCGGCGAGGTCGCGCAGGCGGTGATCGGCGCGACGGGACAGAATCCCCGCAAGGGCACGACGCACAGCTGGGCGGACGTCGAGGCGGAGCTGTGCGACGTGGTGATCACGGCCCTGGTGGCCCTGCGCACCCTGACACCGCAGGCGCGCGAGGTGTTCGCGGCGCATCTGGAGAGGGTCACGAACCGCTCGCTCGGCTGACCGGGTTCCGCGGGGGACCGTGGATCCACCACAGGGGGGACAGGGGAGGGCATGCCCGACAACGCGTTCTGGATCGCCTCGTTGACCGCGGGTACGGCCGTCCTGGCGAGCTGGGTGACCAGCCGCGGGACGGCGCGGGCCGCACGCATCCAGGCCGACACGACGACACGGGCGCAGCGGGTGGAACGGCTGCGGGAGACCCGGCGCACCGCGTACGCGAACCTGATCGAGCAGGCGCAGCGGATGGGCGACCTGTACTGGAAGGTGTCGGACCTCTGCGCGGACGACATCACCCAAGCCCCCGGGGAGCTACGGCAGTTGAGGGACCGCCTGCGGGACGAGTACAGCGGGCTGCGTCACTGCACGTGGATCGTGTCGTTGGAGGGCCCGCCCGAAGTCGCCGAGGCGGCCGACGCGCTGCGGCGCACCACGACCCCTTCCTACCGGGCCGTCGAGGCCATGCTCGACGGCGACCGCGAGGCCGCCGAGCGGTTCGACGCGGCGTACGCGCCCTTCTGGCAGGCGCTGAGGGACTTCGTCGAGCGGGCGCGTGAGGCGCTGCGCGTGATGTGAACCGGCTGGGCCGACCACAGAAGAACGGTGGCGTAGATCACACCGGATCTTGTCGCTCGCTTGTCGGCCACCTGCAACCTGGACCGGGTTCACACGTCTGTCGGGACGAAGGTGCCTTCACTGGAGAACCATGACGACAGCCACGCACGCTTTCCCACCAGCCTCCACGAAAATGCGCACGACGCTCAGCGGATGGGCACGGCTGCTGCGCAGCGTGGCCCAGAGGCGGGAGCACCCTGACCCCGCCTTGCCACGCCCCTGCCCGAGCAGATCTCCCGACGCGTACGCGGCGGAGGGCACGCCTGGAATCGACGAGCTCTACCATGAGCACCGGCTGGGGCTGGTCCGGCTCGCGCTGTTGCTGGTCGATGACCTGCCCACGGCCGAGGACTTGGTGCAGGACGCGTTCGCCGCACTCGTCCGCAGGCACGGCGCCTGGCTGACGGGCGTGCACGACCCGGTGGCCTATGTCCGGACGAGCGTGGTGAACGGGGCGCGTTCCGTACTGCGGCGGCGCAGGACCGCACGCGCACATGTCCCCGAACGGCAGAGCCCCGTTCCGCTGCCCGAAGAACACGTCCTGCTGAAAGAAGAGCACCGCGAAGTCCTCGACGCGCTGCGCAGACTCACCCGACGCCAGCGCGAGGTTCTCGTGCTGCGGTACTGGTCTCATCTTTCCGAGGCACAGATCGCCGAGACGCTCGGGCTGTCCCGCGGGACGGTCAAGTCGACGGCCAGCAGGGCGCTGGACGCGCTCGGCAGGCACCTGGGGGCAACGCGGTGAACGGATCGACGACTCACCCGAGGCGTGAACAGCTCGAAGACCGGCTGCGAGCCGCCCTCGACGCCAAGGCCCACAGCGTCGACATCAACGACCTGCGACCCGCCTTCCCGCCCCCGCAACCCGCCCGACCGCGATTCCCGGCTCGCCGCGTCGCCCTCCTCGGCCTCGGCCTCGTCATCGGCCTCGCGGCAGTGGCCGCGAGCGTCCTGCTCATCGCGGTCGGGCATGAGCCGTTCGAACCGAACGAGCCCGCCCGCCCGTCCCAGTCCCAGTCCCAGTCCCAGTCCCAGTCCCACAGCGAGTCCCCCACGACGCCGGTGGCAGGGGAACGCTCACCGTCCCCGTCCGCAACGGTGACGGAGACGAGCGGGCCGCGGTGAATGAATCCTTGACCTGGACGGGCCGCTTGCGCCGCTTCGGTTACGTACCGCTTCCGCGCACCGACACCGGGGAACGCCTGGCGCCGAGCCATCCCCGGCCACCGACTCATCTCTGGCAGGCTCTGGGCTGTCCCCCGGCCGTCGCCTCCCGTGCCGCGAGGGCGACCGGCTGGCTGGGACCGTTGCTGACCGCCGCCATCGCCGGGGTGATCCGCTTCTGGCGACTCGGCCGGCCGCACGACCTGATGTTCGACGAGACCTACTACGCCAAGGACGCCTGGGCTCAACTCCAGCTCGGCTACGAAACCGTGTGGCCGGACCGCACAACAGCCGACCCGCAGATCCTCGCCCACCACCAGGTCATACCCCTCTCGGACACCGGTGCGTTCGTCGCCCACCCGCCGCTGGGCAAGTGGGTCATCGCCATCGGTGAGTGGCTGTTCGGCCTGAATCCGTTCGGTTGGCGCTTCATGACAGCGGTCCTCGGCACACTGTCCGTTCTGATGCTGTGCCGCATCGGACGGCGTCTGTTCCGTTCGACGTTCCTCGGCTGTCTGGCCGGCTTGCTGATGGCCGTGGACGGCTTGCACTACGTCATGAGCCGCAGCGCACTGCTGGACATCGTGGTGATGTTCTTCGTCCTGTCCGCGTTCGGCTGCCTGCTGATCGACCGGGACCGGGCGCGGGCGCGACTGCTCCAGGCGCTGCCCAGGGACGAGGCGGACAGGGTGAGGCCGGATCAGCACACGGGCGACCGGGCCGGAATGGGGTGGCGGCCCTGGCGGTTGGCCGCCGGCGTCTCCTTGGGCCTGGCGGCGGCGACCAAATGGAACGGTCTCTATTTCCTGCTGTGCTTCACGGTGATGACCCTGCTGTGGGACGTGGGCTCCCGTCGTACCGCCGGGGCAGGGCACCCGTACCGCGCGGTGCTGCGCAAGGACCTCGGCTGGTCCGTGGCGTCCCTCGTCCCCGTCGCTCTGGCGACGTATCTGACGACATGGACCGGATGGTTCCTGTCCGACAAAGGGTATGGCCGGCACTGGGCGGACGGCCGGGGCGGCACATGGGCGTGGATCCCCGCGCCCCTGCGCAGCCTCTGGCACTACGAATACCAGGTCTACCAATTCAATATCGGGCTGGAGAAACCCCACCCGTATCAGTCGAATCCGTGGAGCTGGCCGGTGCTCGGTCGCCCCGTACTGTTCTCTTTCGAGTCGTCACCCGACGGACAGCACGGCTGCGGTGCATCCGGAGGCTGTGTGCGAGACATCACCGCTCTGGGCACACCGATGCTGTGGTGGTCGGCCTGTGGCGCCCTGATCTACCTGCTGTACCGGTGGGCGCTACGACGCGACTGGCGCGCCGGCGCCGTCCTGTGCGCGGTGGCGGCGGGCTGGCTGCCGTGGTTCCTCTACCAGGACCGCACCATCTTCTCCTTCTACGCGGTCGTCTTCCTGCCCTACCTGTGCCTGGCCGTGGCGATGACGGCCGGCGCGCTCCTCGGCCCACCCGGAGCCGCCCGACGACGCCGCCTGTGGGGCACGGTGGGCGCCGGCACCCTCACGCTGCTGGTCCTGTGGAACTTCATCTATTTCTTCGCTCTGTACACGGGTACGCAGATCCCCAATACCTCTTGGCGCGAGCGGATGTGGCTCGACTCCTGGGTGTAGTGATCCTGCGGAAACCGGAAACGCGGAAACACGGAAACGCGGAAATAGGGAACGCAGAGCGGCAGACGAGTCGGGCTGTACGCCGGGTTTTCCTGGAGCACCTTCTGGCCGGCTTCTTCGCGGGCCGGATCGGTTGTGACCCGCTAGTCAGCAGCCGACGGGCGCGTCCCCCCGGAACGCCCCGGCCACCACGGGGACGAGCTGCCGCTCGATCTGCTCGGCGGACATCGCGGCGAACTCGGTGCCGATGGGCGCCAACGCGAGCCAGTTCAGCAGGCCGGCTGCACATCGCGTACGGAAGACCAGTTCCTGCTCGGGGACTCCGGGAACGTTCGCCGTCAGCACCCTGAGGGCCTCCCTGCGGCACCGGTCGAACTTGCCGGTCAGCCTCTCCCACCCCTGGGGCGGATCGATACCGACGCGCGCCACGGTCCGCATCACGGCCAGCTCATGCCCACCGGCCGCCAGCGCGCGCATCATCGGCCGGGCGAACGCCGCCGCCACGTCCTGGAGCGTCGAAGTGGAGCCGAGCGGACCGAGCGCCAGAAGCTGTGCGTCCAGATACTGTTCCAACGCGTGCTCTATCGCCGAGTCACACAGCGCCTTCAGCGACCCGAAGTGGTAACTCACGGCGGCGACGTTGACTCCGGCGCGATCCATGATCTCGCGGAGCGTCACGCCCTCCTGGCCGCGTTGCGCGATCAGCTCCAGAGCGGCCGTCTGCAGGCCGTCCCGGGTGCGCTGACCAGCCTCCCGGCGCAGGTCCGTCCTTTCTGCCCGTTTCACGCGATGTACCCAAGCAGATGCTCGGCCCCAGACCGTCGGCTACGCCCTCGCCGACTCCCCCTCGGGACAAGCCGCCTGGATCTACGAGAAGTTCCTCGACTGGACCGACAGCACCGGCCGGCCCGAGGGCGTCCTGTCCCGGGACGACATGCTCGACAACATCACGCTGTACTGGCTCACCGACACCGCCGCCTCCTCGGCCCGCCTGTACTGGCAGAACTACGGCGCGTCGGGACTGACCACGCTCGACCTGCCGGTGGGACCGAGCGTCTTCCCGCACGAACTCGTCCGCAGCCCGAAGATCTGGGCCGAACGCGCCTACAGCGACCTCGTCTACTTCAACGACCGGATCCCCCTGGGCGGCCACTTCGCCGCGTTCGAACAGCCCCTGCTGTTCACCCAGGAAGTCCGGAAGTTCGCCCGCCTGGTGAAGTGACCCCGGATCACCCCTGACGCAGGTGCCGCTTCATGCACCCGCCCAGCCACACCTAAGATGGTAGAGAGGTCAACCTTCTCGTAGGGTGGGGCTATGCCCATGGAGGAAGCACCCCGCTGGCTGAGCCCGGTCGAGGAACGAGCCTGGCGAGGCATGCTGCGCATGCACGACCTGCTGGTCAATCAGGCCGGGCGGACCCTGCAGAGCGAGTTCGGGCTGTCCGCGACCGACTATTCCGTGCTCGCGGAGCTGACCCGCGCGCCCGGCGACCGACTTCGAGTGCTGGAACTCGCGAAGGTGCTCGGGTGGGAGAAGAGCCGTGTGTCGCACCATCTCTCGCGCATGGCCAAGCGCGGCCTGGTCGCCAGGGAGGAGTGCCTCGACGACGGACGCGGGGCGTACATGATGGTGACCGCGGCCGGCCGTGCGGCCCTGGAGAACGCCGCGCCCCAGCACGTGGAGGACGTCCGGCGTCTGTTTCTGGACCACCTCTCGCCCGGCCAGATCACGCTGCTGGCGGAGATCACCGACTCGGTCATCGAGAAGATCGACATCAATTAGCCGGCGCAGCGCGCCCGAGAAGCGATCCGTGGTTTGACTGACGAAGCGCCGACCACCCGACAGTCGAAGGCGGCGGACGACGTGGTCCGCTCACCGCCCCGGGGAACCTCAGGAGACCGGGCAACCCCGCCGGGATCACTCACGTCGCTCGCGCCCTCGCCTCCACGGACTCGTCGGCCGCCCTGCTCTCGCCTCGGCTTCCCCCTGGGCGAGCAGCTCCAGGAAGCCGTCGTCACGCTGCTGCACGGCCTCCCGGCCCCGGCCTTCGAATTCCTGCTGCTGGCCGTGCACGCGGGAACCGATCGGATGGACACCCTGCTGAAGGCGGCCCGGCTCGCCGACGTCCCCGCCGCCGCGCCGGCGTCGGCAGAGTCCGCCGGGCTTGATCGGCGTGGAAGCGGGGCAGCTGCGTTTCCGGCATCCGCTGGTGCCCTCGGCGGTGCACTGGAGCGCCTCCTTCACTCAGCGACGCCGGGTGCACCTCGCCCTGGCCGAGTCGTTCGTCGGCGCCCCCTACGAACGCGCCCCGCACCGCGCGGCCGTCTCCGCGCAACCGGACGAGTCCACGGCCGCCGCGCTGGAAGAAGGCGCGACCGACGACCTCCCGCAGGCCGTCGCCGTCCTGGAGACGGCCGCCGACCTCAGTCCGGCCCGACGGGACCAGATCCGCAGACTGATCAAAGCGGCCCACGCGGCGGCGATGCGCGGACAGACCCCCGTACTGCGCGGCCTCGTCAGACGGATCATCGCCCTGCCGGCGGACGCGGAGCACGCCGCGTCCGCGCGTGCGCTGGAGGCACGGCTCGCCTGTCTCACCGAAGGGGTGCCGGCCCACGCCCTCTCGCTGCTCACCAGCTCGGTGACCGCCAGGCACACACAGTGGCCCGCCGCCCTTCCTGCCACTGCCGACAGCCGTCGTGGCGGAGCGCTCGGCGGGGCCGCCGCCCCGGACGGCGGAATGAACGCGTTCGCCGATTGTTGAAAGCGGCATGAAAAAGATCGGGTTCCTGTCCTTCGGACACTGGACGCCGTCGCCGCACTCGAAGACGCGTTCCGCGTCGGACTCGCTGCTGCAGGCCATCGACCTCGCCGTCGCCGCGGAGGAGCTGGGTGCGGACGGCGCCTACTTCCGCGTCCACCACTTCGCACGACAGCACGCCTCACCGTTCCCGCTCCTCGCCGCCATCGGCGCGCGCACCAGCCGGATCGAGATCGGCACGGGTGTGATCGACATGCGCTACGAGAACCCGCTGTACATGGCGGAGGACGCGGGCGCGGCCGACCTCATCGCGGGGGGTCGGCTCCAGCTCGGCCTCAGCCGGGGCTCACCGGAGCAGGTGATCGACGGCTGGCGCCACTTCGGCTACCGGCCGCCGGAGGGCGGCACCGACGCCGACCTGGCCCGTGCCCACACCGAGGAACTGCTCCAGGCCCTCACCGGGGTGGGGTTCGCGGAGCCGCACCCCAGTCCGATGTTCGCCAACCCGCCGGGGCCGCTGCGCATCGAACCGCACTCTGAGGATCTGCGCGACCGGATCTGGTGGGGTTCCGGCTCGAACGCCACCGCGGTCTGGGCCGCCGGGCTCGGGATGAACATGCAGAGCTCGACCCTCAAGGACGACGAGAGCGGCGAGCCGCTCCACGTCCAGCAGCGCAAGCAGATCGAGGCGTACCACGAGGCATGGCGCGCCGCGGGCCACTCGCGCACGCCCAGGGTGTCGGTCAGCCGCAGCGTCTTCCCGCTCGTCGACGAGCGGGACCGTGCGTACTTCGGCCGGGACCGCGACTCGAAGGACCAGATCGGCTACATCGACGCCGACACCCGCAGCATCTTCGGCCGCTCCTACGCCGCCGAGCCCGATGCGCTCGTCAAGCAGCTGGCCGAGGACGAGGCTGTCGCCGCAGCCGACACGCTGCTGCTGACCGTGCCCAACCAGCTCGGCGTCGACTACAACGCGCATGTCCTCGACAGCATCCTGACGCACGTCGCGCCGGCTCTCGGCTGGCGCTGAGGAACGGAGCCGAGGCGGGCGCCGCCCGGCGAAGCCGCGTCCCACACGGACGCCGGGGACCCGGCGGCGCCTTCGCCCGGCGGCGATTGGAATGCGCCGCCAAACCGCACCAAAAGCGACATCACACCCGTCCAGCCACAGACGCCACGGCGATCATCCCCCGACGTCATCACGCAAGAGCAAGGCAGATGACACTTCAACTTGTTAGTTGACACGTCATCTTCTTGGTTCTAATGTGATTGAACGCAAAACGGACCAGCGGGCGGGCAGGCCGCCACGAACACAGGAGAGACGTCATGGGACAGCTGCACGGCAAGACGGTCGTCATCACCGGTGGCACCAGCGGCATCGGGCTGGCGACGGCCCAGCGCTTCGCGCAAGAGGGCGCCCACGTCTACATCACGGGTCGCCGCAAGGAGGTCCTCGACCAGGCCGCCGAGCAGATCGGCGGCAACGTCACCCCGGTCCAGGCCGACAGCTCCAACCTGGCCGACCTCGACCGCCTGTACGCCACCGTCGCCGAGGCCGGGCACCAGATCGACGTCCTGTTCGCCAACGCGGGCGGCGGCGAGTTCGCCCCCCTCGACCAGGTCACCGAGGAGCACTTCGACAGCACCTTCGACAGCAACGTGAAGGGCACCGTCTTCACCGTGCAGAAGGCGCTCCCCCACCTGGTCGACGGCGCCTCCGTCATCCTCACGGGCTCCATCGCCGGCGTCTCCGGCGACCCGGCCTTCGGTGTCTACGGCGCCTCCAAGGCCGCCATCCGCTCCTTCTCCCGCACGTGGGCCAACGAGCTCAGCGGGCGCGGCATCCGCGTCAACACCATCTCCCCCGGCCCCATCACCACCCCCGGGCTCAACAGTCTCGCCGCGGACGAGGAAGGTGCCGCGCAGCTGCGAGAGACCCTCACCGGCATCGTCCCCCTCGGCCGCATGGGCCAGCCGGAGGAAGTCGCCAACCTTGCGCTGTTCCTCGCCACGGACCAGTCCAGCTTCATCACCGGCACCGAGATCTTCGTCGACGGTGGTGCCAAGCAGGTGTAAAGCGGCCCAACCCCGCGAGGCAACGGGGCCGTGGCACTCCGTCCCGGCCCCGCCGCCTCCCGGCCGTGGGCCCGCCGGCCCACCGCTCAGGCGGCGCGATCGCGGCGCAGGTGCCCGAGGCGCCATGAGGCAAGTAGGTGATGTATCAACTTGATAGGGGGGTCATGACCGCTGAACCACCCCGCTGGCTGACGGGGGTCGAAGAACAGGCCTGGCGGGGCCTGCTGAGTGTGTTCGAGCGCCTCATCACACGTACCGGGCAGCCCCTGCAGACCGAGTACGGACTGTCCGCCGCGGACTACATGATGCTCGCCGAGCTGACCCGTGTGCCCGGCGGCAGGCTCCGCGTCCTGGAGCTCGCCAAGGAACTGGGGTGGGAGAAGAGCAGGGTGTCCCACCACATGGCACGGATGGCGAGGCGCGGTCTGGTCGACCGCGAGACGTGCGCCTACGACCGCCGCGGGGTGTACGTGAGCGTGACACCGGCCGGCTACGAGGTCATGTCGGCGGCGACCCGGCGTCACGCGAACGACGTTCGCCGACTTTTCTTCGACCACCTCACCTCCGCTCAGGTGACCCAACTGGCAGAGATCACCGATACGGTGCTGGACGTTCTCGCGGGGTTGCCCGTCCGCGACTGATGCGCCGGGTCCGCGGTCGTGCAGGTGTCACCGGTGGTCCCCGTCCGCGTCCCGCGCGGACAGGGCGTCCCTGAGAGCCCCGCGAGAGGTGATGCCGAGCTTCGGATAGATGCGGATAGCCCGCCTGGCGGCCGCCGGTCTGTCCAACCGGGAGATCGCCGGCCGACTCCGAATCTCCCCGCGCACCGTCGCCTCGCGCCTGGACGACGCGTTCGCCCGGATGACAGGAGGCGAACCCTGGGACGTCATGCGTCCGGCCATGTCAGCCTTCTACGTGTACGCGCTGGGCGGCACCGTTGGCAGCCGCCTTGACATGTCGCGAGCAATGTCACCCGTCCCGGCCCGGTCAGGGGTCACTGGAGAACTCGCCATCAGTGCTCGGGTTCGGCCAGAGCAGGCCGCCGGGGAGAGCGACACGCTGCCCATGCGCCGTATCCGGGCATTCTGGGTGTCAAATGTGCTCCCGTCCTGCTCTGACCTGCGAGAACGAAGAGCGGCAGACGAGTCGGGCTGTACGCCGGGTTCTGTTCCGAGGGGTCCTCGCGGGCCCCTCGGCGACGGCCATCCATCTAGGACCGGCGTTGCCGCCGGCCTCGTGCGGTCTACCCGCGGACTCGGGCGGGCAGCCCTCGAACGTCCGCGCAGGAGCACCGGGGTGCTCCCTTTTGACCTTGCTCCGGGTGGGGTTTACCTAGCTGCCCAGGTCACCCTGGGCACTGGTGGTCTCTTACACCACCGTTTCACCCTTACCCAGCGCCTGAGCGCCGGGCGGTCTGTTTTCTGTGGCACTGTCCCGCGGGTCACCCCGGGTGGCCGTTAGCCATCACCCTGCCCTGTGGAGCCCGGACGTTCCTCGGGAAGCCCCCTAGGGGGACTCCACGCGGCCGTCCGCCCGGCTCGTCTGCCGTGTCGACCATGGTACCGGGCGTGCGCCGCGCCTCGGTACGGCAGCCGGTCCCGCCGTCGCGAGCACCGAGCCCGCCAGGATCAGGGCGAAGGAGCCGAGGATCCCGGCCGTCAGGCGTTCGTCCAGGAAGAGCGCCCCCGCCGCGACCGCGACCGCCGGATTGACGTACGTGATGACCGTCGCCCGGGTCGGGCCCGCCTCCTTGATCAGCTCCAGGAAGGCCACGAACGCGACGGCCGTGCAGATCACGCCCAGGCCGGCCAGGGCGGCCAGGACCTGCCCGGAGGGTACGGCGGTCGGCCAGGTGGCCGCGGCCGCCGGGGCGTAGACCAGCGCCGCCAGCGCCAGGCAGGATGCCGTGAGCTGGAGGGACGGGACGTTCTTCAGGTGACGGGCGGCTATCAGGGGCGCCGTGGCGTAACCGAGGACCGTCAGCAGTACCTCGGCCAGCGAACGCGCGTCGCCGCCGGTCAGATGCGGGACCGTGAGGACCGCGACGCCGGCCAGGCCGAGGCCGAGCCCGGCCACCCGCCGGACGCCCAGCCGTTCCGTGTCGCCGAAGAAGCGGGCCAGGACCACCCCGACGATCGGTACGCCCGCGATCAGCAGGCCCGCCGTGGAGCTGGACAGATGCCGTTCGGCGTCGGTGAGCGTGAACCAGGGGCCCATGATCTCGATGCACGCGAAGGCCAGCAGGGGCCGCCAGTGGTCCCGCACGGTCCGGGTCAGGCCCCCTTGCCGTAGTGCGAACGGCAGCAGGAGCGCGGCGCCCAGCGCACAGCGCGTGAACACCACCATGGACGGGGACACGGCGTCCACCGCCACCTTGATCATCAGATAGGGGATGCCCCAGATCACTCCCATGAGGGAGAAGAGAAACCAGCCGCGTGCAGTCATGCGGCGAGTGTCGGCCGCGTCAGGCCCAGGTGTCTTGAACGCTGTTGCGGTACGCCGCCGGGGTCACTCCGAGCACCCGCCGGAACCATCGGGTGAGGTGCGCCTGGTCGGCGAAGCCCACGAGGCCCGCGACCTCGGCGGGACGCAGCCCGTTCTCCAGCAGCCCGCGGGCCCGGGTCACCCGGTACTGGGCGAGCCAGGCGTACGGCGGTATCCCCATCGTCGTACGGAAGGCGCGCAGCAGCTGGTAGCGGGACAGGCCCAGGTCGGCGGCGAGGTCGGCGAGGGAGGGCGGGGTGGTCAGCTCGTCGGCGAGGCGGTCGCGGACGGCGTGGGCTATGTGGTCGGCGCCCGCGATCGTGTCGGCGGTCGGGCGGGCCGTGGAGTGGCGGCGGGCGAGGGCGGTGAGCAGCCACGGGAGGCGGGACTCGGCCTCCAGGGGGTCGGGGCAGGCGCTCAGCTCGGTGTGCGCGGCGCACAGGGCGGCGACCAGTTCGGGGTCGTCGAGGAGAGGTTCGCGAAAGTGCGGGAGGCCGCCGAGGATGCCGTCGGCGAGCAGGGAGGGCTCCGCGTACAGGGCACGGTAGGCGTAGCCGTCGGTGGCGGTGGCGGGCGCTCCGGTGTGCATCTCACCGGGGTCGAGGACGACGATGGTGCCCGGGCCGGTACGGATGTGACCGCCGCGGTAGTCGATGACCTCGGAGCCGCCGACGCAGACTCCGATGGTGAACTCGTCGTGCGCGTGGGGAGCGTAGACGTGCTTGTCGAAGCGGGCGGTGAGCAGGTCGAGCGGCGGCCCGCAACGACCGAGCCGCGCCCTGGTCCACAGGGCCTGTTCCCGTGCGCTCACCTTGCACCCCCTTTCGGGGGTGCAACGCCTGGAAGCCCCGGTTTCATACCGCCGTGGCGCTCAGAGGAAGTCGGTCGTCTCCAGTTCGAAGGCGAAGGGCTCCGGGAGAGGGATCGGCTTGCCGTACGGGCGGGTGCAGAGCTGGCGGTAGTCGTCGCTCTCCGGGCCGCTGAACAGTGTGATCGAGGAGGCCTCGCGGTCGACGAGCAGGTAGAGGGGGATGCCGCCGCGGGCGTAGCAGCGGCGTTTGGCCTCGCGGTCGGTCTGTGGCTTCGGGGACGTCACCTCAAGCACCATGGTGACTCCTTCGCAGGGCATCCAGGGGTCGGCCCCCCGGAAGAGCCGCAATTCCTGGGGCACGAATGTGCCGTCCGGGATCACATGGTCCTGCGGGTAACCGTCCGCGCCCCTCAACTTCAGACCCTTGTTCGCGGAGAACTGCATGTCGATCCGGGATCGCCGGTACATCTGGCTCACGATGCGGCTGATGCAGTGTTCGTGGTGCCCGTCCCGCGGGGGTGTCACGACAAGCTCCCCCTCGATGAGCTCCGCCCGGAAGCCCTCCGGGGTGTCCAGGTCGACGAACCAGTCCAACAGGAGCTTCCTCGTGATCGGATCATGTGCCATCGCGGTGCTGCCTCCTCTCCTTCTGTCGCGCGCCAGACTGGGGCAACAACGGATCACTGTCCGGGAAATCGGGAAGCGTTCCCTCGATCGTGCTCTCTTGACCCTGCCGCGACGTCAGCGTTTGTACTGGCCCCATGCGGATCGGAGAACTCGCTGCGGTCGTCGGCGTCACCCCGCGGACCGTGCGGCACTACCACCACCTCGGGCTGCTGCCCGAACCCGAGCGGCTCGCCAACGGCTACCGCGACTACGTCCTGCGGCACGCCGTCGTCCTGGCCAGGATCCGGCGGCTGACCGAGCTGGGCCTCGGTCTCGCGGAGGTGCGGGACGTACTCGCGGACGATGGGGTCGTGACCTCGCGGAGGTGCTCGCGGAGCTGGACGAGGACCTGGCCCGGCAGGAGGCGGCGATCCGCGAGCGGCGGGGGCGGCTGCGTGCGCTGCTGGACGCGGAGGAGCTGCCCGCCGAGGGCCCGGTCTCTCCCGAACTGGCCGCACTGTTCGCCGGGATGACGCGCATCCCCGAGTCCCCCATGGCGGTCAAGGACCGTGAGGTGCTGGCGCTGATCGAGACCGCGGCGGCACCGGAGGACCGGGAGCGGATGATGGAGCTGCTGGGCAGCGCCTTCGAGGAACCGGGCGCGGTGGAGCGCTCAGGGACAGCGATAAGGACCGCGTACGCCCTGCTGGACCGGGTGATGTAGGGCGGGGGTGCGGAGGCGGCACGCCGTAGGCTGTCGCGGGGCTCCACCGGTGGAGCCCCACAGACCCCACAGAGCCCTACAAAAGGAGAAGAACCCCGTGCTGGTCCTGTTGCCGCCCTCCGAAGGCAAGGCCTCCTCCGGTCGCGGTGCACCGCTGAAGCTGGAGACGCTGTCGCTGCCGGGGCTCACCGCCGCGCGGGAGGCCGTGCTCGGCGAGCTGGTCGAGCTGTGTGCCGGCGACGAGGACAAGGCGCGCGAGGTGCTGGGACTCAGCGAGGGACTGCGCGGGGAGGTCGCCAAGAACGCAGGGCTGCGGACGGCGGGGGCGCGGCCCGCCGGCGAGATCTACACCGGCGTGCTGTACGACGCCCTCGACCTTTCCTCACTGGACACGGCGGCCAAGCGGCGCGCGGCCGGGTCTCTGCTGGTCTTCTCCGGGCTGTGGGGCGCGGTCCGGGTGACGGACCGCATCCCCTCGTACCGCTGCTCGATGGGCGTGAAGCTGCCGGGCCTCGGGGCGCTCGGCGCGCACTGGCGTACGCCGATGGCCGCCGCCCTGCCCGAGGCGGCCGGCGACGGGCTGGTGCTGGACCTGCGGTCCTCCGCGTACGCGGCCGCGTGGAAGCCGAAGGGCGAGGTCGCGGGGCGGACGGCGACGGTACGGGTGCTGCACGCGCAGATAGTGAACGGCGTGGAGAAGCGGTCGGTCGTCAGCCACTTCAACAAGGCGACCAAGGGGCGGATCGTTCGCGCCCTGCTGACGACGGGAGCCGCTCCCAAGGACCCGGCGGGGCTGGTCGAGGCGTTGCGTGACCTGGGGTACACGGTGGAGGCCGAAGCGCCGGGCAGGGCGGGGAAGCCATGGTCGCTGGACGTGGTGGTGACGGAGATCCACTGAGTCGGCGGCGGGCGTTGCAACATATGCAATGACCTTTGCGGGTTGTGCATCGCGTGGGCAGGATGATGGTCATGCCCTCATCGCTGCCCAGGTCGTCGTACGCCGCCGCGTCCCGCGTCCCGGTCCTGGATCTCGCGCCCGTCGTCCCCGTCGTGGTCATCGAGGACGCCGACAACGCCGTGCCGCTGGCCCGGGCCCTGGTGGCGGGCGGGCTGCCCGCGATCGAGGTGACGCTGCGGACGGCGGCCGGGCTCGATGCCATCCGGGCGATCGCGGCGGAGGTCGTGGACGCGGTGGTGGGAGCGGGCACGGTCATCACGCCCCGGCAGGTGACCGACTGCGTCGCGGCGGGAGCACGCTTCCTGGTCAGCCCCGGGTGGACGGACGCGCTGCTGGCGGCGATGCAGGCGTCCGGGGTGCCGTTCCTGCCTGGGGTGTCGACGACCTCGGAGGTCGTGGCGCTCCTGGAACGCGGCGTCCGGGAGATGAAGTTCTTCCCGGCGCAGGCGGCGGGCGGCACGGCGTATCTGAAGTCACTGGCCGGACCGCTTCCGCAGGCCCGCTTCTGCCCGACGGGCGGGATCGGTCCGGCGAACGCCCCGGACTATCTGGCACTGCACAACGTCGGCTGCGTGGGAGGGACATGGATGGTTCCGGACGACGCGATCGCGGCGAAGGACTGGACGCGGGTGGAGCGGCTGGCGCGGGAGGCGGCGGGGCTGCGCCACCGCCACTGAGCCGGCGCGGCCGCCGCCTCGGCGCAGCCGTCTTCTCAGCGCAGCCGCCTTCTCAGCGCAGGTGGGACGTGTCGTTGAGGAGGCGGAGGCCGGCGTTGCCGTCCGCGTAGTACGCCACCGCGCTCAGGGAGGCCGCGGACAGCTCCATGCGGAACAGGGCCTCGGGGGGTGCGCCGAGAGCGAGGCGGACGAGGGTCTTGATCGGCGTGACGTGGGAGACGAGCAGGACCGTGCGGCCCGCGTAGGAGGCGAGCAGCTTGTCCCGCGTGGCCGCGACCCGGTGGGCCACGGCCGCGAAGCTTTCGCCGCCGCCGGTGGGTTCGGCCTCCGGGTCGGACAGCCAGGCGTTCATGTCGTCCGGGTGGCGTTCGCGGACCTCGCCGAAGGTAAGGCCCTCCCAGGCGCCGAAGTCGGTCTCGCGCAGCCCGTCCTCGACGCTCACGTCGAGCCCCAGGCGGGCGGCGACGACACCGGCGGTCTCCCGGCAGCGGGCGAGCGGAGAGGAGACGACGGCCTGAATGGTTCCCCGCGCCGCGAGCGCGGCGGCGACGAGCTCGGCCTGGCGCCGGCCGACGCCGGAGAGGGCCGGGTCACTGCCACCGCTCCCGGAGAACCGCTTGAGCGGGGTGAGGGGCGTCTCCCCGTGCCGCAGCAGCACGAAGGTGGTGGGCGTGCCGAGGTCGGGCGGCGCGGAGGCCACGTTACGGGCGGCCCGCACGTCAGCATCCGCCGCCCCGCGGTCACCGGAAGAGGCCTCGGCGTAGGAACCTGCGACGCCGGAAGCGCCCCCGGCCCCGAACTCACCGCGCTCCGCCACTCCGCGGCGGGCTGAGGAGGGTGCGGTGGTTGAAGAAGCGGCGCCGGAGGAGACCGGCGCAGGCGCGGGAGTGGCCGTGTCACGCCCCCGGGCCCCCGCCAAAGCCGCCCGCGCCCGGGCCGCGCCGGCCGCCGCGTCTCCCGGCGGTCGCGGGGGTTCCGGCGCCCCCGCCGGCCCGTACGGCTCCGGCGGCCCCGCCGGCTCGTACCGCTTCGGTGTGCCGAGTCCCGCGTCCGGTTCCGCCTTGGACGTCGCGGGCTCCCACCGCTCACCCCGGCTTCCCGCGTCCATCGCCTCGTTGGCCAGACGGTCCGCGTGCTTGTTCTGTTCGCGCGGGATCCACTCGTAGGTGACCTGCTCGGCGGGGAAGACGGCGGCGGCCTGCATCGCCAGCGGCTTCATGGCCGGGTGCTTGATCTTCCAGCGGCCCGACATCTGTTCCACGACCAGCTTGGAGTCCATGCGGACGTGCACCCGTGCGGTCGGGTCCAGGTTGTGGGCCGCGCGCAGCCCGGCCAGCAGTCCCCGGTACTCGGCGACGTTGTTGGTGGCGGTTCCGATGAACTCGGCCCGTTCCGCCAGCGTCCGGCCCGTCGCCGCGTCGCACACCACGGATCCGTAGCCCGCGGGCCCGGGGTTGCCCCGGGACCCGCCGTCGGCCTCGACGATGAACTCCCGCACGTCGTACGCCTCTTACAGACTCCTACAGGCTCTTACAGACCGGACTCGGACGTACGCACCAGGATGCGGCTGCAGTTCTCGCAGCGGACGACCGTGTCGGGGGCGGCCTTGCGGATCTCGTTCAGCTCGGTGATCGCCAGCTCCTGGCGGCAGCCCTGGCAGGTGCGCTGGTACAGCTTGGCCGCACCGATGCCGCCCTGCTGCCCGCGCAGCTTGTCGTAGAGCCCGAGCAGGTCCCCAGGCACCGAGCCCGCGATGACCTCGCGCTCCTTGGTCACCGACGCGGCCTCGCCGTCGATCTGCTCGAAGGCCGCGTCCCGGCGCGCCGTGGCGTCGTCGATCTTCGACTGGACCGACGCGACCCGCTCGGTCAGCTCGCCGACCCGCTCCTGCGCGGACTCGCGACGCTCCATCACCTCCAGGACCACGTCCTCCAGGTCGCTCTGCCGCTTGGCGAGCGAGGCGATCTCGTGCTGGAGGTTCTCCAGGTCCTTGGGGGACGTGACCGCGCCGGTGTCGAGGCGCTGCTGGTCGCGGGCGGCGCGCCGGCGCACCTGGTCCACGTCCTGCTCCGCCTTGGTCTGCTCACGGGCGCAGTCGCTCTCCTCGGTCTGCGCGGCCACCAGCAGGTCGCGCAGCTGGGTGAGGTCCTTGGTCAGCGACTCGATCTCGGCGTGCTCGGGCAGGGACTTCCGCTTGTGCGCGAGCTGCTGCAGGCGGACGTCGAGTGCCTGGACGTCGAGGAGTCGGATCTGGTCGGCGGGCGCGGCGTTCAGTTGGGGGCTCCCGTTGCGCTAGTGGTGGCGGTGGACGCCGCGTGGGCGGTCCAGGGGTCGGTGACCGTCTTCGAGACGTGGACCCGAAGGTCCCATTCGTGCCGGTCTGAGATCTCGTCGAGCTGGGCGGCGGCCAGCTCGCACCAGGGCCATTCGGTGGCCCAGTGCGCCGCGTCGAGCAGCGCGAGAGGACTGTGGGCGCGGGCCTCCGAAGCCGGGTGGTGGCGCAGGTCCGCGGTGAGGAAGGCGTCGACGCCGGCCGCGCGGACGTCGTCGAAGAGGCTGTCGCCGGAGCCGCCGCTGACGGCGACCGTGCGGACGAGGGCCTCGGGGTCGCCGGCCACGCGGATGCCCTGCGCGGTGGCGGGCAGCCGCTCGGCGGCGCGGGCGGCGAACTCGCGGACGGTCAGCGGGTGGTCCAGCTCGCAGACGCGGCCGAGACCCCGGCGGCCCTCCGGGTCGCTCGGATCCGGTACGAGGGGGCGCACGACGCGCAGGTCGAGCGCGCCGGCGAGGGCGTCCGAGACGCCCGGGTCCGCCCTGTCCGCGTTCGTGTGGGCGACGTGCAGCGCGATGTCGTTCTTGATGAGGGTGTGCACGACACGGCCCTTGAAGGTGGAGGCCGCCACCGTCGTCGTACCGCGCAGATAGAGCGGGTGGTGGGTGACCAGCAGGTCCGCGCCCAGCTTCACCGCCTCGTCGACGATCTCCTGGACGGGGTCGACGGCGAAGAGGACCCGGGAGACCTCCTGGTCGGGGTCGCCCACGACCGTGCCGACCGCGTCCCAGGACTCGGCCCGCTCGGCGGGCCACAGGTTCTCCAGCGCGGCGATGACTTCAGACAGACGGGGCACGGGGAAAAGGCTACCTGCCCCTGGTGCGTGCCCGACCGGTCGCGGGTCATTCGACCAGGCGGAACCCTGGCGGGCGTCGGGCGGAACGCGTCGGGCGGCGGGCAGGACGGGGTCGTACGGCGGGCAGGACGGGGTCCGTGCGGCGGGCAGGACGGGGTCCGTGCGGCGGGCGGAACGCGTCGGGCGGCCGCTCCCGAAGGTGCGGGGGTTGCGTGAGGGTGAGCCATGCGCCCCCTTGTGCAGCACACCCGCCCCGCTTTCCTCAGGCGAACAGCGGGACGAACACCCTTATGTGTGAAGCGGTCGCCCGGGGATGCCACGCCCGTGCGTACGAAACTAGCTTCGTCGCCGGAGGTGACCGAACCATGACGGCCTGTGCCTTCACATCCGCGACGGGCAACGGGAACCATTGGGCGGCCCGGCCCGGATGCGTGATCACCGCGGACGGGTCCTACGCGGCCCGCCTCGCCCTGGACGGTGAGTCCTGGTACCCGGAGCGCTGGACCCTGGACGGCCCCGAACCGTACGCCGTACCGCTGCCCGGCAACCAGCCGGAGGAACCCGGCACCGAAGTACAGCCGATGGCCGACGGGCGGGTGCTGATCCACCGTGTCGCGGACGGGCGGCACACGTTCTCGCTGCTGTACCCGACCGGTCCGGGGACCGGGGAGCTGGCGCTGGGCGCGGTGGAGTTCCGGGAGGAGGGGGCGCGGCTGTCGCTGCTGCCGCCCGCGCCGACGGGGGACCGCGCGTACGCGCTCGCGGTGGACCGGGGGATGACGACGGTGTGGCTGGTGGCGGGCGGGGCGTCCGGGCCCGAGCGGCTGGCCCTGGTGCCGGGCCGGTGCTCGGGCGGGGTGTGGCTGGACCGTACGGGTCGGCTGCTGGCCCTGGACCGCACGCCGGACGGGGGTCCCACGAAGACGGTGGTGGTGGATCTGGCGCGGGGCGGGGAGGTGTCGCCGCTGTTGCAGATCGCGGAGGCGAGCGACGACCGCGTGCTGCTCGCGGACCCGGACAGCGGGCTGCTGCTGATCCGCTCGGACGCGCCGTCGCCGGGCCATGCCCGGCTGGGGTGGGGGGTGCTCGGGAGCACACTGCCGGTGCGTTTTCCGGAGTGCCTGCGGCTGGGCGACTGCGCCGTGACGCCGTTCGCGATCCAGCCGGGGCAGGTACTGACGCCGGAGAGCTGCGCCGTGGCGCTGCGGGTCGACGGCGCGGCGGGCAGCTGGGTCGCGGTGTGGCGCCCGGCCGACCGCCAGGTCCACCATCTCGCGCCGCCCCAGGGGTGGTTGGCGGGCGCGGGGCTGTGGACGCGGGAGGGCGTGCTGCGGCTGCCGTATGCCACGGGGGTGGTGCGGTGCGGGGTGACAAGCGTGGAGGCGCCCGCGCGGACGGACCGTGCCGCGCACGCCGAGGATGCGGGTGAGGGGTCGGAGCCGGAGCGGGCGGACCGGGGCGCGGCGCGACCGGTGCCGTTGCAACAGGCACCGTTGCAACAGGCACCGTTGCAGCAGGCATCGTTGCAGCAGGGGCCGTCCCGGCAGACACCGTCCCAGCAGACACCGCCGCAGCAGGAGCCGTCGCGGCAAGCACCGTCACAGCAGGAGCCGTCGCGGCAGACACCGCCGCACCAGAAGCCGTCACGGCAAGCACCGTCACAGCAGACATCGCCTCAACAGACACCGCTGCGAGCCCGTACCCCGGCGGCGTCCACGGGCGTTTCCCTGAAGCGCCGCCCCCTGGCCACACCGGAGACGAGGCCCCCGGCCACACCGGAGACAAGACCCCTCACCACACCGGAGACGAGACCCCCGGCCCCACCGGAGGAGACGCCCCTGACCCCCGGCCCCGCTGTCGTCGCCGCCCGTTAGAATCGCCCGGTTGTACGAAGGATCATGTTGACGGGGTGAAGACTTCCGATGAGCGACACCAGCACCACCACACTGCCTCCGGCCGCCGCGGATCAGGAGGCCGAGGGTCACGGCCGGCACCGCGGCCAGGTCTCCGCCGAGGCCTCCGGGGCGGCTCCGCACGGTCGGCACCGCAAGCCGTCCGGGCAGGCCGAACAGGCCGGCACCGCGGCCTGACAGCGGCCCACGGGGAGCGCGGAGCGAAACCGGCGGCGTATCGGACTCCGTAGGCCGCCTGCCCGTTGCCGTACGTACCCACACGGCCCCGCCCGTCTCACGACGGGCGGGGCCGTTCTTGCGGGGCTCCCCCGGGCCCCAGCCTGCGGACGACCGACGGCTCAGCGATCCGCCGACGCCCGGTCGTGCCTGAGGCCCAGGACCTCCACCGCCGCGAACGTCTCGCCCTGGGGCCGCTGCGCGTAGTGCGGGGTGAGCAGCGCGTCGAGTTCGTCGTACGTGAAAACGTGCTGCTTGGTGTCGAACCTGGCCCGCACCCGGGGCCGCTCGACGATCGCGACCATGCCGCCGTGCACGACCAGGAGCTGCCCGTTGACCTGCGCGGCGGCGGGCGAGGCCAGGTAGCCGACGAGCGGGGCGACATGTTCGGGGGCGAGCGGGTCGAGGCCCTCGTCCGGCTCCTCGAAGCCCGCGAAGACGTCCTCGGTCATACGGGTCCGGGCGCGCGGGCAGATCGCGTTCGCCGTCACCCCGTACTTGGCGAGAGCGAGCGCCGTCGACGTCGTGAGGCCGACGATTCCGCCCTTCGCCGCCGCGTAGTTGGGCTGCCCGGCCGAACCCGCCAGGAACGCCTCCGACGAGGTGTTCACGATCCGCCCGTACACCGGACCCGCCGCCGTCTTGGCGCGCGCCCTCCAGTGCGCGGCGGCGAAGTGGGTCGTGTTGAAGTGGCCCTTGAGGTGGACCCGGATCACCGCGTCCCACTCCTGCTCGGACATCGAGAAGAGCATGCGGTCGCGCAGGATGCCCGCGTTGTTGACCAGCACGTCCAGCTGTCCGAACTCGGCGACGGCCAATTCGATCAGCTCACGGGCCTGTGCGAAGTCGGCGACGTCCCCGGTGTGGGCGACGGCCCGGCCGCCCGCCGCGCGGATCTCGGCGGCGACCGCCTCGGCCGGTCCGGCGGACGCCTCGCCGGAGCCGTCCCGGCCCGGCTGCCCGTAGTCGTTGACGACGACGGCCGCGCCGAGCCGGGCGAGCTCCAGCGCCTCGGCCCGGCCCAGGCCCCGGCCCGCGCCGGTGACGACCGCCGACAGGCCTTCGAGTGGCAGTGACATGAACGTCCTCTCGACGCAGGGATCGACGCAGGGATCGACGCAGGCAAGGTCAGATCTCGATGCACGTACGCAGCGCCGTACCCGTCCGCATCTGGTCCAGTGCCTCGTTGATCTCGGCCAGCGGCACCCGGTGCGTGATCAGACCGGCCAGGTCGATGCGCCCGGCACGCCAGAGCGCGATGGTGCGCTCGTACGACCGCAGGACGTCCCCGCCGCCGTACATGGACGGCAGGATCCGCTTCTCGTCGAAGAACAGCTCGAACATGTTGAGCTGGAGGTGGTCGTCCATGGCGCCCGCTCCGACCACGACGAGGGTGCCGCCGCGCCGCGTGTTCTCGTACGCCGTGCGGGCCGTGGCCGACTTTCCGACGACCTCGAAGACGTAGTCGAAGCCCTCGCCACCGGTGACCTGCTGTTTGGCGTCGGGCAGCTCGTCCGGCGACACCGCCTTCGTGGCGCCGAACCTCAGCGCCGCCTCGCGGCGTGCGGGCACCGGGTCGACGGCGACGATCTCGGCGGCGCCCTTGAGCCGCGCGCCCTGGATCGCGGAGATGCCGACGCCGCCGCAGCCGATGACGGCGACCGACGAACCGGCCTTCACGTCCGCGGTGTTGAGCGCCGCCCCGAGCCCGGTCGTGACCCCGCAGCCGATGAGGGCCGCGATGTCGAAGGGCACGTCATCGGGGATCGGCACGGCGCAGCCCGCGTCGACGACGACCTCCTCGGCGAAGGTGCCGGTGCCCGCGAAGCCGAAGACGTCACCGCCGGGGCGCTTGAAGTTGGGGGTGCCCGCGTTCATGAACCCGGCCAGGCACAGTTGGGTCTGGCCGCGCTTGCAGGCGGGACAGGCGCCGCAGGCCGGCAGCCAGCAGACCACGACCCGGTCGCCGGGCTTCAGGCCCCGCACGCCCTCGCCGACTTCGAGGATCTCGCCCGCTCCCTCGTGGCCGGGCACGAACGGCCCGGGCTGCGGCAGCACGCCGCTCATCGCGGACAGGTCCGAGTGGCACAGCCCCGTGGCGCGCACCCGGATCCTGACCCTTCCGGGGCCGAAGCCCGTCGCCTCGACGTCGTCGAGGACTTCCAGCTTGTCCTGGCCGATCTCGTGCAGTACGGCTGCGCGCATGGTGCGGCTCCCCTCAGGAGGTGTCTCGGGAGGCTGTCTCAGGAGTGCTGAACGATGGTGTCGGCGAGGACGGGCGCGTCGTCCCGCTCCACGGCGCTCACGGCGACCCGTACCTCGGCGTCCCCCCGCCACATCCGGATCCGCAGGGTCTCCCCCGGGTACACGACCCCGGCGAACCGCGTGGTGTAGGCGCGCACCCGGCTCACGTCACCGGCGAGCAGCGTGTCGACGACCGCCTTGAGCGTCATGCCGTAGGTGCACAGCCCGTGCAGGATGGGCCGCTCGAACCCGGCGAGCTTGGCGAACTCGGGGTCGGCGTGCAGGGGGTTGTAGTCGCCGGAGAGGCGGTAGAGGAGGGCCTGGTCCTCGCGGATCGCACGCTCGACGACCTTGTCGGGGTCGCCGGTGGGCGGGTCCGTGGGGCTCCCCCCGCTCGAGCGAAGCCGAGAGTGGGGGAGGGTGGAGGGGCCGCGGTCGCCGCCCCAGCCGCCTTCGCCGCGTACGAAGATCTGCGCGTCGTTGGTCCACAGCGGGCCGTCGGCGTCGGCGACTTCGGTGCGCATGACGAGCACGGCGGCCTTGCCCTTGTCGTACACGGCGGCGATCCGGCCGGTGGCGGTCGCGGTGCCCTGAACCGGGAGGGGCCGGTGGATGGTCAGCGACTGTCCGCCGTGCAGGACGCGGGCGAGGTCGACGTCCACCCCCGGCATGGACAGACCGCTGATCACCCCGGGCGAGCCCGCGCCGGCGACGGTGGCGAAGCTCGGCAGGACGTGCAGCCGGGACTCCAGGGTGTAGCGCAGTTCGTCGGGGTCGGTCGCCGGACTGTGTTTGTCAGGATTCGCGGCCGCGCCGATGCCGAGGTGGTAGAGCTGGACGTCCTTGGGGCTCCAGGTGAGCTCGCCGGTCCGGGGCTCGGCCGCGAGGGCCTTGGCTGCGTCGATGGGCATGGGGCTCCTGTGAGGTCCAAGACCTCGGCGCGGCCGTCCGCACCGTCGGCCGCACCGAGGTCGTCACGGGCCGACCTAGAACGCGTTCCAGTCCGGCGCCCCTTGTATAGCCCAGCACTCCTTACTTGTGAAGGCTCCTGACGTAGTGTCAGCTCCGGTGTCGGGTCGGGTATCGGGTCGGGTATCGGGTCGGATGGGCCGTGACATTTGTCCTGCCGGAGTACGTACAAGCGCATCTGCCGGGCGGGTGCCCGGCTCCGTAACGTCGTAGTCATGACGAAGACGACCGGGACACCACCCGCCGTGTCCTTCACGGGGGCGGTCAAGACCTACGGCGCCGTACGCGCCGTCGACGGCATCGACCTGGAGATCGCACGCGGCGAGACGGTCGCGCTGCTCGGCCGCAACGGCGCCGGCAAGTCCACGACCATCTCGCTGCTGCTCGGCCTGAACGAGCCCGACGAAGGCACGGTGGAACTCTTCGGCGCGTCCCCGGAGAAGGCCGCGCGCGCGGGCCGGGTGGGCGCCATGCTCCAGGAGGCACGTGCGGTTCCCCGGGTCACCGTCCGCGAGCTGGTCTCCTTCGTCGCCGGACGCTACCCGGACCCCATGCCCCTCGCCCGGGCCCTGGAACTGGCCGGGATCGCCGACCTGGCCGGGCGGCGCGTGGACCGGCTGTCGGGCGGGCAGACGCAGCGCGTGCGGTTCGCGGTGGCGCTCGCCGGGAACCCGTCACTGCTCGTGCTGGACGAGCCGACGGCGGCCCTGGACGTGGAGGCACGGCACGCCTTCTGGGACTCCATGCGCGCATACGCCCGCAGCGGTCACACCGTCCTGTTCTCCACGCACTACCTGGAGGAGGCGGACGCGCACGCCGACCGCATCCTCGTCATCGACCGCGGCCGGATCGTCGCGGACGGCACGGGCGACGAGCTGCGGCGGTCGGCGGGCGGCAACCTCGTCTCCATCGACCTGGCCGGCCGCGGCACCGAGGGCCTGACCCTGCTGCCCGGCGTGCGGTCGGTGGAGGTGCGCGGGGACCGTGCGCTGCTGCGCACGGACGACTCCGACGCCACGGTGATCGCCCTGGCGGAACTGGGCGCGATACGCGGCCTGGAGGTCGCCCCGGCGTCGCTGGACGACGCGTTCCTGGCCCTGACGACCCGCGAGAGGGAGACGGTGTGATGCTCGACTACCTGCTGCTGGAAATACGCCGGACGCTGCGCGACGCAGGGTTCGTGATCGGTGGGATCGCGATGCCGGTGATGATGTACCTGCTGTTCACCAACATCGGTGAGAACGACGGAAGCTGGAAGACGGCGTCCATGGTCGGCATGGCCGCCTACGGCGCGGTCGGTTCGGCGCTGAACACCGGTGGCGGAGTCGCCGAGGACCGGGCGACCGGCTGGCTGCGGCAGCTGAGGGTGACGCCGATGACCCCGCGTCAGGTCGTCGTCGGCCGGGCGCTGACCGGTTCGGTGACGGTGCTGCCCGCGATCGTCGCGGTGCTCGCGGCGGGCGCTCTGGTCAACGGCGTACGGCTGGCGGCCTGGCAGTGGGCGGCCATCGCGCTGCTGCTGTGGCTCGGCTCGCTGCCGTTCACCCTGCTCGGCCTCGGCAACGGCTACCGGCTGACCGCGCAGACCACCGGCGTGGCGAACATGGTGTGCAACCTGGGGCTCTCGGTGCTCGGCGGCCTGTGGTTCCCCATCGCCCTGTTCCCCGGCTGGCTGCGCTCGGTGTCCGCGTACACCCCGACCCACCGCTTCGCCCAGCTCGGCACGTCGGTCGCCGACGGGCACGCCCCGGCGCCCGGTGCCGTCCTCGTGCTGACCGCCTGGCTGCTGGCGTTCGGTTCGTACGCTGTGCTGTCGTACCGCCGGACCGGGCGGAACGTCTGAACGGGGGGAGCATGACGATGTCCTGGTGGCGAAAGGCCTCGTGGCGACCGGACGCCTGGCGACTGGCGCGCGAGACATGGAAGGGCGACAGGGAGCGGCGCAAGGCCGAGTGCAAGGCCGCCCGGAAGGCCGGAAAGGCAGCCGAGGACCCGGGCCCGCCGCCCACCGGCTTCTCGCTGCTGCCCTGGCTGCTGATGGGAATGGGTGCCTTCTCCAACGTCTTTCAGGGCAAGACCCCCAACCCGTGGATCGGCGGACTGGGTCTGCTCACCTTCAACTCCCTCTACGTGTACGTGACGTTCCGCGCCTTCGTGAAGGAGAAGCGGGAGGCGAGCTCCACGCGGGTGGCGCTGGTCCTGATGGGTCTGGTGACCTGTGGTCTGGCCATCGGGTACGGCGGCACCTGGCTGCTGTACTTCCCGCTGCTGGGCCTCGCGACGGGCGCGGTCCTGCGGGGACCCTGGCTCGGGAAGACGGGCCTGGGTCTGACGTTCCTGGCCGGCACCGTCTCCACCCTGCGCGACGGCTGGAACGGCCTCAACATCGCCTACGGCACCTTCCTGTCGACGATGGTGACGGCCGCGATCCTGTCCCTCGCCGAGGCCGTACGCGAACTGCGCGCCGCCCGCGAGGAACTGGCCCGCCGGGCGGTCGAGAAGGAACGTCTGCGCTTCTCCCGCGACCTGCACGACCTGCTCGGCCACACCCTCTCGGTGATCGTCGTGAAGTCGGAGGCCGCGCGCCGCCTGGCCCACCGCGATCTGGAGGCGGCGCTGGTGCAGGTGACGGACATCGAGTCCGTCGGCCGCCAGGCGCTCACCGAGATCCGCGAGGCGGTGACGGGCTACCGCGAGGGCAGCCTCGCCACCGACCTGGACCGCGCCCGCTCGGCTCTGACCGCCGCCGGTATCGACCCCGTCGTACGCCGGTCGGGCCCTCCCCTGGCGCCCCAGGCCGAGGCCCTGCTCGGCTGGGTGGTGCGCGAGGCGGTCACCAATGCCGTACGGCACAGCGGGGCGAACCGCTGCGAGATCACCGTGGACGGCACGCCGGAACGCGTCCGGCTCACGATCGCCGACAACGGCGACGGCGCGCCCTCCGCACCGCCCCCGGCGGGCATCGGCGGCACCGGTCTCAAGGGCCTGACCGAACGCCTCGCGGCGGCGGGCGGCTCCCTGCGGGCCGGCCCGTCGTCGCGCGGTTTCACGGTCGCCGCCGAACTCCCGGTGGACGGGGAAGTCCACCAGGAGCAGGCGGAACCGTCGCTCTCTACGGCGCCCAGGGCGAGGTGACCACCCAGCTCACGTCGTCCGTCCAGGATGTCGCGCTGTCCCAGGTGTTCGAGCCGCCGTCACTCGCCGCGTAGACGTTGAAGTTGTAGTGCCGGATGTACTTCGACGGGTAGTTGTACGACGCGAACGAGGTCCCCGTGCCGCTCTTGCCGGTGGTCGGGCAATACGTGGCGTCCTGCCGGAACTGGCTGCTGCCGTCCATGGGCTGCCGGTACAGGCGGTAGTTGTAGTGCCGCAGGAAGTCGCCCGGGTAGTTCCGCGACTCGAAGGAGACGCAGGCGCTGTCGGCGAGGCCCCGGCGTACGATCCAGGTGGCGTCGTTCTTGTCGAGGCTCGAACTGCTCGACGTGATCGACGAGATGACGGCCGCGTCGTTCTGGTGGCGGATGTAGTCACCGGTGCAGCAGGAGGTCGTCGCGCGCAGCGAGATCTCCGAACCCGGCGTCAGGGAGCCGGTGCTGCCGGTCGCGCCGCCGTAGCCGACGGAGACGATGTTGGCCTGCACGGAGTCGTCGGCCGCGTCGGTCGGGATGCCCGAGGTCATCACGCCCTCGAAGAAGGATCCGATGGAGCCGTTGCTGTTGTCGCCGCCCGTGCCGAGGACGATCGCGCCCTCCTGGTGCATCGGTGAGTAGCCGCCGCCGTTGACGCTGGACTCAGCGCCGGAACAGGTGGTGGTGAGACCGCCGGATTGCGCATTGCCGTATTTCAGCGCGAAATGGTTCTGACCGTTGTTCTTCAGCAGCGCGGTCACGAACGGCAGCGGGCCTGTGCCGGTGTTCGACGTGTTCTTGCTGTAGCCGGAATCCGACTGGAACAGCCCGTTCTCCAAGTCGGCCTGTACCCAGGGGCCCTGGCCGTAGCAGGGCGAGAACCAGCACTCGGTCCCGAAGTTGATCGCGTCCATGTGGCCGTTGCCGGTGTCCATGTTGTTGGTCTCGGCGTTGCCGTAGTCGAAGCAGCACCTGCCGTTCACATGGGTGCCGGACGTGACCATGTACATCCCCTCGGCCTGCCCGCCCACGGCCACGCCCGAGGTCGAGTTGTCCCGGTAGCCCATGCCGGCCGAGATCTCCAGGCCGTAGACCTGGTGTCCGCCCACGGTCACCGGCAGCGCGTCCGCGGGCGCGCCGACATCGGCCGCTCCGGCGCCCCCGGCGCCCTCGATCGTGAGGTCGTTGTGGCGGGAGGACTGGTCGTAGATCTTGGTGATGATGCAGGTCGTGCCGGTGCAGAAGGAGCCCTGGGCGGTCGCGGCCGCGTAACCGCCCGCCGACAGCAGGCCGATGTTCGCGGTGGCGCTGTCCGAGGCGCGCCGCACCTGGTAGAGCGGGCCGTTGGACCGTCACGGCCGCGCCCGAGCCGTACGCTTGGTCACGTGGATGAGATGCCCAGAAGTCATCGGCCGGTGAAGTGCATCAGGGTCCTGCTCGCCGAGGACCAGGGCATGATGCGCGGGGCCCTCGCCCTACTGCTCGGCATGGAGGACGACATCGAGGTCGTCGCGCAGGTCTCGGCCGGCGACGCGATCGTGGACGCGGCGTTGATCCACCGCCCGGACGTGGCCCTGCTGGACATCGAACTGCCGGGCATGAGCGGTCTGGACGCGGCGGCCGAGCTGCGCGAGCAGGCCCCCGACTGCCGGGTGCTGATCCTCACCACCTTCGGCCGGCCCGGCTATCTGCGCCGCGCCATGGAGGCGGGGGCCGCGGGCTTCCTGGTCAAGGACGGACCGGTGGAGGAACTGGCCGCGGCGATCCGGCGCGTGCTCACCGGCGAGACGGTCGTCGACCCGGCGCTGGCCGCGGCCGCGCTCAGTGCGGGCCCGAACCCGCTGACGGCGCGTGAGTGCGACGTCCTGGGGGCCTCCGTGGACGGAGCGACGGTCGCCGACATCGCCGCCAAGCTGCATCTCTCCGAGTCCACGGTCCGCAACTACCTCTCCTCCGCCATCGGCAAGACGGGCACCCGCAACCGCATGGAGGCGATGCGGGAGGCACGACAGCAGGGGTGGCTCTGAGCGCTCGGGCGCGAGACGGGGCACCCCTGGAGGTCCGAGGTCCCAAGGAATCCACGGAGCGGCCGGACCCTTGACTCAGCGAGCGGACGTCTTCCGCGGCAGCCACACCAGCATCAGCACCGCCCCGGCGAGCAACAGGCACCCGCTCGTCCGGAACGCCTGCGCGTACCCCTCCGTCAGCGCCTCGGCCGACCCGCTTCCCCCCGTGCGTGTCGCCGCGACCGTCGACATGACCGCGAGGCCGAGCGAACCGCCCATCGTGCGCGAGGTGTTGATCAGCCCCGACACCAGTCCGGCGTCCCCCGGCGCAGCCCCCGAGGTCGCGAGCGCGGCCAGCGGGGTCGCCGCCAGACCCGCGCCCAGCATCATCAGGATCCCCGGGAACATGATCGCCGTCAGATAGGTGCCGTCCGCGGTCATCGTCGACTGCCAGCCGAATCCGGCCGCCGCAACCAGCGTCCCGAGCACCGCCACGTTCCGCGCTCCCACGGCCCGCATGGCCGGCGGCGCGAGCTTCGAGCCGAACACCACGGCCAGCGAGCTGGGCACCAGGGCGAGACCGGCGTCCAGGGGCGCGTAGCCGAGGACGTTCTGCGCGTACAGCGTCATGAAGAACCACATGCAGAACATCGCGGAGCCGCAGACGAACATGGCCGCGTTCGCCGACGACACCGACCGCAGCCGCAGCAGCTTCAGTGGCATCAGCGGGGCCTTCGTACACGCCTCGACGACCAGGAACAGGCCGATCAGCACGAGCCCCGCGCACAGCGGCACGAGGGTGGCGGCCGCCGTCCAGCCCTCCGCCTCCGTCTGCACGATCCCGTACGCGAGCGTGGCGAGCCCCGCCGTCACCAGCAGCGCGCCCGGCAGGTCGAGCCGCCGCCCGTCCCCGGCCCGGCTCTCCGTGAGCCACCGGGCCGCCCCGGCCAGGACGACCGCGCCGACCGGCACGTTGATCAGCAGCACCCACCGCCACGACAGGCCGTCCACCAGCAGTCCGCCGACGAGCCCGCCCGCCGCGCCGCCACCGGCGCCCACCGCGGTCCAGGTCGCTATGGCCCGCGCCCGGGCGGCGCCCTCCGGCACCGCCGCCGTCAGGAGTGTCAGCGTCGAGGGCGCGAGCACCGCCGCCCCCAGCCCCTGCGCGGCCCGTGCGACCAGCAGCTCCCAGCCCTCCTGGGCCAGCCCGCCGCCGAAAGAGGCCACCGTGAACAGGGCGAGCCCGACGAGGAACATCCGCTTGCGCCCGTACAGGTCCCCGGCCCGCCCTCCGAGCAGCATGAAACCGGCGAAGGCGATCGCGTACGCGTTCACCACCCACTGCAGCCCCGGCGCGCTCAACCCGAGGTCCGCGCGCATCGACGGCAGCGCCACGTTGACGACGGAGACATCCAGCACGACGAGGAACTGTCCCGCGCACGCGAGCGCGACCACCACCCACGTGGGCGGCACGGTACGACGGGACAGTGAGGTGTCTTCGGCGGCTCGCAGCATGGGCGTCATGCTCCCAACCCATGGGCGCCCCTTGCATCGGGATTTCGCCCCACCGGCCCTCGTCCGTACGGACTAGCCCGGCCCTCGCCCGTACGGCCTACCCCACCCGCACCACCGTCACGACCGCCGCCCCGCCCAGCCCAATGTTGTGCGCGAGACCGACCCGGGCGCCCGCGACCTGGCGTGCACCCGCCTCGCCGCGCAGCTGCCACACCAGTTCGGCGATCTGCGCGATCCCGGTGGCCCCCAGCGGATGCCCCTTGGAGATCAGCCCGCCGGACGGGTTCACCACCCAGCGCCCGCCGTACGTGGTCGCCCCCGACTCGACGAGCTTGCCGGACTCCCCTGCCGCGCACATGCCGAGCGCCTCGTACGTCAGCAGTTCGTTGATCGAGAAACAGTCGTGCAGTTCCACGACGTCCACGTCCTCGATGCCGAGCCCCGATCGCTCGTACACCTGCCGCGCGGCCTCCCGTGACATCGGCTGTCCCACGACGTCGATGCAGGAGCCCGACGCGAACGACTCCTCCGTGTCCGTGGTCATCGCCTGCGCGACGATCTCGACGGCCTTCTCCCCCAGCGCGTGCCGCTCCACGAACCGTTCGGAGACGACGACCGCGGCGGCCGCGCCGTCCGACGTCGGCGAGCACTGCAACTTGGTCAGGGGCCGGTGCACCGTGCGCGCGGCGAGAATGTCGCCCACCTCGTACACGTCCTGGAACTGGGCGTACGGATTGTGCGCCGAGTGCCGGTGGTTCTTGGCGGCAACGGCGGCCAGCTGCGCCTCGGTCGTGCCGTACCTCTCCATGTGCTCACGGGCCGCGTCGCCGAAGATCTGCGCGGTCGGCGGGCTCATCTCGAAGCCGTGCCGGGCCGCCATGATCCCGTAGTGCCGGGCCACGGGAGACGTAGCGAAGTCGCCCCCGTCGGCGCCCGAACCCAGCGCCCCCTTCTTCATCTTCTCGAAGCCCAGCGCGAGGACGCAGTCGCTCACACCCCCCTCGACAAGCTGCCGGGCCAGCATCAGGGCGGTCGAGCCGGTGGCGCAGTTGTTGTTGACGTTGTACACGGGCACGCCGGTCAGGCCGAGTTCGTACGCGGCGCGCTGCCCGGCCGTGGAGGCCTGGAAGCAGTAGCCGACGGGAACCTGTTCCACCTTGTCGTACGTGATCCCGGCGTCGTCGAGAGCCTTGCTCCCCGCCTCTTTCGCCATGTCCCAGTACTGCCACTGACGGGTCTCGGGCTTCTCGAACCTCGTCATCCCGACCCCGGCTACATAGGCCTTCATGGCGGGTCAGATTAGAACACGTTTCACCCCAAGGACAGAGCTCGGACAAGTCAAGGACAGAGCCCGGACGGAGTCCGGGCAAAGCCTGACGAAGGATCAGATACCCATGACCTGGTCAAGAATTCGTTAGTCATCCAAAGCATCGGAATAGTTGCCCGTGCATACGAGGTTTAGCCAGCACTTATCCGCACCCGGCCTGGAGGCCCCACCCCATGACGCACACGACGAACGACCAGCCCGCACGGAGGCCGTCCGGCGCGATCGTGCCGGTGCTCGCCTTCGCGGGCATCGTTGTCGCGGTGATGCAGACCCTGCTCGTCCCGGTCATCAAGGATCTGCCTCAGCTGCTGAGCACCTCGCCCAGCAACGCCACCTGGGTCCTGACCTCGACCCTTCTCTCCGGCGCCGTGGCCACGCCGATCATGGGCCGCCTCGGCGACCTCTACGGCAAGCGGCGGATGCTGCTCGCCAGCCTGGCCGTGATGGTGGTCGGCGCGCTGATCAGCGGTCTCACCAGCGCCGTCCTGCCGATGATCGTCGGCCGTACGCTCCAGGGCTTCGCGATGGGCGCGATCCCGCTCGGCATCGGCCTGATGCGCGACATGCTGCCGCGCGAGCGGCTCGGCTCCGCGATGGCCTTGATGAGCTCCTCGATCGGCGTCGGCGGCGGACTCGCGCTGCCCGCCGCGGCCCTGATCGCCCAGCACGCGAACTGGCACGCCCTGTTCTTCGGCGCCGCCGGACTCGGCGCCCTCTCGATCATCCTCACCCTCCTCGTCGTGCCGGAGTCCCCGGCCCGCGCCGAGGGCTCCTTCGACGTGCTCGGCGCGCTCGGCCTGTCCGCCGGTCTGGTCCTGCTCCTGCTGCCGATCACCAAGGGCAGCGACTGGGGCTGGACGTCAGGCACCACGCTCGGCCTGTTCGCGGCCTCCGCGGTCGTCCTCGTCCTGTGGGGCCTGCTGGAGCTGCGCGTGAGCGCACCGCTCGTCGACCTGCGCACCACCGCCCGCCGCGAGGTGCTGCTCACCAACCTCGCCTCGATCATGGTCGGCGTCTCGTTCTACGTCGTCTCGCTCGTCCTGCCGCAGCTGCTCCAGCTGCCCACCGCCACCGGCTACGGCCTCGGCCAGTCGATGGTCGTCGCGGGCCTGCTCGTGGCGCCGCTCGGCCTGACGATGATGTTCACGGCGCCCGTCTACGCCCGGCTGTCGGCCAAGTACGGCCCCAAGATCACCCTCATCCTCGGCATGCTGATCATCGCGATCGGCTACGGCGCCGGCCTCGGCCTGATGAGCGCCGCCTGGCAGAGCCTCGTCATCGCGGTGGTCCTGGGCGCCGGCATCGGCCTCGCCTACTCCTCCCTCCCCGCCCTGATCGTCGGCGCGGTCCCGGCCTCCGAGACGGGCGCGGCCAACGGCCTGAACACCCTGATGCGATCGATCGGCACGTCGGTCTCCAGCGCGGTCATCGGCATGGTGCTGGCGAACACCGCCCACCATGTGAACGGCCTCGCCATCCCGACCATGCACGGCTTCCGCGTCTCCTTCCTGATCGCGACGGGCGCGGTGCTGCTGGGCCTGCTGCTGGCCCTCTTCCTGCCCGGGCAGCGCCCCTCGGCGACGACGCAGCTGCGCGCGAGCAGCGAGGAGGACGCCAACCTGAAGCGGGCGGACGAGGTGCTGCGCGGTTTCCGCGGCCGTGTCCTGGACGCCGAGGGCACCCCGGTCGCCCGCGCCAAGGTCACGCTGATCGACCGCCGGGGCCGCCAGGCGGGCGCCACGCTCTCCGGAGAGGACGGCAGCTACGCGCTGACGGTGCCGGCCGAGGGCCCCTACGTCCTGGCCGCCACGGCCGTGGGCCACGCCCCGCACGCCTCGTCCGCCACCCACGCGGGCGACGACCGCCCGGTGGACCTGGACCTCTCCCTGCCGGGCGAGACGGTCTCCGCCTGACCCCGCTTCCGCACACCGCACCCCCCGTCGCCCACGCGGCGGGGGGTGCGGCAGCATGGGGCGCCGACAGGTCCGTACGACGTCCCGCGGGGCGTGCCGTGCGACACCTGCACGCACGTACGAGACCCTTTCGGAAAGGCAGGCCCCATGCCCGCGGCACCCTCCCCCGAGCTCTCGGCTGCGCTCGAGCAGGGGGGACCCCCATCCGAGATCCTGGCCGCGTTCGAGGCGGCGAAGGGGTTCATGCCCATGGGTGAGGGGCTGGCCCTCTACGCGGCCGCCGTCGAGGCCGGGCGGCTCGGGCTGCCCCTGCTGGAGGTCGGTACCTACTGCGGGCGCTCCACGATCCTGCTCGCCGACGCGGCCCGCGCCGCCGGGGTCACCGCTCTCACGGTCGACCACCACCGCGGCAGCGAGGAACAGCAGCCGGGCTGGGAGTACCACGACCCGGAGACCGTCGACCCCGAGATCGGTCTGATGGACACCCTGCCCACCTTCCGGCGCACGCTGCACCGGGCGGGCCTGGAGGACCATGTAATCGCGCTCGTCGGCCGTTCGCCGCAGGTGGCCAAGGTCTGGAACAGCCCGCTCGGCCTCGTGTTCATCGACGGCGGCCACACCGACGAACACGCGAACGCCGACTACGAGGGCTGGGCCCCCCATGTGGCGCACGGCGGGCTGCTCGTCATTCACGACGTCTTCCCGGAGCCGGAGGACGAGTTCACCGGCCAGGCCCCTTATCGCGTCTACCTCAGGGCGCTGGAGTCGGGTGAGTTCACGGAGGTCTCGGTGACCGACTCGCTGCGTGTCCTGAGGCGAACGGAGGCGAGCGGCCGACCGCGCCGTTAGGGTCGCAGGCATGTCGTACGCAGGACCGGACTTCGAACCGCCCCAGCCGCGCCGCCCCCGGCGCAGGCCGCTGACCCTCGGCGTCGCCGCTCTGGTGCCGGCCGCGCTCGTCGGCTGGCTGGTCTACACGGCGGTGGCCGACGCAGGCGGCGGGTCGGCCGGCGCGGCGCCCGCGACGAACTCGTCCGCGCTCGGCTCGGCGGCCGCCTCCCCTGCGGACGACGGCAAGCAGCCGGCCGTGTCCCCCGCACAGACGCCGACCGCCGCCACCAAGTCCGCGACCGGGCCCCTCAAGGGCAAGGTCGTACTGATCGACCCGGGACACAACCCCGGCAACTTCCGGCACACCACCGAGATCAACCGCAAGGTGAACATCGGAACGAACCGGAAGGAGTGCGACACCACCGGCACCTCCACCAACTCCGGCTACACCGAAGCCCGGTTCACGCTGGACGTGGCGCGCCGGCTGCGGACGATCCTCCAACGGCAGGGCGCCACTGTGAAGTTCACGCAGGACGGCGACCGCCCGTGGGGTCCGTGCGTGGACGAGCGGGCGCGGATCGGCAACGAGGCGCACGCGGACGCGGCGATCTCCATCCACGCGGACGGTTCGGCGCAGGGCGACCGCGGCTACCACGTCATCCTCCCGGCCTCGGTGCACAAGGGTGCCGCGGACACCCGGCCGATCGCCGCTCCCTCGCGCGAACTTGGCGAGCGCATCGCGGGCAGCTTCGTCCGCGTCACCGGAAGCGCTCCCTCCAACTACGTGGGCAACGGCACCGGTCTCGTCGTACGAAGCGATCTCGGCGGTCTCAATCTGTCAACGGTTCCCAAGGTGTTCATCGAGTGCGGCAACATGCGCGATAGCAAGGACGCGGCATTGTTGACCAGCGGCGCGTGGCGGCAGAAGGCGGCGCAGGGAATCTCTGAGGGAATCGTGAGTTTCCTGCGCGGGTAGTGATCACCGGCCGGAACCCGGCGGACACCCTGATCGGTCGGACGATAGTGTCGTCCCTACGATGAGGGGTCACCCCCGCGCTTCACACCGCGGCCCGAGGTCGACATGGTGACAGCGACGCCTCCACCGACGACGAGACGACAGACGAAGGACCCGAAGTGAATATCCGCTCCCTCACTAGAGGCGACGGCGTGGTGATCGGAGCAGCGGTATTGCTGTTCATCGCGTCGTTCCTCAACACGTACACGTACCACGACACCAGCCTTGACAGTAACGCCTGGGACGGGCTCGGTAGCGGCCTCGGCATCTACATGGGCGGTGTCATCGGGGCCGCACTCGTCGTCGTCAACCGCCTCCTCCCCCAGCCCCGTAAGGTCGCGGGCCTGGACCTCGGGACGGTCGGCGCGGCGTTCACGGTCCTCGTCGCGTGGATCATGTTCTGGAACCTTGTGGACGTCCCGTCGCAGTTCAGCGCCGGGGCCGGTCTCATCCTCGGCTTCATCGCCGCCCTGGTCCTGGCAGGCGCGGTGATCGCCACCCCCCTCGTCCCCGCGCTCGGTGCCGCCCTCATCCCCGCCCCCAAGCCCCCCACCGCGCAGCCCTACGGCGCGCAGCCGCCGAACGGTTACGGCTACCCGGGCGCCCCCGCCCAGCAGCAGCCCTTCGGTGGACAGCCGCAGCAGGGGCAGCCGTTCGGCGCGCAGCCGCAGCAGGCTCCGGCGGCGGACTTCTCGCCGTTCTGGTTCGCCGTGCCGGTGCCGCGTCCGCTGTACGCGGAGGACGGCTCGCCCACGCCGATCGCCGAACTCGCGCCGGGCACCTGGTACTTGGCCGTCGAGCAGCGCGGTGCCGCTCTGGTGGCCCAGACGCAGGACGGCCGCCGTGGCGTACTGCAGGACACGAGCGGTATCCAGCGCGGCTGAACCCCCTTGCCGTGCGCGGCCCCTCGCCCTTCCGGGCGGGGGGCCGTTGTCGTACAGTCGCAGCCACCAAAAGAACTGACGGCTCGTCAGACATCGGCGGCTGGAGGCGGCATGCGGCTCGGTCTCGCGCTCGGCTACTGGGGTCGCGGTCCCTCGGCGGACCACGTCACGCTGGCGCGGGAGGCCGAGCGGCTCGGCTACGACTCCGTGTGGACCGCCGAGTCCTGGGGGTCGGACGCGTTCACCCCGCTGACCTGGATCGCCGCGCAGACGTCGAGGATCAAGCTGGGCACGGCGGTCGCCCAGATGGCCGCCCGCTCCCCCACCACCACGGCGATGCACGCCCTCACCCTCGACCACCTCTCCGGCGGGCGCATGCTGCTCGGGCTCGGGCTGTCGGGTCCGCAGGTCGTCGAGGGCTGGTACGGGCGGCCGTTCCCGGCGTCGCCGCTGACCGCGACCCGGGAGTACGTCGACGTCGTACGGCAAGTACTGCGGCGCGCGGCCCCGGTCGCGCTGGACGGGCGCTTCCACCCCCTGCCCTACCCGGGTCCGGACGGCACCGGCCTCGGCAAGGCGCTGAAGCCGATCACGCACCCTCTCCGCGCCGACCTGCCGATCCTGCTCGGTGCCGAAGGGCCGAAGAACGTGGCGCAGACGACCCGGATCGCGGACGGCTGGCTGCCGCTGTACTGGTCACCGACTCGTCCGCAGGTGTACGAGGCGTCGTTGGCGGGGCTCCCGCAGGGCTTCCTCGTCGCCCCGATGGCTCGGGTGAAGGTGTGCGACGACGTGGCCGAGGGGCTGTTGCCGGTGAAGGTGATGCTCGGCTTCTACATCGGCGGGATGGGGCACGCGGCCCGCAACTTCCACGCCGACCTCATGGCGCGCATGGGGTACGAGGAAGAAGCGCGCCGGATCCAGCGGCTGTTCCTGGAGGGCCGGCGGGAGGAGGCGGTGCTGGCCGTGCCCGACGCCTTCGCCGACGAGATCTCACTGGTCGGCCCGCGTGAACGCATCGCGGAGCGCCTGGAGTTGTGGCGCAAGGGTCCGGTGACGGACCTGCTGGCCCTGGCGCCGGACCCGCACACGCTGCGGGTGCTGGCCGACCTGAACGCGTAGGCGCTTGAGGTGCCGCGCGGCCCGGGTCAGCCCAGTGCGAGCTGCCTGGCCGTCGGGACCTCGTTCCTGACCCGGACGCCCGCGCTGTTCCCCGCGGCCTTCACCTTGTCGATGACGTCCTTGAAGGATTTCACCGCCGACTCGTCGCCCTTGCGGAGCTTGGCCGACAGGTCCTTGAGTGCGTCGATGGCCGCGCCGAGCGGGGCGAGGGCCTTTTCGAGGGCGGGGTCACCCTGGGCGCCGCGCCGGGCCGCCTTGAGCCGGTTGTACGCGAAGGTGCCCGCGAGGCCCGCCTTGACGAGGGTGGCCCTGCGTTCCCTCGCCCCCTTCTTGAACGCCCCCGCCTTCCACGGCTTCACGATCCACTGGTACGCGGCCCCCGCCGCGAGCCCCGCGTTCGCCGTGAAACGGGCCTTGGCAAACTTCTGCCGCTGCGCCGGGGTGCTCGGCGCTGGTGTGGCGACCGCGATGTAGGCGGCGGCCTCCTGCGCGGTGCCGCCACCACCGCAGGCGGCGGCGCCGACGAACAGGGTGCTGCAGAGGGCGAGCGCCACGGCGAGGGAACGTATCGGTGCGGGCACGGGGTCCTCCCGGGTGTCCTCCGCGAACGGGCAGTTCTCCCCGCAGCGTCGCGCCCCGCCCCCGGCCGCACCACCGGGGGAGGTCCGTTCGGGTTCCGCCCTCGCGGGCTATGTGGCCTTGTGGCGCTGATAGTGGCGGGCGACGCGTACCCGGTTGCCGCAGCGGGTGGCCGAGCACCAGCGGCGGCGCGGATGGGCGGCCAGGAAGAGCATCACGCAGTCGTCGGCCTCGCACTCCCGGATCCGGGTGACCGCCGGATCGGCCAGCAGTTCGGCGGCGGCCTCCGCGAGCGAGGCGGCCAGCCGCAGGCCCGGTGAGCCGTCGCGCCGGCGCCTGGCGGCCACCGCCGACCCGTTCCATGCCAGCTCGGTGATCGCCGGCGCGGCACGCTGTGCCCGGTTGAGCGCCGCCAAGTCGCCGGCCAAGGGCTCCTCGCCTCGGCGGACGTGGTCGAGCGCGCGGGCGGTGTGTTCCCGTACGGCCTGCACGGCGGCCAGGTCCGCCGCGGTCACCTCCTCGGGCACCTCCTCCGGGAGACGGTCGGCCTGGAGGGCCCACCAGGCCCGCAGGTCGCCCGGGGTCGCGAGCAGGTCGCCGGCGGTCGGACGGGTGTTGACCAGGTCCAACGCGAGCGGCTCCCCGGTCAACGGCACGAGATCACTCATACCACTAATGATACATCGGCGGATTGACACGTTAGCCGGAACCGGGTTATACAGGTTGCACCTAATGCATCCACTGGCGAAAAAAGGATTAGCCGTGATGATTCCAGTCGCCCGCACCGTCCACCGCCACCTCAACGTCGACGGCGTCCGCGTCTTCTACCGGGAGTCCCTCCCCGACCGGGCCGACGCGCCCGTGCTGCTGCTCCTGCACGGCTTTCCGTCCGGTTCCCACCAGTTCCGCCGCCTCATCGACGTGCTCGGCTCGCACTACCGGCTGATCGCCCCGGACTACCCCGGCTTCGGCCACACTCAGGTCCCGGACGGCTTCACCTACTCCTTCGACCGGCTCGCCGACATCACCGAAGGCTTCGTCCAGCGGCTCGGCCTCGACCGGTTCGTGATGTACGTCTTCGACTTCGGCGCGCCGATCGGCTTCCGCATCGCCGAACGCCACCCCGAGTGGATCGCGGGACTGGTCGTGCAGAACGGCAACGCCTACGAGGAAGGGCTCTCGGACGCGGCCCGCGGCCTCATCGGCCTGACCCCCGAGACTCCCGGCGCCGAGGACGCGATCCAGGGCATGCTCACCCTCGCCGGCACCCGCGGCCAGTACGACACCGGTGTCGCCGACCCCGACCTGATCGCCCCCGACGGCTGGACCCTCGACCAGCACTTCCTGGACCTGCCGGGCCGCAAGGAGGCCCAGCAGGCACTGATCTTCGACTACCACTCCAATGTCGAGCGCTACGACCACTGGCACGCATGGCTGCGCCGGCACACCCCGCCCACCCTCATCACCTGGGGAAGCAACGACCCCTTCTTCCCCGAGCCCGGGGCCCGCGCCTACCTCCGCGACCTGCCCGACGCCGAACTCCACCTCTTCGACACCGGCCACTTCGCCCTGGAGACCCATCTGCCGGAGATCGCCCCGCTGATCGCCGACTTCCTCGACCGCGCCTGGAAGTGATCGGACCCCGATGAACATCAAGGGCCCCGTACACGAGGGCGAGCAGGCGATCCAGCGTCAGGCGGGTGAGGGCGGGCCCGGATGGGGCTCACCGATGTTCGGACCCGAGATCCCCCAGGGTTTCGTCCCGTTCATCCGGGACCAGCGCATGCTGGTGCTCGGCGCGTCCGACGACGACGGCCGTGTCTGGTCGACGGTCGTCGACGGGCCGACGGGTTTCGTCGACCCGATCGACGAACGGACCGTCGTCATCGACGCGCTCCCCGCGCCCGGTGATCCGCTCCGCGAGGTCTTCCGCACCGAACGGGACATCGGTGTGCTCGCCCTCCAGCCGCAGACGCGACGCCGGATCCGGATGAACGGACTCGCCAGGCGCGACGGTGACCGCATCGTCATGCGGACCGAGCAGGTGCTGGGCAACTGCCCGAAGTACCTTCAGACCCGCACGATCAGGGAGACCTCCCCCCGCGAGGCCGGACCGGCCGTGACCGGCGAAGCGCTCAGTGAAGAGCAGCAGCGGTGGATCGAGGCCGCCGACACGTTCTTCATCGCGAGTCTCTCGCCCGGGCACGGAGCCGACTCCTCGCACCGCGGCGGCATGCCCGGATTCGTCACGGTGGTCAGCCCGAGCAAGCTCGTCTGGCCGGACTACACCGGCAATCAGTTCTATATGACGCTCGGCAACATGCATCTCCATCCGGCGACCGGCCTGCTCTTCCTGGACTGGGAGAACGGCCACACCCTGCAGCTGACCGGGCAGGGCCGGATCGACTGGAACCCCGCCGTCGCCCAGAAGTATCCCGGGGCCCTGCGGATGGTCGAGTTCGACATCAGCAAGGTGGTGCAGATCGACCGCGCCGTCTCCCTGAGGTGGGAGTTTCACGGATACTCACGGGCCAATCCGCCTGCGCCCACGGACTGACAGAGCGTGGTGGACCGACGAGCTGCCGGACAGCAGCGCGTCCGCGACGTGCGGCGCCCGGCGCCCCGTGCTCGGATCAGGGAACGGCCGGTCCTGTCAGGTACCGCCCCTTCTCGTCGTACGGCCAGACATTGGGCACGCACCCGTGCATCCCCTTGATCTGCTGCATCATCACGGGAGCCGGCTGTCCTGGCCCGGGGCAGCCGACGTGACCGTGATGGAGGAAGTGACCGACCTCGTGGTTGATGATCAGCGCGCGGTAGGCCGTGACGTCCTTGGCGTAGACGGGGGTCGCGAGCAGCCAGCGCTCGAGGTTCACCATCACGTCGTGTTCCGCGCTGCAGTTGTACCGGCCGAGGGTGTCCAGGCCGTGCTGTTTGCAGATCTTGTCCACGGTCCCGGGGGTCGCGACCCGGACGGCGAAGTCGGTCGCGCCGCTCGACACCCGCTGGAACGCCGAGTGACCGTCCGCCGTCCAGCCACGCGGGTCGGCCAGGATGCGGTCCACCTGCCGGGCGACGTCCGCGGTGGACAGGTCGAGGCCGTCCTCGACCTCGACCCGGTAGCGCAGGACCTTTCCCGATCCCGCCTTGGCACTTCCGCCGGCCGCGACGGTGAACGTGCCCGGTCCCGTGCGCGGGATCTCGGGCGTGGAGGAGGTCTTGGGGCGCGGGGAGGAGCTGGTGGAGCGATCGGGCGACGGGGGCCGGGAGCCGTGCGTCGGCTCGGTGGAGCCGGGGCCGGCTGCGGCGTGGCCGCCGGACTCGCTCCGGGCGCCGGCGTGGCCCTTGCCCGCGCCGGAGGTACTCCCGCCCGCGACCGCGAAACCGGCGGCTCCCAGGAAGGCCAGCGCGGCCAGCCCTCCCCACAGCGGCGCTCTCCGCCTGCGTGTGGCGGCATGTACAGGGCCGCTCCGACGACGGCCACGACTGTCAAGTGCTCTGCGCGTGGTCATGGTTGCCAGGCTGTGATCGCAATGTGATCGGATCTGGCCCAAGTGATAACGAAATGATAACGGGCAGGGACGAGGGTTTATATGATCATCCGGTAACAAACCTGCTGGTGATCGGGCGCCGTGCGGATACTGAGCGCATGCCACGCGTTCTGCTGATCGAAGACGACCGTGCCGTGCGGGACGCAGTCGTACTCGCCCTGCACCACCAGGGACACGAGGTCGCCGCCGCCGAGACCGGTGAGGACGGGCTGGGGCGGCTGCGGTCCTTCCGGCCCGACGTCGTGGTGCTGGACCTGATGCTCCCCGGCATGCCCGGCCTGGACGTGTGCCGCGAGATACGCGCCCTCGACCAGACCCTGCCGATCATCATGGCGACCGCGCGGGGCGACGACGAGGACATCGTCGTGGGACTGGAGGCGGGAGCCGACGACTACGTGGTCAAGCCCGTGCAGGCCCGGGTGCTTCAGGCCCGCATCCGTGCCGTTCTGCGCCGGGCTGCCGGCGCACCCGCCGGGGGCGGCATACCGAAGATCGACACGTACGGGGATCTGGCCGTCGACCGGGCCGGGCTCTCGGTCGCCTGGCGTGGCACGCCGATCGCGCTCGCCCCGTCCGAACTGCGGCTGCTCCTGACCCTGTCCGCCTCGCCCGGCCAGGTGTTCAGCCGGCAGCAGCTTCTGGAGGCGGTCTGGGAGCACAGCTACCACGGCGACGCGCGGCTGGTGGACGCCTGCGTCAAACGGCTGCGCGCCAAGATGGGCGAGCCGCCGCGCGAGCCCCGCTACATCCAGACCGTGCGCGGCTTCGGCTACCGGTTCGCGGCGCGGTGAGGCGTCCACGGGTCCCACAACTGAGCGGTCTGCGCGTACGGCTGGTGGTGGCCTTCGCGCTCGTGACCGCCCTCACCGCGGCCGCGACCGGTGCCCTGACCTTCCGTGAGGCGCGCACGGGTGTGCTCCAGCAGAGCCAGGACACCGTGATCACGCTGTTGCGCACGCAGGTCAGCCGGCTCGCCCAGGACCTCGGCGTCCCGCCGGGTGAAGCCGAGCTGCGGCGGTTCGCGGCGGACGTGGCCCGCACCGACCCCTCCGGATCCTGGCGCGTCCTGGCCACCTACGGCGAGCTGAGCGCCACCTCCGCTCCCGACGACCCCTTCGAAGAGCTGACACCCGACGTGCGCAAGGCCGTGGACTCCAGCCTGGCCACCGTCTTCCAGCGGGTGAACAGCCACGGCCACACCTCACTCGTCGTCGGCATGTCGGTCATCTTCGCCGGCCCCGTCGGGGAAGGCTCCTACGCCTCCGGGGTCAAGGTCTTCCTGACGGTGCCGCAGAAAACGGAACGGGCCTACGTCGACGCCTTGGTCACCGCCGTCGAGCGGGCCACCGTGCCCGCCCTGGTGCTGGCCGTACTGCTGGCTCTGCTCGCCGCCCGCGGGGTCCTGCGGCCGGTACGGGCGCTGCGCCGCGCCACCCGCAGCATCGCCGAGGGACGGCTGGACACGCGCCTCGCCGTCAACGGATCCGACGAACTCGCCGATCTGTCGCACACATTCAACGAGACGGCCGCCGCGCTGGAGGAGTCGGTGGCGGAACTGCGCGGCATGGAGGCCCGGGCCCGCCGGTTCGCCGCGGACGTGTCGCACGAACTGCGTACCCCGCTGGCCGCCATGTCGGCGGTCACCGACGTCCTCGACGACGGCGCCGCCCGACTGGACCCGAACACCGCCACCGCCGTCCGCCTGATCAGCGAGGAGACCGTGAAGCTGGCCCGTCTGGTGGACGACCTCATGGAGATCTCCCGCTTCGACGCGGGCGCGGTGGTGCTCCACCTGGACGAGATCGACCTCGCCGAGTCACTGCGGCACACCCTCGTCGCCCGCGCCTGGACCGACCTGGTGGACTGTGACCTGCCGCCGCTCCACAGCCTGCGCGGACGCGTCGACCCGCGCCGCCTGGACGTCATCGTCGCCAACCTGGTCGGCAACGCCCTGCGGCACGGCGCCCGACCCGTCGAACTCCGCCTGTACGAGGGCGAAGAGCCCGGCGGGGAGCGGCTCGCGGTGATCGAGGTGCTGGACAGCGGGTCAGGCATCCCCGACAGCGTGCTGCCGCATGTCTTCGAACGGTTCTACAAGTCGGACGCCGCCCGCACCCGCACCGAGGGCAGCGGCCTGGGCCTCGCGATCACCGCGGAGAACGTCCGGATGCACGGCGGCACCGTCCACGCGGCGAACCGGCCCGAGGGAGGCGCCCTCTTCACCGTGCGACTCCCCCTGCCGAACGACGAGCTGCCCCAGGAGAGCCAGTGGTGACTCCCCCGCGCCGAGCCGTGACCGCGGTACGCCGAGCCGCGCTGCTGTTCCTCCCTGCCCTGTACGCCCTCACCTCCTGCGGCATTCCCACGACGGGCGTGGTGGAGGCGGGCGGCCCCGCGAGTGGGGTCGTGCCGACGATACGGGTCTACTTCGTGCTGGACGGCGCCCTGGTCGGCCGGCCCCGACAGACCGTCGCGCCGGTCGACGTCGAGTCGGCCCTGAAGGTGCTGCTCCTGGGGCCGAACGACGCGGAGCGGACCAAGGGGGTGACCACGCGGCTGCCGCTGCCCACGGGCATGTGGGACTGGTCCGCCCCGGCCACTGGCGGCGCCACCGCGGTGCCGCCGGAGAACCATTCGACCGACCTTGTGAAGGTGACGACGCGGGACGACGGAATCTCCGTCGAACTCACCCCATGGCCGGGCGAGTTCAGCAACCTCGCGGCAGCTCAGATCATCTGCACGGCTACCGCGGCGCAGCGCGTCGCCGCCCCGGCGGCCGAACCGGCGCCGGTGACCGTCACGGGCCCGGACGGCCGGCACGTCGAGGGAACCGCCGTACGGTGCCCCGACGACCAGGCCCTGGGTGCCGGCTAGGCGTACGAAGGGCTGGGGTCCCAGGGCAGGGGGTACCCCTGAGGGAACTCCCCTAGGCGCAGCAGTCCGGGTCCAGGCCCCGTGGCAGGCGTTCGCCCCCGAAGACCGCGACCGTCGGCTCGTCGCCGCCGAGCGCGGCCACCGCCAGCAGGAGCGAGCCCGCCGTCCAGGTGGTGAGTTCCCGGGGCCAGACGGCCCGGTCCTCGAAGACGTAGCCCGTCCAGTACAGGCCGCTCTCCGCGTCCCGCAGATGCTGGATCGACTGGAGGATCTCCAGCGCGCGGTCGGACTCGCCCATCACCCAGAGCGCCAGGGCGAGTTCGGCCGACTCGCCCCCGGTCACCCACGGGTTGGGGACGACGCAGCGCACGCCGAGCCCGGGCACCACGAAGCGGTCCCAGTCCGCCTCGATGCGCTCCTTCGCCTCCGTGCCCGTCAGGGCGCCGCCGAGGACCGGGTAGTACCAGTCCATCGAGTAGCGGCCCTTGTCCAAGAACCGTTCCGGATGCCGGCGTATCGCGTGCCGCAGCGCGCCCACGGCCAACTCCCAGTCGGGTTGCGGCTCTTCGCGCTGCTCGGCGATGGCGAGGGCGCAGCGCAGGGCATGGTGGATCGACGAGCTGCCGGTCAGCAGCGCGTCCGCGACGTCCGTGCCGTCGTCCTCGCGCTTCCAGCCGATCTGCCCGCCGGGCTGCTGAAGCCGGAGCACGAACTCCACGGCCGCGTACACGGTCGGCCACATCCGGTCCAGGAACGTGTCGTCGCCGGTCGCCAGATAGTGGTGCCACACCCCGACGGCCACGTATGCGACGAAGTTCGTCTCGCGGCCGCGGTCGGTGACGTCCTGCGGGTCGCCGTCGGCGTATGCCGCGTACCAGGATCCGTCCTCGTTCTGGTGCCGGGCCAGCCAGTTGTACGCTCGCTCGGCCGCGGTGTGCTCTCCGGCCGCGTCGAGGGCCATGGCCGCCTCGACGTGGTCCCACGGGTCGAGGTGGTGCCCGCGGAACCACGGTATGGCGCCGTCCTCCCGCTGTACGGCAAGGATCCCGCCCACGGTCGCGGCGGCCTGCTCGGCGGTGAGGACCCCGGGCAGGACGAGGTGTTCTGTCCGGGGGGTCGTCACTTGACGGCCGCCTCGGAGGACTTGGCGGCCTTGGCGGACTTGGATGCCTTGGCGGACTTGGCCGGCTCGGACGACTCCGACGACTCCGACGACTCGGAGAGCCGCGGCAGGTGGGGCTTGGTCGCGTAGGCCACGAAGCTCTTGCCGATCAGCGGGTTCAGCGCCTGTTCGGCGACCCGGGTGGCCAGCGGCTTCTTCATGATGTCCCAGACCAGGAGCTTGTGATACGCGCGCACCGGCAGCGCCTTGTCGTTGTCGACGCCGAACGCGCACTTCAGCCACCAGTACGGGGAGTGCAGGGCGTGGGCGTGGTGCGTGCCGTACGGGCGCAGGCCCGCCTCCCGGATCTTCGCGAGGAGTTCGTCCGCCTTGTAGATGCGGATGTGGCCGCCCTCGACCTCGTGGTAGGCGTCGGACAGGGTCCAGCAGACCTTCTCGGGGCCGTAGCGCGGGACGGTGATGGCGATGCGCCCGCCCGGCTTGAGCACCCGGACCATCTCGGCGAGGACGCCCTTGTCGTCGGGGATGTGCTCCATGACCTCGGAGATGATCACGACGTCGAAGGACTCGTCGGGGAAGGGCAGCGCGAGGGCGTCGCCCTCCATGGCGGTCGCGGTGGCACCGGCGGGCGCCTCCCCCGCCTCCTTCATCGCGGCGAACCACTTGGCGACCTCGCGGATCTCCTCACCGTTCTGGTCGAGGGCCACGACCTGCGCACCGCGCCGGTAGCACTCGAACGCGTGCCGTCCGGCACCACAGCCGAGGTCCAGGACACGGTCGCCGGGGGCGAGCGGGAACCGGGAGAAGTCGACGGTCAGCACGTGGCCCTGCTTTCGGAGTAGACACCTATGGCGGCCGCGGAGCGGCCGGGATCCTGGACCGCGGAGCGGTCGGTGCTCGACGTCGCCGCGGAGCGGTCGGTGCTCGATGTCGCCGCGGGGCGGCGGAGGTCCGGGCCCGCGGAGCGGGCGACAGCCTCTCGGTACTGCGCCACCGTGCCCTCGGCGGCCTTCGCCCAGGTGAACCTCGCCAGTACCCGCTCCCGCCCGGCGGAGCCGAGCCGCACTCGCAGCTCCGGGTCCCCCAGCAACCGGCTCAGACCGGCGGCCAGCGCGCCCGCGTCGCCGGGCGGCACCGCCAGGCACGTCTCCCCGTCCGGCCCCGCGACCTCCGGTACGGCACCGCCCGTCGTGGCCACCAGCGGCGTACCCGTCGCCATCGCCTCGGCCGCCGGCAGCGAGAAGCCCTCGTACAGCGACGGCACGCACGCCACCTCGGCCGAGCGCACCAGGTCGACCAGCTCCGCGTCCGAGATGCCCTTCACGAACTCGACCGCGCCGTCGAGCCCGTACCGCTCGATGGCCTGCGCGACCGGCCCGTCCTCCGCGCGCTTGCCGACCACGACGAGATGCGCCCCGGGGTGCTCGGTCCGCACCTTCGCGAGCGCCTCGATGAGGAAGACGAGGCCCTTGAGCGGCACGTCCGCGCTGGAGGTGGTGACGATCCGGCCCGGCACCTGCGGCACGGACGGATCGGGCGAGAACAGGTCGGTGTCGGCGCCGATGTGCACGACATGGATACGGTCCTGGGCCACGCCCAGGTGGTCCACGATCTCCTGGCGGGAGGTGCCCGAGACGGTGAGCACCGACGGCAGCCGGCGCGCCACCCGCTTCTGCATGCGCGTGAACGCGTACCAGCGCCGTACGGACGCCCGCCGCCGCCAGCCCTCGGCCGCGTCCAGCTCCAACTGCCGGTCCACGGTGATGGGGTGGTGGATGGTGGTCACCAGCGGCGCGCCCACGTCGCCCAGCAGGCCGTACCCGAGGGTCTGGTTGTCGTGGACGATGTCGAAGTCGCCGCGGCGGTCGCGCAGATGACGGCGGGCGCGCAGCGAGAACGTCAGCGGCTCGGGGAAGCCGCCGGTCCACATCGTTCCGACCTCAAGGCCGTCGATCCAGTCCCGGTACTCCTCCCGCTTCGGAGTGCGGAAGGGGTCGGGCTGGCGGTACAGGTCGAGGCTGGGCAGCTCGGTGAGGGAGAGGCCCTCCAGGCCCTCGCTCTCGTCGAGCACGGGGTAGGGCTGCGAGCCGATGACCTCGACCCGGTGGCCGAGCCGGACCAGCTCGCGCGAGAGATGCCGTACGTACACGCCCTGGCCGCCGCAGAACGGGTTTCCCTTGTACGTGAGGAGCGCGATGCGCAACGGGCGGTCCCCGTCGGCGGCCGAGCCCTCCTGGGGACCCGCCTCCCTGGCCTCAGCGGTCACTCTCGGCCCCTTCTCCCTGGCAGTTCCCGCGAGATTACGCCGGGACGGTAATCTAGAACAAGTTTCAGACTTGATCGCTGAAGAGGCTCTGAATCTACCGGCAGGTAGCGCCACTGTGAGCGGTGGATCAGGTGATTCGCGCCACGGCCGACAGCCTGCCATGCTGTCCGATCGCACGCCCTCACCGACTGTCACGGAAGGGACCCATGCCTGCGGAAGCCAAGGTGCCAGCCAGTACCGCGCGACCGGCGGCGCAGCCGGCCTCACCTCCGCTCACCGAGCGGCAGGAGGCGCGCCGCCGCCGGATCCTGCACGCGAGCGCACAGCTGGCCAGCCGGGGCGGTTTCGACGCGGTGCAGATGCGCGAGGTCGCGGAGTCCTCGCAGGTGGCCCTGGGCACGCTGTACCGCTACTTCCCGTCCAAGGTCCACCTGCTGGTGGCGACCATGCAGGACCAGCTGGAGCGCATGCACGGAACCCTCAGGAAGAAGCCGCCGGCCGGGGAGACGGCGGCCGAGCGGGTGGCGGAGACCCTGATGCGCGCCTTCCGCGCGCTCCAGCGCGAGCCGCACCTGGCCGACGCCATGGTGCGGGCCCTGACCTTCGCGGACCGCAGCGTCTCCCCCGAGGTGGACCAGGTCTCCCGTCAGACGACGGCGATCATCCTGGACGCGATGGGCCTGGAGAACCCGACCCCGGACCAGCTCTCCGCGGTCCGCGTGATCGAGCACACCTGGCACTCGGCCCTGATCACCTGGCTCTCCGGCCGCGCGTCGATCGCCCAGGTGAAGATCGACATCGAAACGGTGTGCCGCCTGATCGACCTCACGGCCCCGGAAGAACGGGCCTAGGCCCTGTCACTCCGATCGAGAGGCAGCACTCCGGTCGGGGGTATCACCCAGGCGCCCAGGCGGGGGCACGCGGAACAAAAAAGACCTACGAGACGGGCTCTGACGGCCTTCAGGTCTCTCGACCTTCCGGCCTACTCGGCCGGTACGATGTCGGCCCCAGCGGAAGCCGAAGCTTCACGCCAAAGTCGGCAACTCCCGGTCGAGATTCTTTGCTCGCCTCGTAGGCGACTTCTAGATTAACACCCCCGCACCCCGACGCAATACCCTAAAGCATGATTTTTTGAACAATTCGGACAGGGATGCTCCAGGTGATCTAGTCCTCGGGCGGAAACACCGGCTCCCCGCTCCCCACCAGCGTGATCAGGATGGCCTCCACCGGGCAGTTCTCCGCCGCCTCCAGGATCTGCTCGCCCGCGTCGGCGTCCGGCTCGACGGGGTGGGACTGCCGGGCGGAGTCGAGGCGGAAGGCGTCGGCCGCGCGGTGGACGCACTGCGCGGAGCCGATGCACGCCGAGCGGTCGACCTCGATATGCCAGCGGTCACCCATGCGCTACGCCTCCCCGTACCCGGCCGGCAGATGGATCATCTTGTGCTCCAGATACTCGCCGTACCCCTCGGGCCCGAACTCGCGCCCGAGGCCGGAGTTCTTGTAGCCGCCGAACGGGCCGAGCATGTCGAGGCTGAAGGTGTTCACCGAGTACGTTCCGGTCCGCACCTGCTTGGCGATCTCGATGCCGTGCTCGATGTCCGCCGTCCACACGCTGCCGCTCAGCCCGTAGTCGGAGTCGTTCGCGATCTTCACGGCCTCGGACTCGTCGCCGTAGGGCAGGAGGCAGATCACCGGGCCGAAGATCTCCTCCCTCGCGATCCGCATGGAGTTGTCGACGTCACCGAAGAGCGTCGGCTCCACGTACCAGCCGCGGTCCAGGCCCGCCGGGCGCCCGCCGCCGGTGAGGATCTTGGCGCCCTCCTCCTGGCCGATGCGGATGTAGTCGAGATTGCGCTGCTGCTGCCGCTTCGCCACCAGCGGGCCGACCTGGGTCGCCGGGTCCAGCGGGTCGCCGACCGCCAGGGCGCTCGCGGCCTGCGCGAAGGCGTCGGCGAACTCGTCGTAGCGCGAGCGCGGCAGCAGGATGCGGGTCTGGGCCACACAGGCCTGCCCGTTGTTCATCCAGGCGGCCGGGACGATCCCGGACACGGCCTGGGAGATGTCCGCGTCCGGCAGCACGACCGCCGCCGACTTGCCGCCCAGCTCCAGGGTCACCCGCGTCAGGTTCCGGGAGGCGACCTCCATCACGCGCTTTCCGGCGGCGACCGACCCGGTGAAGGACACCTTGTCGATCCCGGGGTGCCCGACGAGGTACTCGCTGACCTCGCGGTCCGCCGGGAGGATGGACAGGACGCCTTCGGGCAGCCCCGCCTCCTTCGCGATCTCACCGAGGATGTACGCGTCCAGCGGCGACTCGGGCGACGGCTTGAGCACGACCGCGCAGCCGGTGAGCAGCGCGGGCGCGAGTTTGGCGGCGGCCACGAACTGCGGGACGTTCCACGGCACGACGGCCGCCACGACCCCGACCGGCTCGCGCCGCACGAGGATCTTCCCGAGGACGCCGTCGCGCCGCTCCTCGTACGTGAAGTCGCGCGCGACCCGGATCGCCGCGTCCCAGACCATCATCGCGCCGAGCGCCTGCGCGAGGACGCTCCAGGAGTACGGGGAACCGTTCTCGCAGGAGATCACCCGGGCGATCTCCTCGTGCCGGGCGGCGATCGCGTCCTTGATCCTCGTCACGACCTCGATCCGCTCGTCGAGGGTCATCCGCGGCCAGGGCCCCTCGTCGAAGGCGCGGCGCGCGACGGCGACGGCCCGGTCGACGTCCTCCCGCGAGGCGTGCGGCACCCGCCCGATGACCTCTTCCGTGTGCGGCGAGACCACCTCGATGAGGTCCTTGCCCAGGGGATCGGTCAACTCCCCGCCGATGAACAGCTGTCCGTGTTCCACGAGCTCGGTCATGGCCGACTGCCTCCCCGGGAGCCATCTCTGACGATCCATCAGATATGTGGATACGGAACTGATACCAGTTCCACCCCGGGGAGTCCACGGGTGCGACGAGGGACCGAAAGGTCAACCAGGGCTCCCATCGAAACTTGTTCTAGTTATAGTGACCCGGAACGCGGCGATTGGGGGAGCCCATGGCGCAGGTGTCCGACCACGGCGGAGGCATACGCTCCATCGAGGTCCCCATTCCGGACAATCCCCTCGGCCACACGCTCGTGTACGTGGTCGACACCGACCGCGGGCCGGTGCTGGTCGACACGGGCTGGGACGACCCGGCCTCCTGGGACACGCTCGCCGAGGGGCTCGCGGCCTGCGGCACATCGGTCCGGGAGATCCACGGGGTCGTCATCACCCACCACCACCCGGACCACCACGGCCTGGCGGGCAAGGTACGGGAGGCCTCCGGCGCCTGGATCGCGATGCACGCCGCGGACATCTCGATCGTCCAGCGCACCCGCGAGACCCGGCCCGACCGCTGGTTCACGTACATGGCGGCCAAGCTCGCGGCGGCGGGCGCGCCCGAGGAGCACGTGACCCCACTGCGCACCGCGCCCCGCCGCACCCTTCCCGGCCTCTCCCCCGCGCTCCCCGACCGCGAGATCGTCCCCGGCGAACTCCTCGACCTGGCCGGCCGCCGTCTGCGCGCGGTCTGGACCCCGGGGCACACGCCCGGCCACGTCTGCCTCCACCTGGAGGAGGATCACCCCGCCGGCCTCCCGGGCCATGGCCGCCTGTTCTCCGGCGACCACCTCCTCCCGGAGATCACCCCGCACATCGGCCTGTACGAGGACCCGGACGACGCCACCGTCACCGACCCCCTCGGCGACTACCTCGACTCCCTGGAGCGTGTCGGACGGCTCCGCCCCGCCGAGGTGCTCCCGGCCCACCAGCACGCGTTCACCGACGCGCCGGGCCGCGTACGGGAGTTGCTCGCGCACCACGAGGCCCGCCTGACCGGCCTCCTGACCCTGCTGACCACTCCCCTCACCCCCTGGCAGCTCGCCGAACGCATGGAGTGGAACCGCCCCTGGGAGCAGATCCCGTTCGGCTCACGGAACATCGCGGTCTCGGAGGCCGAGGCCCATCTGCGCCGACTGGTGAAGCTGGGGCGGGCGGAGGCGGTGGCGGGGGGCGATCCGGTGACGTACGTGGCGGTGTGATCCGGTCGTACGACCGTTTTCCTCACCTTTTCCCCACCTTCGGCGACCCGACGACCCGCCCGTCCCACCCGGGCCTGTAGTTGCCACAGGACACCGCCTGTCGGTGCACCTTGACAGCCCGACGCGGTCAAGTACCCCTGTCGCAAGCACACTTGGATGTCTCACATACATCGGGGCGCAGGCGGAGGAGCTCGCCACCGTCCGCACCGTCGCGACCGCCTGACGGGGACGCCGACCGGCCGCCCGGGAGGCCGCCGGTCTCCGGTGGACGCACCGACGCCACCACCCGGTGCGTCCACCGGAGACCCCCGGCCGCCGCCCGACGCCCACCGCCCGCCACTCGCCGCCCCGCGCGTCGGCGGCGACACGCCGGGACACGCGCGAGTCGCGTACGTCGACACCCCGCCGCCACCGCAAAAAGCACGCCCCAATGACGACGCGTCAGCGCCATGGCTACGCCGATCGGATGGTTCGTCATATTTTCCGTATGTCCGATATGACACAGATGCAGATGATCTGTACGTTCAATCTCGCATCGGCTCACAGCCGACGTCTCTCAGACAGGAGAAAAAAATGGCAACGCGTTCCACTGTAGTTACTGCCGCGGTCGCGGCTGCCGCGGCCCTGGCGGCCACCGGCATCACCTACGCCTCGGCCGCCTCCGAGCCGGCCCAGGCGGCCGCGGTCGCCCAGCCGGCCGCCGCCCCCGCCGCGCCGGCCCCCGCCGCCCCCGCCGCCGCCCCCGAGGCGGCTCCCGAGGGCAACAACGGCGACGGCGGCGGGCGGGGCGGCTACGACGACGACGACGACGGCTTCGGTGGTGGCGGCGGGGGCCGCGGCGGCTACGGCCGTGGCCACCTCGGCTGGATCCAGATCAACGAGCGGTCCTTCCCGGCCGTTCCTGGTGGCTGCGTCGTCGTGGTCAGCGGCCTCGGCTCCAGGAGCATCAACGTCCGCAACGACAGCAGGAAGACCGTCGAGGTCTTCCGGGGCGCCACCTGCGACAACGGCGCGCCCATCGCCACGGTCGGCCCCTACAGCACGGCCGACGGCATCTTCCCCCGGCGCGTCCGCGGTGGCGTGAAGGTCCGTAACGGCGTGGTGGCCAGCTTCCGCGTGGTCCGCCACTTCGGCTACGGCTTCGGCGAAGGCGGCTTCGGCGGCGGCTTCGGCGGCGTCGGCGGTGGCGCCCTGCGCAAGTAAACCGAGTCACCCAGGTGACGTACAGAGCCAGAACCCCGGCCCGCCGGAATCGGGCCGGGGTTCCGGTCTGGACGATCGCCCTCCACGCTAAACCTTTACCCAATGCTCCGCGTGTCGAGAGCACGGAAAGGAGGACATTGAGCTAAGGAACACCGAGCACCCACCGGGGTGAACTAGAGCAGGGTCCGAAGCAAACCCTCCGCCTCCCCGAGCAGTGCGACCTCCCGTTCCGTCATGGTCGGGTTGGCCGCCCTGCGGGCGAGGGCCTCCTTCAGCCCCTCCTCCGTAAGTGACGACGCGCCCTGCCGGCCCGCGAGCATCGCGGCCAGCAGGGCGCGTACTCCATCCACGCGAGGTTCGCCCACCACGACGGCCTGCGCGAGGATCACCGCGGACATCCCCCAGTCGAGGCCGGGCGAGCCCTCCTCGGCAGTGGCCCAGTCGATGACCTTCGGACCGTCGGCGGTCAGGATCACGTTCAGCGGGTGCAGGTCGAGGTGGATGATCCGGGCAGCCGGATCCCCGGAGCGCCGGGCGGGCAGCGCGTGCAGGTCACGCAGCAGCCGCGCGAGCATCGCCCCACCCTCCTCCGGACCGAGCCGCCCCTCCAGGATCGCCTCCAGCATCGTCGGGCCGGACAGCCGCTCCATGACGAGATCGCTGCGCGTCGCCGACCGCACGCCAGGTGCCGGATAGCCGTGCCCCCGGACATGGTCCATCACCACGGCCTCGGCGGCCGCGTCCCCGTGCGGGTCCCGGTAGCGCCGCAGCACCCAGGCCCCGTCCGTCCCGTCGATCTCGTACACATCGGCCGTGCGCCCGGATCCGAGCAGTCTCCCCGTCTGCATGAGCGGACCCTATCGACCACGTATGCGACGCCGATCACAGCCCCACGCCCGGTCCGTGCGGCACCGGTCACATCCCCACTCCCCGTCGTGCGGCGCCGGTCACATTCGCACCCGCCGGCACGCGACCCCGGCCACCCGCACCCTGCGACCCCGGTCACACTCCCCACCCCTCCACGTGCGGCGCGGGTCACACCGTTTCACCACGGGCCGCAGCGCCTCATCGACCATCCGTCACCTGAACCGTGACGAGCCCCACGTGACTGCCCTCACTTACGAAGCGAGGTCGTAGATCCAACCGAGTGGCATGTGCGCATCGATTTCCCCTCTGACCTGGGGATTGAGAGCCAGATCACATAAGCGACTTTCGTTACGGATGCGACCACAACTAGTAAAAAGGGTCATTGCGGACAGGTCCGGCACCTGCTTACCTGGATCTCGTCGCAAGGCGCCGCCGAGCCCACCCGGGCCGCGGCGCCGATGCACGCCCCCACCACACAGCACGTGGTTCCGGCGTGTCCGCGACGCCCCTGACCCCGAAGAAAGAGTGTTCTGTGACCGTCTCCTTCATCTCCCGCATCGCTTCCCCGAAGAAGGCCCTCGCCGCTGCCGCCCTGGCCGCCGCCACGACCGGCATGGTGCTCACCTCGGTGCCCGCCCAGGCCGCGACCCCCACTGAGGCCTCCTCCGCGAAGTCGATCGCGCGCCAGATGATTCCGGACGCCGCGCAGTTCAACGCGTTCGACAAGATCGTCTCGCACGAGAGTGGCTGGAACCACACCGCCACGAACGCCTCCTCCGGCGCCTACGGCCTGGTCCAGGCCCTGCCCGGCTCGAAGATGGCCTCCGCCGGTTCCGACTGGAAGACCAACCCGGCCACCCAGATCAAGTGGGGCCTGGACTACATGAACTCCCGCTACGGCAGCCCCGCCGCGGCCTGGGACTTCTGGTCGACCCACCACTGGTACTGATCGAGCCGGTCTCACACGCCTGCGTAGGCGGCGGCCCCCGAACCCGGGGCCGCCGCCTTCGGCGTTTCCGCCGTTTCCGCGTTTCCGCGTTTCCGCGTTTCCGTGCTTCCGCGTTTCCGTGCTTCCGCGTATCCGCGTATCCGCGATCCCGCGCTCAGCCGCGTACGGCGTCGAAGAACCGCACCACCTGCGGCGCCGACACCTTGAACGACCCGAAGTGGTCCACGTCCCCCTGGTTCACCAGCCGCGCCCGCCCGCCGTGCTCGGCCAGCCGCGCGGCACAGCTGCGCGCGTTCCCGATGGGCACGTCGGTGTCGGCCGCCCCCGCGTACAGCCGCACCGGCACGTCGGGCTTCCAGTCGCAGGTGTGGTCGTTCTCGCGCATCGCGGCGAGCAGTCCGCCGCTCGGGTGCCGCATCCGCTCGTAGAAGGCGGGCGTGAGCATCTCCTTCACCGTGGGCGCGAGCGAGCCGATGATCTCCTCCTCCCCGTGCTTCCCGTCGTACAGATCCTCGACCCGGCTCGCGTACGGGGCGCGGAACACCTCGGCGGGGTCCTTGTATATGTGGTGCAGCGGGTTCTGCGCGACCAGCCAGTACGAGGTGTAGAGGACCCCGCTGATGTCGTTGACCCGGCCGTCGTACAGCGCCGGTATCTCCTGGCCCTCGATGTCGTACGGGCCGCTGATCGGGGCGAGCGCCTTCAGCCGGAAGTGGTGGTCGGCGCCCTGCCGCAGCGCCCGCCCGAGTCCCATCGCGACCTGCCCGCCCTGCGAGAAGCCGGTCGCGTAGACGTCGCCGGTGAGCGGGCGGCCCAGCCGGTCGGCCGCCGTACGGGCCGCGCGCAGCATGTCGACGGAAGCCGTCACGGAGGAGCGGGTGTCCATGTAGGGGTGGCGGCCGGGACCCTTGCCCAGGCCCAGGTAGTCGGGCGCGGCCACGGCACGGCCCGCGCTCGCGTTCAGATAGGAGGGGACGCGCCCGAAGTCGTCGCCGGCCGAGGGCGCGTAGTCGCGGTTCACCATCGTCCCGTGCGTGTCGGAGACGACGTCGAGCCGGTGGGCGCCGCCGGTGGGGAGCGTGAGCAGGCCCGTGGCGGTGGTCGGTTTGCCGTACGGGTCCACGGTCCGGTACGTCAGCCGGTAGGCCCGCACGCCGTACCTGACCGTGTCGGTGGCGATGTCGCGGTCGGCGAGGAACGTCCGTACGCCGGTCGCGTCCCGGGACACGACCGGGGTGACCGAGACGAGGGCGCCCCGCCGGTCCCGCGCCGTGTCCTGACCGTCCGTGGCCGCGACCGCGGGAGCCGCCGCGAGCCCGGCGAGCAGCAGGGCCGCCATGGCGGCGAGCCCTCGCCGCACCGTCCAACTAGTGTGCTTTTCTTGGCTTTTGCGCGTGTCATCACTCATGCCCCCGACGCTACGGAAGCACCGATCACCCGGACATCCGATCATCCCCCGCTTCCGTGGTGGACCTGAGTGCACCGCGCCCGTCCCGCTGACCGGAGGTCCCATGACGGCGGAGCCGACCGAGGCACAGGAACACGGCCCCCGGGCGCACGGACTGCTGCGCCTGGTCCCGGCGCTCCTGGCGATGACCGTGGTCAGCGGAATCATCGACGCGGTCAGCTACCTCGGGCTCGGGCACGTCTTCACCGCGAACATGACGGGCAATGTGGTGGTGCTCGGCTTCGCCGCCGCCGGGGCACCGGGTTTCTCCACCGCGCACGCGCTCGTGTCGCTGGGGTCGTTCCTGGTGGGGGCGGTGGCGGGCGGGCGCCTGGCGAGACGGTACGGCGGCGGGTCGCGGCGTGCCCGGGCGCGGCTGGCGCTCGCGATCGAGGCCGTGCTGCTGGGCACGTCCTCGGCGGTCGCCTTCGCCACCCCGGGCGCCACGGGCACGGTGTACACGCTGATCGCGGTCACGGCCTTCGCGATGGGGCTCCGCAACGCGACGGTACGCAAGCTTGCGGTGGCCGAGCTGACGACGACCACAGTCCTCACCACGACCCTCACCGGGCTCGCCTCCGACTCCAGGATCGGAGGCGGCCCGAGAGGATGGTCCCCGCGCCGCACATCCTCCGTGCTCGCACTACTGGCGGGCGCCCTGCTCGGCGGATGGCTGGTCCTGCACCACGGCCTGGGTGTCCCGCTACTGGTCGCGGCGCTGGCGGCGGGGGTACTGGCGATGACGACGTCCGGGCGGGAATGACCGCGTCCGCGCCCGGCGCCTGACCGGACGGACCGGTACTAGCAGGTCCCCGCCCGGCTGTAGGTGCCGAGGCCCTCCAGCGTGGTGAAGTTCGACTCGTACGAGTTGTAGATCTCCGGCGTCCCGCTGTACTTCAGCAGCGTCTCGTCGTTGGCGTGCAGGGACTGGGTGGTGTAGTTGAGGCTCCCCGTCCAGATGATCTGCTGCTCCGTGCCGAGGTAATCGGCGTTCACCACAAGGTACTTCGAGTGCAGCATGGCAGCGGGCGGAGCCGTCTTGTCGAACTTGTAGATGGCCACACCGTTGTGCGGGCCGCAGGCGCTGAGGGCGTTGATCGTGGTGTCGTCGGACGTGCCCTGGTCGGTGTAGGCGACGTGCACGGTGCAGCCGGCGTCGTCGAGGCTCTTCAGCTTCTGCGCGACGGCCGTGTCCTTGATGTCGTACATGGCCAGATGCACGCTGCCGTTGGTCGAGCAGTCGATGTTGTTGAGGATGTCGAGGACGACATCCTTGCTGGTGTCCTGCTGCGGGAAGAAGTACGACTTCGCGCTGGTGCCGGTGGTGGTGTTGGTGCCCGTCGCCGTCGTGTAGTCGACGCTCGACGCCGTCCCGGACATCTGGGCCGCCTTCATCGCGGTGAAGCGGTCGATGTAGGACTGGTAGATGTCGGGCTGGTCGACCACGGTCAGGGCGTTGTTCCAGGCGTTGATCCCGCCGTTCACACCCGAGGTCACGGAGATCATGTTGGCCGACGACTGGACCACCACGTTGGAGCTGCCCGACGTGTTGGTGAACAGGTAGAACTTGTTGTGGTTGATGATGCCGCCGCTGGGGTTGTGCTCGATGCAGCCGCCGTTGCAGAGCAGGACGTACGACTTGGCGGCGGCGTCCGTCCCCAGAACGGCCGCCAGGTCGGTGGTCGTCTTCTGGACGTTCGACGACGGCGCGTAGTCGTCGGCGACGATCTTGATGTTGACGCCGCGGTTGTAGGCGTTCACCAGGGCGTCGTAGTAGGCCTGCGAGTTGAAGGCGTAGAACGACATGCGGATCGTCTCGCCCGCCGGGGTCCCGTTGATCAGACCGATGAGGTAGTTCTCGATCGCGTACTTGCCCGTCGCGTCGTTCGGGTTGTTGAAGACGACGTTGTTGGTGAGCGCCGCGGCCTGACTCGGCGTACCGAGACCGACGACGGCGCCCAGGGATATCGCCAGGGCCGAGACCAGATGAGTGAAGCGAAGTCGCAGGAATCTATGCACAGCACGCCTTTTCAGACAGCCCGAAAACGGGCGACGGGTTCATTCGTGGGCATGACGAGCACGTTGATCACGGTGCTCGCGCATGAGCATAGAGGCCTCCACGCTGGGCAGATGAGCGCGGTCGGCGCCGCGACGAGGGCCCCTGCCAACCCGGCTCCGCACATGACCGCCCGTCAAGTCATGGCCGATTCCAGCCGTCGAGCGGCCCGGCAGTGGGACGACCGACCCCGGGCAACCTGCCAGTGCCGCGCATCCGGCATCGCCGCCGACCGCAGCCCGTACGCCTGGGCCCGGCGTCGCTCGCGCCGGCCACGCCTACGGGCGTGGTGCACGGCGCCGCGCACAGGCGGAGTCCTACTGGACGTCGGCGGCGGTCCCGCCGCGGCGCGGCTCGACGCGGTCGATCATCTGCCCGCTCCAGGCCCGGAAAGCCGCGGCCTGCTGGGGTGTGAGGGTGTCGAAGAAGTAGTGGCGGATGTTTCCGGCGTGCACGAGGACGGCACTCTGTGCGGCGCGGCGGCCCTCAGCGGTCAGCCCGATGCCCCGCACTCACGTCGCTGACTGATGAGATGGGCAGATCTGTTCCACTCAGGACTCAGTGGAAGGCCCGGTCAGGGCCGCACCCTCCGGTACAGATCTGCCAATCACCGGTCCGTAGCCTGCCGAGACGGCTACAGGCGCTGGATGATTGTGCCGGTGGCCAGGCCGCCTCCCGCGCACATCGTGATGAGCGCGAACTCCTTGTCGCGGCGCTCCAGTTCATGGAGCGCCGTGGTGATCAGCCGGGCCCCCGTCGCCCCGACCGGGTGTCCGAGCGCGATCGCACCGCCGTTGACGTTGACCTTCTCCAGGTCCTGTCCGAAGACCTGCGCCCAGCTCAACACAACCGATGCGAACGCCTCGTTGATCTCCACGAGGTCGATGTCCTTCAGGGACATCCCGGCCTTCCCCAGCACCGCACGCGTCGCGTCGATCGGTCCGTCCAGGTGGAAGTGCGGGTCGGAACCCACCAGCGCCTGTGCGACGATCCGCGCCCGGGGCTTCAGCTTCAGGGCGCGCGCCATCCGCTTGGATGCCCACAGGATCGCCGCCGCGCCGTCCGAGATCTGCGACGAGTTGCCGGCCGTGTGCACCGCCGTCGGCATCACCGGCTTCAGCCCCGCCAGTGCCTCCATCGACGTGTCGCGCAGCCCCTCGTCCCGGTCGACGAGCCGCCACATGCCCTGACCGGCCCGCTGCTCGTCCTCGGTGGTCGGCACCTGTACGGCGAAGGTCTCCCTCTTGAACCGCTCCTCGGCCCACGCGACCGCCGCCCGCTCCTGGGAGATGAGGCCGAGCGAGTCGACGTTCTCCCGCGTCAGCCCACGATGACGCGCGATCCGCTCCGCCGCCTCGAACTGATTGGGAAGGTCGACGTTCCACTCGTCGGGGAAGGGCTTCCCAGGACCGTGCTTCGACCCGGACCCCAGCGGCACCCGCGACATGGCCTCGACGCCACAACTGATGCCCACGTCAATGACACCCGCCGCGACCATGTTCGCCACCATGTGCGAGGCCTGCTGCGAAGAGCCGCACTGGCAGTCGACGGTCGTCGCGGCGGTCTCGTACGGCAGGCCCATCGCCAGCCACGCCGTGCGCGCCGGATTCATCGACTGTTCGCCGGCGTGCGTCACCGTGCCGCCGACGATCTGTTCGACGCAGTCGGCGTGGATGCCGGTGCGGCCGAGGAGTTCGCGGTAGGTCTCGCCCAGGAGGTAGGCGGGGTGCAGATTGGCGAGCGCGCCGCCGCGCTTGCCGATGGGGGTGCGTACGGCTTCGACGATCACGGGTTCCGCGGCCATGGGGGCCCGTCCTCTCCTCGGTCACCCGCGCGGCGCGGGCGTCCCGGCCCACCCGCCACGCAGAACTAGTACGCGTTCTAGTTCTGTGTGCAGTTTGCGGACATCGCGTCCAAGGCCGCAAGGGTCTTGCAGCCACCGATGCCGCGATCTGCACGAATCCCGCACGTAATTGGGAATGCCCCACCTCTTGCGACTTGTAGAACCCGTTACTACCTTCACGGCAGTTCCTGATGGACCGTCAGAATGGTGGGAGTCGCCGATGCCCTGTCCAGCACTGCCCGACGGGTTCGACTTCACCGACCCCGATCTGCTGCACCACCGCGTGCCCCTGCCGGAGTTCGCCGAGCTGCGCCGCGTCGAACCGGTGTGCTGGATACCCCAGACGGGCAACGTGGCGGGCTTCCAGGACGAGGGGTACTGGGCCGTCACCCGGCACGCGGACGTCAAGTACGTCTCCACGCACCCGGAGCTCTTCTCCTCGACCCTCAACACCGCCATCATCCGCTTCAACGAGCACATCGAACGCGACGCGATCGACGCCCAGCGGCTGATCATGCTGAACATGGACCCACCGGAGCACACCCGGGTCCGCCAGATCGTGCAGCGCGGCTTCACCCCGCGCGCCATCCGCTTCCTGGAGGAGAGGCTGCGCGCCCGCGCAAGCGCCATAGTCGAGGTCGCCCGCGCGCACCAGGGCCCCTTCGACTTCGTCACCCAGGTCGCCTGCGAACTGCCCCTCCAGGCCATCGCCGAGCTGATCGGCATCCCGCAGGACGACCGGGCCAAGATCTTCGACTGGTCCAACAAGATGATCTCGTACGACGACCCGGAGTACGCGATCACCGAGGAGGTCGGCCAGGAGTCGGCCACCGAACTGATCGCGTACGCGATGAACATGGCGGCCGAGCGCAAGCAGTGCCCGGCCAAGGACATCGTCAGCACGCTGGTGGCCGCCGAGGACGAGGGCAACCTCACCTCCGACGAGTTCGGCTTCTTCGTGCTGATGCTGGCCGTCGCCGGCAACGAGACGACCCGCAACGCCATCACGCACGGTATGCACGCCTTCCTCACCCACCCCGGCCAGTGGGACCTCTACAAGCGGGAGCGCCCGGCGACCGCGGCCGAGGAGATCGTCCGCTGGGCGACCCCGGTCAACGCCTTCCAGCGCACCGCCACCCAGGACACCGAACTGGGCGGCAAGCACATCAGGAAGGGCGACCGGGTCGGCATCTTCTACTCCTCCGCCAACCACGACCCGGAGGTGTTCGAGAGCCCGGACGTCTTCGACGTCACCCGCGACCCCAACCCGCACCTCGGTTTCGGCGGCGGAGGCCCGCACTTCTGCCTCGGCAAGTCCCTGGCCGTGATGGAGATCAACCTCATCTTCAACGCGGTCGCCGACGCGATGCCGGACCTCCGGCTGGTCGGCGACCCGCGCAGGCTGCGCTCCGCCTGGATCAACGGCGTGAAGGAACTCCAGGTCAGCACAGGTTGAGCGCGGGACGACAGGCGCGGGCCGTCGGCTTCCCGGCGCCGCCGGCCCGTCCCGAGGGAGGCAGGGGCTTCCCCCCTACGCCCGCCCCTGTCTCCCTCGCGACCCCGCGACGCGACCCGGCCGTTGATGAACGTTTCCGCTCACATGCGCGTCTTCGAAGGAGCACAGTCGTTCTACAAGTCGTTGCACACCGCCAAAGACGTCGAACGGAAACGCGCACCCGTGGTTCCTGCCGAACTCGCCCTGGTCCGGCCGGAGGAGGACACGGCCACTGCCCGGAACCGTCCGCTCCACCGTCTCTGGTCCCGCCACCGGGTCCCGCTCCTCGCGACGCTCCCCACCCTCCCCCTGTACGCGGTGTGGTGGCTGTTCCTGGCCACCGGCGGCGGTGATCTGGCGGCCCAGGAGGCATGGGCGCGGTTCGCGGGCACGCACGGCGGGTCGGCGTACGGCCTCTTCTGGTACGGCGGGATGCACACCGCCAACTACAGCTTGCTCTCCCCGTACCTGATGGCCGGTTTCGGCGTGCGCACGGTCACCGTGGTCTCCGGTCTGGCCGCCTCCTGGCTGGCGGCCGTGCTGATCGTGCGCGCCGGAGTCCGAAGACCGGCCGGTCCGGCGCTGCTCGCCTCACTGGCCCTGTGGTGCGACGTGGCCTCGGGCCGTACGACGTTCGCGCTGGGCGTCGCCTTCGGACTCGCGGGTTGTGTGCTGCTGACGCGGGAGCGGCGGCTGGTGCCAGCGGCGGTGTACGCGACGCTCGCGACCATGGCGAGCCCGGTGGCCGGGCTGTTCCTGGCCGTGGTGGGCGCCGGCTTCCTGCTCGTACGGGACTGGGGGCGGGCCCTCGTGCTGCTGGTGCCGCCGTTCGCGGTGGTCGCCACGACCACGCTGCTGTTCCCTTTCCACGGCGAGCAGCCGATGCATCCGGACCGCATCTGGCAGCCGGTGCTGTTCGGGCTGGCCGTGGCGGTGCCGGCCCCGCGCGGCTGGCGGGTCGCGCGCTGGAGCGGGGTCGTGTACGCGGTCGGGACGGTCCTTGTGTATCTGATCCCCTCGCCGATCGGAACGAACGTCGAGCGGTTCGCGGAGCTGTTCGCGCCGGCCGCGCTGCTCGCCGTGCTGCTCACCGCACCCCGGCTGAGGACGCTGCGCCGCAGCCTGCTGATCGCCGCGCTGGTCTTCTCCGTCTTCTGGGTGGGCCGTAAGACCGTCTCCGACCTGTATGTCTCCACCACCGTGCCGGCCTGGGCGGCGGACACCGGCGGGGTGATACGGGCCCTGGAGGGGCTCGGCGCCGACCGGTCCCGCGTCGAGGTCGTCCCGGCCCGCAACCACCGCGAGGCCACCGCGCTCGCCCCGCATGTGAACATGGCGCGCGGCTGGAACCGGCAGCTCGACGTCGAGCGCGGCCGTCTCTTCTACGACGGCACGTTCTCGGCCGCCACCTACCGGAGCTGGCTGGACCGCTGGGCGGTGGGCTTCGTCGTCCTGCCGCTCGGCAAGCCGGACGGGCCCGCCGAGCAGGAGGCGCGGCTGGTGCGCGAGAACCGGCCGGCCTGGCTGGAGCCGGTGTGGCAGGACGCGCACTGGCGGGTGTACCGGGTGCGCGAGGCGGTGCCGCTGGTGTCGGCGCCCGCCACGGTCCTGGGTACGACGAGCACCGAGATGGAGGTCCGGATGCCCCGGGCCGGCTCGGTGACGGTGCGCATCGCCTACTCGCCGTGGCTGCACGCCGAGAGCGGCTGCCTGAGCCGGGAGGGCGAGTTCGCCCGGCTGACGGTCACCTCGCCGGGCGCGTACCGGATCAGCTCGCAGTACGCTCCCTCACCGGCACCGGCGCACTGCTGACCTCGGCGGCGGTCGTCACCACTCGTGCGCGCGGGCCCTGGAAGACGTAGGCGAGCCCGAAGCCCGCGCCGACGACGATCCCGCCGCCCACCGCGTCCAGCACCCAGTGGTTGCCGGTGGCCACGATCGCCGAGACCGTGAAGAGCGGGTGAAGCAGGCCGAGCGTCTTCATCCACCACTTGGACGCGACGATCGCGATGACGACACCGCACCACAGGGACCAGCCGAAGTGCAGCGAGGGCATCGCCGCGTACTGGTTCGTCAGCGCGGTCAGCGCGCCGTAGTCCGGCTTGGAGAAGTCCTGCACGCCGTGCACGGTGTCGATCATCCCGAGTTCCGGCATCAGGCGTGGCGGGGCCAGCGGGTAGAGCCAGAAGCCGACGAGGGCGAGCAGGGTGGCGAAGCCGAGCGCCGAGCGGGCCCAGCGGTAGTCGACCGGGCGGCGCCAGTAGAGCAGGCCCAGGACGGTCAGCGGGATCACGAAGTGGAACGACTCGTAGTAGAAGTCGAAGAAGTCCCGCAGCCGGCCGACCTGGACGACGGCGTGGTTGACCCAGTGCTCGATGTCCAGGTGCAGGAAGCGTTCGATCGCGAGGATCTGCTCGCCGTGCTGCTCGGCGGTGACCCGGCCCGCCGCGTTGCTGCCGCCGGTCGCCGCGAGCCGGACCTGCTGGTAGGCGGCGTAGGTGACCCGGAGGAGGAGCAGTTCGAGCAGCAGGTTGGGGCGGGTGAGGATCCGGCGCAGGAACGGCAGGAGCGGGACGCGTTGCCGGCGGGTCGGGACGGGCGGTGCGGCCTGGGTGGGGACCGGGGCCCGGTAGAAGGGGGAGGTCCGGGACAGGAACGGTACGAAGGTGGCGGCGGCGAGGGCCGCGAGCAGCACGAGGTTGTCGCGCAGTGGGTCGAGCACCGCCATGTTGGGCAACAGCATCTTCGCGGGCAGCGTCATCAGCAGGACGACGGCGACCGGCCATACGTACCGGTCCGAGGCGCGTCTGCCGACGCGGCCGACGACCGCGAGCAGCAGCCACAGAAGCTGGTGCTGCCAGGTCGTGGGCGACACGGCGACCGCCACGCAGCCGGTGACCGCGACGGCGAGCAGCAGTTGTCCGTCGCCCGCGTACCGGATCGCCCGGCGCAGCCCGAGAACCACGACGGCGGCACCGAACACGAGGAAGAGGCCGATTTCGAGCGGCCCGGACAGGCCGAGCCTGAGCAGTGCCCCGTGCAGGGACTGGTTGGCGTGGTCGTCGGCCTTGCCGCCCAGGCCGACGCCGGCCAGATGGTGCACCCAGTAGGTGTACGAGTCGTGCGGCATCGCCGCCCAGGCGAGCGCGGTGCACACGGCGAACGTGCCGGCGGCGGAGGTGGCGGCCCGTCTGCGGCCGGTGAACCACAGCAGCGGTGCGAACAGCAGCACGGTCGGCTGGAGCGCGGCTCCGACGCCGATCAGCAGTCCGCCGGTCCGCTCGTCGCGCACGGCGAAGCAGGCGAGCAGGACCAGCAGTACCGGGATGATGCTGGTCTGGCCGAGATAGAGGGTGTTGCGCACCGGCAGCGACAGCATGAGCAGGCTTATCGCGACGGGCGCGGCGAGGAGCGAGGAGCGCCGGGTCACGGGCGGCGGCAGGGCGCGGGCGGCGACCGTGCCGAGCGCGACGACGAGCAGGAGCGTGCCGAAGGTCCAGCCCCAGCCGAGGGCCTGCTGGGCCGCCCGGGTGAGCGGTTTGAGGACGAGTCCGGCGAACGGTGTGCCGGTGAACAGCGTCGAGTCGTACAGCGACCCGTTCACGTGCAGGACGCCGTTCGGGCCGCCCCAGGTCTCCAGGGCCGTCAGCCGCTCTCCATGGCGCGTGCTCAGGACGACGGTCACCTGCCGTACCGCCAGGACGGCGGTGATCAGCCAGAGACCCGCGCGGGTCGCCTTCAGCCGCGCCTTCGCCTCCTGTGCAGACCCCGCCCCGAAGGCACTGCCCATCTGCCCGCTGTGCTCAACGTTCGCCACGCCGCGTCGGCCCTCCCACCCCGTTTGTCCCGTAGGTTCCAGCCTGCCCCGTGTGTACACCCCTGTCCCGAACCCTATGGGCTTGGCAGCGCCCGCGCTGTGAGTCGCAGGCAACCCTCTCTTCACCTGAGGTCCACCCGGCATTTGTCCGGATGACGACAGTGCGCGGCCTACTCCCGCGTCCATCCCTCTGCGCGCGAGATGGGCCGACAAACGGGACAGCGGACAACATCGCCCGATCGGATGACATCCGCTGACACGGAGCCCTGCACCCGGCTACATTCGTTAGGGAGGCTAGTTAGTAAATCTAACTAGGGATACGAAAGGCATGATGCATGAGCACATCGCAAGATCTCTGGAACGACGTCGACGCGTACTTCACCACCCTTCTCGCCCCCGCCGACGAGGTGCTCACCGCGGCGCTGCGGGACAGTGACGCGGCCGGGCTTCCGGCCATCAACGTCGCGCCGAACCAGGGCAAGCTGCTCCAGCTCTTCGCCCAGCTCCAGGGCGCACGCCGCATCCTGGAGATCGGCACGCTCGGCGGCTACAGCACGATCTGGCTGGGCCGCGCCCTGCCCGCGGACGGCCGGCTGATCACCCTTGAGTACGACGCCCGGCACGCCGAGGTCGCCCGCCGCAACCTGGAGCGGGCGGACCTGCACCGGATCACCGAGGTGCGGGTCGGCCCGGCCCTGGAGTCGCTGCCGAAGCTGGCCGAGGAACACCCGGAACCGTTCGACCTGGTCTTCATCGACGCGGACAAGGCCAACAACCCGCACTACATCGAGTGGGCCCTCAAGCTGACCCGCCCCGGCAGCCTGATCGTCCTCGACAACGTCGTACGCGGCGGCCAGGTCACCGACGCGGGCAGCGAGGACCCGAGCGTGCGGGGGACCAGGGCCGCGCTCGAACTGATCGCCGCGCACCCGAGATTGAGCGGCACGGCGGTGCAGACGGTGGGCAGCAAGGGGCACGACGGTTTCGCGCTGGCGCGGGTCGTGGCCGCCTGACGCCGGCGCGCACCGTCGGGCCGTCTCAGGCCTCGTTTCCGGCCTTGTTTCGGGCCTCGTTCAGGCCTCGTGGAAGAAGCCCACGTTGACGCTGCGCGGGGCGGTGCGGTCCTGGATCACCAGCTCGCCCGAGCCGCCGAGCGGAAGCCTGACCGTGCCGCCGTAGGGCAGGGGCTGGGCCGGGTGCCCGGCCAGGGCCAGCACCACCTCGGAGGAGGGCTCGGCGTGGGTGCCGCGCAGCCAGGTGACCTGCCAGTCGCCGTCGGGACCGCACAGGAACTCCAGGTGGACGCGCGAGACGAACAGCCAGTCGTCGGGCGTCGCCAGCCGGCACACGGACTTGTCCCTGCCCACCCTGAGCACGGTGCCCGGGTCGCTGGGCGCGTCGGCCATGAGCATGCCGGCCGTCGACCCGGCGTCCGCCCCGGATACCGAGGCCATGGTGAGTTCGAGCACGTGCGCTCCTCCTGAGTGCGGCGGTCAAGTGTCCTGCGGGTTCGCCCGTTTGGCGTACCGAGGCGGCATGATAATTCGCCCGATCGACCCTTTGGGTGACGTCCGGCACAATGGACGCATGACCGAGCGCAAGCCACCCGGCGTGAGCTTCGAGTCCTTCGCCGACAAACAGATCCGTGACGCCCAGGCACGCGGGGAGTTCGCGAACCTCCCCGGCGCCGGCGAGCCGGCACCGGCCGTCGCGGAGACGGAGTACGACGAACTGTGGTGGATCAAGCGCAAGATGGCCCGCGAGGGGATCGCGGTCCTGCCGCCGACGCTGGCCCTGCGCAAAGAGGCAGAGGACACGTTGGCGGCGGCCGCGGTGGCGCCGTCCGAGCGGGTGGTACGGCGGCTGGTCGAGGACCTCAATGTGAAGATCCGCGACATGATGTTCAAGCCGCCACCCGGACCGCCGCTGGGCCTCAAGCCGTACGACGTCGACGAGGTCGTACGGGAGTGGCGCGAGCGCCGGGCCGCCCGCCCGACGGCGGACTGAGGAGCGCAGGAGCAGCGGGGTCGATCCCGGGACATGGTCCGGGGCCGACCCCGCCTCCATGACCGACGGCTGCGGCTGCCTCGATGGCAGGGACCGACGGCTGAGCAGCTCACATGTTCAGCAGCCGCTCGGCCGTCGCGCGGTAGTCGCGCAGGGCGAGCCGCAGTTGCTCGGTGTCGGCGGTGGCGTGCGCTTCCTCGCCGGTGGTCTGCCAGGCGGCCTTCAGGGTGCGCCGCCGCGCGGCCACGGCCTCGTTGACCAGTGTGGCGACCTCCTCCACGACCTGGTCGACCTCCTCGACGGCGTGCCGCGGCTCGTCGACGAAATCGCCGACGGCGTGCTGCAACCGGAGCTCGTACTTGTCGTACTCCTCGCGCGGCAGCAGCCGTGCCTCCCGCCGACCGCCGACCGGCCCGGGCTCCGCGACCTCACCGCGCTCGGCCCTGTCGGCCCGGGTCTCGGCCGTCTGCCCACGCTCGCCCGGACCGGTCGGCGCCTCCGGGGCCTCCCGGGGCTCCTCCATGCCGAACCGTCGTGCTCCGGTCGGCTCACGGCGCTCGGCGTCACCGCCCGGTGTCAGATCGGTCATCACCCTCAACTCCCCTTCACATGCTGCCTGTGGAACGCCCACGGGAGATGGAACCGCCCCTGGGTGCGATGGGCGGCATGCCTGGGCGTCTTCGCCGTCGGGCCGGACGACTGCCTCCCGCGCGAGGGGGTCACGAGGTCCTCGAAGAGGACACGGGCGTCCAGCATGGCCGCGCGCATCTCCTCCGTACCCGCGCGGCTCCCGGCCGCGCCCTGAGCCGGGGCGCCCGCGACCTGGTGCAGTCGGCGATAGCCGCCCAGGTGGTCGGCGTGATACACGGACAGCGCGTCGAGCTGTTCCTCGGAGCGGCCGCCGTCGGGGTAACCCCGCGCGCCCGCCAGCTCGGCGAGCAGGCGGTCCGCCTCGCTCACCGCCTCCCTCGGGGAGTCGACGAACCTCTCCTGCGCGGCTGTCCAGCGCGCCGTGTACCGTTCCTGCTCGGCCGCCTCCAGCGGCCGCTCGTGCAGCGAGCCGTACCGCTTCAGCCGTTCGGTGAGTTCGCGATCCGCGGCCTCGGTGTCGCCGTCGTGCCGAGCCACGGTCCGCTCGTACTCGGGTCCGAAGCGGCTCTCCAGACCTTGTCCGCCGCGTGTGCCCCGCGCGGTCAGGAACAGGACGGCCGCCGCGGCGACGACGGCGATCGCCACGATCACGATCACAGCGATGATCAAGCCTGTGGACATGGCTGCCTTCCGGTCTCTCGGCCCGGCGGGCCGTCTTCCGACCGGGTTGCCCCGACGGCCGACGCCAAACGAGCCGCGGGTCACCGACCGGAGGGCACGCAGAGCCGGAGGGCGCACAACCGGAGGGCACGCATATTCAGTTGCGGGCCAGGTGGGGCCGCTCCGGAGAATGTCCGTCATGACCTGGACCGTCGCCCCGGAGCCCCATGACTCTCCCGTCGCCGCCGCACTGTGGCGGGCGTATTACACGGAGGTCAGCGACCGCTGGTACCAACGCTTCGAGGGGCGCACGACCGACCCGGACGAGCTGGAGCGTGAGATCGCCGCGGACACCGGCGCCTACCTGGCTCCGCCGAACGGGACGCTGCTGGTGGCCCGGCACGGGGGCGAGCCGGTGGGGACCGCGGGCGTACGGCTGCTGGACGCGGCCACCGCCGAGCTCAAGCGTGTCTTCGTGCGCGAGGAGATGCGCGGCCGGGGCGGCGCCCCGCTCCTCGTGGCCGCCGCCGAGGACGCGGCCCGGGCGCTCGGCGCGCGGCGGATCGTCCTCGACACCCGCAACGACCTGGTGGAGGCCCGCACCCTGTACGCGCGGCTCGGTTACACGGAGACCGAGCCGTACAACGACCACGAGTACGCGGAGCACTGGTTCAGCAAGCGGCTCGAAGGGGTCCGGGTCTAGGCCGCCCGGCCGAGCGGGCGGGTGCCCGGTCCGTTGTTGTGCGGGCGTTCCGCGTACGAGCCGCACATCTCCGTGGTCAGTTCCTGCACCAGCCTGACCAGGTCGGTCGGGCGGTCCGGCCCCCACCAGTCGCCGAGCAGTTCGGCCAGGGACTCCTCGCGGGCCTCGGCCAGTCGTTCGGCGACCTCGCGGCCCTGCTCGGTGAGGACGAGGTCGAGTCCCTCGCGTACGGCCAGCCGCCGCTCCTCCAGCTGCCGCGCGGCGGCGAGGATCACGTTCAGCGGGACCGTGCTGCGCTCGGCGAGCACCGCGGGCTCGGCCCAGCCGTACTTCTTGATCCGCAGCAGCAGCCAGCTCGCCGCGGGCAGCAGGTCGTAACCGGCTCGGCTGGTGATCTTCTCGTAGACCGCACGCCGTCCCTCCCGCGAGCCGAGCAGGGACAGCGCCCGGCACACCTCGTCGTACGACGAACGCTGCACCGGGTTGCTCGCCAGTGTCTCCGTCACGTCCGGCGCGGTCACCGAGCCGCGCAGCTTGTCCTCGCGCAGGAACCACGCCAGCACGAAGCCGAGGAGGGCGACCGGGGCGGCGTAGAGGAAGACGTCCGTGATGGAGGAGGCGAAGGCGTGCAGGACGCCGGGCCGTACGGTGGCCGGCAGGGCCGCGATGCCGCGCGGGTCGGCCTTCAGGGCGTCCGGGGTGACGCCCGCCGGGAGCGGCTGCCCCGCGAGCGCCGCCGTGAGCCGGCCGCCGAGCCGGCTCGCGAAGAGCGTGCCGAAGACGGCCACACCGAACGAGGCGCCGATGGACCGGAAGAAGGTGGCGCCGGAGGTGGCGACGCCCAGGTCCTCGTACGCCACCGCGTTCTGCACGATCAGCACCAGGACCTGCATGACCAGGCCGAGGCCCAGGCCGAAGACGAAGAAGTAGCCGCTCATCTCTGCCGTGCTGCTGCGCTCGTCGAGCTGGTGCAGCAGGAGCAGGCCGAGGGTCGTGACACCCGTACCGGCGATCGGGAACACCTTCCAGCGGCCGGTGCGACTGACGATCTGGCCGGACGCGGTGGACGACAGCAGCATGCCGAGCACCATCGGCAGCATGTGCACGCCGGACATGGTCGGCGTGATGCCCTGGACGATCTGCAGGAACGTCGGCAGGTACGTCATCGCGCCGAACATCGCGAAGCCGACGATGAAGCTGATGACCGCGGAGAGCGTGAAGGTGCGCACGCGGAAGAGCTTGAGCGGGAGGACGGGTTCGGCGGCCCGGCGTTCGACGAGCAGGAAGGCCACGAGCAGGAGTGCGCCGAGGACCGCCAGGCCGACGATCTGCGGCGAGGCCCAGCTCCAGGTGGTGCCGCCGAGGGAGGCGACCAGGACCAGACAGGTGGCGACGGAGGCGATGAGGAAGGTGCCGAGGTAGTCGATGACGTGCCGTTCGGACTTCCGCGGGATGCGCAGGACCGTCGCGATCACGGCGAGGGCGACGACACCGACGGGCAGGTTGACGTAGAACACCCAGCGCCAGCTCAGATGCTGGGTGAACAGGCCGCCGAGGAGCGGCCCGAGCACGCTGGTGGCGCCGAAGACGGCACCGAACAGCCCCTGGTACCGGCCGCGTTCCCGGGGCGGGACGATGTCCCCGACGATCGCCATGGACAGGACGATGAGTCCACCGCCGCCGAGCCCCTGGACGGCACGGAAGGCGATGAGTTCGGGCATGTTCTGCGCCATTCCGCACAGCGCGGAACCGGCCAGGAAGATCACGATCGCGGCCTGGAACAGCCTCTTGCGCCCGTACTGGTCGCCGAGCTTGCCCCACAGGGGGGTCGCGGCGGTCGAGGCGAGCAGATAGGCGGTGACCACCCACGACAGGTGTTCGAGACCGCCGAGATCGCTGACGATGGTGGGCAGCGCGGTCGACACGATCGTCTGGTCGAGGGCGGCGAGCAGCATGCCCAGCAGCAGCGCTCCGATGGAGACGAGGACACCGCCGTGCACGCCCTCGTCACCGGGCGCGGCGTGCCGTCCCACGACGGGACCGCCTGAGCCGGTATCGGTGCCGGCACCGGCACTGGCACCGGTCCCGGGCCCGCGTATCTCGGCCTCCGGTGCCTCTCCCGCTCCGCCCTCTGCGTCACCGGTCATGGCGACCTCCCATGGACAGTCGTACGGACTTGACGGACCGGGCCCGGGCATCACGCTCCGCGCGGCCTCGGGGGTCTCGTCCATCGTGCTCTCTCATCGTGGTCGGTGTGGCCGGTTATGGCCTGTTGAGTACCGATGGGAAGCGGAGATTCCGGGGGTCACCGGGAGATTCTGTGGGGGAGATCTGCATAATCTCTGGAATTCGGTGGGGAGGGGACCCAAGCGTGAACGGAACGAACGGACAGGCCTGCCCGGAGTGCGGGGCGCCACGGCGGCCGGACGGCACGCCGTCGTGCGGATGCACCCGGCGGGCGTCCGACGCGCTCCGGGACGCGCGTACGGCGGAGGCGGCAGCGGCGGAGGACTTCGATCCGTTGCGGATCAGGCCGTACGTGGGGCTGGGCGCCCCCACCGTGGACGGCGAAACCGACGCACCGGCGCACGACGCGGCCCCGGACGAGACGATGCGGCTGACGGCCGTGCCGCAGGAGCACACCCCGGACAGGGCGGCCGCGGCCGAGACGGTATCGCTCGCGGCCGTGCCGGACGGGACGGCGGCGTTCTCGGGCGCCGCCGCAGCGGACGAGACCATGCGGCTCGGAACCGTACGGGACGTGCCCGGCACCTCCGCGTCGGCGGGCGAGGAGCCACCGGTCCCCAGGCGTCGGCGATGGACCCTCCTGCTGGCGGCAGGTGGAGCGGTCGTCGCGGTCGTGGCGGCCGCGGGGTTCGCCAGCGGGCTGTTCTCGTACGACCCTCCGGAGCGGAAGGCGGCGCTGCCCCAGGACGTACGGGCGACCCTGCCGGAGAAGTCGCCGTCGAGCGGATCGTCGGCACCGGCGGCCCGGGCGTCCGCCTCGGCGTCGGCATCGTCGTCGGCGAGCGGGAAGCCGTCGCCGAGCGCCAGCGAGTCGCCCTCGCCGTCGAGCACGTCGCCGAGCCCGTCCTCCTCGCCCACGCCGAGCCAGGCGCCGACGACCGCGCCGGCCGGCGGCTCGCCGTCGCCGACGCCGTCCAGCAGCCACGAGCAGCCCATCGGCCCGGTCCTGCGCCGCGGCGACAACAATGCCGAGGTCAAGGAACTCCAGCTCCGCCTGACTCAGATCGGCCTGTACTCCGGCCCCGCCAAGGGCAGGTTCGACAGCCAGGTGGAGAACGCCGTCCGTAATTACCAGTTCTCCCGCGGCATCACGGGAGACGAGTGGGGCGTGTACGGGCCGGCGACGCGGACGAAGCTGGAGTCGGAGACGACCGAGCCGTAGGCGGACGGAACGGTCCGCGGGAATTCGACGACAGGGCCCAGGCGGTACAGCGGAGCCGTCGGCGGCGGGCATCCGGCTGCCGAAGGTGACCGCTCAGTCAGCCGAGGCGACCGCCCGGTCAGCCGAAGTGCACTCGGATCGTCCCGTCGGCGGCGGCCTCCGCCCGTACCCGCTGTAGGTCCCGGATCAGGACGTCGGGGCGGTGCAGCGCGGCCCGGGGGCCGACGCCCACCACCCGCATCCCGGCGGCGCGCCCCGCGGCGATACCCGCGCCGGAGTCCTCGAACACGACGCAGTCCTCGGGCGCGACGCCCAGTTCGGCGGCGCCCTTGAGGAAACCCTCGGGGTCCGGCTTGCTCGCGCCGACGGACTCGGCGGTGATCCGCACGTCGGGCAGCCGCAGACCCGCGGCAGCCATGCGCGCGGTCGACAGCGCCACGTCCGCCGAGGTCACGAGGGCGTGCGGGAGGCCGGCGAGGGAGGCGAGGAACGCGGCGGCGCCGGGGACCTCGACCACGCCGTCCATGTCGGCGGTCTCCTCCGCGAGCATGCGGGCGTTGTCGGCGTGGTTCTGCTCCATGGGGCGGTTCGGCAGCAGGACGGCCATCGAGGCATAGCCCTGGCGTCCGTGCACGACCTTCATGACCTCGTCGGCGTCCAGCCCATGCCGCTCGGCCCAGCGCCGCCAGCAACGCTCCACGACGGCATCGGAGTTGACGAGGGTGCCGTCCATGTCCAGGAGAAGGGCGCGGGCGGTGAGAACGGTCGTGGCCGTCATCGGCATGGCTCCAGAGCGCGGGAAGGGGGCCGGCGGGCACCCCTGGGGACAAGGCGGCCCCGCCCGCCGGTCAGGGAAAGCGAGCGGGAGCCACTTTGTTTCTCCACGATACAAAACGGCTCCGCCTCACGCCACCGCACCCCGTCACACCGCGACGGCCTCGTACAGGCTCCACACCCCGAGGGCGAGCATCAGCAGCGCCGCGACCTTCGTGATCAGCCGCAGCGGCACCCTCTTCATCAGCGCCTTGCCGCCGACGATGCCGAGGCCCGCGACCGCCCACAGCGCGAGGACCGCGCCGAGACCCACCGACAGCGGGTCGTCGTAACGGGCCGCGAGGTTCGCCGTCATGATCTGGGTGAGGTCGCCGAACTCGGCGACCAGGATGAGCATGAAGCCCGCCGCCGACACCTTCCAGAAGCTCTGGTTCTCGGGCTTGCGGATCTCCTCGTCGCCGTCGTCCTTCTTCATCAGCAGCATGGCGGCGCCGCCGAGGAAGAGCACTCCGGTGAGCGCGTGCACGATCTGCTGCGGGAGCAGGGTCAGCACGCTGCCCGCCGCGACGGCGAGCGCGACGTGCAGCGCGAAGGCGGCGGCGACACCGGCGAAGACGTACGAGGCGCGGTAGCGGGTGCCGAGGACGAGTCCGGCGAGGGCCGTCTTGTCCGGCAGCTCGGCCAGGAAGACGACGCCGAAGACGAGCGCCAGGACGGTGATGCTGATCAAGGTTCCTCAATCGGTCGGGGCTGCCCCACCGAGAGTGCTGCGACTGCTGTGACTGCTGCGACACCTCGGCACGGCAGCACACGGTTCACCCGTGCCGTACGGCACGGGCGTGCACTGCTTGCCGAAGGTCTCGCTGGCGGATCCACAGGGTGGGTCCGCCTCCGGGCGCCGGCTCAGGCTGGCTGAGCAGTATGTCGACGGTCCGGCGAAGAGCTACTCCCCTTCTGCGCCGTCCATCGTACGCGACCGCCGGGCGGGTCCCGCTGAGCCGAAAGTCACACCGGGCCCTTGTTTTGTCATGTACGCGTCACTAGCTTCTTACCTAACACACACCTGACGGCAACAACCCCCCGCGAGCATTCCTTCGCCCGCACCCCAAAACCCCCACCCCACAAGGGAGTTCGCATGCCCAAGGTCTACGCGCGTCGACGCCTGAGCATACTCGCGGCGCTTACCGGAGTCATGGCCTCCGTCGGACTTTTCAACGGTCCGACCGCCTCCGCCGCGCTCCCCACCCCGGTCAGCGCCGCCACCGCCCGCACCTACCTCGCCTCGCTCACCGTGGCGACGGAGGACCGCACCGGCTACAGCCGCTCCCTGTTCCCGACCTGGATCACCATCAGCGGCACCTGCAACACCCGCGAGTACATCCTCAAGCGGGACGGCACGAACGTCGTCACCGACTCCTCCTGCGCGGCCACCAGCGGCAGCTGGTACTCCCCGTACGACGGCGCCACCTGGACCGCCGCCTCCGACCTGGACATCGACCACCTCGTCCCGCTCGCCGAGGCGTGGGACTCCGGCGCGAGCCAGTGGACCACCTCGGAGCGCCAGGCCTTCGCCAACGACATCACCCGTCCGCAGCTGCTCGCCGTCACGGACAACGTGAACCAGTCCAAGGGCGACCAGGACCCGGCCACCTGGATGCCGTCGCGCACCGCCTACCGGTGCACCTACGTCCGAGCCTGGGTGCAGGTGAAGTACTACTACGACCTCTCGGTCGACTCGGCCGAGAAGAGCGCCCTCCAGAGCTACCTCGCGAGCTGCTGATCCCCGGCCCGCCTCTCCCCCTCGTCTCCGTCGTTCCGTACCGTACGGGGCGACGGAGGCGCTGACGACCGTGGAGGAGTCACCCCTGACCACCCCATGAGGGACAACTGGGGCGTGTGGGACGCGCGTTGGTTTCCGTGGCCCACCCCGGCATGATGAGGCGGACCGTCCGCTTCCAAGGGACGGTCCGCTGCCATATGCGTCCCCCACACGCCCGGGAGTCACCCTTTTGTCTGCCGCGACCATGGAACCCGTGCCGGTCTCCGTCGCCCTCGTCGGCGCGGGTCCGCGCGGCACGAGTGTCCTGGAACGCCTCTGCGCCTCCGCGCCCGAACTGCTCCCGCCCGGGGCGCGGTTGACGGTGCACGTCGTCGACCCGGCGCCGCCGGGACCGGGGCGGGTCTGGCGCACAGCGCAGTCGCCGGAGCTGCTGATGAACACGGTGGCCTGCCAGGTGACGCTGTTCACCGACGAGAGCGTGGAGTGCGCGGGGCCCGTCCGGCCGGGGCCGAGCCTGCATGAGTGGGCGCGGGACAACCGGGCGGAGGGGGATGCGGAGGCGTACGGGAAGGCCCTGGGTCCCGACGACTACCCGACCCGCGCCCAGTACGGCCGTTACCTGGAGTGGGTGTTCGCCCACGTGGTGGACGGCGCGCCGGACGCCCTGCGGGTCGAGGTGCACACCGCCCGCGCGATACGCCTGGACGACGCACCCGACGGCCGTCAGACGCTCACCCTCTCCACCGGCCGGACCCTGACCGGTCTGTCCGCCGTGGTCCTCGCCCAGGGGCACCTCCCCACGGTCCCGGACCCCGGCCACGAACGGCTCGCGGCGCACGCGGCCCGCCACGGCCTGCGTCACATCCCGCCCGCCAACCCCGCGGACGTCGATCTCTCCCCGCTCGCCCCCGGCGAACCGGTCCTGCTGCGCGGCCTGGGCCTGAACTTCTTCGACCACATGGCCCTGCTGACGACGGGCCGCGGCGGCCGCTTCGTCCGCACCGCCGACGGGCTGCGCTACCGCCCCTCGGGCCGCGAGCCGCGACTGTACGCCGGTTCGCGGCGCGGCGTTCCGTACCAGGCGCGCGGCGACAACGCGAAGGGCCCCTACGGCCGCCATGCGCCGCTGCTGCTGACGGACGAGGCCATAGCCCGGTTCCGCAAGCGCGCGGACTCCGGGGAGGCACCGGACTTCCTCGCGGAGATATGGCCGTTGGTGGCGAAGGAGGTGGAAACGGTCTACTACGAGGCCCTGCTGGGCAGCCGGGACGCCGGGCGACCCGACTTCCGGGACCGCTTTCTCGCCACAGGCCACGGCGGCCCGGAGGAGAGCGCCCTGCTCGACGAGTTCGGCATATCCCGTACGGACCGCTGGTGCTGGGACCGCATCTCCCGTCCCTATACGGGAGTCACCTTCGACTCGGTGTCCAAATGGCGGAGTTGGCTTCTCGACCACCTCCGCGAGGACGCCGCACAGGCCGCGCTCGGGAATGTCGAGGGCCCGCTCAAGGCCGCCCTGGACGTGCTGCGCGACCTGCGCAACGAGGTGCGGCTGATCGTCGACCACGGCGGTCTGTCGGGCGCCTCCCGCCGGGACCATCTCGACCGCTGGTACACCCCGCTCAACGCCTTCCTGTCCATCGGTCCGCCCAGGCGGCGCATCGAGGAGATGACCGCCCTGATCGAGGCGGGTGTCCTGGAGGTCGTGGGCCCGCGCCTGGAGGTGCGGGACGAGGCCGGGGCCTGGGTCGCGCACTCCCCCGACGTCCCGGGCTCGACCGTACGCGTCCGCACACTCGTCGAGGCGCGGCTGCCGGAGCCGGATCTGCGGCGCACCGCCGACACACTCCTCGCGGCCCTGTTCCGGACGGGCGGATGCCGGCCGCACACCGTGGACGGTTACGAAACCGGAGGCCTGGACGTCACACCGCGCCCCTACCGTCTGATCGACCGCCAGGGCACCGCGCACCCGAGGCGATTCGCCTTCGGCGTCCCCACGGAGGGCGTGCACTGGGTGACCGCGGCGGGCGCCCGGCCCGGCGTGGACTCGGTCACCTTGTCGGACGCCGACGCGGTGGCGCGGGCGGTTCTGCGTACGGCGGAGGCGGAGGCGGAAGCGGAACCGCGAACGGGGTCGGACCCATGGCCGAATGTTGAACTCGCAAGGATTGATTAGGGCTGCCGCGGCCCAACCTGCGGGCTCGCACGCCCCATCAGCCCCCGACGCATCTCGTGTCACTGGCGCCGCGTAGGGTGGGCGGCTGTCACAGGCCGCTCCTGCCGCTCCCCGCGACACCGCGGCACGCAGTTGCCTACGGGGGAGTCGGACGGGGAGTTCGGGGTGTTCGAGAGTATGGGGTCGCTGACCGGCACCCCTTGGATCTATGCCGTGGTGGCCGCTTCCGTCCTGCTGGACGTCTTCCTGCCCGTGCTGCCGAGCGGCGTCCTGGTCATCACGGCGGCGACCGCGGCGGTCGCGGATGTACCGGGCGTCCTGGCACTCGCGCTCTGCGCGGCGACGGCCTCGGTCCTGGGCGACCTGGTGGCGTACCGCCTGGCCTGGCGCGGCGGCGCCCGACTGGACCGGGCGATCGCCCGCTCGCGTCGGCTGACGAGCGCACAGGAACGCCTCGGTGCGGCACTCGCGCGCGGCGGCGGCGCGCTGGTGATCCTGGCCCGGTTCGCGCCCGCGGGCCGCTCGGTGGTCTCCCTCGCCGCGGGCGCCGCCCGTCGCCGCGCCCGCGACTTCCTGCCCTGGTCGGCGCTCGCGGGTGTCACCTGGGCCGCGTACAGCGTGGCCCTCGGCTATTTCGGCGGCCAGTGGCTGGGCGCGACCTGGCTGGCGACGGGCGTCTCGGTGGCGGCCCTGTTCGCGGCGGGCGCGGGCGCGGGCTACCTCATGCGCCGCCCGGCACCGCAGGAGTAGCGTCCCGGGAGCGTCCTCTTACCTCCAGACCGGCGAGCAGTTCGGCGGTGGCCTCGGCGATCGCGTCGACCGCGTGGTCGAACACCTCGCGGTTGTGGGCGGCCGGGGCGCGGAAGCCGGAGACCTTGCGCACGAACTGGAGCGCGGCGGCGCGGATCTCCTCCTCCGTGGCGTCCTCGGGGATGGCGGGCGGTCGGAGCGTCTTGATGCTGCGGCACATGGGTCCAGTTTCGCGCCATCGCCCGGCCGATACCCGTCCTCCCGCGAAACGAGGGGAATACCCCCGCTCCCCCGCCGGATTGTGCAGGGCATGACCACTGTGGACATCCTCTACGTGGGCGGCCCCACCGCCGTCATCGAGCTGGGCGGCGTTCGTCTGCTCACGGACCCGACCTTCGACGCCCCGGGCGAGTACCCCATCGGCTCGCGCAGCCTGGTCAAGACGGCCGGCCCCGCGCTTTCGGCGACGGAGATCGCCCCGGTCGACGCCGTACTGCTCTCCCACGACCAGCACCCGGACAACCTCGACACGGCGGGCCGCGGCTACCTCGCCGAGGTCCCGCTGACCCTGTCCACGGCCTCGGCGTACGACCGTGTCGGCGCCCCCGTGCGGGCCCTGCCGTCCTGGGAGCACGTGGATCTGCCGCGCCCGACCGGCGGGGTGCTGCGCGTGACGGCCGTGCCCGCGCTCCACGGCCCGGAGGGCAGCGAGCCGCTCGTCGGCGAGGTCACCGGGTTCGTCCTGTCCGGCGAGGGGCTGCCCACGGTGTACGTCAGCGGCGACAACGCCTCCCTCGACGTGGTCCGTACGATCGCGGGCCGGCTCGGCCCGGTCGACGTGGCCGTCCTGTTCGCGGGCGCCGCCCGCACCCCGCTCGTGCCGGACGCCCCGCTGACGCTGACGAGCGGGGCGGCGGCCGAGGCGGCGCGGATCCTCGGCGCCCGTCATGTGGTCCCGCTGCACTTCGAGCACTGGGCGCACTTCACCCAGGACGGCGCGACGCTGACGAAGGCGTTCGCGGAGGCGGGCCTGGCGGACCGTCTGCACCTGTTGGAGCCGGGGGCCTCGGTACGGCTGTAGAGGCATCTCCTTGAAGCACTTCCTTGAAGCACTTCCTTGAAGCACTTCCTTGAAGCACTTCCTTGAGCACTTCACTTGAGCACTTCCTTGAAGGATTTCCTTGGGGGTCGGCAAGTTCCCCCGAGGATTGACTGGACTCCGCGCCCCTTGTGATCATCGCCGGGGGTCCTCGGACCGGGGGCCCGACGCGAGGATCGGGGACGGGACATGGCGAACGGCGACCTCACGGTGGCGGTGCTGGGTCCGGGCGGGGTCGGCGGTCTGCTCGCCGCACTGCTGGCCCGGGCCGGACACCGGGTGATCTGTCTGGCGGGGGACGAGACCGCGCGGACGCTGCGCGAGCAGGGCATCCTCGTCCGCGGTGAGCGGTTCGGAGAGTTCACGGCGCGGGTCGAGGCGGACACGGAACTGCGCGAGACGGCCGACATCGTGCTCGTCGCGGTGAAGCACACCGCGCTCGACGCCGCGCTGGAGCGCGTACCGGCGAAGGCACTGGCCGAGGACGCGCTGGTCGTACCCCTGCTGAACGGCGTGGAACACCCGGCCGCCCTGCGCGAGCGCTACGGCGTCGAGCGGGTGGCGCCCGCCGTCATCCGCGTCGAGTCGACGCGGATCGCGCCCGGGGTGATCGAGCACGGCAGTCCGTTCGTGGAGGTCGACCTGACCGGGGACGCCGTGGCGCGCGGCCGCCTCGACCGGCTCGCCGGGGCCCTGGAGTGGGCGGGCGTACAGGTCCGTGTGCTGGACGGGGAGGCGGCGGCCCTGTGGGCGAAGATGGCGTTCCTCGCGCCGCTCGCGCTGCTGACGACGCGGTACGGCGTGCCGCTCGGCGAGGTCCGCACCCGCCACCGCGAGGAGTTGGTGTCCCTGGTGGAGGAGACGGCGGCGGTCGGCCGGGCGTGCGGAGCGGCCACGGACGCGGCGGCGGCACTCGCCCGCTACGACTCCTTCCCGCCGGAGATGAGGTCGTCGATGCAGCGCGACGCGGAAGCGGGCCGCCCGCTCGAACTCGACGCGATCGGCGGGGCGTTGCTGCGTGCGGCGGAGCGGCACGGGGTGGCAGTGCCGGTGGCGACGCGGCTCGTGCGGGAGCTGGGCTGGTCGTTCCTGGGTTCCTGAGCTTTCATGGCCCGGTGTTGTGCCGGGTGACGGTGTCGGCGAAGGCGCGGGCGGACGGGGACAGGGTGTCCCAGCGGCGTACGGCCCAGCCGACGGCGAGCGGCGGCAGTTCGGGGACGGGTATGAACCGCAGCCCGGGCCGGCCGTGGGCGCGCCAGCCGGGCAGATCGGGGACGACGGCATGGCCGACGCCCAGTTCGGCGAGGAGGATGGCGGTGTCCCAGTCGGCGACGCTGGTGTCGGAGGCGGCGGCCGGTATCCCCAACTCGGCGTAGGCGGCTTCGAGTCGGTGGCGCGAGCTGGAGCCCTCGGGCAGACCGACGAGCCGCAGCCCGGCCAGGTCGGCGGCCTCGACCCGCTCCCGTCCGGCGAGTTCGTCGTCGGCGGGGACCGCGAGCACCCAGGGCAGCTGGACGACGGGCCGCTGCTCGACTCCGCGCACGGGCGCCCCGAGGGTCACCCAGGCCAGGTCGAGGCCGGGCTCCCGCAAGGCGTCGAAGCAGCGCCGGCTGGAGCTCTCGGTCCGGAACTCCAGGCTGACCCGAGGATGCCGCCGCCGGAACTCGGCGACCGCGGCGGCCATGAAGTGCCGCACGGTGACGCTTCCGGTGGCGATCCGTACGACGCCGCCGTCCCCGCGGGCGATCTCCGCGAGCCTGCGCAGCGCCAGGTCCAGCCCGGAGATCCCCTCCGCGGCGGCCTGCTGGAGCACCCGCCCGGCCCGGGTGGGCACGACCCCGCGGGACTGCCGCTCCACCAGTCCGACCCCCACCTCGCGTTCCAGCCGTCGTACGTGCTGGCTGACGGCCGACTGGGTGCAGCCCAGCTCCCGGGCGACGGCGCTCAAGCTGCCGGCGCGGCAGACGGCGACGAAGACACGCAGATCATCGAGGGTCACGGCGCTCAACGGTAGCCGCGGGCCAGGTCAGCGCGTGCACCCGTCAACAATCCACAAGATCAGACAACCGTTCGAGTGAAGCGGAGGAAGCGGCTCGCACCAGAAAATCGAACAGGCGTAGCATTGCGGCGTGGCTGCGACCTATGACTTTCCGAGTGACCTCCTCGCCGGTCAGGAGGAGCTGCATCAGGTCCGGGCAGAGCTCCTGACCCTGCTGAAGCGGCTTCCCTGGTCGGTGGAACCGCTGGACGGCTTCAGCGACGACAACGGCTGGCGCAAGGTGGAGCGCCCCGCCTCCCCGGGCTGGACCGAGGACGAACAGGCCGAGGTGGAAAAGCTCCGGCAGCGCGAGCGGGAGCTCGCGGTGTTCATCTCCTGCCACCGCTTCTGGGCGGAGGTGGCGACCGAGGACAAGGTGGCCACGCGGATGCGCTTGAAGCACGAGCACGAGAACGAGTGAACGCCGAACAGCACACCAGGAACGCCCCCGGGCACAGGAGAGGCCTCCCGGGGCGATCCCCGGGAGGCCTCTGACCTGCTGTCCATCCTGGTGGGCGCGGACGGTTTCGAACCGCCGACATCCTGCTTGTAAGGCAGGCGCTCTACCCCTGAGCTACGCACCCGAGACGAGTCGACAGCCTACATTGCCCGGGGGTGTGTCCTGCAAACCTGTGCAGCCAGGAGGGCCAGTGCTGGGGATAACCCCACCGTTCCTTGGCAGTGAGCGGGAGTGAGTCCGTCCACCGGCACGCCCCGAACGGTTCTGGGCGCACTGGTCGTCCGCTTTCGCAACCGGACGGCGACACGAATCCTGTCCGTGGTCCAGTCCCGGAAGGGCGGAGTCCCTCACGACCTGGCCAGGTGAACGCGGCCAGAGGCGACGGGGAGGCCCTGAACCATCTCTCTGGTGGAGCAGGGGCCCCGCACGCTGACACCGCGCTCGGCGTCCCAGATCGCACCAGCGACACTACCCGGCACCGCAGCAGCCCCCGCAAGCCATCGACACCCTCATCACTCATTCGAGCTAAAGAGCACTTACGCACGCTCCACCGCGAGCAGTTCCCAACCCCTGATCCGGGAGCGCACCGGATCCTCCCCCGGGCCGTGCACGCGTACGTTCGAAGGACACTTCAGCTTTCCGGCTTCAAGGTCACGGCCGGCTTCAAGGCCTCAGGTCGCGGACTGCTCGGCCAGGCATCGGATCGAGGTTCCGCGCGGGGTCGCCGTCAAGGTCGAGGAGGACGACGGGAGCGTGCGGGCGCAGGGCTTCGAGGAGGCGCTGAGCATTCACACCCAGGACGGTTCGGTGCGGGTGACCGATTCGACGGGGCCGCTGACGCTGAGCAGCGATGACGGGTCGATCCGGGCGACGGGGGTGGGCTCGCGGCGCGTGCACGCCACCACGCAGGACGGCTCCGTCCACCTGGAGCTAGGGGTCGTGCCCGACCTGGTGGAGTCGAGCAGCCACGACGGCTCGGTCACGATCGTGCTGCCGCACGACACCTACCGCGTGAGCGCCCACTCCGCCGACGGTTCGGTCCATGTGTCCGTCCCCAGGGGCTCGAACAGCTCCCATGTGGTGGACGCACGGACGAGGGACGGGTCGGTCACGGTGCGGACGGCGGGATAGGGCGCCCGCGAACCGCGAACCGCTCGCCCCGTGTGTTCGTCCTCAACCGGTGGGAGAATGACACCGGGCAGGGCGAATGACAGCACGGGAGAGGGATGTGACGGCGACACCACCGCAGCCGTACCCGCCGTTTGCGCCATGCGCGCACCACCATCAACCGAGCTGCCGACCCGGTCCCGCGAGCGCACCGTCCTCGGCGGACGGAGCCGGGCTGTCCCCCGGCCGCGTCCGGCGTCCCGCCCCCGTCGGCCTCCGGCGCGCCACCGCCGCCCGTGACGCCCTCGCCCTCCTCGTCCTCCCCCTCGTCGCCGCCCTGGTTCTCCCCGCGGCGTTCGCCGGAGGCGGGACGCGGCGGTGGTTCGGGGGGCGGGCCGAGGGGCAGCGGGCCGAGGCGCAGGCCGCCAAGGACGCCGCCGCGGCCGCGTTCTACGAGCTCGACACCGCCCAGCGCGAGCTGAGGATCTCGATCGAGACCATCGCCGCCGTCGACGACTCCCCCGCCGCCCGCCGCGCGATCGCTGATTTCGAGGAACTCGGGCGGCTCATCGACGCGGTGAGCCGCAGCTACATCGACGCCGTTGACGCACACGACCTCGACCGGGTCGATCTCGAAGCCTCCGCGGCCTCCCGCGCCCGCGCGCAACTCGTTTCCGCCAAGGACGAACTCACCCGCGCCAAACAGCAGCTGGATCGTTTCGGCGAGAGCCTCGGGCCGCTGCTCGGCAAGGCCGAGACCCAGCTCGCCCGGCTCGCCCCCGCCGTGGAACGCGCCCGGCAGGCCCTGCTCGCCGCCAGCAACGCCCTGGATGCCGTCCGGGACTCAGGGCTCAAGGCCGACGACCTGGCCGCCCGGCTGGCCGCCCTCGCCCCCGAGCTGACCAGGCTCAACCAGGGCGCGGGGCAACACGGCGTGGCGCAGACCCTGGAGCGCGCCGAGCGGGTGGCCCGGGAGGCCGAGGCCGTGCGTGCGGAGGCCGAGCGGCTGCCGGCGCGGGCCGCCGAGATCGACCACCGGCTCGTCTCCCTGCGCACCCGGGCGCAGGCGCTCACCACCCGTGCCGGGCAGGTCGAGCCCGTCCTGAGCGAGCTGCGGCGCCGGTTCGCGGCCGCCTGCTGGCAGGACCTCCAGCACGTGCCGGAGCAGGCCGCCGAGAGCGTACGGCAGGCCGAGCTGAAGCTGAGGGAGGCGCAGGCCGCGCGCGACGCGCAGCGCTGGCCGGACGCGACCTCGCTGCTGTCGACCGTACGGGCGCTGCTGAACACGACGGACGAGGCCGTGTCGGCGGCCGGTGAGCGTCTGAAGCGGCTGAACGCCGTGCAGAAGGATCCGCAGCAGGAGATCGAGCGGACGCGGTTCGCGATCCGGGACGCACAACGGCTGGCCATGACGGGGCGTACGACGCCCGACCCGCGGCACGCCCGACCGCTCGACGAATCCGTCGCCCGGCTCGACCGTGCGATCGCCTCGCTGGAGGGCCGCCACCCCGACTACTGGCATTTCCTCACGGAGACGGAAGCCGTGCGGCAGACGGTGGCGCGGGTGGTCTCGCAGATCAGGGAGGAGCGGGGAGCCGGCCACTGAGGCCGGCCCCCGGCCCAGGGGTACGTCAGGTGCGGTAGGCGTAGTAGTACGCGTTCGGGTACGCCGCGACGAGGCTCGCCACCGACCGGCGGAGCGTGTTGTTGGAGTGGTAGGTCACGTACGGGATGCCGTTGCTCTTGGCCGTGACGATCATCGTGTGGTCCTTGGACCCGTCCCGGTCGAAGTCCATCTGGAGGACGTCGCCGACCTCGAGCTGGTAGACGTTGGCGAGGGGAGTCGTCCGCTTGGAGTTCTGGGCGAACCAGGACCACTCGTTGACGCCGACGAAGGAGTCCGACTGGATGTCGGAGTTGCCGAACCACTTGGTGTAGTCGTACACGTAGCCCGGAACGTGCTTCCAGCCGCCCGCCTTCAGGGACTGGCTGACGAAGTTGGTGCAGTCGCCGCCGGCGCCGTGCCCGTTGTAGTTCGGGTAGGCCGTGTTGTAGTTGTTCCAGTACTTCTCCGCGTAGGTCGCCATGGCCTTGTAGTCCAGGGCGGTACCGGTGAGAGTCTTGGGCTTCGCGGCCGGGTTGGGCGTGGTCGCCGCGCGCGGGGCGTTCGGCATGTTGTCGTCGGCGGTGGTCGGCGCCTTGACGGACGGCTTGGACAGCGTGTTGACCGCGAGGCCCGCGTCGGTGTCGCGGATCTTCGTCAGCTGCCAGTTGCCCTGCTTGTCGGCCTTGAAGGTCAGCTCGTGGTGGGCCTGGAACCCGGTGGTCTTCGGCGCGTCGCCGCGGACGTTGTCGTAGGTCAGGGTCGTGGTCTCGGTGACCGCGGCCTTGGCCGTACGGCCCGTCACGCGCGTGGCGTCCAGGGTGACGGTGGTGCTGGCCTTGCTGTACTTCTCGCCGGCCTTCGCGAGCTTGTCCTTGCGCTGGTCCAGCGAGGACAGGGTGGCGTCCTCGGTGCGGGCCGTGCCGGAGGACAGCTTGACGTCGCCGGAGAAGCCGTCGGTCAGCGGCTTCTCACGATTGCTCTGCCCTCCGCTCACCAGGGCGTCCGTGCGGTCGGTGAAGACCGCGTCCGCCAGGCGCTGGAAGGTGGCCTTGGTCTGCGCGTCCACCGTCGGGTCGTCGATGACGGCCGCGCCGGCGTTCCAGTTGGGCAGCAGGACCGCGCCCGCGACGACAGAGGCGGCCGCCGCCGTGACTATGGTCGCGCGGCGCCGGCTACGGCTCAATTTCCTTGATTTCAACGATGATTCCCCTCTACGCCGGTACTCGGATACCGGGAGACGGCATCTTCGCACGACGTGTGTGCCTTCTGTGAAGGGGGTGGTACAAGAGCATCGGGGAACATGGGTGGCCGGTCGTCAACCACCGTTCGTAGTGGTCGGTTCACCGGTCGCCGGTCGTCAGTTCACCACGGCCGACCAGTCGGCCGGAGACTGCGCGGGGTCCAGGGTGCGCAACCGCTCCAGCGTCTCGGGCTTCTGCACGTCGAGCCAGTCGGCCAGTTCCTTGAAGGACACGCACCTGACCCCCTTCTTGGTGCACACGTTCTTCACCACCTGGTCGATGGCCTTCATGTAGATGCCGCCGTTCCAGTTCTCGAAGTGGTTGCCGATGAACAACGGCGCCCTGCTGCCGTAGTACACGCGGTTGAAGCCGTTCATGTAGGCCTGGACGGCCTGCTGCTCCCACTCGGGGTACTTCGACGGGTCGCCGCTGACCTCGCCTCCGGTCTGGTTGTAGAGCATGTTGAAGTCCATCGACACGGCCTGATGCTTGCCGTTGAACGGGAGCAGTTGCAGCGGGAAGTCCCAGATGCCGTTCTTCTTCTTCGGCCATATCTGGAAGTCGCCCGGGTTGCTGGCGTCATAGCTCCAGCCGTAGCTCTTGATGGCCTTCAGCAGGTTCGGCTGGCCCTCCAGGCAGGGCGCGCGGCCGCCGGCGACCTCCTTCCTGAAGTCGAAGGGCAGCGGGGCGATGTCCTTGAAGCCCGTGTTGGTCTTCCAGTTCTCGACGAGCGAGAAGAACTGGTCGATCTCGCTCTTCCACTCGTCGACGCTCCAGTCCCCGCCACCCTTGGCGTCGCAGAAGTGGCCGTTGAAGTGGGTGCCTATCTCGTTGCCCTCGTTGTACGCCTCGCGCAGCTGTTCCAGCGTGGTGCGGATGTGCTCGTCGGTGGGGTAGTCGATCGCGGCCTCGCCCGCCTTGTGCTGCGGCCCGTGGTAGAGGTCCTTCTTGCTCTTGGGCAGCAGGTAGATGCCCGTGAGGAAGAACGTCATGTGGGCGTTGTACTCCTTGGCCAACTCCCGGTAGTGCGAGAAGAGCTGGTCGTCCCCCTGGAGGGCGCCGTCCCAGGAGAAGACGACGAACTGGGGCGGCTTCTCGCCCGGTTTGAGCGGCTCGGCCTTCAACTGGCCCTTCTGCGGGCCGGTGTACGAGGTGGAGCCGTCACCGAGGACCTTCGTCTTGCCGTCCCACGGGGGTTCCTTGGTCGCCTTGGCGGTATCGCTCTTGCCGTCGCTCTTGCCCGCACTGGCGGACGCGGTCGCCGCGTTGCTGTCCTCGCGGGCCACCAGGAAGGTCACGGTCACGGACGCGACGGCGAGGAGGGCCGCCAGGGTCACGAAACCCTCGCGGCTGTTCCAACGTTTGGTGCGGGCGGGGCGGGCGCGGCGGCGGCGGCGGCCGGAACTCGTTGTCATGGGCGGCTCGTTCTGCGAGGAGGGGGGTGGTCACATGCTGTGTCTCGGTCGCCGGCGTCAGCCGAGCGGACTCACGGCGCTCGACCAGATGCCGTACGGGACGCTGTTCGCGGCAGTGCCGGCGATTCCCTTGAGCGGCAGTGGTTCGAGGCTCTTGGTCAGGTCGATGCGGTAGACGACGACCGCCGTCGATACGGACGTGGCCGTGCCGACATACCAGGACGCGGTGTCCTTCTCCGTGGTTCCCGCCTTCCCGGCCACCTGCGCGGTGGCGGAGGCCGCGCCCGGATGGGCGAGGGCGAAGGATTTCGTGAGCGCCTTGGTGACCGCGCCGGCCACCTCGGAGCCGACCGCGCGGCTCGCCTCGGGCGTCGGCATGGCGACGGTGGAGCCGTTGCGGGTGATGCGCCGCACCGAGTACGGCTCGGTGTGCTGCCCGTCCGCGGCGAACGTGGCGTATCCGCTGGCCATCCGGATCGCGCTGGGTGTGGAGCTGCCCATGGACAGCGCGGGCACCTGCGGCCCCATGCTGGAGGAGAGCAGCCCGGCCGCCACCGCCGTCGCGCGCACCTTGTCCAGGCCGGTGTCCATGCCGAGTTGCATGAACGGCGTGTTCACGGAGTTGGCGAGCGCCTGGTCCAGCGTGATGTGCCCCCAGTTCTTGTTGCCGTCGTTGTGGGCGGCGACCTGGTCGCCGTTGCGGTCCCAGTACGGTCCTTCGGGCGTGGTGACGGGGACGGCGTCGTTGCCGTCGTAGACCGACTGCGGGGTCACCGGGGTCGCGGACCCGCTCCGGGTCTTGTGGACGCCGTGCTCCAGACCGGCGGCGTAGACGAACGGGAGGAACGCCGTACCGGCCGGGACGGTGGTGGCGTTGGACTCGTTGTAGCCCTGCTTACGGTGGTCCGGACCGCCGTACACGGCGAGGATCCGGCCGTCGTCGCTCACCGAGGCGGCGCCGTAGTGCGCGGTCTTCGCCGTCTTGGGGTCGTCCTTCAGCGCCGCCTTGCGGGCCTTGGTCACGGCGTCGGTGAGCGCCTCCTCCCGCTTGCGGTCGAAGGTCGTGTAGATCTGGAAGCCGCCCAGGTCGAAGTCCTGGTCCGAGAGGTGCGCGGCCTTCTTGGCGTACTGCGACGCCAGTTCCACCAGGTAGTCGCTCTGCTCACCGGTGTCGTAGAGCGGGTTCTGCTTGAGCGGCTCGGGGAACTTCTTGTACTTGGCCCGCTCGGACTTCGACAGCTTGCCGATGTCCACCATCCGGTCGAGGATCCAGGACCAGCGCTCCACGGCCCGCGCGTGGTTCGCCTTGCTCAGGGTGGGGTCGAAGAGGCCCGCGCCCTTCAGCAGGGAGGCGAGGACGGCGGCCTCACCCGCGTTGAGCTTGCTCACGTCCTTGCCGTAGTAAGCCTGGGAGGCGCGCTGGATGCCGTAAGTGCCGCGGCCGAACCAGCTGGTGTTGAGATATCCCTCAAGGATCTTGTCCTTGCTCATTCTGTTGTCGAGCTTGAGGGCGATCATCGCCTCGGTGAACTTACGGCCCACCGACCGGTTCTGGTTCAGATAGACGTTCTTCACATATTGCTGCGTGATCGTGGATCCGCCCTGGGTGTCGCCCTCGCCGACCGTGCGCCACAGGGCGCGGCCTATGCCGCTGACGGATATGCCCGGGTCGGAGTAGAAACTCGCGTTCTCCGCCGCCAGCACCGCCCAACGGACGTCCTCGGGTATGTCCTTCAGCGGCATCGCCTGCCGCTGCACCCAGCCGGTGCGGGCCATGGGCGTGCCGTCGGACCAGAAGTAGACGTTGTCCTGCTGGGTGGCGTACGAATTCAGGTTGTCCGGTATGTCCGTGGCGGCGTACGCGATGACCAGGAACACGCTACTCAGACCGATGGACGTCAGCACGGCGCCCACCGACTGCCGCCAGGAGGGCACCCAGCGTCGCCAGCCGGCGCGGCCCGGCCGCGGGTACACCGGCCTGAGCCTGCGGGCGTACGGTGCGAGCCGCTGGGCGTACGGCGCGAGCCTGCGCGTGTACGGCTCGAGGTACGCGGTGACACGAGTGAGAGCGGAGGGCGCCTCCGTCTTGTGCCGGGCGCTTGGTGAACCGGAGGCCTCCGGCGGGAGCACCCGCAACTGCATGGTCTCGTCCGGCGGGAGGGCCCTCCCCCGCTCCGGCGGCGGCGGGACCTTCAACTGCATGGTCTCGTCCGGCGGCAGGGTCCTCCCCCGCGCGGGCGGCGGCGGGACCTTCAACTGCATGGTCTCGTCCGGCGGCAGGGTCGCCTTCCGCTCCGGCGGCGGCGGGACCTTCAACTGCATGGTCTCGTCCGGGGGCAGCGGTATGTCCGCCTCCGAGGACGCCTCGGCCCGGGCATCTCCGTCGGCGCGACGAGGCCAGGATCGTTTCGGCGTCACGCGGCGGCGGTGTGAACGACCCTCGTCCTCCCTAGCCACGGTGGCCCCCGGTGTACGGGCGGCCCAGGGGGCGCCGGCCATCTGTGCGATGCCATGCCTCGGTCACGACTGCGTCTCCCTCCGCACTCCGAATTGCGCGCGCGGGTAGATGCAGCGGCCGCTCATGCGGCAGCGAGCCCCCCTCCCCGACCATGCGGCTCATCGCGGCTTCCATAAATTATCAGCGACCTTTGTGATCTCTTCGCCCCGAACCGGAGAGAACTTGATGAGGGAGAGAATATTGAGGAGATCTTGAGGAGATGTTGTGGGGGTCACAGAGGCCCGTCACGCCCCGGAAGTCCTGTGTTCGCGGGGTGTCGCCCATTAATCTGTGTGCATGCCTCGCTATGAGTACCGCTGCCGCACCTGCGGCGACACGTTCGAATTGAGCCGTCCGATGGCGGAGTCCTCCGCCCCCGCGTCCTGCCCGTCGGGGCACGACGACACGGTGAAGCTCCTGTCGACGGTCGCGGTGGGCGGTACGACGTCCGCCCCGGCTCCGGCCCCGCGGGCGGGCGGCGGAGGGGGCGGCTGCTGCGGCGGGGGCTGCTGCGGCTGAGCCGGCGGCCGGGGTTCCGGCCCGGTCAGCGGCGCCGCGCCAGGGTCAGTCCGTCCGCCACCGACAGCATCACGCTGTCCACCCGGTCGTCCGCCTTCACATGCTCGTTGAAGTCCTTGATCGCGGCGGCGAACCCGGTGGCGTCGGGGTCCGTCACACCGCCGTGGAAGAAGACGTTGTCCACCACGAGCAGGCCCCCGGGCCGCATGCGCGGCACCAATTCGTCCCAGTACGCGACGTAGTTGTCCTTGTCCGCGTCGATGAACACCATGTCGATGTGCGGCTCGGCCGGCAGCCCCCGCAGCGTCTCGATCGCGGGCGCGATCCTCAGCTCGACCCGGTCGGCCACGCCCGCCTTCGCCCACGCGTGCCGTGCGTGCTCCGTCCATTCCTCGGAGACGTCACACGTCAGAAGCGTCCCGTCCGGCGGCAGCGCCTGCGCCATGGACAGCGCGGACAGCCCGGTGAAGGTCCCGACCTCGACGATCCGGCGCGCCCCGGTCAGCCGCACCAGAAAGGCCAGCAACGGCCCCTGCTCCTCGGCGACCTGCTTGCCCGCCACCAGCGGCAGCTCCGTGTGCGTGACCTCGACGAGCATCCGCTGCACGGGGTCCAGCGGCGGGTTGTGGCCGAGCATGTACGCGTACAGCTCGTCCGTCAGCGGCGTCCCGTTCCCCTTGGCCACCCGGCCCCTCCTGTTTTCGGCTCCTCGGACTCGGCCCCCGAGGCCTTGAGTGCTCCTCGCTTCCCTCCACCGTAGCCCTCGTCGCTGTGGGAACCCCGGGCGTCGGCTACACCTCCCGCGCCGCCTTCAGGAACTCCCGCAGGATCCGCTCCCCGGCCACCACGCCCCGCTCCGGCAGGGCGCCGATGCCGGGTGCCGTCCAGTCGGTGTCGGCCAGTTCGCCGTGGCCCGGGCGCCAGCCGCGGTCCGCGGCAAGCAGCAGGTCCGCGTCGAGCAGCGAGTCCCCGGCGGCGAGCGTGAGCACGGCACCGGTGCGCCGGGCGACCTCACGCACGGCCGCGCTCTTGGTCAGCGGCTGGGGCACGGCGTAGATCTTGCGGCCCTGGAGCGACACCGTCCAGCCGCGGTTCTCCGCCCACGCGGCCAGTTCCTTGACCCACTCCTCGGGCAGCAGCTCGCGCTCGACGACGAGGTAGGCGAAGAGGTCCTCGGCGACCCGGTGCTTGCGCACCCACGCCGGATCCGCGGTGGCCGCCAGATGCTCCCGCACCTCGGCCAGCGGCGCGCACTCGTCGGCGAGCCGGGCGAGCACCGCCGCGTGCCAGTCGAGGTCGGGGACGCCGTCGACGAGCAGATGGCCGCCGTTCGCGCAGATCGCGTACGGCGGGGTGGGTCCGGGCAGGTTGATGCGCTGGTACTGCTTGCGGGTGCGGGTCGTGGTCGGCACGAACACGGCCCGGTCGCCGAGGTCGGTGAGCAGCCCGGCCGCGGTCTCAGTCATGTACGACAGCGGCCTGCTCTCGTGCACCTCCACGCACAGCAGCCGGGGTGCCCGCGCGTCCGGCATGGTCAGGGCGAGGGCCGCCGACGAGTAGATCAGCGTACGGTCCAGGTCGCTGGCGACCAGCACGGGGCTCATACGGCCACCGCCTTGCCGTCGGCGCCGGTGGCGCCCCGCGTGTACTTGGGGTGGATCAGCCCCACGCAGGTGTACGGGAGGTGGTCGACCTCCTCGACGGGCACTCCGCGCTGCTCGGCCAGCAGGCGCACATGGTCGAGGTCGGCGCCCGCCCCGGCCCTGGCGAGGATCTTCCAGGGCACTCGGCGCAGCAGCACCCGGGTGGTCTCGCCGACGCCCGGCTTGACGAGGTTCACGTCGTGGATGCCGTACTCCTCGCTGATGCGTTCCACCGCCGCCCAGCCCTCCCAGGTCGGTGTGCGGTCGCCGGAGAGCAGTTCCTTGGCCTGGGCACAGGCCGCTTCCTCCACCTCGGCGAAGCGGGCGGAGACGGCGTCGAGGAAGGCCACCGACACATCCGCGCCGGCGAGTTCCCGGTAGAACTTCCCGCCGTGGTAGTCGTACGGACCGACCAGGTCGGCGCGCAGCACCGTCCGTGAGATCAGTCCGGAGACCGTCGAGTTGAGGCAGGCGGACGGGATGAGGAAGTCCTCCCGGGTGCCGTACGTCCGCACGCACGAGCCCGGGTCGGCGAGCACCGCTATCTCCGGGTCGAAGCCGGTGACGCCGTCGGAGGCCTCGAACTCCCTGATGGCCTCGGCCAGTTCGCGGGTGATGGCGCCCTTGCCGGTCCAGCCGTCGACGAAGACGACGTCGGAGGGGTCGTACCGGTCGGCGAGGTAGCGCAGCGCGTTGGCGTCGATGCCGCGGCCGCGCACGATCGAGACGGCGTAGTGCGGCAGGTCGAGACCGTGCCGGTGCTGGGCCCAGCGGCGCATCAGAACGCCGACGGGGGTGCCGGCGCGGGCGAGGGACACCAGGACGGGGCGGGGGGACCGCTCGGCGAGGACGGTCTCGGTGACCACGCCGACCGCCTGCGCGAGCCGCGTGGCCGAGGCCTCCAGGGCCGTGTGGAACAGCTCCTGGTACTGCTCGCTCGGCTGGTACTCCACCGGCAGCGACTCGGCGTAGTGCGCGCCGCCGCTCTGGATCGCCTCCTCGCGCTCCTCCGTCGGCGCCTCCAGGGTGACGTCCGACAGGTCCTGAAGCAGCCAGCCGACCTCGTCGGGCGCGTACGAGGAGAAGGCGGGGCCGCGGAGGGGCTCGGGCAGCATGGCGGGCCTTTCGGGGACGTACAGGGGCGCGGGAACGTACGACGGGACGACCGCGAGCAGAACGTGCGGGGTGTGGGCGGCGAGCCGGTCGAGCAGGCCGCCGGGCGCGTGCAGTTCGGGGGTGTCGGCCACGGAGTCCACGACCGCGACGACGGCGTCGAAACCGGCGTCCGCGACGTTGTAGGCGTAGCGCTCGCCGGGGCCGTCGTCGGGGGCGTCATGGGCGGGGAAGACGATCCGGCTGCGTATCGCGTAGCCGGGGTCGTCGATCGCGAGGACGGGCGAGCGGGTGGTCGTGGAGTAGCGGACCTCGCAGGGCACGACCTGCTCCAGCTCCCGGGCGAGTCGCAGCGGCGCGTACATCAGCTCCTCGAAGCCGAGCACCAGCACGCGCCGGGCGTCCTCGGGTATCGCGTCGGCGAGCCGTGCGGCCATCGCGGGCAGCGCGCCCTCCAGCCGGACGCGGTGCTCGGGGGTGAAGCCGTGCCGCCCGCCGTCGGGCAGGCCGCGGGGCCAGCCGAGCGCGACGCGCGTGATCGTCCCGTAGGGCTCGCGGACCGGTACGGCCGACTCGTGCCGGGCGACCAGCGCCTGCCCCTTCTCCAGGACGCCCTCCGGCAGCCGTACGCTCCCCGCGGCGGCCGCCACCAGGTCGATCCGGGCGCCGATCTCCCGCGCGAACTCCTCCAGGCGTCCCAGGTCGGCGGCCGAGCGCATGTCGACCAGCGCGACGACGACGTAACGATTCCGCGGGTAGCGCTCGTGGAGGTCGCGGATCGTGTTCATCACCGTGTTGCCGGTGGAGAACTCGTCGTCGACCAGGACCATCGGGCCGTCGCCCACCAGCAGCGCCGGGTCCTCCGGGAGCAGCAGGTGCGAGGTGGCGTGGGAGTGGGACTCCTCGAAGCCGCCCGCCCGCGCGACGCCCTCGACCGGGCGGCGGGTGGAGTGCAGATAGGGCGCGAGACCGAGGCCGTCCGCGACCGAGTGGCCGAGGCCGGTGGCCGTCTCGGCATACCCGAGGACGATCGCGCGGCCGGACTCGTCGGCGCCCAGCAGGTCCCGCACCCGGCGGCCGAGCGCGAACCCGTGGCCGTAGACGACGGACGGGGACTGCGGGACGTGCTTGCCCAGCACATTGGAGACGAGCAGGTGCGCCCGCTTGGGGTTGCGCCGCAGCGCGAGCCCCAGCAGATCGGTCAGCCGCTCGTCGCCGGCGAACTCGACCCCGAGCCGCTCGGCGACCCATGTCCCGGACCAGACCACGTTCTTCATCGATTCCTTGTCGTCAGTACGGTGAGGGGGCGGCCCGGGCACTCAGCCGGGCAGCCCGGCGGCCAGCAGTTCCACGAAGCCGATGTCCTCGTTCGCGACGCCGAAGACCTCGGCGCGCTGGAGGGTGCGCTCGGCCCAGGCGCGATGCGGCTTCACCTCGTTCATCTTGTTCGTGTACGCGGAGCGCAGAACGCCCCCGCCGAGGCGCTCGGGCCGCAGGATGTCCTGCGCGTCGCTGAACTCCTCGTGGCTGACCACCGACAGCGCGTGCACGGGCATCACGTGCGAGGGGTGGATGCAGGTCTTGCCGAGCAGGCCGTTGGCACGGTCGAGGGAGATCTCACGCAGCAGCCCGTCCATGTCGTGCTCGATGAGCGCCTCGCGCAGCTCCTCGACCTGGCCCTCCAGGAAGGGGCTGCGGCGCAGCTGTGGCTTGAACATGCGCTCCTGGGCCCGGAAGTACTCCCACACCGGCCCGGTCACCGTGAAACCGGTGCCGTCGGCGCGCCCGAGCACGTTGACGACGTCGGCGATCACCGAGGCGACGATCTGGACGTCGTACGCGGTCATGTCGGGCGCCCGGCGCAGGCCGTACGAGGAGCAGAAGTCGGTCACGCCGAGACGCAGCGCGAGGACGCGGTCGCGCCACTTGTCGACCGTGCGGAAGATTCCGTCGAGGGTCTCCCGGCGCGTCTCCAGGTAGAGCAGGTCGGGGGACTCCAGGACGGGCATGGCGAACAGCCGGTGCCCGCTCGCCGACTCGGCCGCGGTCAGCGCCTCCAGGAACGGGACGCCCCGCTCCTCGGTGAACTTCGGCAGCACGAACCCGGACAGCAGCCGGACGGCCGGGCCGAGCCGGGCGACCAGGTCCGGGATCTGCTCCGGGAGGCGGACACGGATGAAGAGCAGCGGCAGCTCGGCGTCCGGCCTGGCGGCGAGGTCGGTGAACTGCCGGACCAGGTTCTCCTCGGCGTCCACGACGTCCGCGTCGTCTATGGAGTCCTCCAGGCACAGCACCATGGACACGACCCCGCGGCCCGCCTGCTTGACCACGTCGTCGGCCAGGCTCGGCCGGGTCGCGGGGCTGTACAGGGTGGCGCCGAGGGCCGCCGCGAGCACGCGGGCCGGGGAGTCGGCGGTGAAGACGACCGGCTCCTGGTGGAAGAGGCGCTGACGCTCCTCAGGGGCGATGTGCCCGAAATGACGCATAAGTCTCCCCCGCGGTGCTGGACTGCCCGAAATGAAGTGGCCGGTAATAGTACGTACAAATCCATGTCGGAGGTTCCCCCCGGGCATGAAGTTCAGGTAACTCGGCTGTGTCGGTGGTCCATCGATGCGGTGCCGCGGGGTCCACCCCGCGTTGTCGTGAGCAGGACCGAGAGGGCAGGATGACGGCATGACGCACGCGATGCTGAAAGGGTCGAACGTACCGCTCGAGGCCACGGCGGTACGGGCGGTGCTGCGGTGGGCCGCGGGACAGGACGTCCCGGAGGTCGACGCCTCGGCGCTGCTCCTCGGGCTCGACGGGCGTGTGCGCTCCGACGAGGACTTCGTGTTCTACAACCAGCCCCGGCATCCGTCCGGGAAGGTCCGACTGCTCGGCAAGAAGCGGGAAGCGGACGGACTGACGGACACGATCCAGGCCGATCTGGCGGGTGTCGAGCCCGCCGTGGGCCGGATCGTGCTCGTCGCTTCGGCGGACGACGTCGCCTTCGACCGCGTAAGCGCGCTGCGCATCCTGCTGTACGACGCGTCCGGCGCGGAGGGTGAACCGCTGGCGTACTTCGACATCAAGCCGGAGACGGGCGCGGAGACGGCACTGATCTGCGGGGAGCTGTACCGGCGGGGCGACGGCTGGAAGTTCCGGGCGCTCGGCGAGGGCTACTCGAACGGGCTGAAGGGCCTCGCGAACGACTTCGGCATCTCGGTGGACGACTCGGAGACGCCGGCGGCGGTGCCTGCTGAGGGGACGGCCTCCGTCCCTGCGGCCGGCACGACGGTGGGTACGGCGTCCGCGCCGGCGGCGGGTACGGCGTCCGCGCCGGCCTTCCCCGAGGTGTCGGTGCCGCTGCCGCCGGAGCAGCCGGTGACGCGGCAGCCGGCGTACGGGTATCCGCCGGAGCCGTCGCAGCAGCCCGTGGCGGCCGCCACCGCCGCTACGCAACCGGCGTACGGGTATCCGCAGGGGACGAGTCAGCAGGGGTCGGGGTACGGGTATCCGCAGCCGCCCACCGGGCAGTCGGGGTACGGGTATCCGCAGACGGCTGCGCCGGTGCAGGTGCAGGACCCGAACTTCGCGCTGCCGCCGCAGGGGCCGCAGTTCATCGGGCGCCAGGCGTAGGACGGCACGGCGCCCGGGGGCTGCGGTCGGGGCTGCGGTCGGCCGGGGGTTGGCCCGCCACTCGGCGGTACGAGGTGCCTCCCCCAAGCTCTTCGAGCAGGGGAGGAACGACTGGCCGCAGCTACGGCGGTCAGGTCAGGCCTTTGTCTTGTAGCCGCGGCCCCACTGCAGGCCCCAGCCGTACAGGCGGTCCAGTTCCGCCTGGAAGCCGTAGACGAACTTCACCTCGCGGCGGACCACTATCTCGCCCTTGACGTTCTCGACCATGACGACCGCGCAGGAGCGGGCCTGCGGGTGGCGTTCGTCGAGGCCGATCTCGATGCGCGGGCCGTTGCTGGGGAAGAGCGTGACGTGGGCGTGCGTGCGGTCGAAGGCGGGCGTCTGGTCGTAGATGTAGACGAAGATCAGCAGCCGTTTGATGTCGTCCCGGTGGTCGAGGTTGACGAAGATCGTCTCACCGGAGCCGGAGCCGAACCGGTCGTCGCCGCTGAGCTTGATGTACGGCGGCTCGTTGAGCTCTCCGAAGAAGTTGCCCAGCGGCTGCACCACGCCCTTCGTGCCGTCGGCCAGCTCGTACATGCAGCCCAGGTCGAGGTCGACGTTGACCATGCTCTGGGTGTGCGCCTGCACGACCTCGGGCGTGAACAGCCGAAGCGGGTGACGCAGCAGACCGCCCCGCTCGGGGCCACCGATGTCCGAGGTCCGCATCCGCCAGGACAGGTTGATGCGCAGATTGCCGGTCGCCGCGCCCTGCTTGCTCAGCGAGACCCGTTGGTGCCGCTTGGTCAGCTCGATCGCGTTGGTCGCCGCGCTGCCCGAGTCGAACTCCGTCGCCCGCCCACGCCACACGCCGTCCAAGAAACCCATGCCCGCCCCCTACACATACGGTTCAACAGCCGCGGGGCGGCCGCCGAGGACGAGTCCTCGCGGCCGCCCTGCCCAGAGCGTTCCTCCCCCGGGCCCGGTCCACACCCGCGAAACAGCCACTGCCGGCGAGTGAGCCGAAGGGGCGCGTCGGTGTCGAGACGGCTGGGGGTCCCCCTGCTCGAAGAGCTTGGGGGAGCGCGGAGGCCCGAAGGGCTGAGCACGATCGCCGTCTCGACACCGACTTTTGCGCCCCGGAGGCGAACCGAGCCTCAAAAAAGGGGCATCACACCCCGGACGAGACCTCAGTCTTCTCGTTCGAGGTCGAGTCTTTTCCCTCGGCCGCGGCGAGCGCCCGGTTGCGGCGCACGGAGGACCAGAAGGACCAGCCGATCAGGACCACGCCGACGAGACCGGTGATCACCTCGTGGATCTCGTACTGGATGGTGACCATGAGGATCACGGCCAGCGCGCCGATCGCGTAGTGCGCGCCGTGCTCCAGGTAGACGTACTCGTCGAGGGTGCCCTGGCGGACCAGGTAGACCGTCAGCGACCGAACGTACATCGCGCCGATGCCGAGGCCGAGCGCCATCAGGATGATGTCGTTGGTGATGGCGAAGGCGCCGATCACGCCGTCGAAGGAGAAGGACGCGTCCAGGACCTCCAGGTAGAGGAACATGAAGAACGCGGCCTTGCCGGCGAGAGCGACCGCCGAGCGCTCCTTGCCGCTGCGCTTGGCCTCTTCCTCCTCCTCGTGCTCACGCTCCTCCTCTTCCTCGAGCCTGTCCTCGAAGAAGCCGGAGAGGCCGCCGACGATCATGTACGTGATCAGGCCGGCGATGCCGGAGATCAGAACCGTCTGCGCCTTGTCGACGTGCGCGCCGCCGTGCTGGTGGGCGTGGGTCGCGAAGGTCATGGAGGTGATCAGCAGGACGATCAGCGCGATGCAGACCGCCAGCATGTCGACCTTGCCGAGCTTGGCGAGCGGGCGCTCGATCCAGCGCAGCCACTGGATGTCCCGGTCCTCGAAGATGAAGTCCAGGAAGATCATGAGCAGGAACATCCCGCCGAAGGCCGCGATGGCCGGGTGGGCGTCGGTGACGAGCTGCTGGTACTGATCCTTGTCGGTCAGCGCCAGATTGACCGCGTCTATCGGGTTCTTCTTCGCCGTTACGGCGACGATCACGACCGGAAAGACCAGTCGCATACCGAAGACGGCGATGAGGACGCCCACCGTGAGGAAGATCTTTTGCCAGAAGGCACTCATCTTCTTCAGGATTCCGGCGTTGACCACCGCGTTGTCGAAGGACAGCGAGATCTCGAGGATGGACAGGATCGCCACGATGCCGAAGGCGGTCCACCCCCCGTAGAGGACCGCTACTGCCAGGCCGAGCGCGGTGACCACGAACGACCAGCCGAAGGTTTTCAGAAGCACTGGCTACCCAATCCGTATTTTTCGTACGGGGCTGGCTCCCCCGTCGCCGTACCCGGCTTTACGAAACATTGACTCCGAAGTCTAGAGCGATGCCGCGCAGACCGGACGCGTACCCCTGGCCCACGGCGCGGAACTTCCACTCGCCGCCATAGCGGTAGACCTCGCCGAAGATCATGGCCGTCTCCGTGGAGGCGTCCTCGCTGAGGTCGTAACGGGCGAGTTCCTGGCCGTCGGCCTGGTTGACGACGCGAATGAACGCGTTGCTGACCTGGCCGAACGTCTGACCGCGTTCGTCGGCCAGGTGAATGGAGACCGGAAAGACGATCTTGTCGCACTGCGGCGGCACCTTGGAGAGGTCGACCAGAATGCTCTCGTCGTCGCCCTCGCCCTCACCGGTGAGGTTGTCGCCGGTGTGCTCGACCGAGCCGTCCGGGCTCTTGAGCTGGTTGTAGAAGATGAACCACTCGTCACCGAGGACCCGGCCATCGCTGCACAGCAGCGCGCTGGCGTCGAGGTCGAAGGGGGCTCCGGTGGTGGAGCGCGCGTCCCAGCCGAGCCCGATCATGACCTGTGTGAGGTTCGGTGCGGCCTTGGAGAGGGAGACATTGCCTCCCTTGGCGAGCGTGACGCCCATGATGCTGGTCCTCCCCGAGGTACTGCGTCGTCCCGGAGGCGGAGACCCCCGGTGGTCGGGGGTCGCCCCCCGGGTGTTCGGGGGTTTCTCGTCCCCCGGTGGTCAGGGGATCGCCCCCCACGTGTCAGGGGGTCGTCCCCCCGCGTGCTCGGGGGTTCTCGTCCCCCGGGGGCCGAGGTCCGAACCCCCGGGGCCCCAGAGCCGGCGCCTCGCGCCGGAGCCGGCCCCGAGCCCCCGGAGCCGGCACCATGCCTCGGAACCGGCACTCCGCGAGCCCGAGGGGCCCTGACCCGAGTGTCCGGCGCCGCGCTCCCGTCGGAGGCGGCGCCGGACCGCGGTGAGTCCGGCCCGTCCGCTGTCGTGCTCGGCTCAGACGTTCACACCGAAGTCCTGCGCGATGCCGCGCAGCCCCGACGCGTAGCCCTGGCCGATGGCGCGGAACTTCCACTCGGCGCCGTGGCGGTACAGCTCGCCGAAGACCATGGCGGTCTCGGTGGAGGCGTCCTCGCTCAGGTCGTACCGAGCGATCTCCTGGCCGCCGGCCTGGTTGACCACGCGGATGAACGCGTTGCGCACCTGGCCGAAGGACTGCTGACGGTTCTCGGCGTCGTAGATCGAGACCGGGAAGACGATCTTGTCGACGTCGGCCGGGACCCCGGCGAGGTTGACCTTGATCTGCTCGTCGTCGCCCTCGCCCTCACCGGTGAGGTTGTCGCCGGTGTGCTCGACCGAGCCGTCCGGGCTCTTGAGGTTGTTGAAGAAGACGAAGTTGGCGTCGCTGCCGACCTTGCCCGACGGGTTCAGCAGCAGTGCGCTGGCGTCGAGGTCGAAGTCGGTGCCGGTCGTGGTGCGGACGTCCCACCCCAGACCGACGATGACCGCGGTCAGGCCCGGGGCCTCCTTGGTCAGCGATACGTTGCCGCCCTTGCTGAGGCTGACTCCCACGAGTCCTCCCATTGGTGTCCAGGGGCGGGGAGCCCCGTCGTGCGTTGGTATCGGATCAACGAGTCGATCCTAGTGACGGGTTCCCACGCCACCTAGGCCTTGGAACCGAAGTAAGCCGAAGGGGCGCGCCCCTTCGGCGAACCGATCGACAGGGCATCACAGGGTGTCGAGCGCCTTCAGGTACTCGTTCAGGTCACGCGCGTCCGGCAGGCCGTTGACGACGGTCCACCGCACCACGCCCTCCTTGTCGATGATGAAGGTCCCGCGCACCGCGCAACCCTTGTCCTCATCGAAGACGCCGTACGCGCGCGAAGTGTTGCCATGCGGCCAGAAGTCGGACAGCAGCGGGTACTCCAGGCCCTCCTGCTCGCCGAAGACGCGCAGGGTGTGGATGGAGTCGTTGGACACGGCGAGCAGCTGGGTGTCGTCGTTGACGAACTTCGGCAGGTTGTCGCGCAGCTCGCACAGCTCGCCGGTGCACACGCCGGTGAAGGCGAAGGGGTAGAAGAGCAGCACCACGTTCTTCTGACCGCGGAAGTCCGAGAGCCGCACGGTCGCGCCGTGGTTGTCCTTGAGCTCGAAGTCGGGGGCCTTGTCGCCGACCTGGATCGCCATGATCCTGCATCCCTTCGGTGGGGCTGTTCGGGTGGGAACCACCCTACGCAGCGATCACCGCAAGCCAACGGACGGGCTGAGCAACTCAGCCCGTCCGTTGTCCGAGGACGAGGCCCTTCAGGCCGAAGGAGGGGTCCGGGGGCGCAACCCCCGGGTACGGCCACTCCTGCCGAGGGCATCGCTCAGTGGGCGGCCACCGAGCAGAGCGTCACCTCTTCGACTTGGCCGCCTTCGGGGTGACCAGGCGGCTCCCGCTCCAGTCCTTGCCCACACTGACGCTCTTGGACGCCGACAGACCCGCCGTCGTCGCGGCTTCAGAGATGTCGCTCGGCTCCACGTAGCCCGTACGGCCGGTCTTCGGCGTGAGGAGCAGGATCGAGCCGCCCTCTTCGATGTACGTGGTGGCGTCCACCAGCGCATCCGTCAGGTCGCCGTCCTCGTCGCGGAACCACAGCACCACGGCATCGGCGACGTCGTCGTACTCCTCGTCCATGAGTTCACTGCCGACGACTTCCTCAATGGCCTCGCGGAGCTCCTGGTCGACGTCGTCGTCGTAGCCGATCTCCTGGACCACCTGCTCGGGCTGGAACCCCAGCCTCGCGGCAGGGTTAGTCCGCTCCTCCGCGTGGTCCGCGGTCGCGCTCACGGGTTGCCTCCTGATCATGTCTTGGATGGGGGTACCCCCTGCTCGTCAAGAGCTTGGGGGAATCTCAGCCACGCGCGTACGCGAAGCATTGGCCGTAGTCCACACGGGCGGGGCGGATCGCGCAAGTACCCGGCGGTTCAGACCGCCGAAACGGTGACGATCCTGGCCGTGTCGCCGCAACTCCAGGCACCGTATCGCGCCCCGAGGTGATCCACACCACACCGTTCTGCCCGGTTTGCGCATTCCGGAATCCTCTACGGGTACGAGACTCGAATGACTTTGCGGGACACGTCACAGCCCGGGCGTATCGTTGCGTTTTGGTCGGGCACGCCCACGAAGCCCGGTCCGTGATGGTGATTACCTCACAGTAGAGATGACGTTCCGCTCCCCCGAGGTACACGATGGGGATCGGTGCAGGCACATGGAAAGTGGCCCTCTGACAGGTAAGGAACAGCGTGGCTTCCGGATCCGATCGCAATCCGATCATCATTGGCGGCCTTCCGAGTCAGGTTCCTGACTTCGATCCCGAGGAAACCCAGGAGTGGCTCGACTCCCTGGACGCCGCCGTGGACCAGCGCGGCCGTGAGCGGGCCCGTTATCTGATGCTCCGTCTGATCGAGCGGGCCCGCGAGCGGCGCGTGGCCGTGCCCGAGATGCGCAGCACGGACTACGTCAACACCATCGCGACCAAGGACGAGCCGTTCTTCCCCGGCAACGAGGAGATCGAGCGCAAGATTCTCAACGCCACCCGGTGGAACGCCGCCGTCATGGTCTCCCGGGCCCAGCGGCCCGGTATCGGGGTCGGCGGCCACATCGCCACCTTCGCCTCCTCCGCCTCGCTGTACGACGTGGGCTTCAACCACTTCTTCCGGGGCAAGGACGAGGGCGACGGCGGCGACCAGGTCTACTTCCAGGGCCACGCCTCGCCGGGCATCTACGCGCGCGCGTACCTGCTGGACCGGCTCACCGAGCGGCATCTGGACGGGTTCCGCCAGGAGAAGTCCAAGGCCCCCTACGGCCTCTCCAGCTACCCGCACCCGCGCTCCATGCCGGACTTCTGGGAGTTCCCGACGGTCTCCATGGGCCTCGGCCCGATCGGCGCGATCTACCAGGCCCGGATGAACCGCTACATGGAGGCGCGCGGCATCGCGGACACCTCCAAGTCGCACGTGTGGGCGTTCCTCGGCGACGGCGAGATGGACGAGCCCGAGTCGCTCGGACAGCTGACCCTCGCCGCCCGCGAGGGCCTCGACAACCTGACCTTCGTCGTCAACTGCAACCTCCAGCGCCTCGACGGCCCGGTGCGCGGCAACGGCAAGGTCATCCAGGAGCTGGAGTCGGTCTTCCGCGGCGCCGGCTGGAACGTGATCAAGCTGATCTGGGACCGGACGTGGGACCCGCTGCTGGCGCAGGACCGCGACGGCGTCCTCGTCAACAAGATGAACACGACCCCGGACGGCCAGTTCCAGACGTACGCGACCGAGTCCGGCGCCTACATCCGTGATCACTTCTTCGGCGACGACCACCGGCTGCGCGCGATGGTCGAGAACATGACCGACGACCAGATCCTGCACCTGGGCCGCGGCGGTCACGACCACCGCAAGATCTACGCGGCGTTCTCGGCGGCCAAGGCGCACAAGGGCCAGCCGACGGTCATCCTGGCCAAGACGATCAAGGGCTGGACGCTGGGCCCGAACTTCGAGGGCCGCAACGCCACGCACCAGATGAAGAAGCTGACGGTCGCCGACCTCAAGCACTTCCGGGACCGTCTGCACCTGCCGATCTCCGACAAGGAGCTGGAGTCCGGCCTGCCGCCGTACTACCACCCGGGCCGGGACTCGGAGGAGATCCAGTACATGCACGACCGGCGCAACGGGCTCGGCGGGTACGTCCCGACGCGCGTGGTGCGCTCGAAGCCGCTGCGGCTGCCGGACGACAAGACGTACGCGACCGTGAAGAAGGGCTCGGGCCAGCAGTCGATCGCGACGACCATGGCCTTTGTGCGGCTCCTCAAGGACCTCATGCGGGACAAGGAGATCGGCAAGCGTTTCGTGCTGATCGCACCGGACGAGTACCGCACGTTCGGCATGGACTCGTTCTTCCCGAGCGCGAAGATCTACAACCCGCTCGGCCAGCAGTACGAGTCCGTGGACCGGGACCTGCTGCTCGCGTACAAGGAGTCCCCGACCGGGCAGATGCTGCACGACGGCATCTCGGAAGCGGGCTGCACGGCGTCACTGATCGCGGCGGGGTCGGCGTACGCGACGCACGGCGAGCCGCTCATCCCGGTCTATGTCTTCTACTCGATGTTCGGTTTCCAGCGCACGGGCGACCAGTTCTGGCAGATGGCCGACCAGCTGTCGCGCGGATTCGTGCTGGGCGCGACCGCCGGCCGTACGACGCTGACCGGTGAGGGGCTCCAGCACGCGGACGGCCACTCGCAGCTGCTCGCCTCGACGAACCCGGGCTGTGTCGCCTACGACCCGGCGTACTCGTACGAGATCGCGCACATCGTGCAGGACGGTCTGCGCCGGATGTACGGCTCCTCGCCCGAGCACCCGCACGGCGAGGACGTCTTCTACTACCTCACCGTCTACAACGAGCCGATCCAGCACCCGGCCGAGCCGGCGAACGTGGACGTCGAGGGCATCCTCAAGGGCATCCACCGCATCAGCGCGGGCACGGCGGGCACCGTCCCGGCGCAGATCATGGCGTCCGGCGTGGCCGTGCCGTGGGCCCTTGAGGCACAGCGGATCCTCGCCGAGGAGTGGAACGTACGGGCCGACGTCTGGTCGGCGACGTCCTGGAACGAGCTGCGCCGCGAGGCCGTCGAGGTGGAGCGGCACAACCTGCTCCACCCGGAGGAGGAGCAGCGCGTCCCGTACGTGACGCGGAAGCTGAGCGGTGCCGAGGGACCGTTCGTGGCCGTGTCGGACTGGATGCGATCGGTTCCGGACCAGATCGCGCGCTGGGTGCCGGGGACCTTCCAGTCCCTGGGCGCGGACGGCTTCGGCTTCGCGGACACCCGCGGTGCGGCCCGCCGCTTCTTCCACATCGACGCCCAGTCGATCGTGGTGGCGGTGCTCACCGAGCTGGCCGCACAGGGCAGGCTCGACCGCTCGGTGCTCAAGCAGGCTATCGACCGCTACCAGCTGCTGGACGTGACGGCGGCCGACCCGGGTGCGGCGGGCGGCGACGCGTGACGCGGCGCTAGCCGTATCGCCCTGAAGGGGTCGAGGGCGGCGGGGCTGACTGCCCCGCCGCCCTTACGCATTCCTTACGATGCGGGCATGGAGGAGCAATCGGCGCAGGACCGCTGGGAGCAGCGCACCCAGCGGCCCCTGCTGGCGCTCGCGGTGGCGTTCGCCGTCGCGTATGCCGTGCCGATCGTGGACAGCTCGGCGAGCCGATTGCTGACGGTCGCATGCACGGTGACGGAGTGGGTGGTGTGGGGCGCGTTCGCCGCCGACTACCTCGTGCGGCTGGCGATAGCCCCGTACCGCAAGGAGTTCGTCCGCACGCACTGGCTGGACCTGTGCGCGGTGGTGCTGCCGCTGCTCCAGCCGCTGCGGCTGCTGCGGCTGGTGTCGACGCTGATGCTGGTGGGGCGGCGGGCGCGGATGGCCTCGCAGATCCGGCTGACCACGTATGTCGCCGGGTCGGTGATCGGGCTGCTGATGTTCGGTTCGCTGGCCGTGCTGTCGGTGGAGCGGGATTCGCCGAACGGGAACATCAAGACGCTGGGCGACGCGGTGTGGTGGTCGTTCACGACGATGACGACCGTGGGCTACGGGGACCACGCGCCGACCACCGGGCTCGGGCGGATGATCGCGGTGGGGCTGATGCTCTCCGGGATCGCACTGCTCGGTGTGGTGACCGCGAACATCGCCACCTGGTTCATCGCGCGGTTCGAGAAGGACGACGTGGAGGAGCAGCGGCAGACGGCGGCGATCGCGGAGCTGACGGAGGAGGTACGGGCGCTGCGGGCGGAGGTCGCGGCGCTGGCGCAGGCGGGGGCTGCAGTGGTTTCGCCCCCGCCGCCCTATGAATTTTCAGCCCCTCCGCCGTTTGAGGAGCGGGGGTCCAGGGGGCGGAGCCCCCTCGGGGACGGGAGTGGGTAGGGGCGGCGGGGGCGACAAACCCGGCCCACGGGCCTGCCGCGCGCTGCCCCCCTCCGGCAGCGCGCCGCAGACGTGGATCACTGTGGCCCGCGGCGCGCGCCGCATGGGAGGGATCTTGAGTGCCTTCACTCGGATAGGCGAACTCAGATGTGCGCCGCTCCCGCACCCGCCTCCGCGTTCTCCCCCCGCTTGGTGAACAGCGCCACCCCCACCGCGACCACCGCGACCACCGCCGCGACCAGGCACGCCAGGCTCATCCCGGAGAGGAACGTGTCGTGCGCGACGCCCGTGATCTTCTCGGCGATCGCGGCCGGCGTCCCCTTCGCCACCGGAGCGACACCCTGCTGGACCGCCTGCGAGGTCTGTTCGAGCTGCGCGGGGGTGAGCGGCGGCAGCTTGGCGGCCGCCCAGTTGCCCGGCAGGTCGTTGTCCACGCGGGAGGCCATCACCGCGCCCAGGACCGCCGTGCCGAGGCTGCCGCCGATCTGCATCGCGGCCTGCTGGAGGCCACCGGCCACACCCGACAGCTCCATCGCCGCGTTGCCCACGATGACCTCGGTGGCGCCGACCATCACCGGGGCGAGGCCGAGGCCGAGCAGGGCGAACCAGATCGACATGACGCCGCTGCCGGTGCCCGCCTCCAGCCTCGACATGCCGAACATCGCGATGGCGGTGAGCGCCATGCCGCCGGCCAGCGGGATGCGCGGGCCCACCTTGGTGATCACGGCGCCGGCGAGCGGCGAGCCGACGATCATCATGCCGGTCAGCGGCAGCAGGTGCAGGCCCGCGTCGACCGGGCTCATGCCGTGCACGTTCTGCAGGTAGAAGGTGACGAAGAACAGGCCGCCCATGAAGGCGATCGCCATGAGCACCATCAGGACGACGCCCGCCGACAGCGCCACCGAGCGGAACAGCCCCAGGGGGATCAGCGGCTCCTTCACCTTCGTCTCCCAGAAGGAGAAGAAGGCGAAGCCCACCACGGACACGCCGATGAACAGCCAGGTCTTTCCGTCGCCCCAGCCCCAGGCCGGGGCCTTGATGAGGGCCCAGACCAGGCAGAACATGGCGCCGGACAGCAGCGCGATGCCGAGCAGGTCGAAGGAGCGCGGCGCGTTCTCGGCGCGGTGGTCGTTGAGGATCAGCAGGCCGAGGACGAGCGCGATGGCGCCGACCGGCACATTGATGAAGAAGACGGACTGCCAGCTGACGTGCTGGACGAGCAGACCGCCGAGGATCGGGCCGCCCGCCGTGGAGGCGCCGATGACCATGCCCCAGATGCCGATCGCCATGTTCAGCTTCTCGGCCGGGAAGGTGGCCCGCAGCAGGCCGAGCGCGGCCGGCATCAGGAGCGCGCCGAACAGTCCCTGGAAGACACGGAAGGTCACTACGAGGGCGATGCTGTCGGACAGTCCGATGGCCCCGGAGGCGGCGGCGAAGCCGACCACGCCGATCAGGAAGGTCTGCCGGTGGCCGAAGCGGTCGCCGAGCTTGCCCGCGGTGATCAGGGTGACCGCGAGGGCGAGGAAGTAGGCGTTGGTGATCCACTGGACGTCGGCGAAGCTGGCGCCCAGGTCCTTGGCGATGGCCGGGTTGGCGATGGCCACGATGGTGCCGTCGAGGGCGACCATCATCACGCCGATGGCGACGGCGACGAGGGTGAACCACGGATGTCCGCGCAGCCCGCGCTCCTGCGCCGGCTCCGGCGGGGCCAGCGACCTGCCGGATGTCTTGTCCCCCGGTTCCGTCGCGTCGACGGTGGTCTGACTAGTCATGCGTTCGAGGCTAGTGTCAGCCGCTGACAATTGACAAACCTATTCACAAGTCGGTAACTGTCACGACACCCGCCGATAGGCTGAACCGGGCGGATGAACGAAATGAGGACACATGGAGACGGCGTCCGGCCCAGGGCTGCGTGAGCGCAAGAAGCAGCGCACCCGCGACGCGCTGCTGCACGCCGCCTTGGAGCTGTTCCTCACCCACGGGTACGAGCGGACGACGGTCGACGAGATCGCCGAGGTCGTCGGGGTCTCGCAGCGCACCTTCTTCCGGTACTTCACCGGCAAGGAGGAGGCCGTCTTCTTCGCCCATTCCATAGCGGAGTCGCAGTTCGTGGACGCGGTGCGCCACCGCCCGCCCGACGAGGCGCCGCTGGAGGCGCTGCGGCAGGCGGTCCTGGAGGGCTGGGACGGCATCGGCGAGGCCATCGAGCAGATCGTCCCGCTCGAACTCCATCTGCGCACCTACCGGTTGATCGAGTCGACGCCGGTCCTGTTCGCCACCCATCTGCGTCGCCAGGCGGAGCTGGAGGAGGAGATCGCCCGCGTGATCGCCGACCGCGAGGGGCTCGACGTGGACGCGGACCCGCGGCCACGGGTCGCGGTGGCCGTGTTCGGTGGGGTGATGCGGGTGACGGAGCGCCTGTGGAGCACGGACGGGGACGTCAGCCTGTCCGCGATGCGCGAACTGACCCTCTCGTACCTCGACGCCGTGGGTCCCGCACTGGCGGAGAAATGGCGCATGGAGTGAGACCGCGTCACATCCCGACGCGTCAAGCGGATTCCCGGCGCGCAAGCCGCCACGCGCGACCGGCCGAGTGAAGGAACGATCACACAGAGCGTCAAGTGACGCACACCTCATCGACGCAGCGTGACCATCAGGCGTAAATCGCGTCCGATTTGCCGCAATTGTCTCACGCGAAACGTGAGACGCGTCACTCGGCCAACGCGAGACACTCTCGTTCTCCTAGTGTGTCCTTCCAGTGACTTCCTTCGACACATCCCCGCAACTCAACGTCTGGCGCGCGCTGCTCGCGTTGGGCGTGGTCTTCGTGATGCTCGCGACGACCGGCTGGACCGCCGTGCGCAGCCATCGCACCGCCTCGCCCCTGGAGGCGTCGCGCACCGCGTGGGAGCACGGAAGGATCGCCGGGCACCGCCTGCCCGACCCGGCCGCGAGCCCGGCCCTGATCGCCCAGTTCTTCGCCTCGCTCAACGCCCACCAGCGCTCCCGGCTCGCCCACCGCTACCCGCTCGCGGTCGGCAACATGAACGGGGCGCCCGTACGGCTGCGCTACGACGCCAACCGCATCGCCCTCGACAAGCAGCGCAAGGTCGAGCGGGCCCGGATGCACGACGACCGGCTGTCGGCCGTCGGCCAGCAGGCGGCGGGCCGGCGCATGCACCGCTTCGAGTCGCTGATGCGGAATAACCGGCAGATCCTCGCGTTCGACCCGGCGGGCTCGGGCCGCGTGGCCGAGGTCTTCGGGAACCTGAACAAGGCCGAGCGGATCTCCGTCGTCGTCCCCGGCGTCGACACCGACCTGCTCACCTTCCAGCGCACCTTCCGCAAGTACTCGGCACCGGTCGGCATGGCCAGGTCGCTGTACACGGCCGAGCGCGCGGCGAGCCCCCTGACCCGTACGGCCGTGATCGCCTGGGCGGACTACACCTCACCCGGCGGAATCGGCGTGGAGGCGGCCACGGCGATGCGCGCCGAGGAGGGCGCCGTCCGACTGAACGCCCTGGTCCGCGCCCTGCCCGGCAGCTCGCCCGTCCAGCTGTACTGCCACAGCTACGGCTCGGTGCTGTGCGGCGTCGCCGCGCACACAGTGCCGTCGCGGGTGTCCGACATAGCCGTGGCGGGCAGCCCCGGCATGCGGACCGAGACGGCCGCCGGACTGCACACCACGGCCCGGGTATGGGCCATGCGGGACGCCGACGACTGGATCCAGGACGTGCCGCACCTGGAGGTCGGCGGCCTCGGTCACGGAGCCGACCCGGTCTCGCACGACTTCGGGGCACGGGTGCTGTCCGCGCGGGACGCGAAGGGTCACGCCGGATATTTCGAACCGGGCACCGACAGTCTGCGCAACTTCGCCGAGATCGGCGTCGGCGCGTACCGCGCGGTGCGGTGCGCACATGACGATGACGCGTGCCGGACTGGTTTGTCCGGTACGACGTCGGCCGGACGCGCGTAGAAAACCAGGTATTGCGGTCTGTCGGGGGAGTCACGAAGGAGCTCGTGCCGCATACGATGACCCGTATGGGTGACGTACTGGCCGGATTTCATGCCGCCTGGGAGTTCCAGTCCGACTCCGTGCTCATCCGCTTCGAACGGGGGATTCGTACGCCGAAGCTGTTCCAGGCGCTCGGCGAACGCCGTATCCCCCTGGAGGCGATCGCGGGGGTGACGCTGACTCAGGGCAAGCGCGGGACGGTGGTCCTGCACGCTGTGCCGAGGCCCGGCGCCGACCCGCTGATGGAGGCGGCGGACGGGCAGCTCAAGGAGACCTCCGACCCCTACCGGCTGGTCCTGCCCGCCGACCGCGAGACCCTCGCCGAGTACTACGCGGACGAGTTGCGCGCCCTGCTCACCGGGGACGGCGGCCCGGCCGACCGGTTCCTGGTCGCGCCGCCCGAGGCGCCGCTGCAGTTCAAGGCCTACGACGCGAAGGCGTCCTTCGACGGCAGGGCGGTGTCCTTCCGGTGGTTCTGGACGGGCGCGTCCTCCGCCAAGTGGAAGGCCGGCGACCAGAGTTTCCCGGTCACCGGCCTCAGTGGGGTGGAGTGGCGCTCGCCGGAGGTCTTCGAGGGGCATCTGCGGCTGTTACGGCGGGACGGCATGCCGCCGGCTCAACCGGATCAGGACCCGGCTGCTGTGGTCTTCGGGCTCGGCTATGGACCTGTGCACGAGTCGTTGCCGTTCGCTGCCGCGGTGCTGGCCGCGGTGCGGGCGGCGGGCCCCGCCCCGGCCGCGGTGCCCGCGGCTCGCCGGGACCCCGCGGACATCGCCGAGCGGATCCGGCATCTCGGGGAGTTGCACGAGGCGGGGCTCGTGACGGACGAGGAGTTCTCCTCGAAGAAGGCGGAGTTGTTGGCGGAGCTTTAGCGTCTGCCGGGCACGGACCGACGTCGGCCGCGGGCCGTGTGTCGTTGCTCACGCCCACGCGGCGGAGCCGCATATGTCACAGCCCCGCACCCCTGAAGGGGCGCGGTTCCCCACCGTCCCACCGAACCCCTACTCCCTCCCCGCCGACGCGAACCGCATGTCCGGGTAGCGGTCGCCTGCCACCTTTGAGGCGATCGGTTCCAGCAGCGCCAGTTCGGCCTCCGTCAGGACGATCCTCGTCGCCGCCACGTTCTCCTCGACGCGTGAGCTCTTGGTCGTGCCCGGGATCGGGACGACCGACAGGCCCTGCACCGCCGCCTGCTGCTGGACCCACGCCAGCGCGATCTGCGCCGGCGAGGCACCGTGGGCCTCGGCGACGGACCGGACCGGCTCCAGGAGCGCCACGTTGGCGGCCGCGTTCTCGCCCGTGAAGCGGGGCAGCGTACGGCGGAAGTCCTGGTCCGTGAGGTCCGTGTCGGCGTTCGAGAAAGAGCCCGTCAGGAAGCCTCGGCCCAGCGGCGAGTACGGCACCAGGGCCACGCCCAGCTCCTTGGCGGCCGGTACCACGTTCGCCTCGATGTCCCGGCTGAACAGCGACCACTCCGACTGCACGGCGGCGATCGGGTGCACGGCCCGGGCCGCGCGCAGCTCGCCCGCCGTGACCTCGCTCAGGCCCAGGTGCTTGACCTTGCCCTCGCGCACCAGCTCCGCCATGGCGCCGACGGTCTCCTCGATCGGCACGTTCACATCCCGGCGGTGCATGTAGTAGAGGTCGATGACGTCGACGTCCAGGCGCTTCAGGCTCGCCTCGACGGACTGCCGGACATACGGCGGGTCGTTGCGGATGACCCGCTTCGTCGGGTCGTCGGGCGAGGTCGTGATCGCGAACTTCGTGGCGATGACCACCTCGTCCCGGTGCGCCTTGAAGAACGGCGACAGGAACTTCTCGTTCTCCCCCGCGCCGTACATGTCCGCCGTGTCGTAGAGCGTGACGCCCAGCTCCAGCGCCCGCTCCAGGGCGGCGCGCGACTGGCCGGCGTCCGCGGGACCGTACGCCCAGCTCATGCCCATGCAGCCCAGGCCCTGCACGCCCACCTCCGGGCCGTCGGTACCGAGGGGGGCCTTCGCGATCCTGCTGTCCGTCATCGGGGCCTCTCCGACGCCAGGGCGCGCCCGGCGTCCGCGTAGAAATCGATCTTTCGGTTCAGCACCGCGAGCGTGTCCTGAAGCTCCGCGATGCGGGCGAGCACGTCCTGGCGGGTCGCCTCCAGGAGTTCGTAGCGCTCGCCGTAGGTGTGGTCCCCGGCGCGCACCAGTTCCGCGTAGCGCACCATGTCGGCGACGGGCATACCGGTGAGCCGGAGCTTGCCGACGAGGTCGAGCCATCTCAGGTCGGCGTTGCAGTAGCGACGCTGGCCGGTGTGGGAGCGGTCGACGTGGGGCATCAGCCCGATCCGCTCGTACCAGCGCAGGGTGTGCGCCGTCAGACCGGTGAAGGCGACGACCTCACTGATCGTGTAGCTGTCCTGCCCGTCCGGGCGCGGGTGCCCCACGGGCGGCACTTCGCAGACGTCGGTCCCGTTTTCGGCCGCCTCGGCCAAGGTCTCGATCACCGTCATGGCCTCCACGCTAAAACCTTCGAGTGCACTCCAAGCAAGCGGAATCCGGGGAAAATACGGAGACCGGGCGGGCGGGCGTGACTAGCGTGCGCCTCATGAGTCTTGTACGCCGGGCCGTGCCCGAGGATGCCGAAGAACTGCTGCGCCTGCGCCAGGTGATGATCGACTCGGTCTTCACGGCCGGCTCCTCCGGCTCAGCCACGCAGTGGCACGCGGAGTCGCTGCCGACCGTACGCCGTCGGCTCGCCGATCCGGACGGCGGCTTCGCGGCGTTCGTGGTCGACCACCCGGAGCGGCCCGAGGCGCTGGCGGCGCTGGTGGCCGGGACGATCGAGTACCGGATCGGACGGGCGGGCAATCCGCACGGGCGGGTGGGACACGTCTTCAGCGTCGCCACGGACCCCGACGCGCGCCGCCGCGGGTACGCCCGCGCCTGCATGGAGACGCTGCTGGACTGGTTCCGGGAGCGGGACGTCCGGCAGGTGGACCTGAACGCGTCCGCCCAGGCCGAGCCGCTGTACGCGTCGCTGGGCTTCGTGCGCAAGCCGGACCCCTCGATGCGGCTGGAGCTCTGAAGCGCTTAGCCTCGTACGCATGTCGTTGCAGAGCCTGGCGCTGATCGAGAACTGGCCCGTCCCCACCGCCGCTGCGGCCGTCGTGCGTGCGGACGGGGGTGTGCTCGGGACGCACGGGCCGGCCGGTCACCGTTTCCCGCTGGCCTCGGTCACCAAGCCGCTCGCCGCGTACGCGGTGCTCGTCGCGTACGAGGAGGGGGCGATCGAGCTGGACGAGCCCGCCGGGCCGGCCGGTTCGACGGTCCGTCATCTCCTCGCGCACACCTCCGGGCTGGCGTTCGACGAGCACCGGGTGACGTCGGCTCCCGGTGAGCGGCGGCTGTACTCGAACGCCGGGTTCGAGGTACTGGGCGATCATGTGGCGAAGGCGACGGACATCCCGTTCGCGGAGTACCTGCGGCAAGCGGTGCTGGAGCCGCTCGGCATGACGTCGACGAGCCTTGAGGGCTCCCCGGCGAAGGACGGTGTCTCGACGGTCGACGACCTCGTGCGCTTCGCCGCCGAGGTGCAGGCGCCGCGGCTGCTGGATGTGCGGACGGTGGCCGAGGCGATGACGGTGCAGTACCCCGGGACGAAGGGGGTGCTGCCCGGGTACGGGCATCAGAACCCCAACGACTGGGGGCTCGGCTTCGAGATCCGCGACGGGAAGTCACCGCACTGGACGGGGAGTTCGTCCTCGCCCAGGACCTTCGGGCACTTCGGTCAGTCGGGTACGTTCCTGTGGGTCGATCCGGAGGCGGGGGTGGCGTGCGTCGCCCTGACGGACCGGGCGTTCGGGCCTTGGGCGGTCGAGGTGTGGCCTGTCTTCACGGATGCGGTGCTGGCGGAGGTGCGGGGCTGAGGTCCGCCGTCGAGTGCGGCTGGTTCTTTTCGCCCCCGCCGCCCCTACCTTCCCGTCCCTGGGGGCTGCGCCCCCAGACCCCCGCTGTCGGCCTTGCGGCCTCGTCCTCAAACGCCGGACGGGCTGGAGAGGTCCCCGGAGTCGGACGGGTCAGGGGTGGCCGGCATCTCCCACATCAGTAGCTCCGCCCCTGTCACCCCCACCGCTTCCAAGCCCTCCGCCCCCGTGATCCGCGCCGCGTCCCCCGGGCCCAACTCCTTCCCGGCCAGCCGTACTTCGCCGCGTACGACGTGCACGTACGCGTACGCGGCGTCCGGTACCGCCGTCCGCTCCCCCGCTGCCAGGCGGCGTACGTGGAGCATCGCGCCCGCCTCCGGGACCGCGTAGGGGGTGGAGTCCGCGATGCCGTGGACCACCTCGTACGCGGGGTCGCCGCCCGGTTCCAGCGGGGCCAGCCACATCTGGACGAAGACCAGGGGGACCTCGGCGTCGTTGCGTTCCACGTGGCGGACGCCGCCCGCCGCGCTCAGGCGCTGGACGTCGCCGGGGCGGATCACCGATGTGCGGCCCGTGGAGTCGCGGTGGGTCAGCTCCCCCTCCACGACCCATGTGACGATCTCCGTGTGGCTGTGCGGGTGCTCGTCGAAGCCCGCGCCCGGTGCGAGCCGCTCCTCGTTGCACGCGATCACCGCGCCGAAGCGAAGGTTGTCCGGGTCGTAGTGCGGACCGAAGCTGAAGGCGTGCAGGGACTCGATCCCTGCGGCCGGGTCCCCTCCGCGGTAGCGCTCACCGGCGCGCCGTACGTCCATCACGGCACCCACCGTAGCCCCGTCCTCCCCGCCCTCCGGGACCCGCGCCGCGCGGTCCCGTCCCGATAAGGCAGTCTTGTCCCCGTGCCCGAACCCGAAGCCAGCAAGGCCCCACCCGCAGCTCACTCCGTCCATCCGCACTCCGCGACCCTGAAGCGGCTGGAGAGGTCGTCCGGAAGCCTCGCCGCGCAGGCCATCGCGCGCATGGACGAGACGCTGTCGTGGTACCGGGCGATGCCCCCGGAGAACCGTTCCTGGATCGGGCTGGTGGCCCAGGCGGGTATCGCCGCGTTCACCGAGTGGTTCCGGCATCCGGATGCCCCGCAGGCCATCTCCACCGATGTCTTCGGGACCGCTCCGCGCGAGCTGACGCGCGCCATCACCCTGCGGCAGACCGTGGAGATGGTGCGGACCACCATCGAGGTCATGGAGTCCGCCATCGACGAGGTGGCCGCTCCCGGTGACGAGTCCGTGCTGCGCGAGGCGCTGCTCGTGTACGCCCGTGAGATCGCCTTCGCCACCGCCCAGGTCTACGCCCAGGCCGCCGAGGCCCGCGGCGCCTGGGACGCGCGGCTCGAATCGCTCGTCGTCAACGCCGTGCTCAGCGGGGAGGCCGACGAGGGGGCCGTCAGCCGGGCGGCCGCGCTCGGCTGGAACTCGCCTGAGCATGTGTGCGTGGTGCTGGGGACCGCTCCCGACGGTGACTCCGAGCTGACCGTCGAAGCCATCCGGCGGGCCGCCCGGCACGCCAAGCTCCAGGTGCTCACGGGTGTGCTCGGGGACCGGCTCGTCGTGGTCGCCGGGGGCAGTGACAATCCGCTCGCCGTCGCCAGGTCGCTGATCGGGCCGTTCGCCGCGGGACCCGTCGTCGCCGGTCCCGTCGTACCCGATCTGCTCGCCGCGACCCGGTCCGCCCAGGCCGCGGCCGCGGGCCTCAAGGCGTGTTCCGCCTGGCAGGACGCACCGCGCCCGGTACTGGCAGACGATCTGCTTCCGGAGCGTGCCATCGCCGGTGATCCGAGCGCCCGCGAACAGCTGGTGGAGGAGATCTACAGACCGCTGGAGGAGGCGGGCTCCGCGCTGCTGGAGACCCTCAGCGTGTATCTGGAGCAGGCGTCCAGTCTCGAGGGCGCGGCCCGGATGCTCTTCGTTCACCCGAACACCGTGCGCTACCGGCTCCGACGTGTGACTGACGTCACCGGTTGGTCGCCCTCTGATGTACGCTCCGCGTTCACGTTGCGGATCGCGTTGATCCTGGGGCGGCTGACCGAGGGAGAACCCCAGACCTAACATTTTGTCGGGGGCCCACAAAACCCCCTGCCGTTCTTCGTCCCTGTCCCCACGGGCGGCCCCGGCCGTCCCCAAGAGAGAGTGTGAGAGTGCTCGTACTCGTCGCTCCCGGCCAGGGCGCCCAGACGCCCGGCTTCCTGACCCCCTGGCTCGACCTCCCCGGCGCCTCCGACCGTATCGCCGCCTGGTCGGAGGCCATCGGGCTCGACCTCGCCCACTACGGCACGCAGGCCGATGCCGACGCCATCAGGGACACCGCCGTCGCCCAGCCGCTGCTGGTCGCAGCCGGTCTGCTGTCCGGCGCGGCACTCGGTATCGACACACTTGCCGCTGACGCGGCGGGCACCCCCGGCGCGGTCGCCGGCCACAGCGTCGGCGAGATCACCGCGGCCGCCTTCGCGGGCGTCATCGACGACACGGCCGCGCTGACGCTCGTCCGCAAGCGGGGCCTGGCCATGGCCGACGCGGCCGCCATCACGCCCACCGGCATGTCGGCCCTGCTCGGCGGCGACCCCGAGACGACGATCCCGCACCTGGAGAAGCTGGGCCTGACCCCGGCGAACGTCAACGGCGCCGGCCAGATCGTCGCCGCCGGCACCCTGGAGCAGCTCGCCGCCCTGGAGGCGGACAAGCCGGAGGGCGTACGCCGTGTCGTCCCGCTGAAGGTGGCCGGCGCGTTCCACACCCATCACATGGCCCCCGCGGTGGACGCCCTCGCGCACGCCGCCGAGGCGCTGACGCCGGCCGACCCGAAGGTCACCTACGTCTCCAACAAGGACGGGCAGACCGTCGAATCCGGTGCCGAGGTGCTCAGGCGCCTGGTCGGCCAGGTCGCGAACCCGGTCCGCTGGGACCTGTGCATGGAGACCTTCGGAAAGCTGGGTGTGACCGCGTTGATCGAGGTGTGCCCGGGTGGCACCCTCACCGGTATCGCCAAGCGCGCGCTGCCGGGCGTCAAGACCCTCGCCCTGAAGACCCCCGACGACCTCGCCGCCGCTCGCGACCTCATCGCCGAGCACAGCGCCTGATTAGGAGCCCGAGAGCATGTCGAAGATCAAGGCGCGCAAGGGCGCTCCGTACGCGCGCATCCTCGGTGTCGGCGGCTACCGGCCCGTGCGGGTGGTGCCCAACGACGTGATCCTGGAGAAGATCGACTCCTCCGACGAGTGGATCCGCTCCCGCTCGGGCATCGAGACCCGGCACTGGGCGAACGACGAGGAGACCGTCGCCGCGATGTCGATCGAGGCGTCCGGCAAGGCGATCGCCGACGCCGGGATCACCGCCGAGCAGATCGGCGCGGTCGTCGTCTCCACCGTCTCGCACTTCAGCCAGACTCCGGCCATCGCCACCGAGATCGCCGACAAGCTCGGTACCAACAAGGCCGCCGCCTTCGACATCTCGGCGGGCTGCGCGGGCTTCGGCTACGGCCTCACGCTCGCCAAGGGCATGGTCGTGGAAGGCTCGGCGGAGTACGTCCTCGTCATCGGCGTGGAGCGGCTGTCGGACCTGACGGACCTTGAGGACCGGGCCACCGCCTTCCTGTTCGGCGACGGCGCGGGCGCGGTCGTCGTGGGCCCCTCCGAGGAACCGCACATCGGCCCGACCGTGTGGGGCTCGGAGGGCGACAAGTCCGAGACGATCAAGCAGACCGTTCCGTGGAACGAGTTCCGGCTCGGCGACGTCTCCAAGCTCCCGCTGGACAGCGAGGGCAACGTAAAGTTCCCCGCGATCACGCAGGAGGGCCAGGCGGTGTTCCGCTGGGCCGTGTTCGAGATGGCGAAGGTCGCCCAGCAGGCGCTGGACGCGGCCGGGATCACCGCGAACGACCTGGATGTCTTCATCCCGCACCAGGCCAACGTGCGGATCATCGACTCGATGGTGAAGACGCTGAAACTGCCGGAGCACGTCACGGTCGCCCGCGACGTGCGCACCACCGGCAACACCTCGGCCGCCTCGATTCCGCTCGCGATGGAGCGGCTCCTGGCGACCGGCGAGGCGAAGAGCGGCGACACCGCGCTCGTCATCGGCTTCGGGGCGGGTCTCGTCTTCGCCGCGACGGTCGTTACCCTCCCCTAGGCACTCCGTGCCGGATCATGCGGTCCGGTGCGGGAACTGCAGGCACCTGTCGCTGACGCGGCAGGCGTCACACCCTCTGGAATCTACGAAGGAGCGCCTGACATGGCCGCCACTCAGGAAGAGATCGTCGCCGGTCTCGCCGAGATCGTGAACGAGATCGCCGGGATCCCCACCGAGGACGTCCAGCTGGACAAGTCCTTCACCGACGACCTGGACGTCGACTCGCTGTCCATGGTCGAGGTCGTCGTCGCCGCCGAAGAGCGCTTCGACGTGAAGATCCCGGACGACGACGTCAAGAACCTCAAGACGGTCGGCGACGCCGCTGACTACATCCTCAAGCACCAGGCCTGATCGACCGATCACCTGGGCTGACAGCCCACGCCGGGCCGGTGGCCCGGTCTCGGGCCGTCGCCCCGCCACCCGGCGGTGGCGCCGCTGAATCCTCGTATCCGTTGGAGAAAGAATTCCCGTGAGCTCGACCAATCGCACCGTGGTCGTCACCGGTATCGGCGCAACCACACCGCTGGGTGGCGACGTGGCCTCTACCTGGGAGGGTCTGATCGCCGGCAAGTCCGGTGTCCGCCCCCTGGAGCAGGAGTGGGCCGCTGAGCAGGCGGTTCGCATCGCCGCGCAGATCGCTGTGGAGCCGTCCGAGGTCATCCCGCGGCCGCAGGCCCGCCGTCTGGACCGCTCGGCGCAGTTCGCGCTGATCGCGGCCAAGGAGGCCTGGGCCGACGCCGGCTTCACCGACCGGGCGGGCGAGGACGCAAGCGTCGACCCCGACCGTCTCGGCGCGGTCATCGCCTCCGGCATCGGCGGTGTGACGACCCTCCTCGACCAGTACGACGTGCTCAAGGAGAAGGGCGTTCGCCGTGTCTCCCCGCACACCGTGCCGATGCTGATGCCGAACGGCCCGTCCGCCAACGTGGGCCTGCTCGTCGGCGCCCGCGCCGGTGTGCACACCCCGGTCTCCGCCTGTGCGTCGGGCGCCGAGGCCATCGGCTACGCCATCGAGATGATCCGCACCGGCCGCGCCGACGTCGTCGTCGCCGGCGGTACGGAGGCGGCCATCCACCCGCTGCCCATCGCCGCGTTCGGCAACATGATGGCGATGTCCAAGAACAACGACGACCCGCAGGGCGCCTCGCGTCCCTACGACGTCGCCCGTGACGGCTTCGTCCTCGGCGAGGGCGCGGGCGTCCTCGTCCTGGAGTCGGCCGAGCACGCCGCCAAGCGCGGTGCCCGCGTCTACGCGGAGGCGGTCGGCCAGGGCATCTCCGCCGACGGCCACGACATCGTGCAGCCGGAGCCCGAGGGCCGCGGCATCTCGCACGCCCTGCAGAACCTGCTCGACAACAGCGACCTGGACCCGGCGGAGATCGTGCACGTGAACGCGCACGCCACCTCCACCCCGGCCGGTGACGTCGCCGAACTGAAGGCGCTGCGCAAGGTCTTCGGCGACGACGCGGACCACATGGCGGTCTCCGCGACCAAGTCGATGACCGGTCATCTGCTCGGTGGCGCGGGCGGCATCGAGTCGGTCGCCACCATCCTCGCGCTGTACCACCGCGTCGCCCCGCCGACGATCAACGTCGAGAACCTCGACCCGGAGGCGGAGGCCAACGCGGACATCGTTCGCGGCGAGGCCCGGAAGCTTCCGGTCGAGGGCCGCATCGCCGCCCTCAACGACTCCTTCGGGTTCGGTGGGCACAACGTGGTGCTCGCGTTCCGTACGGTCTGACAGTTCTGAACGGCGTGTGGCCCGGCCCCTGACAGGGGTTCGGGCCACACGCCGTTCTGCTGTCTCTTGTCGGCCGGGGGCGGTCCGACAGTGGTTGCTCGCGCCCACGCGGCGGAGCCGCACATGTCACAGCCCGCGCCCCTTACGGGCGCTGTCAGACCACCTGGTGCAACCAGCGCACCGGAGCTCCCTCACCCGCATACCTGAACGGCTCCAGCTCGTCGTCCCACGGCTTGCCCAGGAGCTTGGCCAGTTCGGCCTCCAGGTCCGTCTCGCCGCGCTGCGAGCGTACGAGGGCGGCGCGCAGCCGGTCCTCGGGGATCAGGATGTCGCCATGAATGCCGGTGACCGCGTGGAAGATGCCCAGGTCGGGGGTGCAGCTGTAGCGCTCGCCCTCGGCGGTCGGGCATGGCTCCGCGGTGACCTCGAAGCGGAGCAGATGCCAGCCGCGCAGCGCGGAGGCGAGCTTGGAGGCGGTGCCGGCCTCGCCCTGCCAGGAGAACTCGGACCGCCAGGTGCCGGGGGCGGCGGGCTGCCGGATCCAGTCGAGGTTGACGCGCGTCCCCAGCACGCCCGCGACTGCCCACTCGACGTGCGGGCACAGTGCGCGTGGCGCGGAGTGCACGTACAGGACTCCACGTGTCGTCACCTGAACCTCCGGGCAGACCGCGACATCTTGTAACTTTACGGAAAGGGTGTGGCAGGGCGGCCACGGGGCGAGGCTACCGTGCGGCGGGGCAAGGAGTGTGACGTACCGTCGGTCCCGGTGCTCCCAAACCCCAAGGTTTCACCCAAGGGGACGCGGGGCTGACCCAGCGTGTTCGAAGCGCTGCCGAACGAGCCCGCACGGATGGACCAGCCGGGTACGACGAACGAGGGGACCAGGGGATGCGGAAGCGCAGCCACCGTTCGCGGGCAGCCGTCGTGATCGCGGCGGCGGCCGTTCTCGGGCTCGCCGGATGTGACGCCTCCGGTGGCAACGAGGCCGCCCCGCAGGACACGACCGCCAAGTCGCACCCGTCTCCGAAGCCCACCCCGGCATGGGACCGCTCCCCCGCCTCGATCGCGGCCGTCGGCGACTCCATCACACGCGGCTTCGACGCCTGCACCGTGCTGTCCGACTGCCCCGAGGTGTCGTGGGCGACGGGCAGCGACCCCGGGGTCGACAGCCTCGCCGTACGCCTGCTGGGGGCGGCCGGTGCCGCGCGGCGCAGCTGGAACTACGCGGTGACCGGGGCCCGGATGGCCGATCTGCCCGGTCAGGTCGCGCAGGCGGCACAGCGGAAGCCGGAGTTGGTGACGGTGATGGTCGGCGCCAACGACGCCTGCCGCCCCAGCACCTCCGCGATGACCTCGGTCACCCGCTTCCGCGAAGGGTTCGAGGACGCGATGGACACCCTGCGCGAGTCGCTGCCCAGGGCGCAGGTGTATGTGTCCAGCGTGCCCAACCTGAAGCGGCTGTGGTCGCAGGGGCGCACCAGCCCGCTCGGCAAGCAGGTGTGGAGTCTGGGCATCTGCCCGTCGATGCTGAGCCACCCGGACGCGCTGGACGCGGCGGCCGGCAAGCGGCGCGACAAGGTGCAGGCGCGGGTGACGGCGTACAACCGGGTCCTGGAGCAGGTGTGCGCGAGGGACCGGCGGTGCCGCTTCGACGGCAACGCGGTGTTCCACTACCGCTTCGGCACCGAACAGTTGAGCCACTGGGACTGGTTCCACCCGAGCCGCAACGGTCAGGCGCGACTCGCCGAGATCGCCTACCGCACCGTCACGGCCAAGGACCCCGTGACCTAGTGTTTTCCACATGAGCGAACTTTTCGGCACACTTTCCGACGGCACGCCGGTCCACCGCTGGACGCTGGAGCGGGGCGGGGTGCGGGTGCGCGTCCTGTCGTACGGCGGAATCGTGCAGTCGGTCGAGGTCCCCGACCGGAACGGGCGCCCGGCGGACGTGGTGCTGGGCTTCCCGGGCCTGGACGGCTATCTGGCCCATCCCGAGCCGTACCTCGGGGCGCTGGTCGGGCGGTACGCCAACCGCATCGGGGGCGCCCGCTTCCCGCTCGGTGGCCGGACCTACGCACTCGAACCGAACAACGGACCGAACTCGCTGCACGGCGGCGAGGGCGGCTTCGACAAGCGCGTGTGGGACGTGGAGCCGGTCGAGCACGGCGTACGACTGTCCCGGGTGAGCCCGCACGGCGAGGAGGGCTTCCCGGGCCGCCTGGAGGTGTCGACGACCTACGCCCTCGACGCGGACGGCGCACTGCGGATCGCGTACGAGGCGGTCACGGACGCGCCGACCGTGGTGAACCTGACGAACCACTCGTACTGGAACCTGGCCGGCTCGGGGAACGCGGGCGGGCACGAGCTGCGGATCGCCGCCTCGCGGATCACGCCGGTGGACGGGGACCTGATCCCGACCGGCGAGCTGGAGGACGTGGACGGCACGCGCTTCGACTTCCGGGCGTCCCGGAAGGTGGGCTCGGGGTACGACCACAACTTCGTGCTCGACAAGGGTGTCACCGGGGCCCCGGTCGACATTGCCGAGCTGCACGAGCCGGCGTCCGGGCGGGTCCTCACCGTGGCCACGACCGAGCCCGGGATGCAGCTCTACACCGGGGACCACCTCGGCGACCCGTTCGCCCCCGGCGACGGCATCGCGCTGGAGACGCAGCACTTCCCGGACTCCCCGAACCGGCCGGAGTTCCCGAGCACGGAGCTCCGGCCGGGCCAGGTGTACCGCTCGGAGACCGTGTACGGCTTCGGGGTACGGGGCTAGCCGCTCGCGCGCGGGCCGTCGGCGTAGGCGCCCCGCGCGGCGCGACGGGCCCGGCTGAGAAGCGACGAGCCCCGGTCCAGGGGTCAGGTCCCGGACCGGGGCTGTTCGGCGGGGAACTCGTCCCGCCTCAGACGTTAATCGTCGCGGTGACCCGGCGGTCCACGATCGAGCGGCCGGCCCGGATCTCGTACGAACCCTTCACAACCGCTACGTGTCCAGCGAGTGCTGCACCGGACGGCCACGGCCCTACTGGTGCCAGAGGACGGCCAGCGTCTTGCTCACCACGCAGACGACGGCGAAGCCGATCGCCCAGCCGTCGGCCCCGGCGAGCGACAGCGCGGCCGCACCGGCCCCGAACCAGAGCAGCTCGAAGCCGACGCGGACGGCGCCGTGCGTCTTGTACGTCGCCTTCTGGGAGCCGAACAGCGCCCACAGGACGATCAGCACGGCGGGCGCGCCGAGGCCGAGCAGCCAGGCGAGCGGCGTCGCCACGTCGCGGGTGAAACCCCAGTAGCCGACGGCCGCGAGGGCGCCGAGCTCGATGAGGAAGAGGACGCCCAGGTTCGCTGCCTTCATGCGCGGCAGTATCACCCGGCCGCGGGCACCGCCGCCACGACCTCGACCTCGACCTGCGCCTCGGGACGGAAGAGGCGGGGCACCTCGAAGGTCATGCTGGTGGGCGGGGTCCCGGTGAGGAACTCCCGTCGTACGGCGCCGTATTCGTCGAGCCGGGTGACGTCGGTCAGATACGTACGGATGTTGATGACGTCCGCCAGGCTCGCGCCGTGCGCCTTGAGCAGGGCGTCGATCGTCTCGAAGACGCCACGGCTCTGCTCGGCGAGCGTCGCGCCCTCGGCGATCTGGCCGGAGAGGAACAACAGCGCGCCACCGTCGGCGTATTCGACCCGGGCGACCTGGGAGTAGTAAGGGCTGAGGGGTTGGGGTGCGGAGGCGGGGTTGTCCAGGCTGATCTGCATGCCGTCGACGCTAGGTTCGCGCCCGGGATGCGACAAGCGAATGTCTAGCATGGCTGCCATGCCGACTTCACATGGCAGGGCGGCGTTCGGCGTACCCGACCTCCCCGGCACGGCCGACGTCCCCGACGCCCCCGACCTCTCCACCGTCTGGCTGCGGGTGTTCCTGGAGGTCGCCCGGCAGGGTTCGTTCACCGTGGCGGCGCGGGCGTTGGGCTGGACACAGTCCGCGGTGTCCCGGCAGATCTCCGCCCTGGAGTCGGCGCTGGGCGGCACGCCGCTGTTCGACCGGCTGCCGCGGGGCGTGCGGCTCACCGAGGCGGGCCGGGTGCTCGTCCCGCACGCGGAGGCCGTCGCGGACTCGCTGCACACGGCCGCGCGCGAGTTCGCGGCGCTGCGCGAAGTGACCGGCGGGCGGCTGCGGTTCGGCGCGTTCGCCACCGCCGACGCGGCCCTGGTGCCGCGCGCCCTGGCCGCGTTCCGTGCCCGCCACCCCCGTGTCCGCCTCTCCCGCGAGGAGGGCCTCACCCCGGGCCTGCTCGACCGGCTGGCCGCCGGACACCTCGACCTGGCGATCGTCTCCACGACGGGCCGCGCCCCGCTGGACGCCTACGACCTCCACCACCTCCTCGACGAGTCCCTGTACGTCGCCGTCCCCGCCGACCATCCCCTCGCAAGTCACCCGGCACCCGTGCGCCTCGGGCAACTCGCCGACGCCGACTGGATCTCCGGCGGCTCCCGGCCCGAGGGCACCCTTCTCGACACGGCCCTGCGCCAGGGCTTCCGGCCGCGCGTCGCGCACGTCGTGGCCGAGTGGACCGCCAAGCTGGGGTACGTGGCCGCCGGCCTCGGCGTGACCCTGGTCCCGGCGCTCGCCGCCGAGTCCGTGCGCCCGGACGTCGCCCTGCTCGCGGTGCTCGACGAGGGTGCGCCGGCCCGGGCGGTGTACGCGGCGACGGCACGCGGGCGGTCCCTGTCGCCGGCCGCCGAGGCCTTCCTGGCCGTGCTGCGGGAGGCGGCGGCGCGGGTCCCGGCTCCAGCGCCACAGACGTCCGTTTGAGCCACGCGCCGCGCGGAGCTCGTGACCGTGGCGGCGAACGCGGCGTTCGGTGACGGTGTCAGGACCGGTGTCAGGGGCGGGTGATCTGCCCGGTCCCGGAGACGTTCGCGTTCCCGGAGGCGTTCGCGTTCTCGGCGTCGTCCGCGTTCTCGGCGGTGTCCGCGTCCTCCGCGCTCTCCTCGCCCAGCAGGTCCCGGGCCAGCAGCGTGGCGCCCGCGACCGCGCCCGGCATCAGGAAGACGGCGACGAACGGGACCAGGAAGGCCAGACCGAGGGGGGTGCCGAAGCCCCAGACGAGCAGTTTGCGCGAGCGCAGGAGGGTGAGGCGTCGGCGGAGTTCTACGCCTCGGCGCTGGAGGGCGACGGCGGTGAGTTCCTCGGTGAGGAAGAAGCCGGTGACGAAGAAGCCGATCACCGGGACGACGGTCTGGCCGACGAACGGGAGGAAGCCGAGGGCGAAGAGGAGGACGCCCCAGAGCGCGGCGCGGACGAGGATGCGCAGGCTGTCTCGGGCCGAGATCCACAGCTCGCGGTGGAGGGGCAGGTCCGACCGGGGGGCCGTGCCGTCCGGGGAGACGTCGCGGTCGACCGTCTCCGAGAGGCTCTCGTAGAAGGGCTGTCCGACGAGCAGGGTGACGGCGGTGAAGGTGAGGACGGCGAGGAGGAGGGCGAGGGCGAAGAGAACCGCGGTGAGGAAACCGCGGAACAGGCCGAGCCAGGGGCTGGGCCAGGTGTCGGCGAACGGGGTGGCCCAGGTGACGAGGTCGTCGCCCCACAGGGCGAGGGATATCAGGGCCCCCGCGTACAGGACGAGGGTTATCAGGCCCGGCAGGAGGCCGAAGCCGTACTGCTTGCCGTGTTGGGCCACCCATCGCTGGCCCTTTACGAGATGACCGAATCCCGCCCCTAGATCACGCATGGGTGCACTTTAGCGGGGGCGCGCATCGGGGGGTCGCCCCCGCCGCCCCTGCCCTTCCCGTACCTGAGGCTGCCGCCGGCACACGGGGCGGCGCCGGCCCGCTGACCTCATCGGAAGGCCGGAGGCCGCACCCCACGTCCAAGGGTGCGGCCTCCGTCGTACGCAACGACCTGGTCGAGCGAGCGTCACGGTGATCGTGCCGTGAGCGACCGGTACGGGTGTCAGAGCTTGACGATCATCTTCCCGATGTTGTCGCCGCGCAGGACGCCGAAGAACGCCTCCAGGTTGTTCTCGATGCCCTCGACGACGGTCTCGCGGTACTTCAGCTCGCCGGAGCGGATCCAGGCGCCGACCTCCTGGACGAACTGCGGCTGCAGGTCGTAGTGGTCGCCGACGAGGAAGCCCTCGATACGGCCGCGGGTCTGGATGAGCCGGGCGAGGTTCTTCGGGCCCGGGGCGGGCTCGGTGTTGTTGTAGACGGAGATCATGCCGCAGACGGCGATACGGCCGTCCCGGTTGAGGGAGCCGATGGCGGCCTCCAGGTGGTCGCCGCCGACGTTGTCGAAGTACACGTCGACCCCGTCCGGGGCGGCCTCGCGCAACTGCTGGCCGACGGGCCCGTTCTTGTAGTTGAAGGCGGCGTCGAAGCCGTACTCCTCGACCAGCAGCTTGACCTTCTCGTCGGAGCCGGCGGATCCGATGACCCGGGAGGCGCCCTTGAGCTTGGCGATCTGACCGACCTGGCTGCCGACGGCCCCGGCCGCGCCGGACACGAAGACGGAGTCGCCCTCCTTGAAGGCGGCGGTGCGCAGCAGACCGGCGTAGGCGGTGAGGCCGGTCATGCCGAGGACGCCGAGGTACGTGGACAGCGGCGCGGCGTCGGCGTCCACCTTGACGGCCTGCTTGGCGTCGACGACGGCGTACTCGCGCCAGCCGAGGAAGTGCAGGATGTGGTCGCCGGCCTCGATCCCCTCGGCGTTCGAGACGAGGACCTCGCCGACCGCGCCGCCCTGCATCGCCTTGTTCAGCTCGAACGGGGCTACGTACGACTTGGCGGCGCTCATGCGGCCGCGCATGTACGGGTCGACGGAGACGTACTTGTTCCGCACGAGCACCTGGCCCTCGCCCGGCTGCCGGACCTCCGCCTCGACGAGGGCGAAGTCCTCGGGCTCGGGCCAGCCGACCGGGCGGCTGAGCAGGTGCCATTCGCGGCTGACGGCGGGGAGGGTGGGGGTGTCGGACATGGCGCCATTCCTCACATGCTGCGGCTCAAATACTTCAGTACCTGAAACAACAATGCTCCTGAATATTTCAGGCTGTCAAGTAAAGAGGTAGCCTGAATGCCATGGCCACGCAGAAAACATCCCCATCGCGCATCGACCCCGTGACCCTGGAAGTCGTGGAGCTCATCGGCACGGTCGTGGCCCGCTACCACGAGGAGTACGAGGAGGCGGCCGCCGAGCACGCGCTGACCGGGGCGCAGGCGCGGCTGCTGAGCCTGCTGTCGCTGGAACCGCTGCCGATGCGGCGGCTGGCGCAGAAGCTGAAGTGCGAGCCGTCGAACGTCACGGGCATCGTCGACCGCCTGGAGTCCCGGGGCCTGGTGGAACGCCGCCCGGACCCGACGGACCGCCGGGTGAAGCTGGCGGTGGCGACGGAGGAGGGCCGCAAGGTCGCCAAGAGCCTCCGCGAGTCGCTGCGCTTCGCCCGGGAGCCGCTTGCGGGGCTGGGCGAGGAGGAGCGGGTGGTGTTGCGGGGGCTGCTGCGACGGATGCTGGAGGGGGACGGAGTCGTCTGAGGAGGCGGCTGGTCGGACAGCCGGCGGTGATCAGAAGGGCGGTTCGGTGGACCAGGGGTCGTCCGCGTCGTCCGAGGTGGAGCCCCAGGTCGCAGTGGTCGGTCGCGTCACCCGCGCCGTCGTCACGGCCTCCTCGGCCCGGCCCTGACGGATCAGCAGCTTCGCCATGAGCTGACGGTTGCGGCCGTCCTCGATTCCCGGCCGCAGTTCCGCGACCGCCTCGTCCAACCGGCCTGCCTCGGCGAGCAGTTCGGCCAGTCGCTTGGCCATGTACCACCCGTCCGCCTCCGGATGGGCACGCAGTTCGGCGACGGCCTGCCCGTGACGCCCGCAGGCGGCGAGCAGACGGACGCGTTCGAGGAGCAGCTCCGCCCCCATGTCGCCGCGCAGCCGACCGGCGATGTCGTCGACGACCGCCAGCGCTTCGTCGGCCCGTCCCTGGCCGACCAGCAGCTCACCCAGCTCGTGAATGATCCAGTCGTCGGCGCCCCGCCGGGCGGCGGCCCGCAGCACCTCGATCGCCTCGTCGACCCGGCCGTGCTTGCGGAGCAACTCCGCCGTGCACCACGCGGCGTTGGGCGAACCGTCCGCCGCGTGGGTCCGGAGCACCTCGACGGCCTCGTCCGGACACTCCTCCTCCAGCAGCCCCGCCAGCCGCCTGGCCGCGTCGAGACCGCCGTACCCGGCGGCGAGGTCCCGCAGGTCCGTGATCCGCCCGTGCCGGGCGAGGACGTCCGCGAGTTGCTCGACGGCGTTGCCGTACGTGACGTTGTCCCGGTGCACATGCGCGCGCAGCAGCGTCACCGCCTCGTCGACCCGCCCCATCCGCTCCAGCACCCGCGCGCGCAGGCCGGCGGTGCGGACGGTGTCCCCCCAGTGGCGGGAGCAGCCGCACTCGGGCTCGACGACGGGCAGCAGTGCCAGCATCTCTTCGTCACGGCCGTGGCCCTCGGTCAGGTCGACCAGCGCCTGCTCCAGATACCAGTCCCCGACCCCCGGCCCCAGCAGAGCGATCACCTCGTCGATTCGCCCCTGCCCGGCCAGCAGCTCCGCCAGCCCGCGCACCGCGAGCCGGTCCCCGGCCTCGGCGTGGGGCCGTACGAGAGCGATGGCCTCCTCGGACCGGCCCGACTCCTCCAGCAGCCCCGCGACCGTCTCCACCGCGGCCCACCATCCACTGTCGGCGAACGGCCGCAACACCTCCAGCCGTTGGTCCCCGCTCAGCGTCCGGGCCCAGGCCCGGGCACAGAACCAGTCCCCTTGCTCGGCCTGCGCCCGCACCTGCGCCAGATGCCCGTGCTCGACGAGCGCCGCGACGACGTCCGGCGGTATCCAGCCGTCGTGGGTACGGAAACGTCGGTCGAGTTCAGCGGAATCCACGCCCCGGACCCTATCCGGCCCGACCGACAGAACCCGGCGGCCTGGATGCCGACCGCCGCACCCGCGGAGAAGTCCGCGTCGGGGCACCAACGCGGCGGCGCACAGGTGCAGTTCGAAGGGGGCCACCGGCAGCCACGGGGGACGAGGAAGGCCGCGAAGTACAGGTCCCCGCCGTCAGCCACTCCGCAGCCGCCGTGCGGCGAGCGGCCGCACCCCAGGTCCATCGAGCCGGCCGCGCCCCCGCCCATGGCCGCCGTTCCGGCGTTGATCACAGCGCCCGCCCTTTCCGGCAGGCGGCAGAGCAGGGAGCGCGCGGCGGCCACGGGCTCAGAGGGACGGCACCGTCAGGTGCACCACCACAGGAAACGGTTGCACGTTTTCGTTGGCGACGGTTCCGGGATCGGGCTCGTCGGGGTCGGATCCGCCGACGGAGCCGAGCCCGTCGTCGTCGCCGTCGGGGCCGGTGTGGAGTGGCCCGGGGAGTAGGTCGCGGACGCCGATGGGGTGTCCTCGGGCTTCTTCGTCTCCTCGTCGGACTTCGCGTCCTTCGAGGACTCGGACGCCGACGGAGACGCGGAGGCGGAGGCGGAAGCCGAGGTCGTTCCGGCTCCGTGCCCGCCACCGGTACCCCCGGACGGGCCGGTCGTCTCCTTCACCGAGGCCGATCCGTCCGCCGTCTCGCCCCCGGCGGTCGCGGTGTTCGGAGTGAACCCCGGTGCCTCTATGCCGAGTTCGGCCAGGCTCAGACCACCCGCCGCCAGCAACAGCCCGGCCCCCACCAACAGCACCCGCCGCCGGCGCCGCCGGTGCGCGGCGGCCTTGCGGTCGCGACGCCCGGCCCGCGCCCCGCGGTCGTCGTCGCGGTCCCCGGGCGCCCGGCGCCCCTGCGTCCGCCGACGGCTCTGTGCCGGACCAGGGCGCTCCGTCTCGTCCTCGTCCTCGTCGGCGTCTTCCTCCGCGCCCACGCCCGCGTAAGCGTCCCCGTACGACGCCTCGGGCCCGCCGGCCCCGCCCGACCCTCCGTCGGCATCTCCGCGGACGTCGCCCTCGTTCGCGTGCGCGCGTAGATCTTCGACAGGCGTGCCGCACCCCGGGCAGGCGAGGGCGCCGTTGAGGTGCCGTCGGCACGGGTGGCAGTAGTCCATGACGCGGGAAGACTAGGTTCCTGACAGGTCACGTTCCTAGGGGCTGCTGTGAAGATTGTGTAGGGAACCGCGTGTCGCGATGTGGCGGGTTGAGGACAGATCAGCGAAACGGTGTCGAAACGCTTGTCGAAACCGTTATGTGTTCGACCCATTGACACCCCCGCCGCCGCATCCTTACTGTCACGCCAGCATTTCGAACGTGTGACGAAATCTCGAACAGACCCGCTTGAGCCGACAAGCATCGACGCCGCAACACAGACGCAACAACAGACGCAACAACAAGGGGCAACCGCCGTGCGCATCACCGGAATCAGCACTCACGTCGTCGGGACGCCGTGGCGCAACCTGACGTACGTCCAGGTGCACACCGACGAGGGCATCACCGGGGTCGGCGAGACCCGGATGCTGGGCCACACCGACGCGCTGATCGGCTACCTGCGGGAGGCCGAGGCCAACCACATTCTCGGCTCCGACCCGTTCGCTGTCGAGGACCTCATGCGCCGGATGAAGTACGGCGACTACGGGCGCGCCGGCGAGATCGTGATGTCCGGCATCGCGGTCATCGAGATGGCCTGCTGGGACATCAAGGGCAAGGCCCTCGGCGTCCCGGTCTGGCAGCTCCTCGGCGGCAAGGTCACCGACAAGGTCAAGGCGTACGCCAACGGGTGGTACACGACCGAGCGGACCCCGGAGGCGTACCACAAGGCCGCCCAGCAGGTCATGGAGCGCGGGTACAAGGCGCTCAAGATCGACCCCTTCGGCACCGGGCACTTCGAGCTCGACCACGAGCAGACCCTTTACTCCGTCTCCCTCATCGAGGCCGTGCGCGACGCCATCGGGCCCGACGCCGAGCTGATGCTGGAGATGCACGGCCGGTTCTCGCCCGCCACCGCCGTCCGCCTGGCCAAGGAGCTGGCCCCGTTCAAGCCCGCCTGGCTGGAGGAGCCCTGCCCGCCGGAGAACCTCAAGGCGCTGGAGAAGGTCGCCGCCAAGGTGGACATCCCGGTCGCCACGGGTGAGCGCATCCACGACCGGATCGAGTTCCGCGAGCTGTTCGAGAGCCAGGCCGTCGACATCATCCAGCCGGACGTCGGCCACATCGGCGGTATCTGGGAGACCCGCAAGCTCGCCGCCACGGCCGAGACCCACTACATGCTCGTCGCGCCGCACAACGTGGGCGGCCCCGTGCTGACCGCCGCCTCCCTCCAGGTCGGCTTCACCTCCCCGAACTTCAAGATCCTTGAGCACTTCAACGACTTCGCGGACGCGGAGATCAAGAAGGTGGTCAAGGGCGCGCCGCAGGTCGTCGACGGATACTTCCACCTGTCCGACGCGCCCGGTCTCGGTGTCGAGCTGGACGTCGACGCGGCCGCCGAGTTCCCGCAGCAGCAGGCCCGCTTCGACCTGTGGGCCGACGGCTGGGAGCAGCGCAAGCCGAAGGGCACCAAGTGAGCACCGCGGTCGTCATCGAGGCACCGGGCGCGCACCGCCTGGTGGCTCACGAGCCCGTGGTGCCCGGTCCCGGCGAGGCGCTCGTGCGCGTCCACGCCGTCGGCATCTGCGGCAGCGACCGCGAGGTCTACCAGGGCAACCGGCCCGAGGGGTACGTCCGCTACCCGCTCACCCCGGGCCACGAGTGGTCCGGGACGGTCGAGGCCGTCGGCGCCGGAGTGGTCGAGTCCCTCGTCGGCCGCAAGGTCGTCGGGGAGGGCTTCCGCAACTGCCAGGTCTGCGACCGCTGCCACGCGGGCGAGACGACGCTGTGCACGGCGGGGTACGAGGAGACCGGCTTCACCCAGCCTGGCGCGATGGCCACCACCCTCACGCTCCCGGCCCGCCTCCTGCACGCCCTGCCGGACGACGCCGACCTGACGGCGGCGGCCCTCCTGGAGCCCGCCGCCTGTATCGCGGCCGCGGCGCTCAAGGCGAACGCCCAGCCGGGCGAGCGGGTGGCCGTCGTCGGCACCGGAACCCTCGGCATGTTCGCCGTGCAGTTCCTGAAGGCGATCTCCCCGGCCGAGCTGCTGGTCGTCGGCACCGGCCGCGACCGCGAAGCACTGTCCCGGCAGTACGGCGCCACCGACTTCCGCACCAAGGACCAGGAGCTCGACGACGACTTCGACGTCGTCATCGAGACCGCCGGGTCCGCGTCCGCCGCGCGCACCGCCGCCTCGCTGCTCAGGCGCGGTGGACGCCTCGTCCTGACGGGTATCCCGGCGCCGGGCGCCGAGGGTCTGGACCCCACCGATCTCGTCGTACGGCAGCTGGAGGTGCACACCGTGTTCGGGGCACCGCCGGACGCCTGGGCGCACACGGTGCGGGTCTTCGGGGCAGGGCTGCTCGATCCCCTGCCGCTGGTCACGCACGAACTACCGCTTGCCGAGTTTCCGCAGGCCATCGAGCTGGTGGGGGCCGGGGACCCGAAGGTCGGCAAGGTCCTGCTGCGGCCGTGACCTCCCGAGCCGTACGCCGGTACGGAGTTACCTGACGAACTCCGCACCGGCGTACCACCAAGCCCTCCCACACCCTGAGCCGCGAACCTCGTCCGAAATACCGAACGTGAGGAACCCCTTGTGACCGACTCCGCTACGGCAGCCCGCAGGCCCGGTGAGCAGGCGCTCGCCGAGCTCGGCCTCGGCGCCCCCGCCCTCTCCCCCGCCGACGCCTCGCCGCACACCTTCCCCGGGGGCGGCCGCTGGCGCACCGAGATCCCCTCGTGCGAGGGCCCCGAGGCGCTGGCCGTGGTCCTCAAGGAGTCCTCGCGGCTCGACGTGCCGATCCACCGGATCAGCCAGGGCAGCGGCGTATGGATGCTGACCGACGACGAGATCACCGAGATGGTCGACGCGACCAACGAGCGTGACATCGAGCTGTGCCTGTTCACCGGGCCGCGCGGCACGTGGGACATCGGCGGCTCCGTCCGCACCGACTCGCGCGGCGGCGGTCTGCGCGCCCGCGGGCACGACGCGGTCGCCGGGTGCGTCGAGGACGCCGTCCGCGCCACCGAACTGGGCGTCAAGTGCCTGCTCGTGGCCGACGAGGGCGTGCTGTGGACCCTGCACCGGGCGCGGGAGGCCGGCATCATTCCGGCCGACACGACCCTCAAGGTCTCGGCGCTCATCGGCCCGGTCAACCCGGCCGCGTACGCCGTGTACGAGCGCCTCGGCGCCGACTCGGTGAACGTGCCCAGTGATCTGACGCTCGATCACCTCACCGAGATCCGCCGGGTTTCCGCCGCCCCCATGGACATGTACATCGAGGCCCCCGACGACCTCGGCGGGTACATCCGGATGTACGAGGTCGCCGAGCTGATCCGGCGCGGCGCCCCGCTCTACCTGAAGTTCGGCCTTTCCAAGACGCCCGGGATCTACCCGTACGGGCACCACCTGCGGGACCTGACCCTGTCCACCGCCCGCGAACGGGTGCGGCGCGGCAGGCTCGCCCTGGACCTGCTCGCACGCCACGGAGTCGACGGCGACATGGCGCCGCTCGGTTCGCGGCTGCCGGGCGAGCTGAACCGGTTCCCGGCCGCGTCATAACGTTCCGGAAACTCGGCTTCACAGAAGCCGACACAGCCGCCCACAATCCCACACGACCCTTCTCGGTCTCCCACCGCACCGCCCGCCAAGCACTCTTGGGCCGCCAGACCGAGCCCCACACACATCAAGGATGATGATCATGCGCACTCGCAGAGCCGCACTGGCCGCCGTCGCCGGAGCCGCCTCCCTCGCCCTGACCCTGTCCGCCTGCGGCCAGAACAGCGATGGCGGAAGCAAGGAGGACAAGGGCAGCGCCAAGGGCGGGACCATCGGCATCGCGATGCCGACCAAGTCCTCCGAGCGCTGGATCACCGACGGCGCCAACGTCGTCAAGGACCTGGAGGCCAAGGGTTACAAGACCAAGCTGGTCTTCGGTGAGGACGACCCCGACCAGCAGGTCTCGCAGATCGAGAACCTGATCACGCAGGGCGTCAAGGCGCTGATCGTCGCCGCGATCGACAACAAGTCCCTGAACAACGTCCTCCAGCAGGCCGCCGACGCCAAGATCCCGGTCATCTCCTACGACCGCCTGATCCTCGGCACGAAGAACGTCGACTACTACGCGTCCTTCGACAACGAGAAGGTCGGCCGGCTCCAGGGCCAGTACATCGTCGACAAGCTGGGCCTGGCGAGCGGCAAGGGCCCCTTCAACATCGAGCTGTTCGCCGGCTCCAACGACGACAACAACACCAAGTACTTCTTCAACGGCGCGATGAGCGTGCTCCAGCCGTACATCGACAAGAAGAAGCTCGTCGTCAAGTCCGGCCAGACCAAGCTCACCCAGGTCACCACCCTGCGCTGGGACCCCGCCACCGCCCAGAAGCGCATGGAGGACAACCTCACCTCGTCGTACACCTCGGGCCGGGTCGACGCGGTTCTCTCGCCCTACGACGGCATCTCCATCGGCATCATCGCCGCGCTGAAGTCGGACGGCTACGGCTCCAAGGCCAAGCCGCTGCCGGTCATCACCGGCCAGGACGCCGAGCTCGCCTCGGTGAAGTCGATCATCGCGGGCCAGCAGTCCATGACGATCTACAAGGACCTCCGCAAGCTCGCCCAGGTCGCCACGGACATGGTCGACGCCTCCCTCAACGGCAAGAAGCCCGAGATCAACGACACGAAGTCGTACGACAACGGCACCAAGGTCGTCCCCGCCTACCTGCTGCAGCCGGTGAGCGTCGACAAGACCAACTACGAGAAGGAACTCGTCCAGGGCGGTTACTACACGGCGGACCAGCTCAAGTAAGCGTCGAACCTTACGGATTGGAAGGCACGACCATGGCGGGACCCGTCCTGGAAATGCGCTCGATCGTCAAGACCTTTCCCGGCGTCAAGGCGCTGTCGGACGTCACACTGACCGTCCGCCAGGGCGAGGTCCACGCCATCTGCGGGGAGAACGGCGCCGGCAAGTCCACCTTGATGAAGGTGCTCTCCGGCGTCCATCCGCACGGAACCTACGAGGGCGACATCCTCTTCGAGGGAGAGGTCGTCCAGTTCAAGGACATCCGGGCGAGCGAGCACCACGGCATCGTCATCATCCACCAGGAGCTGGCGCTGTCGCCCTACCTCTCCATCGCGGAGAACATCTTCCTCGGCAACGAGCACGCCAAGGGGGGTTTCATCAACTGGAACGAGACCCTGCGGCACGCCACCGAGCTGCTGCGCCGGGTCGGTCTGACCGACCACCCGGAGACCCGCGTCACCGACATCGGTGTGGGCAAGCAGCAGCTCGTGGAGATCGCCAAGGCGCTGTCGAAGAAGGTGAAGCTGCTCATCCTGGATGAGCCCACCGCAGCGCTGAACGACGAGGACAGCGGCAAACTCCTCGATCTCATCCTGGAGTTGAAGAAACAGGGCATCACCTCGATCATCATCTCCCACAAGCTCAACGAGATCCGCAAGGTCGCCGACTCGGTGACGATCATCCGCGACGGGCAGACCATCGAGACGCTCGACGTGAAGGCGCCGGAGACGACCGAGGACCGGATCATCAGCGGCATGGTCGGCCGCGACCTCGACCACCGCTTCCCCGAGCGCACCGCGTACGAGGGGGAGGCGGGCGCGGCCCCGGCCCTGGAGATCCGCAACTGGACCGTGCAGCACCCGATCGACCAGCAGCGCAAGGTCGTCGACGATGTGTCGATCAGCGTGCGGCGCGGGGAGATCGTCGGTATCGCGGGCCTCATGGGCGCCGGCCGCACCGAGCTCGCGATGAGCGTCTTCGGGCGAGCCTACGGCCGGTACGCGGGCGGACAGGTCCTGAAGGACGGCAAGGAGATCGGTACGAAGACGGTCGCGGAGGCGATCGCCAACGGGATCGCGTACGCCACCGAGGACCGCAAGCACTACGGCCTCAACCTCATCGACACGATCAACCGCAACATCTCGCTGACCGCCCTGAACAAGGTCGCCAAGCGGGGCGTGGTCGACGAGCACGAGGAGCGGCAGGTCGCCGAGGGCTACCGCAAGTCCATGAACATCAAGGCCCCCACGGTCTTCGAGCCGGTGGGCAAGCTGTCCGGCGGCAACCAGCAGAAGGTCGTCCTCAGCAAGTGGATCTTCGCGGGTCCGGACGTACTGATCCTGGACGAGCCCACGCGAGGCATCGACGTCGGCGCCAAGTTCGAGATCTACACGGTCATCGACCAGCTGGCCGCCCAGGGCAAGGCGGTCGTCTTCATCTCCTCCGAGCTGCCCGAACTGCTCGGCATGTGCGACCGCATCTACACCATGGCCGCCGGGCGGCTCACGGGCGAGTTCCCGCGGGCCGAGGCCACGCAGGAAGTGCTGATGCGCCAGATGACGAAGGACAAAGAGGTAACGCGATGAGCACCGATGTGACCGACAAGAGCCCGGCCGCCGCGCCGCCCGGCAAGAGCGGCGGATCGGCGTCCGACGGCAACCTGCTCCAGCTGGTGCTGGGCGGTCTGCGCCGCAACATGCGCCAGTACGGCATGCTGATCGCGCTCGGCCTGCTCGTCGTCCTGTTCCAGGTGTGGACCGGCGGCGACCTGCTGCTGCCGCGCAACGTCTCCAACCTGGTCCTCCAGAACAGCTACATCCTGATCCTCGCGATCGGCATGATGCTGGTGATCATCGCGGGCCACATCGACCTGTCGGTCGGTTCAGTGACGGCGTTCACGGGCGCCTTCGCGGCCGTGCTGACCGTGCAGCACGGTGTGGCGTGGCCGCTCGCGGTGGTGCTGTGCCTGGCCATCGGCGCGGTCGCCGGCGCGGCACAGGGCTTCCTGATCGCCTACCTCGGCATACCCTCCTTCATCGTCACCCTCGCGGGCATGCTGATCTTCCGCGGTCTGACGGAGATGTTCCTGAAGGGCCAGACCCTCGGCCCGTTCCCGGACGGTCTGCAGAAGATGGGCAACGGCTTCCTGCCGGAGGTCGGCCCGGACACCAACTACCACAACCTCACGCTGCTGCTGGGCTTCGTCCTGCTGGCCTTCGTGGTGCTCCAGGAGGTCCGCGACCGCAAGCGTCAGCAGGAGTTCTCCCTGGACGTGGCGCCCAGGAACCTCTTCCTGCTCAAGCTCGTCGCCATCGCCGCCGCGGTCCTCGCCGTCACCATGCTGCTCGCCAGCTACAAGGGCGCGCCGATCATCCTGATCGTCCTCGGCCTGCTGGTGGTCGGCTACGGCTACGTCATGCGCAACGCCGTCTTCGGCCGCCACATCTACGCGATCGGCGGCAACCTGCCGGCGGCGAAGCTGTCGGGCGTCAAGGACAAGAAGGTCACCTTCCTTGTCTTCCTGAACATGGGCGTGCTCGCGGCCCTGGCGGGCATGGTGGTCGCCGCCCGCCTGAACGCGGCCTCGCCGAAGGCGGGCCTGAGTTTCGAACTCGAGGCGATCGCCTCGTCGTTCATCGGTGGCGCGTCCATGAGCGGCGGTGTCGGTACCGTCCTCGGCGCGATCATCGGTGGTCTCGTCCTCGGTGTGCTGAACAACGGTATGAACCTCCTCAGCGTCGGCACCGACTGGCAGCAGGTCATCAAGGGCCTGGCCCTGTTGGCGGCGGTCGGATTCGACGTGTGGAACAAGCGCAAGTCCGGTTCGTAAGTCAGCTCGGGCCCCGCCGGAAACGGCGGGGCCCATCCTTTACAGGAGCCGCTACATGGAACTGAACAGACGCACGGTCATCGCAGGAGCCGCGGCCGCGGGCATCGCCGCGACCACGCTCGGGGGAACGGCACAGGCCTCGGGAGGCAGGACGCCGGTGAAGAAGCTCTTCGGCAAGCTCGCCGACGGCACGAAGGTGTACCTCTGGTCCCTGGAGAACGGCGGGACCCGGCTGAAGGTCCTGAACTGGGGCGGTGTGGTGCAGGGGCTGGAGATCCCCGACCGCCACGGCCGCTACGTCAATGTCTCCCTGGGCTTCGACAACATCGACGACTACGTGGCGAAGACCCCGTACTTCGGCGCCCTCATCGGCCGCTACGGCAACCGTATAGCCAAGGGCCAGTTCACCCTGGACGGCAAGAGCTACCAGCTGTCCGTCAACGACGGTGTGAACAGCCTGCACGGCGGCAAGCAGGGCTTCGACAAGCACATCTGGGACGTCGAGCCGTTCACCAAGGGCTCCGACGTCGGTCTGCACCTGTACTACACGAGCGTCGACGGCGAGATGGGCTACCCGGGCACGCTCAAGGCGAAGGTGACGTACACCCTCACCCGGCACGGCGACTGGCGCATCGACTATGAGGCCACCACCGACAAGGCCACCGTCGTCAACCTCACCAACCACGTCTACTGGAACCTGGCCGGCGAGGGCAGCGGCACGATCGAGGACCACGAGCTCAAGATCGCCGCCTCCCGCTACACGCCCACCGACTCGGGCCTGATCCCCACCGGCGAGCTGGCGAAGGTCGCCGGCACCCCCTTCGACTTCCGGCACGCCAAGGCGATCGGCCGGGACATCCGGGCCGCCCACCCCCAACAGGTCACCGCCAAGGGCTACGACCACAACTGGGTCCTGGACAAGGGCATCACCGCCAAGCCCGAGCACGTCGCCACCCTCCGTGACCCGCGCTCCGGCCGCACCCTGAAGATCGCGACCAACGAGCCGGGCCTTCAGTTCTACTCCGGCAACTTCCTCGACGGCACGCTCGTCGGCACCGGCGGCCACACCTACCGCCAGGGCGACGCGCTCTGCCTGGAGACCCAGCACTTCCCGGACTCGCCCAACCACGCGAACTTCCCGTCGACCGTGCTGCGGCCGGGGCAGACGTACCGTTCGACGACGATCCACTCGTTCAGCGCGTAGGCGCTCCGCTGTGACGGCCGTGGGGAGCTGCGGACCGGCTGTGGCCGGTCGCGCAGTTCCCCGCGCCCCTTTCGGGCGCGATACCCGGCCCCCGATTCCGTGACGCACACCGATTTCACGCGCGTTGAACAACGCCACTCCAGTCCCCGTATGTAAGGGCGGCCCGTGCTCCCCCGCGCGGGCCACCCAATGACGACGGGCCCGCCGTCCCCACGGGCCCGCCCCATACGGAGGTTCCATGGCCGACAACGTCACCTCGCTGTTCCGCAGCACCGCGGCGCACAGTCCGTCGATGGCGGCGCTGACGCGAGAGGGCGGCGACGGGACGGGTCCCGTGGACTTCTGTATCCCCTGCAATCCCTACTTCCCCACCCCCGCCATGTTCGACGAGATGTCGGCCCGGCTGCGCGACATCATCACGTACTACCCCAGCAGCGCGGACACCATCACGGCCGAGCTGTGCAACCTGCTCCAGCTCCCGCCGCAGGCCGTCGCGATGGGCAACGGCTCCACCGAGCTGATCACCTGGATCGACCACCTGCTGGTCCGTGAGTCCCTCGCGATCCCCGTCCCCACCTTCGGCCGCTGGACCGACCAGCCCATGGAGACCGGCAAGCGGGTCGACATGTTCCCGCTCCAGGAGTCCAGCGGATTCGCCCTGGACCTGGCCCAGTACGCCGAGTTCATCCGCAAGCGGGGCACCCGCGTCGCCGTCATCTGCAACCCGAACAACCCCGACGGCGGCTTCCTGCACAAGCAGGCGCTCGTACAGTTCATGGACGCGATGGCGGATCTGGATCTGATCGTCATCGACGAGTCGTTCCTCGAATTCGCCGATGCCGAGGTCGAACCGAGCGTCGTGCAGGAGGCGATGCTGCGGCCGAACGTCGTCGTCCTGCGCAGCCTCGGCAAGAACTTCGGACTGCACGGCATACGCTTCGGCTACCTGGTCGCCAACCCGTCGCTCGCGGGCAAGGTCCGCTCCATGCTGCCGAAGTGGAACCTCAACTCCTTCGCGGAGCACGTGGTGTTCATGCTCAAGAACCACGGCGCGGAGTACGCGCAGAGCCTCCAGCAGGTGCGCCGCGACCGCCTCGACATGGCCAGTCAGCTCTCCGCGCTGCCCGGCCTGACGGTCTATCCGTCGCAGGGCAACTTCCTCTTCGTACGCCTTCCCGTGGGCGCCGAGGGCACCGTGGTCCGGGACCGGATGCTCGCCGATCACCGGATCCTGGTCCGCGAGTGCGGTAACAAGATCGGGTCGTCCAGTCGCTTCCTGCGCCTCGTGGTGCGCCCCCAGGTGGACGTGCGTCGCCTGGTGTCCGGCCTGGAGCAGGTGCTCTACGGGACCAGGAGGGGAGCCGCCGTGCCCGAGCTGGGCACCGGGACCAGCTACAGCTCGGGTACGGCGGCGGTGGACCGGCTCGTCAGCGAGACGAACGGGGCGGGCCTGCGCGGCCTTGCCGCGCAGGCGGTCGGAGCCGGCGCGGCGGGGCTCGCAGCCGCGCCGGCCTCTGCCCCCGGCATGCCGCTGTCCGCTCCGGCGGCGCAGACCGGCGGGCCCGGGATGCCGATGCCGATGCCGATGCCGGCGGTGGCCCAGGCAGTCCCCCAGCCCATGGCCCCCGCCCCGGTTGCGGCCCCCGTCCCGGTTGCGGCGCCCGTCCCGGCTGCGGTGCCCGTCCCGGCTGCGGTGCCTGGGCCGTCCCCGATCATCGCGGCTGCCATGTCCGCCCCGGCGCCCGTGCCGGCTGCCATGACCGGGCCGTCCCCGATCATCGCGGCTGCGATGTCCGCCCCGGCACCCGTCCAAGCTTCGATGCCCAATCCCTCACCGATCCCGGCGGCCCAGATGACCGGCCCGACGCCGCCCGGCGTCCCGGCACGCGGTGGCCTCACCGCAGCCCAGGTTCGCGGCACGACCGGCCCCGTACCGGGCCTGGCACCGGCCCCGGCGGCCGGCTGGCCCAACGCGCAGAGCTGGCCGAGCGCGGCGGGGGCCTGACGGGACGGGGACGCTGCGCGAGCCGCGCCGATCGGGCGGGGACGCGGATGGTTTTCGCCCCCGCCGCCCCTACCCGTCCCGTCCCCAGGGACTCCGCCCCTTCGATCCCGGCCTCAGTACTGGTGAGCTCGCGTCATCAACTGTCGTGAGCTCCTTCGCGAGGTGAGCCAACTGATCACGCACCGCGAGGGGCAGGGCGTCATGGGTGGGCGCTGATGGAGCCGCTCCTCCCACCGCCGGCCTGCCAGTCCGCCAAGGTGGGCATCCCGAAGCCAGGGCCCTCCGCACAGGTGGTTTCCCGCGCAGCTCCCGCGCCCCTCCATTATGTGCAACGAAAGGTTGCACGTTCGATCCATCCGCCCTAGAGTGATGCGCAACCAAAGGTTGCATTAGGGCGGGAGTGGCGCGATGGAGTACGGCAGTATCTCGCGGGAGATCCACATCGAGGCGACGCCTGAGGTGGTCTACCAGGTGATCAGCAGGCCGGAGCACCTGCGGGAGTGGTGGCCCGACGAGGCCGAGCTGGAGACGCCGGTACCGGGTGGCACTGGGACGGTGAGCTTCGGGAGCGGGCCGGAGGCCAAGGTCGAGCCGCTGACCGTCGTGGAGGCCGACCCGCCGCGGCGGTTCGCCTTCCGGTGGGTCTGCGAGGACGGCGAGACCGCCGGGCCCGGCAACTCGCTGCTGGTGACCTTCGATCTCGTGCCCGTCGGCAACGGCACGCTGCTGCGGTTCTCCGAGGCCGGCTTCCGCGAGAAGGGCTGGGAGGCCGCCGTGCTGGAGGAGGCGTACCAGGACCACGTCCGCGGCTGGGACTACTTCCTGCCCCGCCTCGTCGGCTACGCCGCCAAGGTGGCAACGCGATGAGCATCACCGCCGTCGACGACGAGCTGTGGTCGGCCGTCGGAGACCCGATACGCCGACGGATGCTCGACCTGCTGCTCGCCGAGAACGGCGGAACCGCCACCACGCTCAGCGAGCACCTCCCGGTGACCCGCCAGGCGGTGGCCAAGCACCTCGGCGTGCTCGACCGCGTTGGACTTGTCCACGCCACGCCCTCCGGGCGCGAGCGCCGCTACGAGGTGGACGAGGCCCAGCTCGCCCGCGCCGTCGCGCAACTGTCCTCGGTCGGGGCCGCCTGGGATGCCCGACTGCACCGCATCAAGCGGATCGCCGAGGCGATCCAGCGCGGGCGGGACTGACCAGCCCGCCCCGCGCGGAAGGAGACATCGAAAATGGCAGACATCCTGCACCGCATCGGCATCACCGTCGCCCCCGAGGACGTCTACACGGCGCTCACCACCGTCGACGGCCTCTCCCGCTGGTGGACCGAGGAGACGGACGGGGACGCCTCCCTCGGCGGCGTGGTCCGGTTCCGCTTCGTGCCCGGCGGCTTCGACATGAAGGTCCTGGAGACGAGCCCCGCGGAGCGTGTGCTCTGGGAGGTCGTCGACGGGCCCGAGGAGTGGATCGGCACGCAGATCAGCTTCGACCTCAAGCAGGAGGGCGAGTACACCATCGTCCTGTTCAAGCACGAGGGCTGGCGCGAGCCGGTGGAGTTCATGTCCCACTGCAGCACCAAGTGGGCGACCTTCCTGATGAGCCTCAAGCGTCTGCTGGAGACCGGAGCCGGCGAACCCGCCCCGTACGACGTCCAGATCAGCAACTGGCACTGAGCGCGGCAGAACAGCGCACGGCCGCTGCGTGCACATCCACGTCAAGGTGCACACCGGCGTCACGCTCACCTCGGACGGCTCGTTCACCGGCGGCAAGAGACCGGGCCGGTCAGACCGGGTGACCCCTGACGAGGGACCACCAGCCCGGCACATCGACCTCGGCGCGTACGGTCTTGCCGGGCGGCGGGTCGCGGTCCAGCACCTCCCACCGGTCGGCGAGCGCGCCGACGAGCACGAGCCCGCGTCCGCCGTCGTCCAGGGGCCCTGCGGGCCGTACGTCACCGGGCCCCGGCGGACGCGCCCCGCTGCGGGTGTCACTGACCTCGATGCGCACGCTTCCGGTCACTAGGGAGAGCCGCAGCTCGAAGTCCCGCCCGGCCACGCGGCCGTGGGTCACGGCGTTGGCGGCCAGCTCGGCGACGATCACGCCCACGGTGTCGGAGGGGTCCGTGCCGTGCGGGATGCCCCAGTCGTGCAACTGGTTCAGGGCGAGATGGCGGGCGAGGCGGGCGCCGCGCGGGGTGGCGCTGAAACGCTGCGCGAACGCACGTACGGTAACCGGGTGTTGGGGGGTGGGAGGTGCGGTCATGTGCCCAATCTGACGGCTTGGAGACCCACTTCACCAGGTCGGCGCCGCGTACGCTGCGGCAGCGTACGCGCTTACGGACTGGACAGTACTCGTCACCGCTCGTAACCATGAGCGCGGGAGGTGGCGACGGTGGTCGATGGCGCGATGGGAACGGGTGGCGAGCCGGAGTCCTCGGACAGTCTGCGGACATTCGGGGCGGTCGTCCAGGCATTGCGGGAACATGCGGGGCTGAGCCGGGAGGAGTTCGCCGACCTGGTGCGGTTCTCCAAGCACACGGTGGCGTCGGTGGAGCTGGGGAGGAGGATGCCGGATCCGGCGTTTGTGGAGCGGGCGGAGGAGGTGTTGGGGAATACGGGGGCGTTACGGAAGGCGGCGGAGTGTCTGTCGCGGCAGCCGGGGTTGGCGGCGTGGTTCCGGCAGTGGGCGCGGCTGGAAGCGACGGCCATCACGCTCTACACCTACGAGTGCCGGTTGATTCCCGGGTTGTTGCAGACCGAGGGGTATGCGCGCCAACTGTTCGTGGACCAGTTGCCGCCACTGACCGATGAGCAGATCGATACCCACTGGGCTGCACGGGCCGAGCGGCAGCAGTTACTGCGGGAGCGCCCCAACACCGCGTTCGGCTTCATCCTGGAAGAGCACTTGTTCCGACGGTGCACAGGCGGAACGCAGGTAACCCGCGAACTCATCGATCACGTCCTGGAGATTGCACAATTGCGAAACGTCGAGATCCAGGTCATGCCGCTGGTTCGCGAGTCGCACGCCGGCCTGCACGGTCCCATCCGCCTGGCGGAGACTCCGGAGAACCGGTGGTTCGCCTACAACGAGGGCCAGGAAAGCGGTCAGCTCATCTCCGACCCAAAGGTGGTCAGCGTGCTCCAGAGGCGATATGCCAGGATGCGTGCGCAGGCTCTCACCTTCGTAGACTCCGTGAGCCTGCTGGAGCAGATGCGGGGAGCGCTATGAGCATGTCCGAACTGGCCTGGTTCAAGAGCAGCTACAGCAGCGGCTCTGGCGACGACTGCGTCGAGGTCGCCACCTCGTCCACCACGATCCACGTCCGCGACTCCAAGAACACCCAGGGCCCCCACCTCACCCTCTCCCCCACCGCCTGGGCCGAGTTCCTCTTGACGTACCGGTGGGCCGGTACCCCCTGACCGGCCCACTGTCGTGATGGAGGCTCACTGCCAACAGCTGGCCTCTTCGCCGCCCCCGCCGTCCGCCGTGCTGCCGACCGACACCTCGTAGGCGATTCCGTTGCCCACCTTGGGTGGGGGCGAGTAGACATCGGTGTTGAAATCGACGTTGAGCAGCAGGTGTCGGCCCTGTTCTGTCTTGGTCCAGCAGGCGCCTATCACGGTGGCGGGCGCTGCGTCGGGCGGGTTGGGCTCGGATCGCCAGCCGGCCGCGGCGGCTGTCCTGGTGTAGTAGGCGATGACGTCGGCGGCCTTGCCCGGGTACGCGTACACCCGGTCCGCGTGCAGCCAGGGCTCCCCTGGGCTGTCGTCGTCGCATGCGGTGGACACGCCCACGCCGCGGTAGTTGGTGGGTTCCGCGGCGTGGGCGGGCGCTGCGTCTAGCAGTGGTTGGGCGGCCAGCCGCTTGAGTTCGGCTGCTGTGCCGTCGCAGCTGTCGCCACCGATGAAAGAGCATGCGCCCAGGAAGGCGGCCGGCAGCAGCAGGGTCGCCGCCAGCCCGACGCGGGTGAAGGCGGACGATGGTGTGGGGGACAACGGTGCTCCTGGGAGTCGGGAATTCACGTCGGGAACTGGTGACCGGGCGCGGTCCCCCCGAAGGGAGACCGCGCCCGGCCTGTCGATCGTTCGGATCATGGGGAGTGCCGGTGGTGGCTAGCCCCAGAGGTAGCCGTACCGGAACAGGTAGCTGCCGACCGAGTAGAGATACTGGAGCAGCAGTCCCCTGTTCAGCCAGTAGCGGGTCTGCTTGCGGTTCCAGCTACTGCTTTCGAAGATGCGCGCCACTCGGTTGTTGTGCTGGTCCATCTTGGTGTCGCAGCGTCCGTGCCGGGGGCACTTCTCCCCCCACTCGTGGGCGTTGCCGATCCGCTCGGCCGCGTTCCAGCCGAAGAAGTACGTCAGGCTGGCCTGCCAGATGAAGTGCCGGACGGCGTTGCGCCGACCGTGGTTGCCCTTGATGTTCATCGACAGGATGCCGGACAGGTACATCACGAACACGCAGTTCGAGTAGCCCAGGCTCCAGCACGCCTTGGCCTCGTGACAGGCCTTGCCGCACCGTCCGTCGAGGTCGTAGTTGTTGACGGGGTCACCGTTGCCGTATTCGTAGGCGTTGGCGCTGCCGCCGTGGACCGGGTCCGTCGACAGGAAGCGGCCGGTGGTGGGGTCGTAGACCCGCACTCCCATGAGGGTGAGCCCGGTGACGGTCTCGTCGGAGCGCTGCTTGCCGCCCAGCCACGCGTACCGCGCGGCCGGCTGGCCCGCCCTGGGGTTGCCGTACTCGTCGGCGTCCAGGACGGTCGGCGCGACCGAGGTGTCGGCGGGCAGTTGCAGGGTGATGTCCCCATGCAGGTTCGCCAGTTGCAGGACCACGCCACCGGTCTTGGTGGTGGTGGCGGCGAGGTTGCCGTCGGCACCTTCGATGTTGCGGGTGACGGTGCCGGCGGTGTCCTCGGTGATCCACCGGGGGCTGTCCTCGTCCGAGGCGTGGCAAACGACGGCAGCGGGACACAAAATGGCGCCCTTCGTTACCATTGGTAACGCCAGAATTTGCCGACTCTTGACAGACCGGCTCGCAGCCGACCGCACCAGCTAACCGGGCCGGGAAGTCCAACGTGAACGACCCGCCGAGAGCATGGACTTCCAGGATCGGTTGCGCTTGAAAGGCATCTCGAAGACCTCGGCGAACAGCCACGCCCCCAGCACCGAGGCGGGCACTCCCACCACGAGCGTGAACCAGAACGTGGGCAGGCCCGGCGATACGTAGTGCGGACCGATCTTCCGGATGACGATCATGACGATCGGCAGATGAATGAGGTAGAGACTGTACGAAAAGTTGCCGAGACTGCGCATGGGTCGCGTGGCCAGGAGCCGCATGAGGAAGGCGGGTCGGCCCGTGGCAACCGCCGCGATGAGCATCGTCATGGCGGGCACGACGGCGAGATCCACCCAGAAATAGTGGTGCACCGTCCAAACCGATCCCTTGACGACAACAAGCGACAGAACCGGTATGGCGGCCAGGGCGGCGAGCCAATGCCAGGGCAGGCGCCGGACCTTCTCCGGCGCGACGATGACTCCCGCACCCACCAGGCCGGCGACAAACACAGGGGCGAGATTCGGAGTCAGCCAGTTCAGATCTTCCACCGGGGATGCGTTTGGTGCCGACAGGCCACGTGCGCCCACCAGGAGCGTCACTCCCGCGATCAGGACCACCGCACCCAGCCGCCGCCGGATCAACAGGAGGATCGGAAAGACGAGATAGAGCTCGGCCTCCACGCCGATCGACCAGAACGCCCCGTTCGGCGTCGGAGCCGTGAACATGTCCTGGACCACGAGGCCGTACACCAGTATCGATGTGCCGTTCGGCGGTCCGAAATGCGAGGCGGGCACCACAAGCCAAGCGACTGCCAAGCTGAACGCGAGTGCCGCCCAGTAGGGAGGCAGGATGCGCCAGGCGCGCCGACGCAGGAAGCGGGCAACGCCGCCCAGCTGCCAGCCGTTACGTGCCGGCGAGATGGCCAAGGAGAAACCGGACAGCACCAGAAAGAAGACGACGGCCAGACGCCCGTACATCAGCCAACCCAGCCAGGCGGGACCCGAGTTGCGGGGAAACCCCGGAAAGGTCAGCAGCCAGCAGTGAAAGAGGAGCACGTACAGTGCGGCGAGGCCGCGAAGCCCATCAAGGCCCAGTAGCTGGTTTCGGCCGTGCGCTTCACCGGTCCCGCTCTCTTGCCGCACCGGGAGGGGCAGGTCGAGATCGCTGCTGACGGGATTGCTCGATTTCAATGAGATCGCTCGGCCCTTTCTCCGGGCGTCGTGTTCACAGCACGGCGCCGCCCCCTCCCACCTACAGTGACTACGTCGCACGTGGCCAGGGCGTTCAACGGCCGAGCAGGGCAGTGACCCGGTGGCGGCCTGCCGCCAGACGCCGTACTGCTGAGACGGGTCGGGGCGGCCCGGAAACATGGATCAAGGTCGCGCGCCGCTTCGGTCGCGAGAAGATCATGTGATGACCCACCACTGCTGCGAAGCGATGACGAGCCGCGTGAACTGGCACTGCGACCAGCACGACAACCTGTTCGACTGCCCGGACTCCCTGGTCAGGTTCAGCGCCAAGTTCCAGGAGTACGGCCTGGTCATACACGACGGCGGCACCTCCAGCATCGGCATCGACTTCTGCCCCTGGTGCGGACGGCGTCTGCCCGAGTCGCAGCGGGACCGTTGGTTCGACGAACTGGAGCGCCGCGGGATCGACCCGTGGGAGGACGAGGTTCCCGACGAGTTCCAGGACGCCCGCTGGCTCACCCTGCCTTCCCGAACGGAGGAGTAGACGGCTACTGGGGGCGCCTTCACTCCAGTGCCGCCCGTACCGCGTAATCCGCCCGTGCCGAGATCCTCATGAGCCCCTTGCCGGGCCCTCATGTGTGGACAATGGCCGCATCCCGGGCCCCTGAGGAGACTCTCTTGGTGTTGAGCAGACGTACCTTCAGCGCGATCGCCGGTAGCGCCGCCCTCGGACTCTCGATCGGCTGCGGCGGAGGGGTGGGGGCAGCCGCCGGACCCGCCCCGACCGGGCCGGCCCCTGGGCCCGACCCCGGCCCCCCGGGCGCCGACGGGCGGACGCACACCGTCGGCTTCGACAAGTACTCGATGATCGTCGACGGTGGCCGGGTCGTGCTGTGGTCCGGCGAGGTGCATCCCTTCCGGCTGCCGAGCCCGTCCCTGTGGCGGGACGTCCTGCAGAAGCTGCGCGCCCACGGCTACAACACGATCAGCGTCTACGTCTCCTGGAACTACCACTCCCCCGCCCCGGGCTCGTACGACTTCACGGGCGTCCGCGACCTGGACCTGTTCCTGCGCACGGCCGCCGAGACGGGGCTGTATGTGATCCTGCGCCCGGGCCCGTACATCAACGCCGAGGTCGACGCGGGCGGCTTCCCCGGCTGGCTGACCGCCACCCGGGGCATGGCCCGCACCTCCGACCCCACGTACCTCACGTACGTGGACGAGTGGCTGACCGCCGTGAACCGGATCGCCGTGCGGCACCTGTACACCAAGGGCACCGGCACGATCGTCCTCTACCAACTGGAGAACGAGTACGCGAACCACGTCGCCGGCCCCGAGGGCCGCGACTACATGGCCCATCTGTACAAGAAGGTCCGCGCCGACGGCATCGACGTGCCACTCTTCCACAACGACAAGGGCAGGAACGGCCATTGGGCGCCCGGCACCTTCGACACGGGCGGTGAGCGGGAGCGCTGGCTGTACGGCTTCGACGGCTATCCGTCGCCGTCGAAGCAGCCGCCGGACTGGGGGTACTTCGGCGTCGGCGGGACGAAGGGCGGGGCGAGCGCGAGTCCTCGAACGCCGGGTTTCCTGGCGGAGTTCGGGGGCGGCTGGTTCGATCCGTGGGGCGGGGTCGAGTTCGACGGCAAGGGGTACGCGGAGTCGCGCCGCACCCGGGACGCGGCGTACGAGCGGCGCTTCTATCTGACGAACCTCGCCAACGGCATCAAGGTCCACAACGTCTACATGACCTTCGGCGGCACCTCGTGGGGCTGGCTGCCGGCGCCGGTCGTCTACACGTCGTACGACTACGGGGCCGCCCTCGACGAGGCCCGGCAGCCGACCGCCAAGCTGGTTCCCATGCACCAGATCGGGCATCTGGTGCGGAGTGTGCCCGAGCTGGCCGCGCTGGACCGGGCGGAGGACACCGTGGTCGGCGGGGGCGCGGGCATCAAGGCGTACCACCTGGTCAGCCCGGGCACGGAGGCACACGTCCACGTGCTGCGCAACGACACCGCCGCCGATGTCGTCGCCACCGTCCCGCTCGCCGGGACGACCGCCCCCGTGCCCGTGCCCGTGCCCGTCCCCGGCCGCGACGCCCGGCTGCTGGTCACCGGCATCTCCCTCGGGCGGCGGATGCTGCGCTACTCCACCGCCCAGCCCATGCTGCGGGTGGCCGCCGGACGCCAGGACGTCGCCGTGTTCACCGGCCGCACCGGCGAGGCGACGGAGACCGTCGTGGAGTGCGCGAGCGAGCCGGCCGTCACCGTGCACGACGGGAGTGCTCGCGCCACGTACGCGAACGGTGCCCTGCGCGTGACTGCCCGGCTCGGTGGGCTCACCCGGGTGATGGTGGAGGGCGGGGGCGTGTCACGGCCGCTGCTGCTCCTCCTCGCCGACGACGAGACGTCCGTACGGCTGTGGCGGTACGACACCCCATCGGGGTCGGTCCTGGTGTACGGCCCCGCGCTGCTGCGCACCGCAACCCTGCACGGCACGACCGCGCACCTGACCGGCGACACGATCGACGAGGCGGACCTGGAGGTGTGGGCGCCGCGCGGGGTGACCCGGGTCGTCTGGAACGAGGGGCGGCTGCCGATGCGCGCCACCCTCTCCGGCAGTCTGCACGCCACGCGGCGACTGCCGGGTGCGGGACCGGTCCGGCTGCCCGCGCTGACCGGCTGGCGCCGCAAGGCGGAGAACCCCGAGTCCGCCCCCGGCTTCGACGACTCGACGTGGCGGGCGGCCGACCGGACCTCCTCGTACAGCACGACTCCCGTGCCCGCCGGGCAGCCCGTCCTGTTCGCCGACGACTACGGCTTCCACTACGGGGACGTCTGGTACCGGGGCCGCTTCGCGGGCGCGGCCGGCGCCCGGTCGGTCTCCTTCTCGTATGTCACGGGAACTCAGGGGTTGTTGATGGCGTGGCTGGACGGGCGGCCGCTGGGCACGCACCGGATGCCCGTGCCGGACAAGAAGACGGTCCGGCGGGGGACGTGGTCGGCGACGGCGACGTTTCCGGTCGCGCCCGGCGAGGGGCCGCATGTCCTCTCCGTCCTCGTGCGCCGGATGCAGCACGACGAGGACGGCCGCGCGAACGACAGCCACAAGGCGGGGCGGGGGCTGGCCTCGGTCACCTTCGACGGCGCGTCGCCCCAGGTGCGTTGGCGCATCCAGGGCGAGGCGGCCCCCGATCCCGTGCGCGGGCCGCTCAACAACGGCGGTCTGTACGGGGAGCGGCAGGGCTGGCACCTGCCCGGGATCCCGGACGGCGGCTGGCAGTCCGTCGGCCTCCCGCGCGCGGACCGGGGGCAGGGCGTGGTCTGGTACCGGACGGACTTCCGGCTGACCGTGGACCCCGGCACGGACGCGTCGATCGGGCTGACTCTCGACGACGACCCGGCCCGCGCCTACCGGGTGCAGATCTTCCTCAACGGCTGGAACATGGGCCAGTACATCAACGACGTGGGCCCGCAGCACACCTTCGTCCTGCCGGGCGGTGTGCTCGACACCAGGGGCGCCAACACGCTCGCGCTGGCCGTGCTGGCCGACGGGACCACACCGGCGGGGCCGGGGAAGGTCGAGCTGACGCTGCTCGGCCGGGCGGCCGGGGGAGTTCCGGTGACCTTGGTGGACTCCCCCGGCCCGACCCGCTAGCCGAGCCGGATCACGTTCCAGGACATCGGCTCCAGGACGGCGCTGAGGGTGCCGTCCCGGAGGCTGGTCCCGGCGACCTGGTGCGGGGTCACCCGCTCGGGGTCGGCGAGGGTGTTGCGGGCGTCGGGGTCGGCGTCGGCGAGCGCGCTGTGCTCGACGACGGTCGTCAGGTCCAGTCCGCTGAGGGCGACTTCGAGCGGGAGCGGTTCGGTGCGGCTGCGGTTGACGGCGAACACCGTGACCGAGCCGTCCTCGCCGCGCACCGCCGTCGCGTGCAGCAGGTCCGCCTCCCCGTACTTCTTCGTCTCGTACGTCGGCGAGTCCACCCGTACGTCGAGGACCTCGCCGCGCCCGTACTTCGAGGCCTGAGCGAACGGGAAGAACGTCGTCTGCCGCCAGGCCGGGCCGCCGGGCTCCGTCATGATCGGGGCGATCACGTTGACGAGCTGGGCGAGGCAGGCGACGGTGACGCGGTCGGCGTGCCGGAGCAGGGCGATGAGGAGCGAGCCGAAGACGACCGCGTCCGTGACGCTGTAGTTGTTCTCCAGCAGACGGGGCGCCTCCGCCCAGTCACGTGAGGCGGATTCCTCGATCCCCTGCCACTCCGACATGTACCAGACGTTCCACTCGTCGAAGGACAAGTTGATCTTCTTCTTGGACTTGAGCTTCGCGCCCACGTGGTCGCAGGTCGCGACGACGTTCTCGATGAACGACTCCATGTCGACGGCGGAGGCGAGGAAGGAGTCGACGTCCCCGTCCTGGGGCTCGTAGTAGGCGTGCAGGGAGATGTAGTCGACGAGGTCGTACGTCTCCTGCAGCACCGTCGCCTCCCACTCGGCGAAGGTCGGCATGGACTGGCCGGAGGAGCCGCAGGCGACCAGTTCGACGGAGGGGTCCATCTGGCGCATGGCGCGGGCGGTCTCGGCGGCGATGCGGCCGTACTCCGCGGCGGTCTTGTGGCCGGTCTGCCAGGGGCCGTCCATCTCGTTGCCCAGGCACCACAGCCTGATGCCGAAGGGATCCTTGTCGCCGTGCGTGGCCCGGAGGTCCGACAGGGCCGTGCCGGAGGGGTGGTTGGCGTACTCCTGGAGTTCCAGGGCCTCAGCGACGCCGCGGGTGCCGAGGTTGACCGCCATCATGGGCTCGGCCTGCGGGCCGACCTTCCTGAGGAAGGCGATGTACTCGGAGAGGCCGAAGCGGTTGGTCTCCGTGGAGCGCCAGGCGAGATCGAGGCGGCGGGGACGCTCGTCCACCGGGCCGACCGAGTCCTCCCACTTGTAGCCGGAGACGAAGTTGCCGCCGGGGTAGCGGATGGCGGTGACGCCGAGTTCGCGGACCAGCTCCAGCACATCCGTGCGCAGGCCCGCCTCGTCGGCCGAGGGGTGGTCCGGTTCGAAGATTCCGGTGTAGACGCAGCGGCCGAGGTGTTCGACGAAGGATCCGAAGAGACGGGGGTCGACCTCGCCGACCGTGAAGGCGGGGTCAAGGGTGAAGCGGGCGGGGGTCTTGCTCATGGGGAGCCTTTCGGAAAGGTGTCACTGAACAGCGGGCCGGCCGTCACGCGTCCGGCTCAGCCTGTTCGGGCCGGGCTTGGGCGTGCCGTTGTCGTCGGCGTCGTAGTGGTGGGGGCTCGAAGTTCGTTCGGCGCCGATCCAATAATGTTCGGGATTTCGAATGATGCTCGTAAATTCGAACAGGACCGTAGATTCGAAGCGCTTACGCGTCAATGGGTTGCGCAGGACAATGGCCCCTACACAGAACGAGGCCCCGCCCGAAGTTCGGACGGGGGCCTCGGGACAGCGGATGTCAGCCGGCGAACGCGGGCTGCGGCAGGCCCTTTCCGGCGCCGGGGACGACGAGTACCGAGCCGGAGAGCGGATGCGGCGCGTCCAGACCCGTACGGGCCGTGGTGATGTACAGGTCGGCCAGGTCCGCGCCGCCGAACGCGCATGCGGTGGGGCGGATCACGGGCAGTTCGAGGACGCGGTCCAGTTCGCCGGACGGGGTGTAGCGGTGGATCGCGCCGCCGTCCCACAGGGCGACCCAGACACAGCCGTCGGCGTCCACGGTGAGCCCGTCCGGGAAGCCGCGGTCGACCTGGGCCAGCGGGCGCCGGTTGACCGGGAGCCCGTCCTCCCCGACATCGAAGACGTCGACCCGGCGGGTCGGCGAGTCGATGTAGTACATCAGCCGTCCGTCGGGGCTCCAGCCCGTGCCGTTGCTGACGGCGACGTCGTCGAGGACGGTCCGTACGGTGCCGTCGCCGGTGATACGGGACAGCGTGCCGCCGCCCGGCGCCTCGTCGTAGCGCATGGTGCCGGCCCACAGGGAGCCGTCCGGGGCGACGGCCGCGTCGTTGGCGCGGCGGCCGGGCACCGGCTCGCGGTGCAGCCAGCGGAAGTCGCCGCCGCCGGGGCCGTAGAGACCCACGCCGTCCCGCAGGTTGACGACCAGGCCGCCGCCCGCGCGCGGTTTCGCGGCGCCCACATGCTGCTCGGTCACCATGACCGTACGGCGCCCGGAAGCCGGGTCGTACGTGTACACCCGGGACCCCAGGATGTCGATCCAGATCAGCCGCTGAGCGTCGGCGTCCCACGTGGGCCCCTCGCCGAGGGCCGCGTACTCCCGTACGGCGACTTCGTACCCCGTCATGCGACGCTCCGGTGACCGAGCCGCTCGGACAGGTCCGCGGCGCCCTTGGCGACGAGCTGCTCCAGCTCGACACGGCGCTCGTCGCTCCAGCGGATCATCGGCACCGAGATGGACAGCGCGGCGACGACCCGCCCGGCGCGGTCGAGCACGGGAGCGGCGACACAGCTGACATCGGGGTTGGACTCGCGGCTCTCCACGGCGATGCCGCGGGCACGGATCTCGGCCAGGGCCTCGCGCAGGAGGTCCGGGTCGGTGATGCTGTTGGGGGTCATCGCGACCAGCTCGACGTCGTCCGGGATGCGGGCAGCGAGCTCCGGCTCGGGCAGGGACGCGAGCAGCATCTTGCCGACGGAGGTGCAGTGGGCGGGCAGGCGGCGGCCGGCTGCCGACACCATGCGCACGGCGTGCGTGGAGTCGACCTTGGCGATATAGATGACGTCCGTACCCTCGAGGATGGCCACGTGTACGGTCTCGTCGCAGGTCTCGGCGACGGACCGGGCGACCTGCTGGCCCTCGGCGGCGAGGTCCAGCTGTTCGGCGTAGCGGCTGCCCAGCTGGTACGGCCGCACGCCGAGCCGGTAGCGTCCCGGCTGGCCCGGCACCGGGACGATGTACGACCGCGCGGCGAGCGTGGTGACCAGCTCGTGCACGGTGGTGCGCGGCAGCTGGAGCTTGCGCACGATGTCGGGGGCGGAGAGCGTCCCGTCCCCGTCGAGGAAGAGCTCCAGTATGTCGAGAGCCCGGGTCACGGCAGGTACGAGGCGTCCCACGACTGGCCCCCTCTCTATGTTCGAAATTTCAACAGGCGATCGGCATGACGAACACAGGCTAATCATCGCGGGTCGACCGGGCAATGGTCGGTAACAGCGAGGTTTCGCTCCGCTTGCCTTCAAGGCAGCTTGTCTTCAAGGCGGCGCGCGACGCGGCCCCGCCTGCAGGCGGAGTGGGCGGCTGCCGGGGCGCGAGGATCGGTGGCCCTCGGTCGAACTCGTTGCCGGGCTCAGCGGCGGGCCGCGCCCAGTTCGCCCCGGAGTCGTTGGGCCCGCAACACCAGCTCCAGCTCGAACCGGCGGTCCGGGTCGTCTATCTCGTCGCCCCACAGCTCACGGATCTGGCGCAGGCGATAGCGGACGGTCTGGGGATGGACGCCGAGCCGGGCGGCCACCTCCGGCGCCCCGCCCCGGGTCTCCAGCCAGGCCAGGAGCGTCTCCGCGAGCCGGCGCGCATGGGTCGGGCCGCAGTGGCCCAGCGGTGCCAGACAGCGCAGGGCGAGGTCGTCGATCAGCTCCTCGGGCTGGAGAAGCACCAGCGCCTGCGTGTGCTCGGTGCAGTGCAGGACCTCGCCGCCGGGTAACAGCCCCCGCTCCATCAGCCGCACCGCCGCCTCCGCCCAGCGCAGCGACTTCGCCGCGTCGGCCAGCGGCACCGGCGGCCCGATCGCACCGGACCATCCGCTCAGCGCCCGGTGCAGCAGCTCGGGCCGGCCCGCCGCGTCCGGCTCCGGCACGACCATGTGCGGCTGCTCGTACTCCATGTCGAGGAGCACGCCCTGTCCGACCGCCGGAGCCACGGCCTCCCGCGCCGGGCGCAGCAGCACGCCCACGGCGACCTTCTCCGGCAGCGGCCAGCCCACCCGCGCCGCCCGCTCGGCGAGCGCGTCCGAGGGGTCGCCCCGGTGGTGCTCGGCCAGCAGCAGCTCCATCAGCCGCCGTTGCAGCCTCAGCCGCTCGCCCGCCTGCCGGGCCGCCGCCTCGGCGTAGCCACGCACGGACTGGTCGACCAGGCCGTCCAGGTACTCGTATCCGGCGTCGACGAGCTCGTACATCGCGGGCGGCGGGATGTCGACCCGCTGTCCGATCTCCGCGAAGCGCCGCCAGGCGAGCCGGACGCCGAGCCGGTAGATCGCCTGGAGCGAGTCGAGGCTGCGGCCCTCCAGGCCCTCGCCGCGCCCGAACTCCTGGAACACCTCGGGGTGCACGCGCGGGCGGCCCTCGGTGGACTCCAGGTGCTGCACGAAGACCTCGATGGCGCGGCGGATGCCGACCAGTGCCATGGGTTCGCCGGAGTCGTCGAGCACGACCGGCAGATGCGGGTACTCGTGGCGGATCTCGCGCAGGATCTCCTCGGCGAGCGCAGGCGCCTCGGCCATCGCCAGCGTCGCGAACTGCCGTACCTGGAGGCGGGGCACGTCGTGCCAGGCGGAGCGGACCGTGACGGTTCCCGGACGGGCGGGCACGGGTCAGCGCTCCTGGCCGGTGTTCTCGTACGTGATCAGTGGCGTGTTCGGCTGGTCGGGGGTCGCGTCGAGGAGCGCGACGATGCCGAGCGCGGCCCCCAGGGCGAGCACGGCGGCGGCCGCCACGGTGAGTACGGCGGCGAGGAGTCTGGACATCGCAGGGTCAGCCTCTCTGTCGAGGTCGTGCCCACCTGGTGCACCGCGCGACCGTGGTCGAGCGTCCCGCGTCCCCTGCCCTGCCGGTCCGGTCGAGTCCGGTCGGATGCGTCCCGCCGGGTCCGGTCCGCTCGGCAAGTGCCCAGTGTCGGCAAGAGATTGACACTCCGTCAAGAGCCGCCTACGGTTCCCGGCCCAGACCGCACGTGCACTTTCCCCCTTGGTGTCGACCCACCCGCACCACCTCGTGAGTCGAGCCCTTCCACGCCCCTGGAGTGCCCGGATGCGCCGTAGAGTCTCACCGTTCTCCCTGGTCCTGCTGGGTCTCGGCACCTTCCTGCTGGTCCTGGCCCCACTGCTCGCGTGGTACGTGGCGCCACGGGCCGCCGTCAATCCGATCGACATCGACACGACCGCCGTCTACACCGGCACGGGCAGCGTCTTCGACACCGACAAGGTCGACACCGTGCCCGGTCAGAAGATCACCGTGACCCAGCGGGTGCGCGGGAACGTCGCCGACAGCGAGCGCAGCGGAAACGCGGTGTGGGACGTGACCACCACGGTCGACACCGACAAGTCCCTGCCGGCCGCCGACCCACACGACGCGCTGGAGTTCACACCGGGACGCTGGGTGACGGACCGGTCGAGCAACAAGCCCGTGCACTGCTGCCAGGAGAAGCCGTACCACGAGGGCGACGCGTATCTGAAGTTCCCCTTCGACGTGCGAAAACACGCCTATCAGTGGTGGGACGACTCCCTCGGCTCGACGGTGACGTTGAGCTACCGCGGCACCAAGAAGGTCCAGGGGTACACGGGTTACCTCTTCGGCGGCACGGTCGCCCCGGCCAAGGTCGGCACCCGGCTGGTGCCCGGCGCCCTGGTCGGCCGGCCCGCCGCCGCTCAGGTGCCGGCCGAGGAGTGGTACTCCAACCACGGCATCGAGCTCGTCGTCGACCAGCGCACCGGCCGGGTGCTCTACGCCCAGGTCGGTCCCCGTCGCACGCTGCGCGCACCCGGTTCGACGAAGGACGCGGTGGTTCTCCTGGACAGCCGGAAGATCGCCTTCACCACCGCCACACAGAAGGACCAGGTCAGGCAGGCGAAGCAGGAGAGCGGTCAACTGCGCCTGGTGGGGCGGACGTTGCCGGTCGGGTCCGCTGTGGCCGGATTCGTGCTCGCCGCCGCGGGGGTCGTCTGGGTGGTACGAGGGCGACGGGATCCGCAGATGCCCGAAACATCCCCGCCCGGGCTCACGATGTGATGCGGCGTCAGCTCGAAAAGGCCCGGAAATTGTCACCTCGGTGAGTAGCCCCGGGCCGACCGCCGGGCGAAAACTGTCCACCCCCACCCGAGCACAACCTGCCCAGTACCAGCATGACGAGACGAGCTCAGGCCCCCCACACGAGACCGCACCGCGCACACCGTACGGATCACGCACCACGGACCGACCCCTCGCACCATCCGTACCGACCGATCGCGCACCGCGGGCACCGGCCGCTTCCCGCACCCGGCCGTCGCCCGCACCGCGCGCACCGGCCGGACGGCGATCCGTATCGCGCCCGCCCCTCCCCCACGCTGAGTTCCGCACCCCGAGACGAGTTGGAGCACGCATGCCCCAGCACGTGCCGTCCTCGCTGCGCGCCTCCGCCCTCCCGCGCGCGCTGCAACACCCCCAGGCGCTCCCCCCACAACCGCGCCGCATCGTCTTCCTCGCCCGCCGTGATCTCGGCAACCCGGCGGCGGGCGGCTCCGAACTGCTCGTGGACCGCCTCGCCGACGGCCTCACGGGCCTCGGCCACCAGGTCACCCTGCTGTGCGGTGGCCCGGCGGCGTATCGCGACTACCGGGTCGTCTCGGCGGGCGGCGACCTGGGCCACTATCTGCGCGCCCGGCCGGCGCTCCACCGCCAGGTCGGCGACTGCGACCTGCTGGTCGAGGTGTGCAACGGCATGCCGTACCTGGCCCCGCTGTGGCACCACGGCCCGACGCTGTGCCTGGTCAACCACGTTCACACGGACCTGTGGCGGATGCGGTTCGGCGGTCCGCTGGCACCGGCGGCGCGGATCGGCCGAAGACTGGAACACTGGGCTCTGGCGGGCGCACAGCGCGACAACCTGCTGGTCGCCGTCTCCCCGTCGACGGCCCACGCGCTGGGCGCGATCGGCGTCGAGCGAGACCGCATCCGGGTGGTGCACAACGGCGTCGAGGAGCCGGGACCGCTGGCCGCGAAGTCTCCCGAGCCGCTGTTCGTGGCGATGGGCCGGCTCGTCGAGTACAAACGGATCGATCTGCTGCTGCGGCTGTGGGAGCGGGTCCGTCCGGTCACCGGCGGCCGCCTGGTGATCGTCGGCGACGGACCCGAGCGGGAGCGCCTGCAGCACCTGGCCGGTCCCGGCGTGGAGTTCACGGGCCACGTCTCCGAACCCGAGAAGCACCGGCTGCTGTGCGCCGCCTGGATCCTGCTGCACCCCTCCGCGGTCGAGGGCTGGGGCCTGGTGGTGACGGAGGCGGCGGTGCGCGAGACCCCGGCGATCGCCTTCGACGTGCCCGGCCTGCGCGACTCCGTCACGGACGGCGAGACGGGCGTGCTGGCGCACGGCGAATCGTCCTTCGCGGCGGCCTGGTGCACCCTCGCACTGAGCAACGACCGCCGCCGTCTGATGGGCAAGGCAGCCCGCGACCACGCGGCCCGCTACCGCTGGAACCGCACGGTCCGCCAGTTCAGAGCGGTGGCGACGGAGGCGGTGAGGGGCTGGGCACCATGACGGGGCCGACTGGTGCGGGGGCGGATCCGGGGGCGGTGGCCGGCGCGGGTTCGGGCACCGGCACGGGTTCGGGGACCGGCACGGGTTCGGGGACCGGCACGGGTTCGGGGACCGGCACGAGGCCGGGGACCGGCACGGGTTCGGGGACCTGCACGAGGCCGGGGACCGGCACGGGCGCAGGCCCGCAGACGGGCACCGGCCCAGCAACAGGCGCGGGCGCAAGCCCGGGGACCGGCGCGGGCGCAGACTCGGGAACCGGCGCGGGCACAAGCCCGGAAACCAGCACGGGCACAGACCCGGGAACCGGCGCGGGCACAAGCCCTGAAACCAGCCCGGGCACAAGCCCGAAGGTCGGTACGGGTCTGAAGGACCCCTCCATCCGCCGCTCCCTCGCCCTCTTCCGTGCCTTCCGGCGTGAGCAGGACGATCCCGTCGCCTGCTACTCACTCCTCGCGCGGGACGCCGCCGATCAGGTGGAGGCGTACGACGGCCCGGTGCGGGAGCGCACGGTCGTGGATGTGGGCGGCGGGGGCGGCTACTTCACCGCCGAGTTCCGACGGCGCGGCGCGCACGCGTACCTCTTCGAGCCGGACGTACAGGAGCTCGGACCGAAGCCGCCCGCCGGGGCGGTGATCGCCGACGGCTATCTGCTGCCCCTGGCGGACGGGATCGCCGACATCGCCTTCTCCTCCAATGTGCTGGAGCACGTCGCCGACCCGCAGACCTTCCTCAGCGAGCTGGTCCGGGTGACCCGCCCCGGCGGCCTGATCTACGTGTCGTTCACCAACTGGCTCTCCCCGTGGGGCGGTCACGAGTGGGCGCCCTGGCACTACCTGGGCGCCGAACGGGCCCGGGCCCGCTACCACCGTCGTACCGGGAAGCCCGCCAAGCACACCCTCGGCGAGAACCTCTTCGCCGTGCACATCGGACCCACCCTGCGGCAGGTGCGCGCCCGCGACGACGTCACGGTCGTCTCGGCGCGCTCCCGCTACTGGCCGTTCCTCGCGTCCGCCGTCGCGAAGGCGCCGGGACTGCGCGAGTTCGCCACCTGGAACCTCCTTCTCATCCTCCGGCGGTGTCCCCCATGACGACCACGGTCCAGGCCCCTCCTCCGGCAGCCTTCCGCACCACCGAGGCGACCTCGGGCCCACCGGAGGGCCCGAGGTCGCGTCGCTGGCTGCTGGGGTTCTGGGCCGTGGTGTTCGTGCTGTTCCTGGCCGTGCACCCGGGACGGCAGACCTTCGACACCAAGCTCGGGGTCACCGTCGACCCGTGGCAGTTCCTGTCCGACCTCGGCCAGTTGTGGCACGACCGGGGCGGCTTCGGCGGCCTCCAGGACCAGTACACCGGCTACCTCTGGCCGATGCTGCCGTACTACGCGCTCGCCAAGCTGATCCACCTGCCGCTCTGGCTCGCCGAGCGGCTGTGGATGTCGATCGTCGTCGCCATCGCCTTCTGGGGCGCGCTCAGGCTGGCCGAGCGACTGCGCGCAGGCACGTCCGCGTCCCGGCTGCTCGGCGCCGTGGCGTACGCGCTGTGGCCGGTGTTCACGATCGTCGTCGGCTCGACGTCGGCCGCCGCGCTGCCGGGCGCCTTCCTGCCCTGGGTGCTGCTGCCGCTGACGAACGAGCGCCACAGCGCCCGCGTCGCCGCCTTCCGCTCGGCGCTGGTCGTGCCGTTCATGGGCGGGGTCAACGCGGCCTCGACCCTCGCGTCCCTGCTCCCCGTCGGCCTCTACCTCCTCTCCCGCCCGCGCGGCCCCCGCCGGCGCAAGCTGATCGGCTGGTGGGTGCTCGGCGTGGTCCTGGCGACGGCGTGGTGGGTGGTCCCGCTGCTGCTGCTCGGCCTCTACGGCGAGAACTTCCTCCCCTACGTGGAGAGCGCGCGGACCACGACGGACACCATGTCAGCCACGGAGTCCCTGCGGGGCGCCGGGAACTGGGTGGCGTACCTGCACTTCGGCGAGGCCTGGCTACCGGCTGGCTGGACCGTGGCGTCCTCGGTGATCGTGATCGTCTGCTCGGCGCTCGCGGCGGGTCTTGGCCTCGCGGGTCTGGCGAGACGGGACATGCCGGAGCGGCGCTGGCTGGTGCTGACCGTGCTGGTGGTCGCGCTCGTCACGCTGGCCGGGTACGGCGGCGCGTTCGGCGCCCCCTTCCACGGCACGGTCCAGGACTGGCTGGACGGCTGGCTGTCCCCCTTCCGCAACGTCTACAAGTTCCAGCCGGGGCTCGCGCTCGCGCTGGTCCTCGGCCTCGCCCACCTCGTGGGCATCGCCGCCGAGACCCGCGGTGCCCGTCCGGTCCGGGGCCGCCGTTTCGCCCCGCTGATCGCCGCGATCCTCGTCGTACCCGGGCTCGCCTGGCCGTACCTCAACGGCTCGATCCTCCAGCAGGGTTCGTTCCAGCGACTGCCCGAGTACTGGCAGACCACGGCCGACTGGCTGAAGAAGTACTCCCCCGACTCCCGCGCCCTCGTCGTCCCGGCGACCGCGCACGGCATCTACACCTGGGGCTCCCCCATCGACCAGCCCCTCGACGTGCTCGCCGACTCCCGCTGGGCACAGCGGGACTACGTCCCCTTCGGCACCGCCGGCAACCGGCGCGCGATGGACGCGGTCGAGCAGGCGTTGATGACGGGCGGCGAGGTCCCGGGCCTCGCCGACTACCTCAGCCGGGCCGGGCTGTACTACGTCGTCGTACGCAACGACCTCGACCCCGACCAGATCGGTTACGTACCGACCACGACCGTGAAACGCACCCTGGAGCAGTCCGGCTACCGGCGCGTGACCGGTTTCGGCCCCGTCATGACGGGCGGGCGGATCGCGAACGACACCCCCTTGCAGGTCGAGGGCCTCTACCCGCGCCAGCGGGCCGTGGAGATCTACGAACCGGTGAGCGAGGACGTGCTCAGGCCCGGTCAGGCCCGCTTGATGCCGGTCGCCGACACCGCCGTCGTCTCCGGCGGCCCCGAGGCGCTGCTGCCGCTCGCCGCCGACCCGACGATGCGGGGCCGCGCCGCCGTGCTCACCGGCGACAACACCCCGGGCCTGGGCACATCGCCGGTGCAGGTGGTGGGCGACGGACTGCGCCGCGCCGACACCCGCTTCGGCCTGGTCGACGCCAACACGTCGTACACGTACACACGCGAGGAGAAGAACGCCCCGGACGCCGCCCAGGACCCGGGTGAGCAGCCGCATCAGATCCTGCCGACGAAGGGCCTCGACCACCAGACGGTCGCGGAACTGCGCGGCGCCCGCTCGGTGACGGCGTCCTCCAGCGGCAACTGGCTCTTCCACCTGCCGCAGTACGACCCGGTGAACGCCTTCGACGGCAACCCGGACACCGCCTGGGCGGAGGGCGCGCCCGGCTCGGCGGACGGGCAGTGGCTGCGGATCGCGTTCACGGGGTCCGTGGACATGCCGTCGTCGTTCAAGGTGACCCCGCTGCCGCAGGACGCGGTGCGCGCGGCGGCCACCCGGATCCGGGTGGAGACGGAGACAGGGTCGGTCACCAGCCCGCTCCGGCCCGACGGCATGACGCAGAGCGTCAAGGCCCGCCCAGGAGCGACGAGTTGGCTGAAGATCACCATCCTCGACTCGGTGGAGCGCAAGGCCGGCCTGACGGGCGCGGGCTTCTCGGAGATCAGGATCCCCGGCGTCCAGGTCACCCGGCTCCTCCGGCTCCCCACGGACGCGGACGACTCCGGCGCGAGTGCCGAGATCGTCTCGCTGCACCGCGCCTCCGACCCCACCGGGCTCTCCCCTACGGGCACGGAGGCGGGCCTGCACCGGCGCTTCACGGTGTCGGCGGCGGGGACGTACGAGGTGAAGGCGAGCGCGGCGCCGATCGCGGGTGAGGCACTGGACAAGCTGCTGTACCGGGTGGCGCCCGACCAGAAGAGCCGCATCACGGCGACGGCGGACTCCACGGCGAAGCTGGGCACCGGCCTCTCGGCGCGCAACCTCACCGACGGTGACCTGACCACGGCGTGGATCGCCGGGAACCGGCCGACGATCCACCTCGACTGGCCCGACAAACAGCCGGTGAGTTCGATCGTGCTCGCCCCGGCGGGTGGTCTGTCCAGCCGCCCGACAAAGGTCGAGATCAGCTCGCCGGACGGCGCGGCGATCGCCGGCGTCGACGAGAACGGCTGGGTCCGCTTCGATCCGATCACCACGAACCACCTGGACATCACGGTGGTGGAAACGGCCCCGGTGACCGTCCACAACCCGGTCGCGAACGAGAACCTGAGCCTGCCGGTCGGCCTGACGGAGGCGTACATCCCGGCGCTTGACCGGTATCGCACCCCACAGCCGCTCCCGACAAGGAAGTTCTCGCTGCCGTGCGGTCAGGGCCCGACGCTGGCGATCGACGGAAAGCTGTACGCGACGAGCGCGAAGGGGACGGTACGGGACCTGGTGGGGCGCCGGAAGGTGGACCTGACGCTCTGCCGGCAGAACCGGGCGGACCCGTCCGTCGACCTCGGCTCGGGCACGCATCGGGTGGAGGCGGGCGACGCCGGACCGCTGACGGTGACGGACGTGACGCTGACGCGGGGAGCGGTCACCGAGCCGGGGACCGCGGGCCGCGACCTGCGGGTCGTCGACTGGCTGGGCGACCGCCGCGAGGTGACGGTCGGCTCGGGCGTGGCCTCGTACCTGACGACGTACGAGAACTACAACAAGGGCTGGCAAGCCACGCTGAACGGCGAGAAGCTCACACCGGTACGGCTCGACGGCTGGCAGCAGGGCTGGCGGCTCCCGGACGGCGCGGGCGGCACGGTCGAGCTGTCGTACGCGCCCGCGACGACGTACGAGGCCGGGCTGATCGGCGGCGGGGTCGGCGTGGCCGTACTGGCCTTCTTCGTCCTGTGGCGACGCCGCTCACCGAACCCCGACGAGCCGATGCCGATGCCGCCGGGTGCCGGGGTGTGGCTCGGCGCGGTGGCGCTGACGCTGGTCGGCGCCGTGATCGCGGGCCCCCTGGCCCTCCTTGTCCCCTTGCTGGCACTAGTGGCCTGGAAGCGCCACGCGTTGCTCGTCCCGATCGCGTTCGTGGCACTCGCCGGGGCGGGGATCGCGACGGCGACGGGAGCGGGGACGCCTCCGGCGGCGAGCGAGGGAGCGTTCGGGCCCGCAGCCCAACTGCTCGCGCTGATCGGGCTGTTCGCCGCACTGGTGAGCGTGCGGGAGCCTGCGGGGCTGGTGGGTGAGGGCGCGGTCGAAGGGCCATCGGAGGCCCCGACGGAGCCGCTGCCGCGTAGGCAGCCGGGAGCGAGCCCACTGGGAACCGGCGGGGCCGAGCAAGCCGCGGGCAACACGATCTCGGCGCGCGGCCCGGGTGTGGAGAAGGGGAAGGACGGTACGACATGACCACGGTGGAACACCCGGTGCGCCGCCGCCCGCAGCGGATCCCGTTCCCGGTGGTGGACGAGGTGTCCCGGCACTGCGTCCAGGAGGAGGAACCGGAGACGGTCCACATCGAGGTCCACCTCCCCGGCCGCCTCGACCCGTCCCGCCTGCGCAACGCGTTCCTGGAGGCCCTGCACCGCCACCCCCGCATCCTGATGCGCGAGGCACCGGGCCACTGGTACAGCCGCCGCTACGAATGGGAACTGACGCCGGACCCGGAGGTGGAGGTGGTGACTTTCCCGCCTCCGGGCAAGAGCGCCCTACGGGACGCCAGGACGAGGGCCCTGTCCCAGGCCCCACCACTGACCCTGTCCCCACCGATACGCCTGGAGGTGGTAACCGAGGTAGCTGCGGGCAGTCGCGCCGACCTCGCTGCGGGCAGTCGTGCCGACCTCGCTGCGGGCAGTCGTGCCGCTGGGGCGGCACGGGTGGGCGCTGCGGCACCTCGAACCGCCGAGTGGCGGAACCACCCCCCGGGCACCCCCACCCCCGGGCACCCCCACAACACCGGCACCGTCCTCCTCCTCACCATCAACCACACAGCCCTGGACGGCCCCGCCTGCCTCCGCATCCTCGCCACCGCAGCGGAGCTGTACGGCGGCAAGGACAACTCACCCACCGCTCCCCCCGTACGCACGCCGGAAACCGCACAGTTGCCCCCGGACACCCCGTCCCCCTGGGCCCCTCCGGCCCGAGTAGCCCCGGGAACCCCGGAGTCCTCCCCCGGCAACGGCCTCCTCGTCACCGAACTCCCCCTCCCCCACCGCCCGAAATCCGCCCCCTACACCGTGAACGACCAGCTCATGGTCACCACGGCCCTGACCATCGCCCACTGGAACAAGGAACACGGCACCCGCCCCCACCGCCCCCTCCGCATCACCATGCCCGTCGACGACCGCCCCCGCGACACCACTATGCCCATCGGCAACGGCACACGCCTGGTCGAAGTGCCCTTCAGCCCGGCCGAGCTGGCGGACCACGACCTCCCCGCCCTCCTCCACCGCACCGCACAGCGAACCCGCGCCCTCAAGTCCCTCCCCCGCCCCCAACTGGGCCACGGAGCGGCCCTCCTGGCCACCCCGTGGGCCCCCGTGGCCTGGCGCGCCGCCCTCACCCGCGCGCTCCGCCGTGCCGCCACCCCCTGGACCTCGACCACCCTGCTCAGCAACATCGGCCGCGTCCCCTACCCCCTGGACTTCGGCGACGAGGCCGGCCGCGCCCACGCTGTCTGGTTCTCGGCGCCCGCCCGCATGCCCCGCGGCCTCACGGTCACCACCGCCTCCACCGCGGGCCGCCTGCACCTCGCCCTGCGCTGGTCCCACGATCTGCTCAGCCACGGCGACGGCGCCCACCTCCGCGACCTGTTCGAGCACTACCTGCACACCACGGAGGCAGGCACAGCATGACGACGACCACACCGGCCCGCCGCCGCGACCTCCGCGACTTCTACGAGGACCCGTCCGTCCCCGTCGCCTCCGGCACCCCCCGCAGCCTGCGTCAGGCCCGCATGCTGGCCGCCGCCCTCGGCCCGGCCGCCACGGGTGGCGCGAAGACCGTCCTGGACATCGGCTGCGGGGACGGCACTGCGGCCGCCACGGCCGCCCCGTTCCTCGCCGGTCACCGCATCGTCGGCGTCGACTGGTCCCAGGACGCCCTCAGACGGGCGCGCACCCGGCTGCCGTACACGGTCCGCGGCGAACTCACCGACGGCGGGCTGCCGTTCGGCACAGGCTCCGCCGACGCGGTCCTGTTCAGCGAGGTCATCGAGCATCTCGTCGACCCGGACTCCGCCCTGGACGAGATCCGCCGCGTGCTGCGCCCGGGGGGCCACCTCATGCTCTCCACCCCGAACCTCGCCGCCTGGTACAACCGCGCCCTGCTGCTGGCCGGTGTGCAGCCCGTCTTCTCGGAGGTGAGCCTGCGCGCGATCCACGGCCGCCCCGGCAGGGAGGTCGTCGGCCACCTGCGGCTCTCCACCGCCCGCGCCCTGCGGGAGTTCGTCGCCGCGGCCGGCTTCGACGTCGTACGGTTGCGGGGCGCGCCCTTCCACGGCGTACCGCGTCCGCTGCGCCCGCTGGACCGCCTGGCCTGCGCCGTACCATCGGCGGCCTCCATCCTCCTGCTGCACGCGCGAAGGACCTAGCGCATGTGGTGGGGAGTGGCCGCGGCCCTGCTGGCGAACGTCCTGTACAGCTCCGGGTTCGTCCTGGAGAAGAAGGCGCTCGCGGCGCTGCCGGAGGTGGACTTCCGCCGCCCGGCCCGGCTCCTGCGCCTGGTCCTGGGCAGCCCCCTGTGGATCGGGGGTTCGCTGGCGCTCGCCGCCGGTTTCGGGGCGCAGCTCGCCGTCTACCGCACGCTGCCGATCGCCGCCGCGCAGGGCATCTTCGTATCCGGCCTGGTGCTGCTGGTGCTGTTGTCGGCGCGGCTGCTCGGCGAGGAGACGACCGGCCGGGAACGGTACGCGCTCGGCGCCATCCTCCTCGCCCTGCTGATGGTGGTGCTGTCGCTGCGGGAGGGCTCCGACACCGTGAGCCGCGACGCCCCGTACCCGTTGATCCTCACCGTCTGCGTGCCGTCGCTGGCGCTCGGCGTATGGCTGTACGGCTCCGCGGAGCGCCGCGCCCGCCACCGGCACCGGCTGCCGACGACCGGCGTCGAGTACGGCGTGGCGGTGGGGCTGCTGTACGGGGTCAGCTCGCTCGCCATCAAGGGGGTGTCCGGATACCTGACGACGAGCGGACCGGTGGACGCCGTCCTCGGTCTGCTCCGCTCGCCGTACCCCTACCTCCTTCTCTTCACCGGCGCCTTCGGCCTGGTCATGTCGCAGGCGGCGTTGCAGCGCTGCCGGGCCTCGCTGATCGTGCCGGTGTGCACGACGGTGACGTGTCTGTTCACGGCGGTGCTCGGCACGCTCTCGTTCGGTGAGGCGCTGCCCCACGAGCCGGTGCGGCTCGCCCTGCGCCTGGCGGGCACGGGCCTCGCGGTCACGGTCCTGCTGGCGATGCCGAAGCACGACACCGCGCCACCCCGACCCCCCGTACCCGCCAAGGAGTTGACTCCTCCGTGAACCTCGACGACCCACTGCTGAAGATCCTGGCCTGCCCCCTGGACAAGGGCCCGCTGCACCTGCTTCTCGACGAAGGCGACAAGGACGCGGACACCCCCGAGGCCCTCTACAACCCGCGCCTGCACCGCCGTTACCCGATCGTCGACGGGATACCCCAGCTGCTGCCCACCTCCGGCGAGCAGGTGAGCGAGGACGAGCACGAGCGGCTGCTGAAGCGGATGGCGCCATGACGACGCCCGCCGCACGCCTCGCCCCGTTCCTGCCCACCCGACTGGTGGCGGCGACCGCCCGGCTGCTGTACCCGCGCTTCGAGCCGGAGCTGGCCCGCCTCGCCGACCTGTGCCCGCCGGACTGCGGCACGGCGGTGGACGTCGGCGGCTGGTACGGCCCGTGGACACGCCGCCTGGCGAGACGGGCGCGCCGGGTGGTGACCGTCGAACCGGTCCCCCACCTGGCGCGGCTGCTGACCGCGATGGCCCCGGCGAACGTCCGCGTGATCCCGGCCGCGGCCTCCGACCGCCGGGGCACCGCCCGGCTGTGGCTGCCGCCGGACGACGCGGGCGACCGGGGCGTGTCCTCGCTGGTCCGCCGGGACATCCACGCCCGTGCCCTGGAGGTGCCCTGTGTCACCCTCGACGGGCTCGGGCTGCGCGACGTCGGCTTCGTCAAGATCGACGTGGACGGCAACGAACTGGCGGTCCTGCGCGGCGCCAAGAGCATCCTCACGCGCGACCGCCCCGCCCTCTTCATCGAACTGGAGTCGCGTATCCAGCCGATCGCCCCGGTCGTCGACTTCCTCGGGGACCTCGGCTACGCGGGGTGGGTCCTGCCCTCCCGCTCCTGGCTCCCGCTGAACCCACGGATCCTGGAGGCCCACCAGGCGAGGGTGTCGTACGTCGCCACGCACGGACTGCTGCGCCGGGTACTGCCGTTCCGGGGCCCGCGGTACGTGAACTCGGTGCTGTTCCTGCCGGACGGCCGCCGCCCCGGTGCCGCCGCCGTGCGCCAGGATGGACCGCATGCCGCCCGCGAAGCGCCCCACCGGCCCCTTCACTCCCCTTGACTTCCAACTGGTCCTGCTGCGCCGCATGGCCGACCACCATCCGGACCTCGTCGAGGGCGCCCGCCGCGAACTGGGCGTCTCGGTCGCCGAGATGCGCGAGGCGAACCGCCGTTGGCAGGCCATGCTGCATGCCCCGCGTTCCCGCTCAGCGGCTTCCCGCTACCGATCGGTCCTGGGCGAGCCCGAGTCGGCGACGCCCCGCCGGATCGGCGACCTGACCTGCGACGCCCTGTGCTGGCCGGTCCCGCTCTGGCCGGATCTGCGCTTCGAGGTGCTGGTGGCGCCCAACGGTGTGGTGTGGAACGAGTGGCTGGTGCGGGCGCCCGGTGCGCCCGCACCCGAGCTGGAGACGCTGGAGGACCTGACCCCCTGGTCCTGCACGGTCGACGAGGTGGCCCGCGCCTTCGCCCCCGCCCGTCCCCTGGAAGGCACGGCCCCCACGCGCTGGGGTCTGGCGTTCACCGCGCCGGACGCGTCGGGCGTGCGGCACGAGTGTGTGGCTGAGTTCACGTGGGGGTTGCTGCAGAGGGTCCGCTTTTAGGGGCTGTCCTTACGGGGCTGCTGACATAGGCTCACGTCCGGCCCAAGATCGGCCACCCACCCGCCCCCACGCGAAGGGATCCTCTGTGCGTCGACTGACGAAGACATGGACGAAGGCTTGGAGAGCGGTCCTTGCGACTGCCCTTCTCCCCGTATCCGCCCTGGCCCTCTCCACCCCGGCCCACGCCGACGTGACGGTCAGCACCTCGGCCGTCTTCAACGACCCGTCAGGCACCACCGCCGACCAGAACCGGATCCGCGACTACATCGTCAGCCTGATCGACGCCACCCCTGCCGGGGAGTCGATCACGGCCGCGGCCTACACGTTCACCGACGGCACGGCCGCCCAGGCGCTGGTCAACGCGAAGGCGCGAGGCGTCAAGGTCCGCCTCATCGTGGACAACACCACCGTCACCATGGCCGGAGGCCAGTACAACACCCTGACCAACGGCCTGGGCACCGACCGCACCCAGTCGTCATGGGTGATGGCCTGCCCCAGCGCGCGCGGCTGCATCGGTGACCGGGAACTCACCTCCGGCGATCCGGCGATCAACCACAACAAGTTCTGGCTGTTCTCCAACGTGGGCGGCGCGAGCAACGTGGTGGTGCAGACCTCGCACAACATGACCACCTCACAGCGCACCACCTACTTCAACAACGCCGTGACGATCCCGGATTCCGGTCTGTACGGCATCTACCAGTCGTACTTCTCGGACCTGCTGTCCTACGGTTCCTCCTCGTCGGGCTCCGACAACTACTACAAGACCCCCACCAGCGCCACCGGCCCGTACAAGGCGTACTTCTTCCCCCGCCACGAGGCGTCCGGCACGACCTGGAACAACGACGCGAGCACCGACACCGTCAAACTGATCCTGGACAACGTCAGTTGTTCCGGAGGCACCCAGATCCGCGTGGGCATGAACCTCTTCAGCCGCGACGAGGTCGCCCAGAAGCTGGTCAGCCTGGTGAACTCGGGGTGCTCGGTCTACCTGGCGGCCGACGGCGGGCCCGGTTCCATGAGCCAGACCGTGACGGACACCCTCTACGGCAAGCTGACCAAGCGGGTGGAGTGCTACGAGAACAGCCCCGACGGCACCTACAAGATCGGGGTGCACTCCAAGTACCTGCTGATCCAGGGAACGTACGACGGGGTCGCCAACCGCAAGCTGGTGTGGACCGGAAGCCACAACTACACCTACTCCGCGCTGCGGGCCAACGACGAAACGCTGCTGAAGATCGACAACTCGGCGATCTACGACCAGTTCAAGGCCAACCACGACACGCTGATGACCTACTGCGCCGGGAGCTGAGCCGGCGAGGTGGAATCCCGGAGGCCTGCCGGTACGGCCGGCCTCCGGTCGGTTACGGTCGGCCGGCCTCCGGGCGGCTCCAGTCGGGTTCGGATGGTTTACCGGCGAGCGGCGGCCAGGATCGTCTCCACCACCCGTGACACCGACGCCGGGTGCAGATCCAGGAACAGGTTCGGCTCGACCAGCTCGAGCTCCATCACACACGGCCCGTCGTCCGCGCCGTCCACGAGGTCGACACGGGCGTAGAGGAGCTCCGGCGCTCCCGGTACGGCGGCCAGAGCGCGCTCGGCGACGGCGAGTTCGGCCGACGTCGGGGTCCAGGGTTCGAGGCCGGGGTGGGCCACCTTCCGCTCGTCGTACGCCGTGCCGGGCGCCAGGACGGCGCCCTTGCGGCTGGCGTGCAGGAGCCGCCCGCCGAAGAACTGCGGCGCCCGTTCCCCGTTGGTGTCTATGCCCCGCATATACAGCGGCACCATCGCGGCGAACCCTTCCGCGTGCATCCGCGCGAGCTGCCGTACGGCGGTGTCGTGTTCCGCAGGCGTGTAGCGGGCGGCGAACCGGGCGCCCGCGCCCGAGGTGGGCTTCACGACGTACTCGCGGTCGTCGGGCAGGTCGGCGGGGTCGCCCGGAGCAAGGTACCGCGTGGGCACGACCGGGACCCCCGCGGCGGCCAGGTCCCCTAGGTAGCGCTTGTCGGCGTTCCAGCGCACGACGTCCGCGGGATTGGCCAGCCGCGTGACCTTCCATCGGCCTCGGCCCCGGCCGTCCTCAGCTCCTCCACGAGCCCCGCTAGGTCGCGGTCGACCGCGACCTCCGGCCCCGGGCGGCAGGTGACGAGCGCGACTCGGGCGGCGGGGGGTGCGGGCACGACTGAACTCCTGTTCGCACGGTGGTTCCTGCGCGCAGGCTGACAACCGCGCCTGGAACCAGGACAACCCCTGTTGACCTTCACCTTCGGTGAAGCCACAGCATCGGTGGCAGACAGGACGAGGAACGGCCGGAAGGGCAGGGATGCGGGCGGTGGAGATGCTGACGATCGGGGCCTTCGCGAAGGCGTGCCGGCTGTCGCCGAAGGCGCTGCGGCTCTACGACGAACTGGATCTGCTGCGCCCGGCCCGGGTCGACCCGGAGACCGGCTACCGCTATTACGCCGTCGAGCAGCTGGAGCGGGCGCGCCTGGTGGCGTGGCTGCGGCGCCTCGGGATGCCGCTGGCCCGCATCCGGCAGGTGTGCGCGCTGGACGGCGCGGGCGCCGCCCGGGAGATCCGCGCGTACTGGGCGCGGGTCGAGGCCGAGACGGCGGCGCGCCGCGAGCTGGCGACGTTCCTCGTGGACCACCTGTCGCATCCATCGCATCCATCGCATCCATCGCATCCATCGAGGAAGGACACCACCATGCTGGAACTGCGCTATTCCGCCCTCTCCGACCGCGGGCTCGTCCGGCCCGCCAACCAGGACTCGGCGTACGCGGGCGCCCGTGTCCTCGCCGTGGCCGACGGCTGCGGCGCCGGGGGCGCGTCGGCGAGCGCGGCGGCGGTCGAGGCGCTGCGGTACCTGGACCGGGAGCCGCTGCCGGCGGGCAGCGTGCTCAATCTGCTGGAGGACGCGGTGCAGGGCGCCACGGAGGCGGTCCGGGACGCGGCCGGGGCGGACGCCGGGACCGGCACCACCCTCACCGCGGCGGTGTGGACGGGCTCCCAGCTCGCCCTCGTGCACATAGGCGATTCCCGCGCCTATCTGCTGCGTGACGGTGAGCTGTTCCGGATCACGCACGACCACACGGTCGTCCAGTCGCTGATCGACGAGGGCCGGCTGACGGCGGAGGAGGCCGTGGCCCACCCCCAGCGGGCGCTGCTGCTGAAGGCGCTGCCGGGCGGCAACGGCTCCGACGTGCCCGATCTGCGGCTGCACGACGCGCGGCAGGGCGACCGTTACCTGCTGTGCTCCGACGGCCTGTCCGGGGTCGTGCCGGACGAGGAGATCCGCGCCACGCTCGCCTCGGCCCCCGCACCGGACGAGGCGGTGCACGCCCTGGTGGGCGCGGCGAACGCGGCCGGCGGGCCGGACAACGTGAGCTGTGTGGTGGCGGACGTGGTGGAGGCGGAGAGGGAGCGGCGAACGCTGGTGCGGTCGGTGTAGGGACATCGGCTGCCGGACGATCGTCCCGGTCCGGGACGATCGTCCGCATGTCTCTCACGGGAACTGACGCATACGATTCCGCGGGCCCCCTACCCTCGCTCGTCGAACGGGCCGTCGCCGCCGCCCGCCGCCACGGCTTCGCCCACTCCTGCCGCCCCGAACAGGGCCGCCTGCTGCACACGCTGGCGGGCGGAGCCGCGGGGATCGTCGGTGAGACGGGCACGGGGTGCGGCGTGGGCCTGGCATGGCTGGCGTCGGGGGTGCGGGAGGGCGTACGGCTGGTCAGCGTGGAGCGGGATGCCGAGCGGGCCCGAGTGGCCACCGAGGTGTTCGCCGACCGTCCCGAGGTCGAGATCCTCCACGGCGACTGGCGCCGGATCGAGGAGCGGGGTCCGTACGACCTACTGGTCCTGGACGGCGGCGGCCAGGGCAAGGCCCCTGGCGACCTGGCCGCGGACGTCACCCGCCTCCTCGCCCCCGACGGCACGGTCGTCATCGACGACTTCACCCCTGCGCCCGGCTGGCCGCCGCTCCACGACGGCGTCCCCGACACGGCCCGCCTGCACTGGCTGGAGCATCCGGCCCTCCGGGCCACCGAATTGCGGCTGGCCAGGGATCTGAGCACGGTCGTGGGGGTGCGCAGGCTGCCGCCGGCCGGGGCCGGGTGAGGTCTCCGTCACCGTGGCGGCGGGTTTTCGCCCGCCCTGGTGTAGGAACGGTGGTGATGTCCGTACGTCCGCCCGACGCAAGGAGTCCCCGCGTGTCCTCCCTCTTTCCGGCCCTGACCGAGCCCTCGGCCGGGCGGCGGCCCGCCCTGCGCTTCGGTGAGCGGGCCCTGACCTACGCGGAGCTGGCCGCGGCGGCGGGCGCGCTCGCCGGGCGGATCGGCGGGCGGGGCAGGGTGGCCGTGTGGGCCACGCCCTCCCTGGAGACCGCCGTCGCGGCGGTGGCCGCGCTGACCGCCGGCGTGCCCTTCGTCCCGCTCAATCCGAAGTCCGGGGAGGGCGAGCTGGGGCACATCCTCGCGGACAGTGCGCCGTCGCTGGTGCTGTCCGCCCCCGGCGATGAACTTCCCTCGTCGGTGGGCGAGTTGGAGCGCATCGATGTCGACGTGCGCGGCACGGGAGCGTTCGCGCCCGCCGAGGTGGACGACGAGAGCCCCGCCCTCGTCGTCTACACCTCCGGGACCACCGGCCCGCCCAAGGGCGCCGTCATCCCCCGCCGCGCCGTCGCCGCCACGCTCGACGCCCTCGCGGACGCCTGGCAGTGGACCGGGGAGGACGTGCTCGTGCACGGGCTGCCGCTCTTCCATGTGCACGGCCTGGTGCTGGGCGTCCTCGGCCCGCTGCGGCGCGGCGGCTCCGTGCGGCACCTGGGGCGCTTCGACACGGACGGTGTGGCGCACGAGCTGGGCGACGGGGCGACCATGCTGTTCGGTGTGCCCACGATGTACCACCGCGTCGCCGAGGCCCTGCCCCGCGACCCCGAGCTGGCCAAGGCGCTGGGCGGGGCCCGGCTGCTCGTCTCGGGTTCGGCCGCGCTGCCCGTGCACGACCACGAGCGGATCGCCGCCGCGACCGGCCGCCGGGTCATCGAGCGGTACGGGATGACGGAGACGCTGATGAACACGAGCGTGCGCGCGGACGGGGAGCCGCGTGCGGGGACGGTGGGCGTGCCGCTGCCCGGTGTGGAGCTGCGGCTCGTGGAGGAGGACGGCACGGCCATCACCGCGTACGACGGGGAGACGGTCGGCGAGATCCAGGTCCGTGGGCCGAACCTGTTCACCGAGTACCTCAACCGGCCCGACGCCACCGCCGCCGCCTTCACCGCCGACGGCTGGTTCCGTACCGGCGACATGGCGGTGCGCGAGACCGACGGCTACGTGCGCATCGTGGGCAGGAAAGCCACCGATCTGATCAAGAGCGGTGGGTACAAGATCGGGGCGGGTGAGATCGAGAACGCGCTGCTCGAACACCCGGGCGTGCGGGAGGCCGCCGTCACCGGGGAGCCCGACGAGGATCTCGGTGAGCGGATCGTCGCCTGGATCGTCCCGGTGGATCCCCAGGCCCCGCCCGGCATCGAGGAGTTGGCCGACCACGTGGCCCGGCGGCTGGCCCCGCACAAGCGCCCGCGCGTCGTACGCCACCTCGACGCCCTGCCCCGCAACGACATGGGGAAGATCATGAAGCGGGCGCTGGGCGATGCCTGAGCGCGCCACCGCGCGGGAGGCCCTCGCCCTCGTCACCGACGACTCCACCTTCACCGAACTCCCCTCGCCGCCAAGGGAGTCCACGCCGGACGGCCCGCTGGAGTGGGCGGGTTACGACGCCTCGCGCGCCCGCGCAGCCGCCCGCACCGGCGAGGAGGAGTCCGTGGTCTGCGGGCGCGCGACCGTCGGCGGCACCCCGGCCGTGCTGATCGTGTTCGAGTTCGGTTTCCTCGGCGGCTCCCTCGGCGCGCGTACGGGCGACCTGCTGGAGTCGGCGTACGCGTACGCCCGTGAGCACCGGCTGCCGGTCGTCTCGCTCGTCGCGACGGGCGGCAGCCGTATGCAGGAGGGCATGCTCGCGCTGACCCAGCTCCAGCGCGTGGCCCGGCAGTCGGCGCTCACCCGCGCGGCCGGGCTGCCCCAGCTCGCGGTCCTGCGTGACCCGACGACCGGCGGCGGCTGGGCCACGCTGGGCGCGGGCGCCGACGTGGTGCTGGCCCTGGCGGGCGCCCAGGTGGGTTTCGCGGGCTCCAGAGTGCGCCCGCCGGACGCGGACCCGGCGGCCTACACGGCCGAGGCGCAGTTGGCGGCGGGCGCGGTCGACGCGGTCGTACGACCGGAGGAGCTGCGGGAGGCGGTGGCCCTGTGGCTGGGGCTGCTGACGGCACCGTCGACCGAGCCCGCGCCCGTACCCGGCGCGCTGGGCCCGACGGACCTCCCCGCCACCGGCTGGGACGCCGTACGGGGCGCCCGGGACCCGGGGCGTCCCCGCGCCCGGGCCTACCTGGACGCGTACTTCACCCGCCGGGCCGCCATCAGCGGCGACCGCTGCGGCGGCTCCGACGACGGCATGTTGTGCGGCTTCGGCACCCACGACGGCCGTACGGTCGCGTACGCCGCCCAGGCGGGCACCGCGACCCGCCCCGCCGGGTACCGCACGGCCACCCGTCTGATCCGCCTGGCGGAGTCCCTGTCCATCCCCGTCCTGACCTTGGTGGACACACCGGGCGCCGCCAACGACGCCGAGGCCGAGCGGCAGGGCGCGGGCGCCTCGATCGCGGAGCTGTTCACCACGGTCGCCACCGCCCGTACGCCGCTGACCACGCTGGTGATCGGCGAGGGCGGCTCCGGCGGGGCCCTCGCGCTGGCCGCACCCGGCAACACCTGGGCCACGCCGGACAGCTACTTCTCCGTCATCGCCCCGGAGCTCGCCGCCGCGATACTCAAACGCCCGGCCGACCAGGTGCGGCCGACGGCGGACCAGCTCCGGGTACGCCCGCAGGATCTGGTGGAGCTGGGGGTCGTACGGGGGATCGTCGGCGCCGCCGCCGCATCCCCACCGCGCGGATGATCTCCTGGGCCTTCGTACTGCCGCGCGCGTGGCTGAACGAGCCGGTGCGCACCGGGAGTGCGGCGCAGAGTCACCCCTGAGTCAAGCCTCGCATCAGGTGTCGCCGACAACTACCCCCATTCGGCCGCACCCCACCCGGCCCCCTCCAGAAGGCGCCCACCGCCCCGCCTCCCGCACGATGCAAAGGAGGACCGCCGCCCGGCGGCCCCGCCCCCACGGTGCCGTCGCCCGGCGGCCCCCACGGTCCGCGCTCTCGGGAGGACGTGGCCATGACTGTCAGTCTGGACCAACTGCGCCGCTGCCACTTCGCCGTCGACCTGGGAGCGGCCAGGACCCGTGTGTACGTCAAGGGCGCCGGGCTGGTGGTGGACCAGCCCAGCGCCGCCGCCATGAACACCCGGACCGGCTCGCTGATCGCGGTCGGTGAGCTCGCCGAGAAGATGACGGGGCGCACGCCCGCGTACATCCGTGTCGTGCGGCCCGTCTCCGGCGGTACCGTCGTCGACATCGAGATGGCCCAGCGCATGCTGCGGCATCTGCTCGGCGAGAAGCTCCGCCGCAGCCTGCGCCGCAAGCCCCGGCTGCGGGCCGCCGCCTGCACCCCGCACGACGCGGATCCGCTGGCCCAGCGCGCGGCCGTCGAGACGCTGGTGGGGCTGGGGGCCCGGCGGGTCGAGCTGGTCGACACGCTCGTCGCCGCCGCGGTGGGGTGCGGGCTGCCCGTGGAGCAGCCCGAGGCATCCATGATCATGGTGTGCGGGGCCGCCGCCACCCAGATCGCCGTGCTGTCGCTGGGGAACATCGTGACCGCCGAGAGGGTCCCGGTGGGCGGTGAGGCCGTCGACCGCGCGATCGTGCAGCATCTGCGGCACGAGCACGCGTTGATGCTGCCGAGTCAGTCCGTACGGCCCCTGCAACTGGCCCTGTCCGGCAACGGCCTCACCCCGCACGGGCCCTCCTCCACCGAGATCCAGGGGCGGGACGTGGCGACCGGGCTCGCGCGGTCCGTGCTGGTCGACACGGCCGCCGTACGGGACGCCATCCAGACTCCGCTGACCGCCGTTCTCGACGGCATCGGCAAGGTGCTGCGGGACTGCCCGCCCGATCTGGTGGCCGACCTCGCCGACCGCGGGATCATGATGGTCGGCGGCAGCGCGCTGCTGCCGGGGCTCGACCAGATGCTGCGGCAGGCGACCGGCATGCCCGTGCACATCGCCGACCGGCCCGACATCTGCGCCGTCCAGGGCCTGGGCGCCATGCTGGAGGGCAGGATCCAGCCCCTGACTCTCAACCCGCTGGCCGCCTGACCGTACGTCCGGCCGCCCGTACGTCCCGCCGCCTGACCAATGCGTCCAGCCGCCCGACCGCACGTCGCACGCCGCGCGCCGGACCATTAGGGTAAAAAGGTCGACCACGGCCGCGGAGGGGTTTGTCGTGTCTCACATCGGCGTCACCGGCCATCGTCACCTCCCCGCCGCCGTCCTCCCGGCCGTCCGCCTCGGCATGACCGCGGAGCTGAGCGCCTGCGCCGACGCCCGGGCCCTCAGCAGTCTCGCCGCCGGTGCCGACCAGCTCTTCGCGGGTATCGCCCTGGACCGTGGCGTCCCGGTGACCGCGGTGATCCCCGGCATGGACTACGAGGCCCACCTCGGTGACGAGGAGGTGCGGGCGTCGTACCGCCGCTTGCTGGAGTCCTGCACCGCACGTGTGGATCTGCCGAGAGAGCCCACGCACGAGGACGCGTACTACGCGGCCGGCCGCTGGATCGTCGACCATGCGGACCGCCTGGTCGCCGTGTGGGACGGACGCCCGGCCCGCGGCCGCGGCGGCACGGCGGACGTGGTGGCGTACGCGCGCCGTACGGGGGTGCCGGTGAGGGTGCTGTGGAGCCCCGGCGTGACCCGCGACTGACCGCTTATCACCCCTGTGACGGCTTCAGGATCCGAACCGCACCAGCCAGTCCGTGTGTTGCGGGCTGACCAGCCGCTCCGCCTCCGCGACCGCGTCGGCCCAGCCCTCCTCGGTCACCGTCGTGCCCATCGCGACCCGCAGGGTGTCCAGATCCTGCTCGATGAGGGAATGCGCGTACGTCAGCGGACGGTGCCGGCGCACCTCCTGCCAGGCCACGCCGGCCGCGGCCCCCGCGCTGAGCAGCCCCGCGAGGTCCCAGCTGCCGATCGCCCCGAAGGCCCTGAGCACGGCCGCGAGCAGCGCGAGGAGCGTCAGCACCGCCGTGACGGAGGACCAGCGCACGGACGCGCGGTGGGACTGGGAGGCCCGGTTGCCGTACCAGATCAGCTGTTCCAGAACCCGGTCCCGCAGATAGATGTCCCGGCGCGCCTGGAACGACTTGGCGCGCACCACCCGCATGCTCGGCGTGATCTGCCCGGCGCCGAGGTCGGCCGTGCCGCCCCGGGAGTCCTCCCAGCCCACCTTCCTCAGCTCCCGCAGCCGCTCTTCGAGGCGTTCGGCGAACAGGGCCTCGGGGTTGGCGACCTCGGAGTGGAAGGGCCCGCCGTGGACCATGTACTGCCAGGCCAGCGATTTGAGGGTCTCGGCGGCCGCCCGGTGGGCCTGCCAGTGGGCGCGGGCGCGGCGGCGCGCCGTGTGCAGTCCGACGGCGGTCGTCAGCCCGTAGAGAACAGCGGCAATTGCCGAGGGAATATGACTCTGCCGCACGTGTTCCGCGAGTGTGGCGGAAGCGGTGGCGAGCAGAAGTACCGTCAACTGCAGACGGACGGCGCGGACGGATTCACCCTGTCGGGCCAATGCGCGGCGATCATTGTCCAGATAAAGCGGTGGTAAGTCCGCGTCACCAATGGTCGTGCTCGGTCCCATTGCCCTCACGTTGGCACCTCGCGTTGTCGACGACCCTCCATCTTGGCCGGACGGGCGAGGGAGTTCCAGGGCTTGAACGCTTCAAACGGCCGATCCGACTTGCCTGGTGTATGTTTCGCGTAACAGACCCCTTTGCTCGGGTCGGGCTGTCTCTCAAGTCCCAAAAGTCGAACTCGCCCGCGGCAACCCCAGTGGCAGCGACCGCTGTGACGGGAGGCCGCCAATTCACCTCCCGCGAGTTCGACGAACTGAACAGAACGAGGCCGTCATGATCCTTAAGGTAAAGACGAGCGGTACCCCTCTGTCCCGGAAGGAGCAGAAGCAGCACACGCCGCTCTCCTCCGCCGCTCACCGCAATGCCGGGACCACCCAGTCGGCCGACCGTCGGGACGCGGTCTCTCCGGTCAAGAACGCCACCTTCAACTCGTCGATCTGACGTACGCGACGAAGGGCTGGGCGCACCACCACGTCTCTTGTGCGCCGGGGTGCGTCCGTACCACCCCCTGGACGACCAACGAGCCTTGTATGCTGGCGGGTTGGCTCGGCCCAGCCCTTCGGACCGGCTAAAGTGCGCGCAGTGACGACAGCGCCCGCGCTTCAGCAACTGGTCCTCAAGGTGCACTCCAGATGTGACCTGGCATGTGATCACTGCTATGTCTACGAGCACGCCGACCAGAGCTGGAGCCGGCGCCCCAAGATCATCTCGCAGGAAACGGTCCAGCAGGTCGCCCACCGGCTGGCGACGTACGCCAAAGAGCGCGAACTGCCGACCGTATCGGTGATCCTCCACGGCGGTGAACCCCTCCTCGCCGGCCCCGTGCGCCTGCGCCGCATCTGCGAGGCGCTCACCGCGGCCCTCACCCCGGTGACCTCCCTCGATCTGCGGATCCACACCAACGGCGTACAGCTCGGCCCGCGCCATCTGGAGGTCTTCCGGGAGTTCGACGTCAAGGTCGGCATCTCCCTGGACGGCGACCGCGCCGCGAACGACCGCCATCGCCTCGACCGCAGGGGCCGCAGCAGTTACGACCGGGTGCTGCGGGCGGTGGAGCTGCTGCGGGCTCCGCACAACCGGCATCTGTTCGCCGGACTGCTGTGCACCGTCGACATCGAGAACGACCCGGTCGCCGTGCACGACGCGCTGGCCGCGCTCGATCCCCCGCGCATCGACTATCTGCTGCCCCACTCCACCTGGGACAGCCCACCGCCGCCCGGACCGTCCGGGCCGGACGGATCACCGACGCCGTACGCCGACTGGCTGCTGGCCGTGTACGACCGCTGGGAACAGCGGGGGCGGAGCGTGCCGGTGCGGATCTTCGAGTCGGTGCTCAGCACCCTGGGCGGCGGCCCCAGCCTCACCGAGGCGCTCGGGCTCGCCCCGTCCGATCTGGCGGTGGTGGAGACGGACGGCACGTTCGAGCAGGTGGACTCCCTGAAGACGGCTTACGAGGGGGCCGCGGAGACCGGCTACGACGTCCTGCGGCACAGTTTCGCGGAGCTGGCCGAGCACCCCGGTGTACGGGCCCGGCAGCTCGGCATCGACGGAGTGAGCGAGACCTGTAGGGCCTGCCCGGTCGTCGAGTCCTGCGGCGGCGGGCTCTACGCGCACCGCTACAGCGCCGCACGCGGCTTCGACAACCCGTCCGTGTTCTGCGAAGACCTGCGCGCCTTCATCGAAGGCGTGGCCGAGCGCGCCGAGGAGCGGGCGCCCGCCGCGCGGCAGGGCGACGACCCGCACTTCGCGCACGTCGAGTACAGCCGACGGCTGTTCGACGGGCAGCTCGGCCTCCTCGCCACCCGGCCGGACTGCGAGGAGGCATGGCGGTTGCTGTCCCTCCTCGACGCCGACGAGCGGACCCGCCCGCACGTCGACGCCGTCCTCGGCCACCCGTATCTGCTGCCGGTGCTGAGCAGCCTGTCGCTCCTTCCCGGCGGGTCCGCCCTGTTCATGGCGATCGTGGTGGCCGCGGCCGTACGGGCGGGCAGGCCCACGACGCTCTCCTGGGACCAGCCGGGGCGGGAGCTGCACCTGCCCACCCTGGGCACCGTGACGCTGCCGGAGCCCGGTCGCGTCGAGGTCACGGTCACCGCGGACGGTTTCCAGGTCCGCAGCGGCCCGGACACGGAGCCCGGCGCATGGCGCCCCCTGGAGACCGTCGAACTCGCCGACGGCACGTCCGTGCTCGTGGACGACGCCGATCCGTTGCGCCGCGACTCCTACCCCGTGCCCGTCGCCCCTCCGCTGGCGCCCGCCGACCTCGACGCGTTCCGCGAGCGGCTGCGGGCGGCCTTCGGCCTGCTGGACGCCCTCAGGTCCGGCCGGCCCGGCATACTGGACGTCACGACCGTCACCCCGCTCCCGCCGGGCGCCGGGCCCCGGCTCGGCACCCACGGCTACGGGGCGCTGGGCCTGGCCGTCGACTTCGACCCGGAGCAGTTCGTACGCGAGCTGCCGCGCATCGGCCGGCCGGCCGGAGAGGCGGACACCCATGGTTGATGTTGCCGAACTGCCCGGACTGTTCGCCCGGTTGGGCGTCCGGCGCGGTGGTGTGCTCATGGTGCACTCCTCCTTGCACGGCAGCGGGCTGCGCGACACCGATGTCCGGGACGCGCTGCTCGACGCGCTCGGACCGCACGGCACGCTCGTCGTGCCCGCCTTCACGTCGGAGAACTCCGACACCTCCAGCGCCCACCGGGAGATAGTCGCCGGTATGACGGACCGTGAAGTGGTCGCATACCGGCAGTCCATGCCGCCGTTCGACCCGGACGCCAGTCCCTGCGTGTCGATGGGCGTGCTCGCCGAGTGCGTACGCACCACGCCCGGCGCCCGGCGCAGCGCACACCCCCAGAGTTCCTTCGCGGCACTGGGCGCGCGCGCAAGGGAGTTGATGGCGGACCACGACCCGCACTGCCACCTCGGCGAGCGCTCGCCGCTGGCGGCGCTGTACGAGACGGACGCCCAAGTGCTGCTTTTCCGCGTGGGGTTCGAGGTGTGCACCGCGTTCCACCTGGCCGAGTACCGGATGGTTCCGCCGCCCCCGTCGCGCCTGTACCGCTGCGTCGTGGAGACCAAGGGAAACTGGATCACCTACGAGGATCTCACCTTGAACGACGACGACTTCGCCGAAGTCGGCGCGGCGCTCCCGCGTGAGCTGATCGCCGAGGGCGAGGTGGCGGAGAAACCCGTCATGGTGTTCGGAATGCGGGCCGCCGTCGACCACGCGCGTCGCGCGTTGACCGGAATTCGGCGATGAATGGCGCGAAAGAAGCCCCGTTTCCCCGGGCCTCGTCGGGCACATTTGATTACTCCTGACGGGGTGGTGCGATCGCACCGGCCGGGTGACGTGCCCTCGGTGCGGGAACCGGTCGGCGGGCGGGGGGTCGTGTGGATTACTCGGGCCGGGGCTGGATGTCCGACACCAGGCCCTACTTCTTCCTGAGTTACGCCCACACACCGGCATGGGGTCCCAACCGCGGCGACCCCGACCACTGGGTGTATGTCCTCTACAAGGACCTGTGCGACAACATCATGCACCTCACGGACCTGCCCGCCGGCGCCTCCGCGGGCTTCATGGACCGGGAGATGCACTCCGGCGACGGCTGGCCCGAGAAGCTCGCCGAGCACCTCGCGATCTGCCGGGTCTTCGTCCCGCTGTTCTCGCCGCGCTACTTCACCAGCGAGATGTGCGGCCGCGAGTGGTACGCCTTCAACGAGCGGATCCTGCGCGCCCGGGCCGCCGGCGCCGGCAGCCTCCCCGCCATCGTCCCGGCCCTGTGGGCACATGTGGACTACGACCAGCTCCCGGATTCCGTACGGCACATACACGTCGACCACGCCGCCTTCGGAGCACGCTACGCGGACGAGGGGATCTACAGCCTGATCAAGCTGAACCGGCTGCGCGACGAGTACGAGGAGACCGTGATGCAGCTGGCCCGGCGCATCGTCCAGGTCGCCCACGACTCCCCGCTGCCGCCCGCCCAGCCGCGCCGCTACGAGAACACGCCCAGCGCCTTCAAACCGCGCGGCGAGGGCCCCCGCAGCATCCACCTCACGGTCGCCGCGCCCACCCGGCACACCATTCCCGAGCACCGCGACCCCCGCCCCTACGGCGAGCACGCCCACGACTGGAACCCCTATCCGGGGGAGTCCACCCGCTCGCTGCCGACGCTCGCCGAGGAACTCGTGCGCTCCCTCGACTACCGCGTCACCGTCGCCTCCTTCGACGACGAGGACACCGGCCCCGAACCCCTCGCCTCCGCCGAGGAGGACAAGCCGCCGGGCCGCCCCGGCATCCTCCTCGTCGACCCCTGGGCCCTCGGCGACGAGGAACGGTGTCACAGACTCTCCGTCTTCGACACCAACACCCGGCCCTGGATCAACGCCATCGTCCCCTGGGACCGCACCGACCGGCAGTGCCAGAGCGAGGAGGGCAAGCAGCTCACCGACAAGCTGGAGCGGACCCTGCCGCTCACCCTGGACCGGGGCCGCCGTACCGACTGCCGGATCGCCGTCAACGGCGTACCCACCCTCACGGCCTTCACCGATGTGCTGCCCAAGGTCGTGGCGCACGCCACCAAGCAGTTCTTCAAGCACGCGACACCGCACCCGGTCGCCGGGCCGCACGTCCCAAGGCCCCGTCTGACGGGACCGATGCCCTCGACACTCCCGCAGGCGCGGGACACCACGATGGAGGAGAAGCATGACGGCGGCTCCTGACGGACGCATCATCACCTTCTACTCGTACAAGGGCGGCACCGGACGGACCATGGCCCTGGCCAACACGGCCTGGATCCTCGCCGCCAACGGCAAGCGCGTGCTGGCCGTCGACTGGGACCTGGAGGCGCCCGGCCTGCACCGCTTCTTCCACCCGTTCCTCGACCCGGACGTCCTCGCCTCCACCACCGGTGTCATCGACATCATCACCGAGTTCCACTGGGCCGCCACGACCGGAGCGCCGCGCACCGGCGACTGGCACCGCGCCTACGCCCGCGTCCAGCAGCATGCCGTGTCCCTGCACCCCGAGCGGCTCGGCTGGAACTTCCCGGACGGAGGCAGCCTCGACTTCCTCTCCGCCGGCCGCCAGGACCGGGCGTACTCGGCGACCGTCTCCTCCTTCGAGTGGGACAACTTCTACGAGCGGCTGGGCGGCGGGCAGTTCCTCGACGCGCTGCGCGACGACATGAAGGCCCACTACGACTACGTCCTCATCGACAGCCGCACCGGCCTGTCCGACAGCGCGGACATCTGCACCATGCAGATGCCCGACGTCCTCGTCGACTGCTTCACCCTCAGCGACCAGTCGCTGGAGGGCGCCGCCGCGGTCGCGCGCAGTGTCGAGGAGGGCTACCACCCGCACGAGGTCAGGGTGCTGCCCGTCCCCATGCGCATCGACGAGGGCGAGAAGGAGAAGGTCGACGCGGGCCGCGCGCTGGCCCGGCTCAAGTTCGACGGACTGCCCAAAGGGCTCAGCGGCGAGGAACTCACCCGGTACTGGGGCGCCGTCGAGATCCCGTACCGGCCCTATTACGCGTACGAGGAGACGCTCGCCACCGTCAGCGACGAGAAGGGTCTCGCCAACTCCCTGCTGTCCGCCTTCGAGCGGCTCACCGCCGTCATCTCGGACGGCGAGATCACCTCCCTGCCCTCGGTGCCCGAACCGGTGCGGCTGCGCTGCAAGGAGGCCTACGTACGGCGTCGGCCGCTCGCCAAGGTGGCCGACGTGGTCATCGCCTACGTCGCGGAGAACCGGATGTGGGCCGAGTGGGCGGAGTCCGTGCTCGTCCGCTCCGGTTGCAGCGTGACGCTGCGCGATGTGTCCACCACTGCCTTGGAGCGCCCCGACGCCGGCACCAGGACCCTCGTCCTGCTGTCCACGCCATTCCTCAACTCCCGTCATGCCCAGGAGACCTGGCGCGCGCTCACCGACTCCTCGGCGACCGGAGCCCCCGCCTCGTTCGTGCCGCTGCGCGTCGACGACGCCCGGCTGCACTCCTCGCACCTGGAGTACAACCCGGTCGACCTGCACCGCCTGGACGAGGCGCACTGCATCGCCGGCCTGCTGCGCGCCCTGGAGCTGCCCGCCCAGCCGCTGGACGCGGGTCCGGCGGCCCCCCGCTTCCCGGGCAGCGTGCCCCGGATCTGGAACGCGCCCCAGCGCAACGTCACCTTCACCGGCCGCAGCCTGGTGCTGGAGAAGCTGCGCGACCAGCTGGGCGGCGGCAGCATGTCCGTCGTCCTGCCGCTGCCCCAGTCGCAGGCCCTGTTCGGGCTCGGCGGCGTCGGCAAGACGCAGCTGGCCAACGAGTACGTGCACCGGTTCATGGCCGACTACGACCTGGTGTGGTGGATCTCCGCCGAGCACAACGACAACGTGGTGTCCTCCCTCGCCGAACTCGCCGCCCGGCTGGGCGCGCCCACCGGCGACGACCTGTCCATGGCCTGCCAGGAGGCCCTCCAACGGCTCGGGCGCGGCACCCCGGGCCGCTGGATCCTCGTCTTCGACAACGCCGACGACCCCGAGGATCTCAAGGAGTACTTCCCGAAGGGGGGCGGCGGGCACATCCTCATCACCTCCCGGAACCAGTCCTGGGCCCAGCAGGGGCCCTCGCTGCCGATCGACGTGTTCCTGCGCGAGGAGAGCGTCGAGCACCTGATGCGCCGCGCCAAGGGCCTCACCGCCGAGGACGCCGACCGGGTGGCCACGGCCGTCGGGGACCTGCCGCTGGCCGTCGCCCAGGCAGCGGCGTGGCTCGCGGAGACCGCCATGCCCATCGACGACTATCTGGAGCAGCTCGACCGCCAGACCACCGACGTCCTCGCCCTCAACCAGCCCGCCGACTATCCGCACCCCGTCGCCGCGACCTGGAACATCTCCATCGCCCGCCTGCGCGAGAGGTCCCCGGCCTCGGTGCGCCTCCTGGAGCTGTGCGCCTTCCTCGCCCCCGAGCCGATCGCCGCCCAGCTGCTGTACAGCAAGGAGATGATCGACGCGCTCAAGCCGTACGACCCCGCGCTTCAGGAGAAGCTGGTCCTCGGGCGTGTGATCCGGGAGATCGGACGGTTCGCCCTCGCCAAGATCGACTCGATGGGCACCAGCATCCAGGTGCACCGGCTCGTCCAGGCGGTCATCCGCTCCCAGCTCACCGAGGAGCAGCAGGAGGAGACGCGCCGCGTCGTGCACACCGTCCTCGCGGGCGCCCGTCCCGACGAGGACGAGCCGATCGACGACCCGGCGACCTGGCCCCGGTTCGAACTCATCTGGCCCCACCTGGACGCCTCGGACGCCCGCGGCAGCAGCGAGTCCGAGACCCGGCGGCTGATGATCGACCGGGTCCGCTACCGCTGGAAGCGCGGTGACTTCGCGCGCGCCCTCCAGCTCGCCGAGGCGCTGCTCGCCGACTGGAAGGACCTGCTGGGCGAGAACGACGTGCAGTACCTGTACCTGCGCTGCCAGCTCGCCAACATCCAGCGCTCGCAGGGACGTTACGTCGAGGCCAGGGAGATCGACCAGGAGCTCCTGGAGCGGCAGCGGTCCGTGCTCGGCGAGGACCATCCACACACGTACGTCACCACCTCCAGCCTCTCCAGCGACCTGGCCGCGCTCGGGGACTACCGCAACGCCGTGGAGCTGGCCCGCAAGGCGCATGACGGTTTCAGCCAGATCTTCCACGAGTCCCATCCGCGCACGCTCAACGCCGCGAACAACCTCGCCCTCGCCCTGCGCATGGTCGGCCGCTACGGCGAGGCCCGCGCGCTCGACCAGGACGTCCTCGACCGCCGTATGGAGGTCCTGGGGCCCGACCACATCTACACGCTCGCCTCGGCCGCCTCCCTCGGCCGCGACCTGCGCGAGGTCGGCCGCTACGACGAGTCGGTCTCCCTGCTGTCCCGGACGTACGAGGCGCACAAACGGATCCTGGGCAAGAGCTTCCCCGGCACGCTGGCCTGCGCCAAATCGCTGGCGGTGTCGCTGCGCCGGGCGGGGCAGTTCGAGGACGCGCGCCGGCTCACCTCGGCGACCCGGGCCCAGTACCGGGCCCAGTACGAGGCGCCGAACCCGGACTCGCTGGCCTGTGACCTCAACATGGCGGCCGACCTGTACGCGGCCGACGACCGGGAGGCGGCGCGCGAGGTGGCCCTGGAGGCGCTGACGGAGTACATGAAGGTGCCGGGCGAGACCCATCCCTACACCCAGGCCGCGCTCAACAACCTCGGCATCTTCCACTGGGGCTGCGGCGACGCGTTGGAGGCCGCGGCCGTGTTCCGGCAGGTGCTGCCGCGGATGACGGAGGTGCTCGGCAAGCAGCATCCGCACACGCTGTTCTCGGGCGTCAACTACGCGAACGTCCTGGCCGACCTGGACCGTCTGGAGGATGCGCGGGACCTGGAGGAGACGTCCCTCGCGGCACTGCGCACGGTCCTGGGACCGCACCACCCCGAGACGCTGGCGGTGGTCACCAACTACGCGCTCACACTCGGCGCCCTGGGCCGCGAGGAGGAGGCCCGGGCCCTGCGCGAGGAGGCCCTGACGGAACTGAGGCTGCTGCTGGGCGACGACAACGGCATCACCCGGGTGGCCAGCCACAACCGGCGGATCTACCGGGACCTGGAGCCACTGGCGGTGTGAGGTCACGCCGGGGTGCGTGGGCCGGATCCACCGGGCCCCGGAGCCACCACCGGTGTCGAGTCACACCGACGGCCCCCGAACCGGACCCGCAGCCACCACGGTGCGAGCCACACCGACGGCCCCCGAACCGGACCCACCGGGACGCGCCCCCTGCCGGTGTGCGTCACGCCGAGGGCGCCTGAGCCGATCCGGGGTCCGCCAGCAGCCACTGGAGCACCGTCGGCAGTGCGCTCAGTGCCGCGAAGTGGGCCGCCTGCGGTTCGAGGACCTTGGTGGCGCGGGGGATGCGGGCCGCCAGCCAGGAAGAGTGAGAGGCCGGCGAGAAGACGTCCTGTCCGCCGTGCCACAACAGGACCGGAACCCGGATGTCGGCCGGGTCGAACCCCCAGGGCCGGCACAGGGCGAGGGCGTCGTCGATCCACCCGTAGGGCGAGGTCCGCAGCGCCTCGCGGTAGTTGTGCAGCAGCATGGTGCGGATCCCGTTGTCCGAGACGATCATCCGGTCGGCGTCGGGCAACTCGCTGCGCAGCTCGTCGAGCAGGCGCGCGGGGTCACTGCGGATGGCGGCCGAACGCGGAATGAGCCGGGCGGCGAACCGCTCGGGGTCGCGGCCCGCGGTGCGGAACTCGGTGACGTTCGACGGCGCCATCCCCTCGAACCAGTCCAGCCCCTCCGCGTCCCACGGGGCGAGCCCCACGAGCGCGGCGGCACGCGTCACCCGGTCCGGCAGCAGGGCCGCGCAGGCCAGCGCGTGCGGGGCGCCGCCGGAGCGGCCGGCGACCGCGAAACGGTCCAGTTCGAGGGCGTCGGCGACATCGGCCACGTCCTGGACGACGTCGACGACCTGGCGGCCGGGCTTGCGGTCGGAGCCGCCGTACCCGGGCCGGTCGTAGCTGATGAGCCAGGCGCCGCGCTGGTAGAGGAACATCGACCGGGGCCGGGGCCCGACCCTGCTGCCGGGCGTGCCGTGCAGCAGGAACACCGGGCGGCCCCGGGGATCCCCCACGCATTCGACCGTGAGCAGCCTCCCGTCCGCCGCCCGCACATGGTCAAGCGTGCGCACCTGCTCCCGCACAGCGCTCCCCCCTCCGTCGGTCCGTGGACCGGGACCACGCTGCTCGGGAGGTTGCCCCGGGCCCCGGACGGCGAAACGAACCGGCAGGTCAACGAGGGCATGGATCAGGACAGTTGAAGGCAAGTGAGGGAAACCCTGAACGTACGCCGGAGCTGGGTTAGCCTCATCTTCCCTTAGAGGGCGAACTGGCGTACGGGGAACATCACTTCGGGGGGTCCGTGTCAGAACAGCGGCCGGTGGGACCGGACTCATCGGCGAACGAGACTGCCGCGCTGCGGCAGACCGGTGCCTCCCCTCTGCGCCCCGGCGACCCGGGCCGTGTCGGCCCCTATGTGCCGCTGGCGTTGCTCGGCAGCGGTGGCATGGGACGGGTCTATCTGGCGCGTCCCGTGGACGACAGCCCCGGTCTGGTCGCCGTGAAGGTGATCAGGCCGGAGTACGCCGACGACGCCCGGTTCCGGCGCCGGTTCGAGCGTGAGGCGTCGGTGCACGCCCGGCTCCGTACGCCGCACACACCGAGGTTGTCCGGCACGGGGTTCCGGGACGAACTGCTGTGGATGGCCACCGAGTACCTCCCGGGGCTCGATCTGGCGGCTGCCGTGCGGGAGAGCGGTGCCCTGAAGCCGGCCGCGGTCTGGCGGCTGGTGGCGGAGCTGGGGCAGGCGCTTGCCGACCTCGCCGCCGCGGGGATCGTGCACCGGGACCTGAAGCCGTCCAACGTGCTGCTGTCCGTCCGCGGCGCGCATGTGATCGACTTCGGCATTTCGAAGGCCGCGGACGCCAGCGCGATCACCGGCACGGGCAACCGGGTGGGAACCCCTGCCTACATGTCGCCGGAACACCTGCGGACGGGCCGCAGCGACACGGCGTCGGATGTGTTCTCGCTGGCCGGAACGCTGGTCTACGCGGCGACGGGGCGTGCTCCGTTCGGCGACGGCACAGGCGTCGACGTGATGCATCGGGTGGCGTTCGAGGAGCCGAATCAGGAGCTGCTCGGCGAGATCTCGGCGGCGGACGCGGCGCTCGGCTCGCTGCTCTCCGCCTCTCTGGCCAAGGAGCCCGAGCAGCGGCCCACGCCGCGGGACCTGATCGACGCGGCCGGGACGCACACCGGGACGGCCGACTGGCCCGAGCCGCTGGGCGGCAAGGTGCTGGCCCGGCAGCGGGCGTACGAGGTGCTGCACCGCCTCCCCGTCGGGCGGAGGGTCGGCCTCCGGGCCCCGGGCGACCGGCCGAAGGTGGTGTCGTCGGCGTCTCCGGCGTCGCGGGTGACAGTCGAGCGAGGCGGCCGGCCCGCTCCGGCCGGTTTCGGACCGCCGGTGGAGGAGGCAGGCCCTTCCGCCGCCCCACCCCCTTCCCCGGTCACGCCATCCCCCGCAGTCACGCCTTCTACCACCGTCACGCCTTCTTCGACTGTCACGCCGTCCTCCTCCGTCACACCGCCCGAGCGGTTACGCCCGCCGGGAGCACGCCCCTGGCCGCGGAAGAAGCCGGTGCTGGCCGTCGCCGCGGGCGTCACCCTTTGCGCGGTGTTCGCGGGAGTCCTCGCGCTCAGTCGCCAGGACGCCCCTGGGACCGCTTCCTCGCCGGGGGCCGGTACGCGGACCGCCGCCGGCACCTCGCCCGGCGACGCCGCCTTCTCGCCGGCGCCCGGAGCCTCGGACGGGACGTCCGCCCCGGGCACGTCCGGCAAGGGGGTCAAGGGCGCCGCCAGCGCCGACGGCGCCGTGTCGCGCCCGGAGGCCGCCAGCACCCCCTCCGACGGAGGGCCGGATGCCCCCTCGGCCCCCGGCACCGAGCCCGGCACCCACACCGCCGCCACTCCGTCCCCGAGCAGTCCGCCCTCCGAGCCCGCGACCCCGCCCTGGATCTCCGACTGTGCGTACTACTCCGGCAGCGGACGCACACGCCAGGGGGACAGCGGAAAACGCGTGCTCCAGGTGCAGTGCATGCTGACCGAACGCGGGTACGGCGTGGGGAGCACCGGGGTGGACGGCGACTTCGGCCCCGGAACGGAGTCCGCGGTGCGGAGCTTCCAGAGCGACAAGGGCCTGGACGCCGACGGCATCGTGGACCACGGGACCTGGACGGCGCTGCGCGGCCCGGAGTGATTTCCCGGCCCCCGAACTCACCCGGGCGCTCCCGGACTTCGTCGGGGGTCTCGACCTTGGTCGGAGCGGGTGAACGGTGACCGCCGCTCTGGCGTGGCAGCCACCGTTCTCGCGTCGCCCCAGTTCAGATCGATTCTGCACCTGGGGCGCCTGGTGGGGCGGGTGGGACTCGAACCCACGGCCGACGGATTATGAGTCCGCTGCTCTAACCGGCTGAGCTACCGCCCCGTTACGGCGCGTCGCGCACATTTGTGCGCGCCGTCTGCCGCAGCATAGCCGCTCATACGATCTCCTGCTTCGGATGGTCGGCTACACATGACCTTGAGGACTCCGCCGTGGGCACGGCGGTTCCTGCGGACATGAAAAAGGACCCCGACGGGGTCCTCGTTCAGCATGCTCCCCCGACTGGACTCGAACCAGTAACCTGCCGGTTAACAGCCGGCTGCTCTGCCAATTGAGCTACGGAGGACCGAGCTCCCCCGACTGGACTCGAACCAGTAACCTGCCGGTTAACAGCCGGCTGCTCTGCCAATTGAGCTACGGAGGAATGCCTCGTTGCATCGAACGTACCTACCTGGGTATTCGCCAGGGGGCGCTCGCTCGCTGCGACACATACATTAGCGCAAGCAGGGGGGTGCTCCGCCAATCGGTTCCCCCCACGACCGATGCCCACGCAAGTGGACGACGCAGACGCAAGGGACGAGGCAAGGGAAGGGTGGCCGCCATGCGCTATCGGCTCACGTTCGTCGCCGGGGTGGTTCTGGGCTATGTGCTGGGCACACGGGCCGGGCGTGAACGGTACGAGCAGCTCAAGAAGTCCGCCCGCCAGGTCGCGCAGAACCCGGCCGTGCGCAACACCGCCGAGACGGCCGCCCAGCAGGGGCGCGAGATCGCCGGCAAGGCCCTGCACGCGGTGAGCGCCAAGGCCGGAGACCACATGCCCGCCTCGGTCGCCGCCCGCGTGCGCTCGCTGCGCGAACGCAACGGGCACCGCGGCGAGGACGACTGGGGCACCAGCAACACCTGACCGACGGGCCGCCGGCACCGCCCACGAGGCAGCCGGCACCCGCCGTCACCGAAGAGCCGCCGCGGCACTTTGGGCGGGGGTCCCGCCCAGGCCCCTCAAGGCACTGGGGGAGGAGCGGCCACCCCTCTCGGTACGGCAGAATTTCCACCATGGGGATAGTCGCCGGGTTGGACAGTTCGCCCGATTTCACTCGTATCGTCGTCTGTGACACGGACACCGGGGCCGTGCTCAGGCAGGGATATGCACCGCATCCGGTGGAGAACCCCGAGGGTGGCGGCCGTCCCTCCGACATCGACCCGCAGGCCTGGCTGCTGTCCCTGGGGGAGGCGGCCGGCGGCGGGCTCCTGGAGGGCGTACAGGCCATCGGCGTCTCCTCGCAGCAGAACGCCCTCGTCCCGCTCGACGGCCAGGGCAGCACCGTGCGCCCCGCGCTGGTCGGCGGCGACAAGCGGGCCCAGGTCGCGGCGGCCGACCTCGTCGACGCCCTCGGCGGACGGCAGGCCTGGGCCGAGGCCGTCGGCTGCGTACCGCAGGCCGCGCAGCCGGTGACCAAGCTGCGCTGGCTCGCCAAGACAGAACCCGACAACGCGCGGCGCCTCGCCGTGCTGATGCAGGCTCACGACTGGATCGTCTGGCAGCTGCTCGGCCGGCCCGTGCGCAGGACCACCGATCGCGGCGGCGCCTCGGGGACCGGGTACTGGTCGGCGGCGACCGGCGCCTACCGTACGGACCTCGTCGAGCTGGCGCTCGGGCACCAGGCCATGCTGCCCGAGGTGCTCGGCCCGTCCGAGGCGGCGGGCACGACGCCGGAGGGGCTGCTGATCTCCGCGGGCACCGGCGAGACCATGGCCGCCGCCCTGGGCCTGGGCATCGGGCTCGGCGACGCGGTCGTCTCGCTCGGCGCCTCCGGGTCCGTGATGGCCGTGCACCCCGAGGCGCTGGTCGACTCGACCGGGATGATCACCTCGCTCGCGGACGCGACGGGCCTGCACCTGCCGGTGGTGACCACGCTGAACGCAGTGCGCACCCTGCGGGGCACCGCCGAGCTGCTCGGCCTGCCCGATCTGGAGTCGCTGTCCGACCTCGCCATGAAGTCGACGCCCGGATCGCACGGGCTGGTGATGCTGCCCTACCTGGAGGGCGAGCGGACCCCGAACCTGCCGCACACCGCGGGCACCCTGGCCGGGCTGCGGCGCGAGTCGATGCGGCCCGAGCATCTGGCCCGGGCCGCGTTCGAGGGCATGCTGTGCGGGCTCGCGGACGCGCTGGACGTGCTGCGCGGGCGCGGGGTCGACGTGCGGCGGATCTTCCTGCTCGGCGCGGCCGCGGAGCTGCCCGCCGTGCAGGCGGCGGCGCCCGCGCTGTTCGGCGTGCAGGTCGTGGTGCCGCAGCCCGCCGACTACGCGGCGATCGGCGCGGCCCGGCAGGCGGCCTGGTCGCTCGGTGTCTCCCAGGGCACCCTCGACCCGCGCACCCCGCCCGCCTGGCAGGGCGCGGTCGCCCAGGTCCTGGAGCCGGGCGACGACTTGGCGGTGGGCCAGGCCGTACGCCAGCAGTACGTGTCGGTACGGGAGCAGACGCATCCGGGGGCGTTCCGGTCCTAGGCGCACCCGAGATGCCGTAGGGCGGCCGCGATGTCGTACGACGCCGGCCGCGATGTCGTACGAGGCCGGACTCACCCCCTTCGGCCTACGCCCCAAGGCTGAAAAAGGCTGAAACCGAGTCAGTACCCGCCCTGCTGTTGGCTTAATCGGTTGAGGTAACACGGGTGCGGTGTTCGACGATAGGGGGTGGTGCACCACCGACCGCCATGCCGTCCGTCGACGACTCCGAGAGATCTCGCGTGCTCATACGACTTCTGAGGGCCCACCTGCGCCCGTACAAGAAACCCATCAGCCTGCTGGTGCTGCTGCAGTTCCTGCAGACCTGCGCCACGCTCTATCTGCCCACGCTCAACGCGCACATCATCGACAAGGGTGTTGTGAAGGGGGACACGGATTACATCCTGTCCTTCGGCGGCCTGATGATCGGGGTCTCTCTCGGCCAGGTCATCTGCAACATGGGCGCCGTCTACTACGGCGCCCGTACCGCGTCGGCCATCGGCCGGGACGTCCGGGCCGCCGTCTTCGACCGGGTGCAGTCGTTCTCCTCGCGTGAGGTGGGTCACTTCGGGGCGCCGTCGCTGATCACCCGCACCACGAACGACGTGCAGCAGGTGCAGATGCTCGCCCTGATGACGTTCACCCTGATGGTGTCGGCGCCGATCATGTGCGTGGGCGGCATCGTCCTGGCGCTCGGTCTGGACGTGCCGCTGTCCGGCGTTCTGGTCGCCGTGGTGCCGGTGCTCGGCATCTGCGTGACGCTGATCGTGCGCCGGCTGCGGCCGCTGTTCCGCACCATGCAGGTCCGCCTGGACACGGTGAACCGGGTGCTGCGCGAGCAGATCTCCGGCAACCGCGTCATCCGCGCCTTCGTCCGGGACGACTACGAGAAGGACCGCTTCAAGGGCGCCAACACCGAGCTCACCGAGGTGTCCCTCGGTACCGGCCGCACGCTGGCGCTGATGTTCCCCCTGGTGATGACCGTGGTGAACCTCTCCTCGATCGCCGTGGTCTGGTTCGGCGCGCACCGCATCGACAGCGGCGGCATGCAGATCGGCGACCTGACCGCGTTCCTCGCCTACCTCATGCAGATCGTGATGTCCGTCATGATGGCCACCTTCATGTTCATGATGGTGCCCCGCGCGGAGGTCTGCGCCGAGCGCATCTCGGAGGTGCTCGACACCGAGTCGAGCGTCGTACCGCCCACCGCGCCCGTCGTCGAGCTGCGGCGCCACGGCCATCTGGAGATCCGTGACGCCGGTTTCCGCTATCCGGGTGCCGAGGAGCCGGTTCTCAAGGCCATCGACGTGGTGGCGCGGCCCGGCGAGACCACGGCCGTCATCGGGTCCACCGGCAGCGGCAAGTCGACCCTGCTCGGGCTTGTCCCCCGCCTCTTCGACGCCACCGAGGGCGAGGTGCTCGTGGACGGCGTGAACGTCAACGAGATCGACCCGAAGCTGCTGGCGAAGACGGTCGGGCTCGTGCCGCAGAAGCCGTACCTGTTCGCGGGCACGGTCGCCACCAACCTGCGGTACGGCAATCCGGACGCGACCGACGAGGAGCTGTGGCACGCGCTGGAGGTGGCGCAGGCCAAGGGGTTCGTCGAGGCGCTGGAGAACGGCCTCCACTCCCCCATCGCCCAGGGCGGTACGAACGTCTCCGGCGGGCAGCGGCAGCGCCTCGCGATCGCGCGCACCCTCGTCCAGCGCCCGGAGATCTACCTCTTCGACGACTCCTTCTCGGCACTGGACTACGCGACCGACGCGGCCCTGCGCGCGGCGCTTTCGCAGGAGACCGCCGAGGCGACCGTGGTGATCGTCGCACAGCGCGTGGCGACCATCCGGGACGCCGACCGGATCCTGGTCCTGGACGAGGGCCGGGTCGTCGGCACCGGCCGCCACCACGAGCTGATGGCAACCAACGAGACCTACCGGGAGATCGTGCTCTCCCAGCTCACGGAAGCGGAGGCTGCCTGATGGCCGGGCCCATGGGACGCATGATGGCCGGGGGCGGCCCCGACCAGCGCTCGATGGACTTCAAGGGGTCCGGAAAACGGCTCCTCGCCCAGTTCAAGCCCGAACGCGGCACGATGTACGCGATGCTGGTCACCTGTGTGCTGAGCGTCGGTCTCTCCGTGATCGGACCGAAGATCCTCGGCAAGGCGACCGACCTGGTCTTCGCCGGGATCATCGGCCGTCAGATGCCGTCGGGGGCGACCAAGGAGCAGGTCCTCGACTCCATGCGCAAGCGGGGCGAGGGCGGCGTCGCCGACATGCTCTCCGGCACGGACTTCACCCCGGGCAAGGGCATCGACTTCGGCGCCGTGGGGAACGTCCTGCTGTACGCGCTCGGCGCGTTCGTCCTGGCCGGCCTGCTCATGGCGGTGGCCACCCGGCTCTCCAACCGGGCCATCAACCGGACCGTCTACCGGTTGCGCGAGGACGTACAGGCGAAGCTGTCGCGGCTTCCGCTGTCGTACTTCGACAAGCGGCAGCGCGGCGAGGTGCTCAGCCGCGCCACCAACGACATCGACAACATCGGGCAGACACTCCAGCAGTCGCTGGGCCAGCTCATCAACTCGCTGCTGACGATCGTGGGCGTGCTGGCGGTGATGTTCTGGGTGTCGTGGCTGCTGGCGCTGGTGGCGCTGGTGACCGTGCCGCTCTCGTTCGTCGTGGCCACGCGGATCGGCAAGCGCTCGCAGCCGCACTTCGTGCAGCAGTGGCGCACCACCGGCAAGCTGAACGCGCACATCGAGGAGATGTACACCGGGCACACGCTGGTGAAGGTGTTCGGGCGTCAGGACGAGTCGGCGCGGCAGTTCGCCGAGCAGAACGAGAAGCTGTACGAGGCCGGGTTCAAGGCGCAGTTCAACAGCGGTGTGATGCAGCCGCTGATGATGTTCGTGTCGAACCTGAACTATGTGCTGGTGGCCGTGGTCGGTGGTCTGCGGGTCGCGTCCGGTGCGCTGTCCATCGGCGACGTGCAGGCCTTCATCCAGTACTCGCGGCAGTTCTCGATGCCGCTGACGCAGGTCGCGTCGATGGCGAACCTGGTGCAGTCGGGTGTCGCCTCGGCGGAGCGGATCTTCGAGCTGCTGGACGCAGAGGAACAGGAGTCCGACCCCGAGGCCGCGGTGCGGCCGGAGGAGCTGCACGGACGGGTCGCGCTGGAAAACGTGTCGTTCCGGTACGACCCCGAGAAGCCGCTCATCGAGGACCTGTCGCTGAAGGTGGAGCCGGGGCACACGGTCGCGATCGTCGGCCCGACGGGCGCGGGCAAGACGACCCTCGTCAACCTGCTGATGCGGTTCTACGAGGTCACCGGCGGGCGGATCACGCTCGACGGGGTCGACATCGCGAAGATGTCCCGGGACGAACTGCGGGCCGCGATCGGGATGGTGCTCCAGGACACCTGGCTGTTCGGGGGCACGATCGCGGAGAACATCGCGTACGGGGCCGCGCGCGAGGTCACCCGCGGGGAGATCGAGGAGGCAGCGCGGGCGGCGCACGCGGACCGGTTCATCCGGACGCTGCCGGACGGCTACGACACCGTGATCGACGACGAGGGCACGGGGGTCAGCGCGGGTGAGAAGCAGCTCATCACGATCGCGCGGGCGTTCCTGTCCGACCCGGTGATCCTGGTTCTGGACGAGGCGACGAGTTCGGTGGACACCCGGACCGAGGTGCTGATCCAGAAGGCGATGGCGAAGCTGGCGCACGGGCGGACGTCGTTCGTGATCGCCCATCGCCTGTCGACGATCCGGGACGCGGACACGATCCTGGTGATGGAGAACGGGTCCATCGTCGAGCAGGGTTCGCACACCGAACTGCTGGCCGCCGACGGGGCGTACGCGCGGCTGTACAAGGCGCAGTTCGCCCAGGCGGTGGCCGAGGTCGACTGAGGTCCTGGGGGCCGTCCCTTGGGCGGCCCCTTTCGGTCTCTTCAGTCCAGGTAACCCCTCAACTGGTCCGCGAAGGCGTGATCGCGGAGCTTGTTGAGCGTCTTCGACTCGATCTGCCTGATCCGTTCCCTGGTCACGCCGAAGATGCGGCCTATCTCCTCCAGGGTGCGGGGGCGGCCGTCGACCAGGCCGTACCGCAGCTGTACGACCTTCCTCTCCCGTTCGCCGAGCGTGGACAGGACCGCCTCCAGATGCTCCCTGAGCAGCAGGAACGCGGCGGACTCGACCGGGCTCGTGGCGTCGCCGTCCTCGATGAGGTCGCCCAGGGCCACGTCGTCCTCCTCGCCCACGGGCGCGTGGAGGGAGACCGGCTCCTGGGCGAGCCGCAGCACCTCGGTGACGCGCTCGCCGGGCAGCTCCAGGTGGGCGGCGACCTCTTCCGGTGTGGGCTCGTAGCCGCGTTCCTGGAGCATGCGGCGCTGGACGCGGACGACGCGGTTGATCAGCTCGACGACGTGGACGGGGACGCGGATGGTGCGGGCCTGGTCGGCCAGGGCGCGGGACATGGCCTGGCGGATCCACCAGGTCGCGTACGTCGAGAACTTGTACCCGCGGGCGTAGTCGAACTTCTCGACGGCCCGGATGAGCCCGAGGTTCCCCTCCTGGACCAGGTCCAGCATGGTCAGCCCACGCCCGACGTACCGCTTGGCCACGGAGACGACGAGCCGCAGATTGGCCTCGATGAGCCGCCGCTTGGCCATCCGCCCCATGACCACCAACCGGTCGAGGTCCACCGCGAGTTGGGTGTCCAGGTCGGGGGTGTTGCCGAGCTTCTCCTCGGCGAACAGGCCGGCTTCGACGCGGCGGGCGAGTTCGACCTCCTCGGCGGCCGTGAGCAGGGGGATACGGCCGATCTCGCGCAGGTACTGGCGGAACAGGTCCGAGGAGGGGCCGCTGGTCTCGACGCGGCTGCGGAGGGATTCGACGGGCTCGGGCGCCTCGGTGGTCTCGGCACTCTCCGGTTCGCCCGGCTCGGGCGGTTCCTGCGGCTCCGCGTCCGTCTCGGGGTGGTGCGCGAGCCGGCTCTGCGGGGGCACCGCCGCGAGGACGTCGGTCTCGGCGTCCGGCTCGTCCGTTCGGATCTCTGTCTGTGTGAGGGTCTGGGTCTGCACGGGGGCGACCTCCAGGAATGTCGCTGCTGAGCCATGCGGCAGCGGTACGTCGGGGATGGGGCCGACGGTCCGCCCGTCGGCCATCCCGTAGTCATTGAGCGGAACCGCGGAAATGTCGGACCCGCGGTGGGCGGGCCGGCCGCGCTCCGAGGACTCAGGCACCGGAACCCAGTGTGGGGTACGACACATCGCCGCCACGAGGGGCGTGCGGCCACTTTTTGAGTCCGGTCCGTGACCGGGTGGTTACTCAGCTCGTTTGACCATCGCACTGACTGCCGGGAACACTGGCAGGGACCGATTGGGCAGGATGGGAAGTGTGAGCGAGATCGAGGAGTTGCGGCGCCGTCTTGAGGCGCTGGAGGCGCGGGTGGACGAGGTCGCGGCGCAGCAGGCCACGACACGGAACCTCGCCCTCGACTCCGACCGGGACGTGGCTGCGCTGCAGGAGCAGCGTCAAGCCGATATGCGGCTCATCCGAGCGGTGCGAGACACACAGCTTGAGCACGGCAAGACGCTTGAGGCGCACACCAGGACCCTGGCCGAGCATGGCAAGCTGCTCGGCGCCCTCGTGTCCGGTCAGGTGGCGATGATGGAGCAGCTCCAGGCGATCACGGATCACCTCGGGAGCACTCCGCCCGACGAGTCGAGCGAGGCATAGCCCGGACAGCCGTTACAGCGCCCCCGCGCCCCTCTCCCGCAACGCCTGGTCGTACTGCTGGAGGACCCACAACTCGTTCTGTACGGCGGTCAGGTGGGCCGGGTCCGCCTGGTGGCCCAGGCGGGTCAGGGCGCCCTGGATCTCATGGACGCGGCGTTCGACCGCGCGGCGGCGGACCGAGACGAGCACGGTGCCCGCGTACACCTCGTCCACCGTCCTGCGCATGATCGCCTCGACCGCCAGTTCCGTGACCATGGCGCGGACCGTGTCGTCGGGGGCCGCCTCGCGGACGCGGACCAGGTACTCCTGCGGGTCCTGGACGCCGTACTCCGCGCCGCCCGCCTCCATGATCGCCTCGCGGACGGCCGCGTACTGCTGCGCGGTGAACTCGTCGACCCCGTACGCGTCGAACGCGGGCGAAACCAACTCCGGGCGCTGGAGGGCGAGTTTGAGCAGCTCGCGCTCGGTCGCGAAGACCGGGTTGCGGAGGTTGAGCGCCGGACCCGGGGCGGCCGGGCGGGGGGCCGCCTCGTACGGCTGCGAAGAGCGCTGACCGGTCGGCGCGGGACCGCGGCCGCCCCGGTCGCGCGCCCAACGGGCCAGCTGCGCCACCCGTTTGACCACGAACTGCGTGTCGAGGATGCCGAGCATGCCCGCGAGCTGCACCGCGACCTCGTGCTGGGCGCCGCTGTTCTTGATGCGCGCGACGACGGGCGCGGCCTCGTCCAGCGCGGCCGCGCGGCCCGCGGGGGTGTCGAGGTCGTAGCGGACCACCATCTGGCGCAGCGCGAACTCGAAGAGCGGCATGCGGGGTTCGACCAGGTCGGCGACCGCCTCGTCGCCCTTCGCGAGGCGCAGCTCACAGGGGTCCATACCGTCCGGCGCGATCGCGATGTACGTCTCGGCGGCGAACTTCTGATCGTCCTCGAACGCCCGCAGGGCCGCCTTCTGACCGGCCGCGTCACCGTCGAAGGTGAAGATCACCCGCGCCATGCCGTTGTCCATCAGCAGCCGCCGCAGGATCTTGATGTGCTCGCCGCCGAAGGCCGTGCCGCAGGTCGCGATGGCCGTGGTGACCCCCGCGAGGTGGCAGGCCATGACGTCCGTGTAGCCCTCGACCACCACCGCGCGGCTCGTCTTCGCGATCTCCTTCTTCGCCAGGTCGATGCCGTAGAGGACCTGGGACTTCTTGTAGATCGGCGTCTCGGGGGTGTTCAGGTACTTGGGGCCGTTGTCCGCCTCGTACAGCTTCCGCGCGCCGAAGCCCACCACGTCCCCGCCGATGTCGCGGATCGGCCACATCAACCGGCCGCGGAAGCGGTCGATGGGGCCCCGGCGGCCCTCCTGGGCGAGGCCGGAGAGCAGCAGCTCCTTGTCGGAGAAGCCCTTGCCGCGGAGATAGCGGGTGAGGTGGTCCCAGCCCTGGGGGCTGTAGCCGACGCCGAAGTGGACCGCGGCGGCCTGGTCGAAACCGCGCTCGGCCAGGAACTTTCGTCCCGCCTCGGCCTCGGGACTGACACCGAGCTGCTCGGCGTACCACTGGGCGGCCAGCTTGTGGGCCTCGATCAGACGGATGCGCTCGCCGCGCTGGTGGGTGGGGTTGTACCCGCCCTCCTCGTACCGCAGCGTGATGCCCGCCCGGGCGGCGAGGCGCTCCACCGCCTCCGAGAAGGAGAGGTGGTCGACCTTCATCACGAACGTGAGGGTGTCGCCGCCCTCCTGGCAGCCGAAGCAGTGGAACAGCCCCTTGCTCGGGCTGACCTGGAAGGACGGCGACTTCTCGTCGTGGAACGGGCACAGACCCTTCAGGTTCCCGCCGCCCGCGTTGCGCAGCTGGAGGTACTCGGACACGACGGAGTCGATCGGGACCGCGTCCCGTACCGCCTTCACGTCCTCGTCGTTGATCCGTCCTGCCACGAGGAGATTCTACGGGGCAGCACCGACAGTCCCGGAGCGTGGGAAGCCGGCTAGGCCCGGTCCGACAGACTCTCCAGCGGCACCGACGGGTCCGCCAGAGCCTCCTGGTCCACCCGGACCCTCGACCTGATCAGCTCCTGAATTCGGTCTGTGACGTCCCACACATTCACGTTCATCCCGGCCAGAACCCTGTCCTCCTTCAGCCAGAACGCGATGAAGTGCCGCTTTCCGACATCGCCCCGGATCACCACCTCGTCGCACGACCCCGGCGGCGCCCACCCCGAGTACTCCATCCCCATGTCGTACTGGTCCGAGAAGAAGTACGGCACCCGGTCGTACGTCACATCACGCCCGAGCATCGAGCGGGCGGCCGCCGGGCCGCCGTTCAGCGCGTTGGCCCAGTGCTCGACGCGCAGCCGGGTGCCGAACAGCTCCAGCGGGAAGGACGCCACGTCACCGGCCGCGTAGATGTCGGGGTCGGACGTGCGCAGCCGGGTGTCCACCGCGATGCCGCCCCCGTGCGCACGGTCGGCCAGCTCCAGCCCCGCCGCCTCCGCGAGACCGACCCTCGGCGCCGCGCCGATCGCGGCGAGCACGTCGTGCGCGGGGTGCTCCTCGCCGTCGTCGGTGCGGGCGGCCAGCACCATGCCGTCCTGGCCGACGATCTCGGTGAGCCTGACGCCGAAGCGGAAGCGGACGCCGTGCTCGCGGTGCAGCTCGGCGAAGAGGTTGCCCACCTCGGGGCCGAGGACCCCGTGCAGCGGCGTCGGCAGCGGCTCGATGATGGTGACCTCCGCGCCGTACTCGCGGGCCGCCGCCGCGACCTCCAGGCCGATCCAGCCGGCGCCCGCGATCACGAGGTGGCCGTTGTCCCGGCCGAGCGCGGCGAGGACGCCCTTCAGACGCTCGGCGTGGGCCAGGCGGCGCAGATGGTGGACGCCCGCGAGATCCGTCCCCGGGATGTCCAGGCGGCGGGGCTCGGCGCCGGTCACGAGGAGCAGCTTGTCGTAGTGGACGAGCGTGCCGTCGTCGCCGAAGCGGACGGTCTTGGCGGCGCGGTCGATGGCGTCGACGGTCTGGCCGAGGTGCAGCTCGACGTCGTTGCGCGCGTACCAGGCGGGCTCGTGGACGAAGACGCTGTCGCGCTCCTCCTTGCCCAGCAGATAGCCCTTGGAGAGGGGAGGCCGCTCATATGGGTGGTCGCGTTCGTCGCAGATCAGTATCACGCGGCCGGTGAAACCCTCCGCCCGGAGCGTCTCGGCCGCCTTCGCGCCGGCGAGACCTCCTCCGACGATGACGAATGTCTGATCCGCGTCGACCACTTGATGCCTCCTCGTAAGGATGTCGCCACATGCGAGCCTCCCGCACGCAGCGTGATGCGGGAAGAGGGAGTGCCCCGATCAGGCCACGGAGGGTCACGCCCGGGTCACACGCGCCCCGTCAGCCGCGCGTGCAGGGAGCGCGCCGAGATGTCCGTGAGCGAGGCGATCTGGTCGACGATCACCCGTTTGCGGGCGCGGTCGTCGGCCGCCTCCTCGAACAGCGCCCGGAACTGCGGATCGAGCCCGTCGGGGGCGCGGGCGGTGAGCGCCTCGGCCAGCTCGGCGACGACGACGCGCTGATCGGCGCGCAGCCGCTCCTGCTCCGCTCGCTGCATGACGTACCGGTCGGCGACCGCCTTGAGGACCGCGCACTCCATGCGGGTGCTGGTGGGGACGACGAGTTCGGCGGCGTACCGCGTCAGGCGCCCGCTGCCGTACGCCGCCCGGGTGGCACCCTCGGCGGCCAGGCAGAAACGGCCGATGAGCTGGCTGGTGGCGTCCTTGAGGCGAGCCTGGGCAACCGCGGAGCCGTCGTAGCCGCGCGGCCACCACTCCTGGGAGAGGAGCCGGTCGAGGGCCTCGGCCAGCGCGACGGGGTCGGTGTCCGCGGGCACGTACCGCCCGAGGGCGACGGCGAAGACCGCCTGCCGCTCGGGCTCGGCGTGCAGGCAGTTCGGGTCGATGTGGCCGGCGTGCAGGCCGTCCTCGAAGTCGTGCACCGAGTAGGCCACGTCGTCGGACCAGTCCATGACCTGGGCCTCGAAGCAGGTGCGGTGGCCGGGGGCGCCCTTGCGGACCCAGTCGAACACGGCGCGGTCGTCCTCGTAGACCCCGAACTTCGAGGACTTGGGGTCGGTGGGGTGGGCGCCGCGCGGCCAGGGGTACTTGGTGGCGGCGTCGAGGGCGGCGCGGGTGAGGTTCAGGCCCACGCTGACGAGTTCGCCGGTGCCGCCGGTGTCGCCGGTGTCGCCGGTGTCGACGTGCCGTACGAACCGCTTCGGCTCGATGCGGGCGAGCAGGCGCAGGGACTGGGCGTTGCCCTCGAAGCCGCCGCAGTCCTCCGCGAACTCGTTCAGGGCCTGTTCGCCGTTGTGCCCGAAGGGCGGGTGGCCGAGGTCGTGGGAGAGGCAGGCGGCCTCGACGAGGTCGGGGTCGCAGCCGAGGGCGGCGCCCAGTTCGCGGCCGACCTGGGCGCATTCCAGCGAGTGGGTGAGCCGGGTGCGGGGACTGGCGTCCCAGACCTCACTTCTCGTGCCCGGGGTGACGACCTGGGTCTTGCCCGCCAGACGGCGCAGCGCGGCCGAGTGCAGTACCCGCGCGCGGTCACGCTGGAAGGCGGTGCGGCCCGGGCGCTTGTCGGGCTCGGGCGCCCAGCGCTCGACGGCCGAGCCGTCGTACGCCGAGCCGCCCGACGAGCCGTTCTCGTACCGCGCGGGGGTCTCGTACGCCCGCGGTGCAGTCCCGTCCATGACCCGACAGTAGACGCAGCCGGTGACAATCGGGATGTCCGCATCCGTTTCCCGCCGAACCGTTTCGCGCCGCGGGGGCGGGCGTGCGGCCCGGGGCCGCGGATGGATTTCGCCCCCGCCGCCCCTACCCGTCCCATCCCCAGGGGCTCCGCCCCTTCGCGTACCGCTTCCCGCCGCGGCGGAGCCGATCGCTCAGGCCGAGGCCAGCGCCCGCGCAGTGGTCACCTCGGGAACCGCGACCGCCTGCTCGTAGCGGTGCACGACCAGCCGGGCCATCGCAGCGTGGGCACCCAGCGGCGCCGCAGCGATCCAGGGAGCCGCCTCGGCGCACTCGGTCGCGAAACGGCCCGGCGCCGCGAAGTACGAGGCGACGGCCACCCGGTGACGCCCACGGGCGGCGAGCGCCCGCACCGCGGCGGACACGGTGGGCGCGGCCGCGGAGGCGTAGGCGGGCACGACGGGAACGCCGAGACGCTCGGCGAGGAGCTGGGCGGTGCGGCGCGTGTCGACCGCGGAGTCGGGGTCGCGGGAGCCGGCGGCGGCGAGCACGACCGCGCTCGCCCGGCGCTGCGCGTCGCTCATCCGCGTCCGCCAGCCGGCCTCGACGAGCCGGGCGTACAGGGCCTCCACGAGGAGCGGGTGCGGGCCGAGCGGGGCGGCCACGCGGGTGTCGGCCCGCGCCGCGGCGGCGGCCTCGGGGATGTCGTGCTTGACGTGGTAGCCGCGGCTGAGGAGCAGCGGTACGAGGACGGCGCGGTCCTCGCCGAGGGAGGCGAGCGTGTCGGTCAGCAGGGGCTCGTTGAGCTCGATGTGGCCGAGGTGCACGGACAGGTGCGGGCGCAGCTCCCGGACGCGGTCCATGAGGGCGCGCGCGGTGGCCAGGGCGCGCGGGTCGCGGCTGCCGTGCGCCACGAGGACGAGCGCGGGCGGGGCCGGGCGCCGGGTCCCGTCGAGGGAGACGAGGCTGAGCTGGCTGCCGAGCTGGCTGGTGATCCGGCTCATGAGTTGCGCCGTACTGTCGAGGTGGGCGCCACGGAGCGGCTCGCCGCCGGGGCGGGGGTGGGACTCCTCGCGAAGAGGTTTCGACGCCGTCATGGACCGATCCTGGCGGTACGAGGTTGCCACGCCGTTGCGCGACCATGACCGGGTTGTTTTCCGCGGCTTCACCGTGTGGGGGCCGATGATGTGAGGGGCGCGGAGGGTGTTTCGCGCGCCCCCGCAGGTCCCGCGCGAACCGGATCCCCATACGCTGCGTCCCCACAGGTGACACTGATGACGCTGCTGACGCCGGTGACACTGGTGAAGCCACCGACCTGGGGGGACGCGCTTCGATGGGCCTGCCGCGCCTGAGGATCCGCAGACCGCGCCTGCCGCGCACCCGCACCGGGCAGCGCAGGGCCGTGCAGGTCCTGATGCTGCTGTGCGTCCTGGCGCTGCTGCCGGCCACGTGGCTGTTCGTGTCCACGGGCGACCGGCTGCGCACGGCCGCGGACGTTCCGCGCACGGAGGTCGCCGTCGTCTTCGGCGCCGGCCTGTGGAACGGCGAACCGTCCCCGTACCTCGCCCACCGGCTCGACGCGGCCGCCGAGCTGTACCGGGCGAGCCGCGTCAAGGTCGTCCTCGTCACCGGTGACAACAGCCGCGAGGACTACGACGAACCGGACGCGATGCGCGCCTATCTGACGAAGCACGGCGTCCCGGACGGGCGGATCGTCAGCGACTACGCGGGCTTCGACACCTGGGACTCCTGCGTCCGGGCGAAGAAGATCTTCGGGGTGGACCGGGCGGTCCTGATCAGCCAGGGCTTCCACATCCGCCGCGCGGTCGCCCTGTGCCGGGCGGCGGGCGTGACGTCGTACGGCGTCGGGGTGGCGGACAAGCACGACGTGACCTGGTACTACGGCGGCACCCGAGAGGTCTTCGCGGCGGGCAAGGCGGCCCTGGACGCGCTGTTCCACCCGGATCCGACGTTCCTCGGCCCCAAGGAGCAGGGGGTCGCGAGGGCGCTGACGGCGGCACGGGGCTGAGCATGGACATCGCGGACCTGACCCCCGCCGAGCGGCGCGTGTGGGAGGCGTTCCCGCTCGGCGAGGGGGTCGACTTCCGGGAGGGCGCCGACGACGACCCGGCGGCGGGCGCGTCATGGGGGCCGGAGCGGACCGTACGGGCCGAGGTGCTGCGGGCGCTGCTGCTCGGCGGGCCGGTGCGGGACGACGGGATAGCCGGGCTGAAGCTGTGGGGCGCGCGCATCACCGGGCGGCTGGACCTCAAGTACGGGACGGTCGAGCACTCCATCCGGCTGCGGTCCTGCCACTTCGAGGGGGCGCCGGACCTGTACGGGGCGCGGATCGTCGCCCTGGTCCTGAACGACTCGGTGCTGCCCGGGCTCACGGCGGGGAACCTCCGCTCCGAAGGCGTCGTGCGCATCACCTGCTGCCGCATCAGGGGGCCGGTACGGCTCGCGGGGGCGAAGATCTCCAGCGGGTTCTTCGCCAACGGGGCCCGGCTGGGCAGCCCCGACGAGACCCCTGAGGAGCCCGTGCTCCAGCTCAACCACGCGGAGGTGAGCACGGACGTGTGGGCCGTCGGGCTCACCGTCCACGGCCAGGTGCGGATGAACGGGGCCACCGTCGGCGGGCAGGTCAACATCGAGAACGCCGTGCTGTCCGCCCCCGGCGGCACCGCCCTGCACGCCGAGACCCTGGTGGTGGGCACCGACCTGAACGCCAGGGGCATTCACGCCCGGGGACGGGTCAATCTCAGTGGCGCCCGGATTCCCCGCCACCTCAGTCTCACCCGCTCCCGTCTGTCCAACCCGGACGAGCTGGCCCTGCGGATCAGCAGCTGTGTCATCGGCGAGCTGTGGCTTCAGGAGGCGGCACGCATCGAAGGCACCGTCAATTTCCGCCGCGCCCAGGTGGATCTGCTGCACGTACCGCCGGAGGTGTGGCCCGAGCACGTCAGAATCGACGGGCTCAGCTACCGCGTCCTCGCCCCGCACCGTTCCGCCGAACAGCGCCTTCCGCTGCTGGAACGCGAGACGGAGGGCTACCTTCCGTATTCGTACGAGCAGTTGACCGCGGCGTACCGCACACTGGGTGACGACGCCGCCGCGCGTACCGTGCAGCTGGCCAAGCTCCGCCGACACCGCCGCACGCTGCCGCGGTACGCCCGTCTGTGGGGCTATGTGCAGGACGCTGCGGTCGGCTACGGCTTCCGCCCGATGCGGGCCGGCGGCTGGCTGCTGTTGCTGCTGTGCACCGGCACACTGGCCTTCGCGCTGCACCACCCGCCCGCGCTCAAACCGTCCGAGGCGCCCGGATTCAACCCGCTCTTCTACACCCTCGACCTGTTGCTGCCGATCATCGACTTCGGTCAGGAGTCGGCGTTCGCGCCGCACGGCTGGTACCAGTGGCTGTCGTATCTGCTGATCGCCACGGGGTGGGTGCTGGCGACGACGATCGCGGCGGGCATCACGCGCTCGCTGAACCGGCAGTAGGCACGGGACCGGGATCTCACGCCGCCCGCCGCCCGGCGGGGAGGTCCTGGTCCCGGCCGTGTAACGGCGGGCGCCCCGGGGTGTAACACACCCGAAGCACGCTGAGCGGTATGCAGACCACCTCGACGCCCACCCACTGCCCGTACTGCGCCTTGCAGTGCGGGATGAATCTGTCGCCCTCGCCGGCCGGCGGCGTCGAGGTGGTCGAGCGCGCGGACTTCCCGGTGAACCGGGGTGCCCTGTGCGGCAAGGGCCGCACGGCACCCGCCCTGCTCTCGTCCCGGGTGCGGCTGACCTCCCCGTTGGTGCGCTCCGCCGAGGGCGCGCTCACGCCGGCCACCTGGGACGAGGCCCTCGGCCGTATCGCCGAGGCGCTCTCCCGCGCGCGTGCGGAGCACGGGCCCGACGCGCTCGGGGTGTTCGGCGGGGGCGGCCTGACGAACGAGAAGGCGTACGTGCTCGGGAAGTTCGCGCGGGTGGTGCTGGGGACCTCGCAGATCGACTACAACGGGCGGTTCTGCATGTCGTCGGCGGCGGCCGCCGGCATGCAGGCGTTCGGGCTCGACCGGGGACTGCCGTTCCCGCTGGCGGACATCCCGAAGACGGGCTGTGTGATCCTCGTCGGCTCCAACCTCGCGGAGACGATGCCGCCGGCGCTGCGGTACTTCACCGAACTGCGCGAGAACGGCGGCACGCTGATCGTCATCGACCCGCGCCGCACCCGCACCGCCGAGCAGGCGGACCTGCATCTGGCGCCCCGGCCCGGGACGGACCTGGCCCTGGCGCTCGGCCTGCTGCACCTGATCGTCGCCGAGGGGCGCGCCGACGAGGCATACATCCAGGAACGGACGAGCGGCTGGGAGGAGGCGCGGGCGGCGGCGATGGCCCACTGGCCGGAGTACGTGGAGCGGATCACGGGGGTGTCCGTTCCCGAACTCCGGGAGGCCGTACGGATGTTCTGCGCGCCGGAGACCGCGATGGTGCTGACCGCGCGGGGGCCCGAGCAGCAGTCCAAGGGCACGGACACGGTGGGCGCGTGGATCAACCTGTGCCTGGCGACCGGCCGGGCGGGCCGCCCGCTGTCCGGCTACGGCTGTCTGACCGGCCAGGGCAACGGGCAGGGCGGCCGTGAACACGGGCAGAAGGCGGACCAGTTGCCCGGCTACCGCAAGCTGACGGATCCGGCGGCGCGGCGGCACGTGGCCGAGGTGTGGGGCGTGGATCCGGACTCGCTGCCGGGCCCGGGCCGCAGCGCCTACGAACTCCTCGACGCGCTCGGCACGGACATCCGGGCGCTGCTGCTGATGGGCTCCAACCCGGTGGTGTCGGCACCGCGCGCCGCGCACATCGAGGAGCGGCTGCGCTCGCTGGACTTCCTGGCGGTGTGCGACGTGGTCCTCTCGGACACGGCCGAGCTGGCGGACGTCGTGCTGCCGGTCACGCAGTGGGCGGAGGAGACCGGCACGACGACCAATCTGGAGGGCAGGGTGCTGCTGCGGCGCCAGGCGATCACGCCTCCGGAAGGCGTCCGCAGCGATCTGCACGTCCTGCACGAGCTTGCCGCCCGCCTGGGTGTGGAGAAGGGCTTCCCCACGGACCCGGAGGAGATCTTCGACGAACTCCGCCGCGCCAGCGCGGGCGGCGCGGCGGACTACTCGGGCATCACGTACCGCAGGCTCGCGGAGGAGAACGGGGTGTTCTGGCCGTGCCCGGCACCGGCCGAGACGGAGGACGGCGAGAACACCACACCGACCGCGCCTGCGGGTGCCGCAGCGCCGACCGAGGCGGGGAGCTACGAGGACGCCTCCCCGACCGCCCTTCCGGACGGCCCGGCACCGACCAAGACCCAGGACAGCGAGAACACCACACCGACCGCGCCTGCGGGTAGCGCAGCGCCGGCCGGCGCGAGGGGCTACGAGGACGCCTCCCCGGCCGCGCTTCCGGACGGCCCGGCGCCGGACGAGGCGGCGTCCGCCGTCCACCCCGGCACCCCCCGCCTCTTCCTCGACCGTTTCGCCACCGAGGACGGACGGGCGCGGTTCGCCGCCGTGTCGTACCGGGCCGTCGCCGAGGAGCCCGACGAGGCGTACCCGGTGCTGCTGACCACCGGGCGGGTCGTCTCGCAGTACCAGTCCGGGGCGCAGACGCGGCGCGTGGACGAACTCAACGCCGCCGCGCCCGGGCCGTACGTGGAGATGCACCCGCGGCTGGCCGAGCGGCTCGGCGCGGCCGACGGGGACGCGGTCGCCGTGGTGTCGCGGCGCGGGCGGGCCGTCGCGCCCGCGCGCATCAGCCGCGCCATCCGGCCCGACACCGTCTTCATGCCCTTCCACTGGCCGGGCGAGGGCCGCGCCAACACGCTGACCAACCCGGCCCTCGACCCGACCTCCCGCATGCCGGAGTTCAAGGTGTGCGCGGTGCGGCTGGAGCTGACCGCCGGGGAGTGACTCACGGGGTGAGCGTCCGCGAGGCGCTCGCCGCGCTGTCCGGCGGCGGCACGCCCGTCGTCGCGCCGTAGGGGACCGTTCGGCCGGACAGCGCGCCCGGCGTCGGCTCCTTGAGCGGCGCGGAACTCGGCGGGAGGGCGCCTTCGCCCCCCGTCTGCGTCCCGGTGTTCTCCCGCGTCGGGTCGATCCCGACGGTCAGCGTCGCGACGAACCCGTGGTCCACGTCCCCGGTGACGTCCATCAGTCCGGCCTTCTCGCCGCCCCCGTGGTACACCGTGTCCTGCGCGAGCCGGGTGCGGGTCCCGGTGTGCTCGCGGTACGGGGCCTTCGCGTACACCGCGTCGCCGTACCGGTCGTCGAAGAAGAGCTGCCCGGTCCAGTTGGCCCGGCCGCCCTCGTAGGTGCCGCCGGTCCTCCTGCCTCCGGTGTGCACCTTGACGTGGATGTGCGGGGCGCGCGGCGTGCACCAGCCGGGAAAGATCGTCGTGAACTCGGCGACGCCGTCGGCGTCGGTCGTCTGAAAGCCGCGCAGATACGTCGCGGACTTCGCGCCGCCGACGTCAACGCCCGCTGCGGGCACCTTGCCGCCCGGGTGCGCGGACGGGTGCCCGGAGTAGTAGCCCCAGGCGTCACAGTGCCAGATCTCGACGGCCGCGTCCTTCAGGGCCGCACAGGCGTGCGGCTGGTCGCGCACGGTCAGCCGCACTGTGAGCGGTACGCCCTTCCTGCCCTCGGTGATGTCCTTGCGGAAGGGCGCGCCGGCCAGGCGATACGGCCCCTCCGCGACGCTCGGGTTGAGTACGCACAGCTCGGCGCCGGGGCCGGGGCTCGGCGCCCTTTCGCGCCCCGGCACGCGGAAGCCGCGGCCGGCGGAGGAACAGGAGGTGACACCGAGCCCCAGGACAGCACCCGCCCCGGCGCCGCCCAGCGCCAGCACACGCCGTCGGGTGATGTCGCTATCGGTCATGGCCGGGACCCTAGGCGCGTCGGCCCCACGGGAGGAGGGGGCACACGGCACGATCGCCCGCACGAGCGACCCGCGCCTCTTTTTTGCTTCGTTCGCCTCCGGGGCGCCTCAGCCGGTGTCTTGGCCCCGGCGCGCCCCTGCGGCTCTCTCCGCGCCATGAGCAACCACCTCAGCTCCGGGCGAGCCAGTCCCCGCCCTCGATGAGCTTGCCCCGCGCCCGTAGCCGTGCCGCTACCGCGGGCGCGGCGACGTACACCCAGGCCCGTACGGTCCCGCCGTCCGCAGCCGTCACCTCCCGGGCCACCCGCTCGTACAGGCTGCGGGGGTCGCCCGGCACGCAGTCCTCAAGGCGGTCGAGGGCGGCGAGCAGTTCGCCGTAGGCCTCGGGCAGCGCGGTGACGATCTCGCCCGTGACCGTGCCGCCGTCCTCCTCCACGGCGTACGGGTATCCGGGGCCGTCGTAGAGCACGGCCCCCGGCAGCAGCCCCGGCTCCTCGGAAGAGGTGCGGCCGCGCAGGAAGAGGTCGTGGTTGTGCTCGCCGGGGCGCAGGGTCCCGTACACGAAGAACGGCAGTCTCACGCGTCGGCTCCCCCGAGGGTTCCGCCGGTCGGCACGTCGGCCGCAGCCATGGTCGATCTCCCTTTTCCGCCTCTACCGAAGCCTTGCAGAAACGATTCTCACCCCTCACACATCTCCTTGAACGTGCTATGGACATGACATGTCATGGCCCCTTAAATCAGGGGGATGCCGGGGGCCGCCGCCTCCGGCCCCCCACATGCGCCCCCGGGCGCCTTCCCGAGGAGACCGATGAGTCGGATACGGCACATCCGAGGTTCCCGTCTCGCCGCGGCAGGCACCGCCGCGACCACCGCGGCCCTGCTGGCCGCCGCCCTCGCTCCGGCCCCCGCCGCCGGCGCGGCCGACAGACCCGGCCGCGCCACCGCCATCAGCAACGCCGCGGCGGCGCTGGTGCACCAGGCCGCGCGCCTGGGCCTGACCTCCGCGCAGGGCACCAGCGTCCGGGACGTCGTCGTGGACGCGGACGGCAGCCAGCATGTGCGCTACGACCGGACGTACCGTCAGCTCCCTGTCCTCGGCGGCGACTTCGTGGTCCACCTGGCGCCGAACGGCTCCTACCGCAGCGCGGACCGGGCCACGAAGCGCGCCATCTCCGTGCCGTCGACCACCCCCACGATCGACGCACCCAAGGCGGCCGACCTGGCCGCCGCCGCGCTGCGCGCCGCGAACGCCGGCCAGCTGCTGAAGAAGGTGACCGCCAAGCCGCAGCTCGTCGTCGACGCGCTGCACGGCGCGCCCCGGCTGGCCTGGCGCACCGACGCGGTGGGCCAGGACTCCCTCGGCAACCCGGTCGCCCGCACGGTCATCACGGACGCCCGCACCGGCCGGCAGATCGACGCGTGGGACAGCATCGAGACGGCGACCGGCGACGGAAAGTCCCTCTACAGCGGAACGGTTCCGCTGGAGAGCACGCAGTCCGGGTCGACGTACCAGCTCAAGGACTCGACGCGCGGGAACACATACACGGGCGACGCCGAGAACAAGACCGACCTGTGCTTCTTCGGGATCTGCTTCAGCCGCGCCCCCGCCACCCTGTTCACCGACGCCGACAACCACTGGGGTTCGGGCACGACGTCGGACCGCTCGTCGGCCGCCGTGGACGCGCAGTACGGCACCAACGAGACCTGGGACTACTACAAGAACGTCCACGGCCGCAACGGCATCGCGGGTGACGGCAAGGGCTCGTACAACCGCGTGCATTACGGCAACAACTACAACAACGCGTTCTGGGACGACAGCTGCTTCTGCATGACGTACGGCGACGGTGACGGGACGACGTTCGGCCCGCTGGTGGCGCTGGACGTGGCGGGCCACGAGATGTCGCACGGTGTCACGTCGAAGACGGCGGCGCTGACGTACTCCGGCGAGTCCGGCGGCCTGAACGAGGCGACCTCGGACATCTTCGGCACACTGGTGGAGTGGTACGCGAACAACTCCTCCGACCTCGGTGACTACCTCATCGGCGAGAAGATCGTCCGCTCGGGCTTCGGCAAGTCGGCGCTGCGGTACATGGACCAGCCCTCCAAGGACGGCAACTCGGCGGACTACTGGAGCAGTTCGGTGGGCAACCTCGACGTCCACTACTCGTCGGGCGTCGCCAACCACTTCGCGTATCTGCTCGCGGAGGGCAGCGGCGCGAAGACCATCAACGGCGTCAGCTACAACTCCCCCACCTCCAACGGCTCGACGGTGACGGGCATCGGCCGGGACAAGCTGGGCAAGATCTGGTACCGGGCCCTGACGGTCTACATGACGTCCTCCACGAACTACGCGGGCGCCCGCACGGCGACCCTGAACGCCGCGAAGGACCTCTACGGCGCGGGCAGCACGGAGTACAACGCCGTGGCGGCGGCGTGGAGCGCGGTGAACGTGGGTTGATCGCCGGATTCGTGGGCTGATCGAAAATCCGTGGTGGGTCGGGGGCCGGTGCGCCTGGGCTCCGGTCCCCGTCCGCCCGTCCGCCCGTCCGCCCGTCCGCCCGTCCGCCCGTCCGCCCGTCCGCCCATCCGCCCATCCGCCCATCCGCCCGATCGCCCGATCGCCCACGGAGATCCATGACCACCGCGAAGATGCACGCCGACGAACTGCGCGTCGACAGCGCGCTGGCGCGCCGGGTTCATGACCTGGGCGCGGACGGCACGGTGGACGCGGACGCCGCGACGGCGCTCTGGGAGACGTCATCGGGAGGACGTCATCCGGCTCCCCCAGTGGGACGGCTCCCCCGTCTGGCCGCACGGCGACCTCCTGCCGGGCAACCTGCTGACCGAGGCGGTCCGGCTGACCGCGGCGATCGACTTCGGCGGCCTCGGCGCGGGCGACCCGGCGGCCGACACGCCGGCCGCGTGGGCGGTGTTCACGGCCGACACCCGCGACCTGTTCCGTGAGGCCCGCGTGGGGTGAGGCGGACCTCCGTCACCCGTTCACCGCCCGCCCCTGCGGCCTTCGGGTCCTCCTCCGCGACACACCGCCCGTACGCCGGTGACCTGCCGGAACGCCATCGCGGCCGCCCGGCCCCGCCGCCTGCCCGACACCCGTTCACCGCAATCCTGACGAGCCATCAGGAAGCGGGAGCGGCCGAGTGCCACTTACCTCGAAAGGGCAAGGGTACGACCGAGGCAGCGGCCCGTTGGGGGTGCCGCGGGCCGTGCCCTCTCGGAGGAGCACCACGATGCGACGTACGGCCCGCCTGCTGACCGGTACCGCGCTGGCCGCAGCCGCCGCGGGCCTCACCGCCGCGCCCGCGTACGGCGGTGACACCCAAAGTCTGGAGATCTTCCCCTCCACCGTCGTGCCGGGAGCCCGGGTCACCGTCAACACGGCGGCGTGCGGCGCGGACGGTTCGGCGGCGGGCGATGCCAGCGCGGTCGGCGCCGGCGCCTTCTCGCTCGCGCCCAGCACGCACGAGCAGGACGCGATCGGCCAGTTCAGGGTGCCGCCGGGCGCGCAGCCGGGCACGTACGAGATCGTCGCCAAGTGCTCCGGAGGCCGGCACACGACCGTGACCGGCGACCTGACGGTCACCCTGACCGCCGCCAAGGATCAGACGCGTCCCAAAGGAAGTATGAAGACGGGGGTCGGCGGCGCACTCGGCCCCGACCCCGTGCAGACCGCGGCCGGTGTGGCGGCTCTCGCCGTCGCCGCCGCGGGCGGTACCTGGCTCCTGCATCGCCGAGCGAGAGGCGATGACTTCTGACGGACGACCTCCGCTGTCCGTCCGCCGGTACCGCCGTCCCCTCCCCCTCCGGGTCCGACGCCCCTCGTGGCCCGGAGGGGGTACGGGACCTCGTGTCCACGAAGGAGACTCACGTGCGCAAGGCCGCAAGACCGGGCAGGACCGGTGACGCCGCCATAGCCTCCGTCACGACGGTCGCCCTGTGTTGCGGCGCGTGGCTGCTGCACAGCGCCGCCGCGCCCCAGGCACCACCGCAGCCGTCGGCCGCGCAGGCCGCCGCGGGTACCGACCACGAGGGCGCGGCCGCGCCCGCCCTGCCGCCCTCGCCGCCCGACCGGATACGCATACCCTCGATCCGCGTGGACGCCCCCCTGATCGGCCTCGGCCTGACCAAGGCCGGCAGCCTCAACGCCCCGCCCCCGGAGCAGAAGAACCTCGCCGGCTGGTACGAGGCCGGCACCACCCCCGGCGAGACGGGCACCGCGATCGTCGCCGGGCACGTCGACAACGCCCAGGGCCCGGCCGTCTTCTACGACCTGGGCGCCCTGGCCAAGGGCAGCATGATCGAGGTCGACCGCCGCAACGGCTCGACGGCCGTCTTCACAGTGGACGCGGTCGAGGTGTACCAGGCGAAGGCCTTCCCCGACGACAAGGTGTACGGGGCGGCGCCTCGCCCTGAGTTGCGGGTGATCACCTGCGGCGGCGGTTACTCGAAGACGACGGGCTACCAGGGGAACGTGGTGGTCTTCGCGCACCTCACGGGCAGCCGCTGATCGGCTCAGGCCACCCACTGCTGGTACGCGAGGTTCGCGACCAGCGCGAACACCACCGTCAGCAGCACGATCCGGACGAAGCCGCTGCCCTTCTTCAGCGCCGTGCGCGCGCCGACCGTGCCGCCGACCAGGTTGAAGACGGCCATCAGCGCGGCCAGCTGCCAGAAGACCGTGCCCTTCCAGGCGAAGGTGGCGAGGGCGCCCGCGTTGGTGCAGCAGTTGACGATCTTGGCGGTGGCGGAGGCGGTCACCAGGTCGAGGTGGAGCATCGCGGTGAGCGCCAGGACGAGGAAGGTGCCCGTGCCGGGGCCTATGAGGCCGTCGTAGAAGCCGATGCCGAGGCCCGCGAGCCCGATCGCGGCGAGGACACGGCGGGCGGAGACCGGGGCGGTCGAGGGGGCGGTGCCGAAGGCGGGCCGCAGGATCACGAAGGTGCCGACGCCGAGCAGCACGACCATGACGACCGGCTTGAGGACGTCCGTGCTCATCCCCGCGGCCACGAACGCCCCGGCCGTGGACCCGGCGAGCGCCGCGAGCCCGATCCGTACGGCCGTGCCCACATCGACCCGGGTCCTGCGCGCGTACGTCACGGCCGCGCCCGACGTGCCGACGATCGCGACGGCCTTGTTGGTGCCGAGCGCGTACGACGCCGGGGTGCCGCCGGGCAGCCCGAGCAGCAGGACGGGGAGCAGCAGCAGCCCACCGCCGCCGACCACGGCGTCGATCCAGCCGGCCGCGAGCGCGGCGAGACAGAGGAGGGCGACCATGGTCAGTGATATGTCGGGCATGATCGCGACCCTAGAGGACGGGATGGGTGTACCGTCCATGGGCCTGAGGATCTTCTGAGGTTCACCGCCCGCCCCGAAGCGCACCCCGGCCCGCATCTTCTCCGGTCGTAGACGATGGTGCCTGCACGGAACTCCGGGGTTCGGGCACGTCCGCGCCGGCTCACCGCGCCCCACCTCACAGCCCGTTCCACCGCTCCCCGGGAACCCTCACACGCCCGCCCGGCCCCCGCTGAGGGCAGCGTTCCTCGCGGGAAACAACCGTGATGCTGCCGGGTAACGTCCACACCGCACGCTCAAGGACATGACCTCGAATACGCGTGTGGTGGTGATCGGCGCCGGCCTCGCGGGCGTCCGTCTCGCCCGGCGGCTCGGCGAGCTCGGCACGCCCGCGCTGCTCGTCGGCGAGGAGGAGCACCGCCCGTACAACCGGGTCCTGCTCGCCGAGGTGCTGGCCGGCCGCTACAGCCCCGACGTGATCGCCCTTCCGGCGCCCGCGGAGCTGACCCGCGCCCGGGTCACGGGCATCGACCGCGAGGTGCGAGCCGTACACCTCGCGGACGGCTCGGTGATCGCATACGACACACTCGTCCTCACCACCGGCTCCAACGCCGTACTCCCGCCCCTGCGCGGCCTGTTCACCCCGGACCACGTGCTGCCCGAGGGCGTCCACGCGTTCCGGACCATGGACGACTGCCTGGGGCTGTCCAAGGCCGTTCGGCCGGGGGTGCGGGCGGTCGTCATCGGCGGCGGACTGCTCGGCGTGTCCGCCGCCCGTGCGCTGGCGGTGCGTGGCGCCCAGGTCGTCCTCGCCCAGCAGTCCGAGCGGCTGATGGAGCGCCAGCTCGACCCGGGTGCCTCGAAGCTGGTGCTGCGGCACCTGAAGGACCTCGGTGTCGAGGTGCACACCGAGTGCCGCGTGCGGGACGTGCGGTGCGTCGGCGGCGCGGTCCGCTCGGTGGAGATGGCCGACGGCTACGCGCTCGACGCCGACCTCGTGGTCCTGGCGTGCGGCGTCCACCCGCGCGTGAGCCTCGCCAAGGACGCCGGGCTCGCCGTCCACAAGGGCGTGCTGGTCGACGACGAACTCCGTACGTCCGACCCGCACATCCGCGCCGTCGGCGACTGCGCCCAGCACGACGGCACGGTGTACGGCCTCGCCGCCCCCGCCCTCGAACAAGCGGATGTCCTGGCCGAGCTGCTGGCGGGCGACGCCGGTGATTCCGACGCTCGCTACACCGGCACCCGTTCTCTGACCCGGCTCACCCTGTCCGGTCAGGACTCGCCCCTCGGATCGTTCGACCTCGCCGCGTTCGGCGAGACCGAGGCGCGACCGGGCGACGACGTCGTCCAGCTCACCGACGCCACCCGCGGCACCTACCGCAAGGTCGTCGTCCGCGACGACCGTCTGGTCGGCGGGGTCCTCGTCGGCGAACTCGGCACCGTCGGCGCCCTGGCCCGCGCCTGGGAGGGAGCAGAGCCGCTCCCGGACAACGGCCCCCTGCTCCACCTGCTCACCAATGATGGAGGCTCCTGATGACCGCCACCGGGGCGAACCCCACGATCGTGCTCGTCGGCCATGGCATGGTCGGCCAGCGCTTCCTCGAAGCGCTCGCCGAGCGCGGCCTGACCGCCACGCACCGCGTGGTCGTGCTGTGCGAGGAGCCTCGTCCCGCGTACGACCGCGTCGCCCTCACCTCGTACTTCTCGGGCAAGACGCCCGAGGACCTCTCCATGACCGACATGGAGTTCATCGACACGCACGGCATCGAGCTGTACGTCGGCGACCCGGCGGAGACGATCGACCGCGAGGCGCGCGAGGTGACCGCCGAGTCGGGCCGGGTCTTCGAGTACGACGTCCTCGTCCTCGCCACCGGCTCGTACCCCTTCGTCCCGCCGGTCCCGAACAAGGACGCCGAGGGCTGCTTCGTCTACCGCACGATCGAGGACCTGCTCGCGATCGAGGAGTACGCGAAGACCAAGGCCCAGGTGGGTGCCGTGGTCGGCGGCGGTCTGCTCGGCCTTGAGGCGGCGGGCGCGCTGAAGGGCCTCGGGCTGACCTCCCACATCGTGGAGTTCGCGCCGCGCCTGATGCCGGTGCAGGTCGACGAGGGCGGCGGCGCCGCGCTCCTGCGCACCATCGAGGAGATGGGGCTGACCGTCCACACGGGTGTGGGCACGCAGGAGATCGTGGTCGACGAGGCCGGAGCCGTCAGCGGCATGAAGCTGTCCGACGGCTCCGAACTCGCCACGGACATGGTGGTGTTCAGCGCCGGTGTCCGCCCCCGCGACCAGCTGGCCCGCGACTGCGGCCTGACGGTCGGCGAGCGCGGCGGCATCACGGTCGACGCGCAGTGCCGTACGGTCTCCGACCCGCATGTCTTCGCGATCGGCGAGTGCGCGCTGGCCGCCGACGGCCGGGTGTACGGCCTGGTGGCCCCCGGTTACGAGCAGGCGGAGACGGCGGCCGCGACGATCGCCGCCGACGAGACGGAGCAGTTGTCGTTCACCGGTGCCGACCTCTCCACCAAGCTGAAGCTGCTCGGCGTGGACGTGGCGTCCTTCGGTGACGCGCACGGCACCGCCGAGGACTGCCTGGACGTCGTCTACTCCGACTCGCGTTCGGGCCTGTACAAGAAGCTGGTCATCGGCCGGGACGGCACACTGCTCGGCGGCATCCTGGTCGGCGACGCGGAGGGGTACGGCACGCTGAAGGCCTTCACCGGTTCGGTCCCGCCGGTCCCGCCCGAGTCGCTGGTGCTGCCCGCCGGCGCCGGGGAGTCGGCCCAGCTCGGCCCGTCCGCGCTGCCGGACGACGCGATCATCTGCTCCTGCAACAACGTCCGCAAGGGCACGATCCGCGAGGCGGTCACCGAGCACAAGTGCACCACTGTGCCCGAGGTGAAGAAGTGCACCAAGGCCGGTACGACCTGCGGCAGCTGCGTCAAGGTGCTCGGCCGGCTGGTCACCGCCGAGCTGGAGGCGTCCGGCGTCGAGGTCGACAAGGGCCTGTGCGGCTGCTTCTCGCAGAGCCGCGAGGAGCTGTACGAGATCGTCCTCGCCCTGCGCATCAACACCTACCAGGACCTGCTCGACCGCTACGGCCGCGAGAACGCCCGCGGCACCGACGGCTGCGAGATCTGCAAGCCGGCGGTGGCCTCGATCATCGCCTCCCTCGCCCCGACGATCGGCGCGAGCGGCTATGTCCTGGACGGCGAGCAGGCCTCGCTTCAGGACTCCAACGACCACTTCCTCGCCAACATCCAGAAGAACGGCTCGTACTCGATCGTGCCGCGCATCCCCGGCGGTGAGATCACCCCGGAGAAGCTGATCGTGATCGGCGAGGTGGCCCGCGACTTCGGCCTCTACACGAAGATCACCGGTGGCCAGCGGATCGACCTGTTCGGCGCCCGTGTCGAGCAACTCCCTTTGATCTGGGCGCGTTTGGTGGACGCCGGCTTCGAGTCGGGGCACGCGTACGGAAAGGCGCTGCGCACGGTGAAGTCCTGCGTCGGCCAGACCTGGTGCCGCTACGGCGTCCAGGACTCCGTCCGCATGGCGATCGACCTGGAACTGCGCTACCGGGGCCTGCGCTCCCCGCACAAGCTGAAGTCGGCGGTGTCGGGCTGCGCCCGTGAGTGTGCCGAGGCCCAGTCGAAGGACTTCGGCGTGATCGCCACCTCCAACGGCTGGAACCTGTACGTCGGCGGCAACGGCGGCGCCACCCCGCGCCACGCGGACCTGCTCGCCCAGGACCTGTCGGACGCTGAACTGATCAAGCTGATCGACCGTTTCCTGATGTTCTACATCCGCACCGCCGACCGCCTGGAGCGCACCTCGACCTGGCTGGAGCGGATCCCGGGCGGCCTGGACCACGTCCGTGACGTGGTCGTGGAGGACTCGCTCGGCATCTGCGAGGAGCTGGAGTCGCTGATGACGGCCCACGTGGCGAACTACCGCGACGAGTGGGCGGAGACCATCAACGACCCGGAGAAGCTCGCCCGGTTCGTGTCCTTCGTGAACGCCCCCGCCACCCCCGACCCGGTCGTCGGCTTCGTCCCCGAGCGTGACCAGATCAAGCCCGACCTGCCACTGCTGACCATCGGCACGCGACCCCTGGAAGGAAGCGCCCAGCGATGACCCTGGCACCCGAGACGACCGATCTGAAGGTCCAACTGCGCCTCGACGACGAGTGGTTCACGGTCTGCGACCTGAGCGCGCTGCTGCCCGGCCGTGGCGTGGCGGCACTGCTGCCCGACGGCCGCCAGGTGGCCCTCTTCCGCGACCGCGCGGGCACGCTGTACGGCATCGACAACCGCGACCCGTTCGGCGGCGCGGCGGTCCTCTCCCGCGGCCTGACCGGCACCCACCAGGGTCGCCCGTTCGTCGCCTCGCCCCTCCTCAAGCAGCGCTTCGATCTGCTGTCGGGGCAGTGCCTGGACGACGAGACGGTGCGGGTGGCGGCGTACGAGGTGCGGACCGCGTAAGACCTGCTGGACCACATCCGCGACGGCGTCCTGCGACGGCCATTCTCCCGGTGGGCCGGATCCCGGCCACCGAGGAGGTGGCCGTCGCGGTCGTGTACCTGGCAGCGGACGCCGCGGCCCGCATCGTCGGCACGGACGTGGTGGTGGACAGCGGCGGCTCGCTCCGACGCGCGCATCGATCAGGAATCGAGAAGCGCGGGTCACAAACCCGCCCTAGCCTGATCGCCATGGACATCACCATTCATACGACCTTCCTCCCCCATGACGACCCGGACGCGTCCCTGGCGTTCTACCGCGACGCCCTCGGCTTCGAGGTCCGCAGCGACGTCGGACAGGGCAAGATGCGCTGGATCACGGTCGGCCCCGTCGGCCAGCCCGGCACGTCCATCCTCCTGGCGCCGCCGGCCGCCGACCCCGGGGTCACCGAGGACGAGCGCCGCACCATCGTCGAGATGATGGCCAAGGGCACGTACGGCTGGATCCTGCTGGCCACCCCGGACCTCGACGGCACCTTCGAGAAGGTGCAGGCCTGCGACGTCGAGGTCGTCCAGGAGCCGACCGAGCAGCCGTACGGCATTCGCGACTGCGCCTTCCGCGATCCTGCGGGCAACCTGGTCCGCATCCAGGAGCTTCGCTGAGCCGTCCGGTCCTCGATCCGGCCCTGATGGCCGGCGTCACGACGACCTGCGAAGAACACGGCGGCCGGCACTTCCGGGCCGCTGCCCTCGACCACCTCCTCGGCGGCCGCCCCCTCGCAGAGGTGCTCGCGCCACCGGCCGCCGAGGCCGAGGCACGCACACCGACCGCTGCGGCCAAGGCGCACACACCGACCGCCGAGGCCGAGGCACGCACACCGACCGCCGAGGCCGAGGCACGCACACCGACCGTCCACAAGGGCGGCGTCCGCCCCTTTGCCGAGCTGACCACCGGCCTCCATCCCGCCACTGTCGATCAGCCGCTCGGCCTGCTCGGCCGGCTCGCTCGGCTCGGCCTGCTCGGCCGGCTCGCTCGGCCCGCTCGGCCGGATCGGCCGGATCGGCCGGATCGGCCGGATCGGCCGGATCCGGCAAGCCGGTCGTCGCCATCGAGCGCCTCGCCGTCTGCCGCCCCGGCATGCGCCCCAGGTGCTCGCGGACTTGGATGAACAGGAGTTCTCCCATGTGTCACCCCTCATGGCGGCGCGCACGTATCGCGGCGCAGCGCCTGAGCGACCTCGCACGACTGCGCCGCGTCCGCGACCGGATAGACCGGGAGTACGCGCAGCCGCTGAACGTCGAGGCGCTCGCCCGCGGCGCGAACATGCCCGCCGGGCACCTCAGCCGCCAGTTCCGGCTGGCCTACGGCAAGTCGCCGTACGCGTACCTGATGACGCGTCGCATCGAGCGCGCGACGGCGCTGCTGCGTTGTGGCGACCTCAGTGTCACCGAGGTCTGCTTCGCCGTCGGCTGCTCATCGCTGGGCATCTTCAGCACCCGCTTCACCGAGCTGGTCGGCATGCACCCCAGCGCCTACCGGCGCCCGGAACAGGTGACGAAACCGGTCAGGAATCAAGAAGCGCCCGTCGCCGAGCCACAACTAGCGTGATGGCCATGGCATCCATCGAATCCGTCACCCTCGACGTGGCCGACCCCACGGCCGCCGCCCGCTTCCACACCGCCGCCTTCGGTCTGGACACGCAGATACGTCTGCGGGCCTCGGAGGCGCCCACAACCGGCTTCCGTGGGTTCACGCTGGCCCTCACGGTGTCCCAGCCCGGCACCGTCGACAGCCTCATCGGCACCGCCCTCGACGCCGGCGCCACGCCGCTGAAGCCGGTCGCGAAGTCGCTCTGGGGCTACGGCGGTGTCGTCCAGGCCCCGGACGGGACGATCTGGAAGGTCGCGACCTCGGCGAAGAAGGACACCGGCCCGGCCACCCGGCAGATCGACGAGATCGTGCTCCTGCTGGGAGTCGCGGACGTGACCGCGAGCAAGCGGTTCTACGTAGACCAGGGCCTCGCCGTGGCGAAGAGCTTCGGCCGCATGTACGTCGAGTTCGCGGCCGGGACGAGTCCCGTCAAGCTGGCGCTGTACAGGCGCCGTGCCCTGGCCAAGGAGGTCGGTGTCTCTCCCGACGGCACCGGATCGCACCGGCTCATGATCGGCGGCGATGCCGGGTCTTTCACCGACCCGGACGGGTTTGCGTGGGAGGCCACGTCGCCGGCAGCCACGCGCTGATGTGTCACTGCTGCCCGCCCTGCCCGGTGGCCGAACGCGAGACGGCCGCCGGGCTCGGGGCGGCCCCGCTGAACAGACCGATGACCGACACCAAGTGACTGGAGGAAGCATGACGGACGCACCGCCACGTGGACTTGAGGAAAGGCTGCGGGACACTCGTGCGAGGCTGGAGAGCGACGTCGATCTCTGGGTCGCGACGTCGGGCTCCGAGGACGGCGTCCACCTCATCCCGCTCTCGTACCTCTGGGACGGGACCGCGTTCCTCATCTCGACGCCGCGTGCCTCGGTCACCGGCCGCAACCTGCTGGCGGACGGCCGGGTGCGACTCAGCCTCGGGCCGACCCGCGACGTCGTCATCGTCGTCGGCACCGCCGAGCCCGTGGACATCGCCGACCTCGGCCCCAAGACGGGCGACACGTTCGCGACCAAGACCGGTTTCGACCCGCGCGAACTCGACGAGCCCTATCAGTACTTCCTGATCCGGCCGCAGCGCATCCAGGCCTGGCGCGAGGCGAACGAGCTGCGGGGACGCGACCTCATGCGCGACGGCCACTGGCTCGGCTGACCGCCGCACGGAAATCATCCCGGAGCCGCCGCAGCGCCGCCGGGCGGTGGCCGAGACGTGGGCGAAGGCTTCGGTCAGGGCTCCGGCGCGCAGGCGACCACGGTGACGTTGATCACCGGCGACCGCGGCGATCTGGACGCCGAGGGCAGGGTGACCCGGGTGCGGCCCGTCTCGCGCGCCGGGTCGCACCCATGCCCACCCGGCCGCGAGCAACCACGACCACCGCTCACCGAGCGTCGAGCGGGGGCGCCGAGGCCGGGGCGTACTCGAACCAGTCGAAGGCGACCGTGCCCTCGGTGGCGTACATGCCGATAACGCGGCCGGTGAAGCCGCAGGCGACCTCGGTGGACAGGTAGCGCCCGTCCAGTTCGACGAGTGGCTGGGCGTCCGAGGCGTCGGGATCGCCAACCCAGAAGGCGATGGTGTCAGGGCCGGTGGTCCCGCCATCGGTGAGTTCGGGCGACGCGGGCACAAGGTCGTTCGTCCGGATCGCGACGGTGAGGGTCAGCGGCCCGGACGGGACCGGTCGGCTGGCCACGGTCTGGCGCAGCGGACCGATCCGGGCGACGACGCCGGCCTCTCCGTTCCCGACCTCCAGTTCGTAGTGGTGGGCTTCGTCCAGGCGCACGCAGAGGCCGCCGCGTCCCGTACCCGGGTCGATCGCTGCGGTGACGCGGCAGTCGTGGTGTTGCTGGCGGCGGCCGACGAAGGTGTACCCGGGGCGGTCGAGGGTGGCGCCGGTGGCGTTGAGGGCCAGCCAGCCGGGGCGCTCGGTGAGCGACCAGGAGCCCTCCGGGCGGGTGAACGGCGAGACCCACTGCGGCGCGAGAGCGGACTCGTCGAAGTCGTCGCGGGCGGGCAGGGCCGGAACGGGGTGCCAGGCGCCGCCCGGGGCCGCGTGGCTCTCGGGAACGGGCGCGACGACGGGCCAGCCGTCCTCGTCCCACTCCACTGGGGTCAGGAACGTCTCGCGGCCGAGCACGTGCACGTCGGGCGTGAAGCCGCGGGGTCGGACGCCGAGCAGCACCATCCACCAACTGCCGTCGGGAGCCTCCACCAGGTCGGCGTGGCCGGTGTTCTGGATGGAGCGGGCGGTACCGCTGTGGGACAGCAGGGGGTTGGCGGGTGCGCCTTCCCAGGGGCCGCGCGGCGAGCGGCCGCGGGCGATGGACACGCTGTGGCCGCGTTCGGTGCCGCCTTCCGCGATCAGCAGGTACCACCAGTCGCCGATGCGGTAGAGGTGCGGCGCCTCGGGATACTTGAGGCCGCTGCCCGACCACGTGGCAAAGGGCCCCTCCAGCACCTCCCCCTTGACCGGGTCGATCCTGGCCATGTTGATGCCGCCTTCGGGCCCGGAGAACGCACACCAGCAGGTGCCGTCCTCCTCCCACGCCAGATCGGGGTCGATCCCGTGCAGGTCGATCCACACCGGGTCGCTCCACGGCCCCTCGGGCCGCTCGGCCGAGACGACGAAGTTGCCGCCGCCGTTGATATTGGTGTTGATGACCCAGTAACGGCCGTCGTGGTGGCGGATCGTGGGGGCGTAGAGGCCGCCGGACGCCTTGGATCCGGGGAGAGGCAGCGGCAGTTGCTCGGGCCGGTCGAGCACGTTGCCGATCTGCTCCCAGTGCACGAGGTCCTTGCTGTGGAAGATCGGCAGCCCGGGGAAGTACTCGAAGCTGGAGCACACCAGGTAGTAGTCGTCACCGACCCTGCACACGCTCGGATCGGGGTGGAACCCGCTGATCACAGGGTTGTCGTACGTACGCACAGAATGTGTTCCTTTCGGGCAGCCGGGCACCGTGGAGCGGGCCCAAGGGGTGCCGTAACTGCTGGTTACGGGGGAGACGATCGTGTCGTGGCTGGTTGGATCACGGCGTTGGAACCGCGCGCGACGCTGTGGGCGTAGCGCCGCAGCGTCGCACCGAACTAGGCCCTGTCGTCAAACTCCCGCCTGCCCCGCGACGCCATGCACGCTCCCCCAAGCTCTTCGAGCAGGGGGGACCCCCATTCGCCGCACCGAGCGCAGACCCAAGTACATCCAGTACGAGGGTCAGCGCCCGGCACGCCGAGAGCACGCACCTGACGCCGCAGGGCCCGCCCTTCGGGCGGACGACGGGAGTTTGACGACAGGACCTAGCGGGATCCGCCCAGCAGCCGGGCCGGGTCGCGGGGGCTGAGCACGACGTCGGCGGACGCGCCGTCCCGGTCGGGGGCGTGCAGGCCGGCACCGAGGTTCAGGACCTCGGCGTGGACTCCCCCGGTCGCCGGCCCTAAGGTCCAGCGCCTCACTGGTCGGTGAGCAGTCGGCGGCAGGAGTACGTGCGCGGCGAGCTGATGCCTCGGGTCATCACGCCGGGGACCTCCGGCCCGGTCGGACCGGAGTCGGGGGGCGCGCCCCGGCTCCAGCCCGATCCCTGCCCGCGCGTGTCCATAGGCGCAAGGCTCTCGTTGCGTCAGCGGCACTCGACGGTGACGACGGGATGCAGCCTGCGGGTGTGGTCGACCTCCCGGACCGGGCCGGTCAGGCGCAGCGGGACCGTGATGCGGTGGTCGGTGCTGCTGGCGGAGATCCGCAGCTCCAGCTCGCCGGGCTCGACGATGCGACGGCCCGCGCGGCCGGTGAAGGAGGCCAGGTCCGCGGGCAGTTCCAGGAGGACCCGGCAGACTTCCCCGGTTTCGAGGGGGAGGCGCCGGTAGCCGACGAGGCGCTGCATCGGCTGGACCACGGAGGCCACCGGGTCGTGCAGGTAGAACTGCACCACCTCGCAGCCGGAGCGTTCGCCGGTGTTGCGGACCTCAAAGGCGATCCGGAAGCTGCCGTCGGTGCCGGTCTCCGCGACGCTGACGTCGAGCGCGGACCACTCGAATTCCGTGTAGCCGAGCCCGTGCCCGAACCCGTAGGCCGCGCTGGTACTGGTGCTGGACACGTCGCTGTCCTGGGCCAGTCGGGCGGCCAGGTAGGTGGAGGGCTGAACACCCTTGTGCCGCGGCACACTCACGGGCAACCGTCCGGAGGGGTTCACCCGCCCGCTCAGCACGCCGGCGATCGCCTCGGTGCCCGCCTCCCCAGGGAAGAAGGACTGCACGATCGCCGCCGCCTCCGTGTCGGCGCGACCCAGTGCGTAAGGGCGGCCCGCCAGCATGACGAGCACCACGGGCGTGCCGGCATCCAGCAGGGCGTCGAGCAACTGCTGCTGCACGCCAGGCAGTTGAATCGATTCGGCGTCGCATCCCTCGCCGCTGGTACCGCGGCCGAACAGACCGGCGCGGTCCCCGAGAGCGAGCACCACGACATCGGCGACGCGGGCCGCCGCGACCGCCTCGGCGAAGCCGGCCGTGCTGTCGCCGTCGACCGTCGCACCGGGCGCGGAGAAGATCTCGGCGTCGGGGAACTCGGCCGCCAAGGTCTCCCGCAGCGTGGGCAGCGCGATGCCGGTCGGGACCTCGGGGTGTTGCGAGCCGACGTGCACGGGGAAGGAGTAGCAGCCCAGCACGGCCGTCGGGGTGTCGGCGTTGGGGCCGATCAGCGCGATCCGGCGGGGGCGGCCGAGCGGCAGCGTGCCGTCATTGCGCAGCAGCACGACGGCCTGCTCCGCCAGTTCGCGCGCCAACTCCCGGTTGGCCGGGGGGTCCAGGTCGACGCTGCCGCGCAGCGCCTCGGGAACGGCCAGTTCCGCTCCGGAGAGCGCCTGCGGAACCGGGTTCCAGTCGGGGTCGAGCAGGCCGAGCTGTGCCTTCTGGATGAGGATCCGGCGCAGGGCGCGATCGATCAGCTCCTCAGGGACGGTGCCGACCTCGACCGCGTCGAGCAGCGGCTGTCCGAATGTCTTGACGGTCGGCAGCTCGACGTCGACGCCACTGGCGAGGGCAAGCCCGGCGGCCTCGTCCCAGCTTCCGGCGACGCCGTGCAGGAGCTTGAGGAAGGCGATGCCGAAGTAGTCCGCCACCACCGTCCCGTCGAAGCCCCAGGTGTCCCGGAGCAGACCGGTGAGCAGTTCCTGGTCGGCGGCCGAGGGGATGCCGTCGGTGTCGGTGTAGGCGTGCATGACCGAGCGCGGTCGGCCCTCGCGCAGCGCCATCTCGAACGGGGGAAGGATGACGTCGGCGCGCTCGCGGACGCCCATGGAGACCGGTGCGAGGTTGCGGCCGGCCCGCGAGGCGGAGTAGCCGGCGAAGTGCTTGAGCGTGGCGACGATCCCGGCGGACTCCAGGCCCTGCACGTAAGCGGTGGCGATGGTGCCGACCAGGTACGGGTCCTCGCCGATGGTCTCCTCGACGCGGCCCCAGCGGGCGTCGCGCACCACGTCGAGCACGGGGGCGAGGCCCTGGTGGACGCCGACGGCGCGCATGTCGGTCCCGATGGCGGTGGCCATGGTGCGCACCAGCTCGGGGTTGAAGGTCGCTCCCCAGGACAGCGGGACCGGGTAGGCGGTCGCCCCCCAGGCCGCGAACCCGGCCAGGCACTCCTCGTGGGCGATCGCGGGTATGCCGAAGCGGTTGGCGGCGACGATGCGCTGCTGGGAGCGGGCGAGCGAGAGCGCACCGACGGCGGCGTCCACGGGAACGGTGCCGAAGGGGCGGGTCAGCTGGCCCAGACCGTTCGGCAGCAGCTCGTCCAGGTCCGGCGGCTCCTCCATCTCGTGCTGGTGCGGGGCGACCTCGCCGCCCTCGTCGGAGGCGCCCACCCAGACGCCGACCAGTTGCGCCGTCTTCTCCCGCAGGGTCATCGCCGCGATCAGGGCGTCGGCCCTGGTCGCGGGGTCGAGCGAGACGTCCCGCCACGCAGGGGTGGCGAGCTCGACGGTGGGGTTCATGTTGCCGGTCACTTTCCTCCGACCCCCATGAGCCCCTGGACCAGGGCGCGGCGGGCGAACAGGTAAACGATGAAAATGGGGAGCATGGACAGCACCACGGCGCTGAGCAGTCCGGGGACGTCGACGCCGTGTTCGGTCTGGAAGTTGTACAGACCGAGGGTGATCACCTTGGTCGACTCCGACTGGGTGAGGATCAGCGGGAAGAGGAAGCCGTTCCAGGCCTGCAGGGCCGAGAAGACGACGATGGAGGAGAGCCCGCTTTTCGACAGCGGCAGGACCAGTTGGATGAAGACCCGCCGTGGGGAGGCTCCGTCCATCGCCATGGCTTCGTACAGCTCAGGGGTGATGTCGCGCATCGTCCCGGTCAGCACCAGGGTGCACACCGGCAGCGAGAACGCGGCGGTGGGCAGGATGACGCCGATCAGGTGGTCATAGAGCCCGGCCTGGCTGATCACGTAGAACATCGGCACGATCACCGCCTGCGCGGGGATCGCGAGTCCCAGCAGGAAAACCCGGAACACGACGGTGATGGTCCGGCCCTGGGCGCGCACGATGGCGTAGGCGAGCGGCGGCACCACCACCAGCACGATGCCGACGACGCTGACGGTGACGATCAGGGTGTTGAGGAAGTCCTGGCCGAAGCCGTTGGAGAACGCGTTGAGGTAGTTGCTCAGGGTCAGCTGCGACGGAAAGCTCAGCGGGCCCTGGGTGGAGTAGTTGGAGGTGGTGCGCAGGGTCGCGACCAGCAGCACGTAGAGCGGCAGACCGACCAGAGCGAGCCATATCAGGGAGCCCAGTCCGGCAAGGTAGTTGGGGCGCTGTCGCATCAGACCCCCTCCGCCGTGCTGCGCATCTTGTCGTAGCCGGAGAACCGGACCACGGCCAGGGAGATGAGCGTGGCCACCACGACCAGGACCAGCGCGATGGCCGAGCCGGCGCCGAAGTCGAAATTCTTGAAGCTCTGCTGGTACATGTAGTAGGCGCTGACCGTGGTGTCCGTGCCGGGGCCGCCCTGGGTGAGGATCAGCACCGTGTCGAACGTGGTCAGCCCGCCGACGACCATGAGGATCATCGAGGTGATCGCGGTGTTGCGCAGTTGCGGCAGGGTGATGTGGAAGAACTGCCGCACGGTGCCGGCCCCGTCGATCGCCGCGGCCTGGTAGAGCACCTGCGGAATCGCGCGGGCGCCGCCCTGGTAGAGGAGTGTGTGCAGGGGGGTGAACTGCCACATTCCGACAAAGGTCAGCACCCCGATCGAACCGGTCTGGCTGCCGAGCAGGTTGCCGTCACCGAACAGCCAGGGAAGCTGGCCCGGCATGCCGAAGTTGGGGTCGAGCAGGGCGCGCCATACCACCGAGACCGCGGTCGCCGAGAGCAGCAGGGGGACGAAGAAGATCGCGGACAGCACGGCCCGGTTGCGCTGGTAGCCGGCCGCCCAGACGCCCAGCAGGATGCTGATGGGCGTCTGCGTCACGACCCCGAGCACGGTGAGCACGAGGGTGAGCCAGATGCTCTGGGTCATCACCGGGTCGTGGATCAGCTTGGTCCAGTTCGCCAGGCCGTTGAAGTGCGGCGAGGTGATGCCGTCCCAGCTGGTGAAGGACAGCACCGCGACCAGCACCAGCGGGAGGATCGCGAACAGGAGGAAGAAGACGGTCGCGGGTACCGCCCAGACGAAGCCCGGGCGGGTCACCCCGACGCCGGCCCGGCGCGCCTTGAGGCGGCGGCCGGACACGGCTGCGAGAGAAAGTGAGCTCATCGGTCCTACTCAGGAGTTGGACAGCGACTGCATCGCCTGGATGAAGCCGTTGGCGTCGGTCTTGCCGTCGAAGAACTTCACAATGGCCGTGTGGAGCGGCGTGGCCGCGGCCGGCGGGTAGGCCTGGTCCCAGGACAGCTGGAACGACGGGGCCGCCTTGACCAGGTCGAACTGGAACTTCGAGTAGTCCGGGCTGGCCGAGGTGGACAGGAACTTGTCGGTGTTGGTGGTGGTCGGCAGATTGCCGATGCCGAGCTGCGCCTTCACGAACTCGTCGGAGTACATGAGCTTGAGGAAGGCCGCCACGGTGTCGGGGTGCTTGGTCTTCTTCAGGACGGAGTAGAAGTTGTTGGTGTTGCCGACGAGGTCCTTCGGGTCGCCCTTGCCGCCGCTGACGGTCGGGAAGGCGCTGTAGCCGAGGTCGTTCTTGGCGAAGTCGGGGTTGTTGGACTGCTGGGTGGAGTACTCCCAGGAGCCCATCAGCTCGAAGGCGGCCTTGCCCTTGGCCAGCAGCGCCGGGGACCCGCCGTCGGTGAACTTCACCGACTCGAAGTTGCTGCCGAATGCACCGGCGTCGACCAGCTGCTTCAGCATGCCCAGGGCCTTGTGGCTTTCCGGCCTGGCCCACACGCTCTTGTCACCGGCGAGCGCCTTCTGGAACAGGTCCGGACCGGCGACCCGGTCGAAGACGTACTCGAACCACATGAGGGTGGGCCACTGGTCGCCGCCGCCGAGCGCGATCGGGGTCAGACCCTTGCCCTTGAGCACCTTGACGTCGTTGATCAGGTCGTCCCAGGTCTGCGGGACGCTCAGGCCGGCGCTCGCCAGGACCTTCTTGTTGTTGAAGAGCAGCACGGGCTGCGTGCCGCGCATCGGGACACCGTAGGACTTGCCGTCGACCACCGCGGTGTTGAACACCGAGGGGAGGAAGTTGGCCTTGAGCCCCGGGTCCTTGGCGATCATGTCGTCCAGGGGGAGCAGGAGGTTCTTCTTGGCGTAGGGCGCGATGCTGCCGCCGCCCCAGTTGAAGAAGATGTCCGGGGCCTGCGGGGTGTTGATGATCGTGTTGAGCTTGGCCTGGTAGTCGGCGCCGGGGATGGTGTCCAGCACCACCTTGACCTTCGAGGTCTTGTTGAACGTGTCGACGATCTGCTTTTCGACCTTGTTCGCGGAGTCCCCGTACACGAGGACGTGGATCGTCCCGGAGTTGGAGCCGCCGCTGGACCCGCATGCGGTGGTCAGACCGAGCACCAGCGCGGTCGTTGCCGCTACCGCGGCGATTCTGTTCCGGGTCGCACCGTTGCGAACGGTCACGCGAAGAGAGCCCATTGGATTGCCACTCCGTCGATAATTTCGAAGAGATTGCCGAATGATGCGGGAAACCTAGGCGTAACATCGACCTCCGTCAAGGGTCTGGGAGATCTCGATTCGGACGTACCGGCTGAGGCCCTGACCAGCTAGGATCCGTCCCATACAGTCGCAACCACGTCGTACTTCGCACACGAGGGCAGCACAGGAGGGGCTCGTGACCAGAGCGGCGACACTCGCTGAAATCGCACGCAAGGCGGGGGTATCCACACCGACTGTTTCGAAAGTCGTCAACGGCCGCGCGGACGTCGCCCCCGCCACCCGGGAGCGAGTGGAGGAGCTGCTGCATCAGTACGGCTACCAGCGGCGACGCAGCAACAGCGCCCCGTCCAGCCCCTTGCTGGAGCTGGTGTTCCACGAGCTCGAGAGCGCCTGGGCAATGGAGGTCATCCGCGGGGTCGAGAACGTCGTCCGCGAGGAGGGGATGAGCGTCGTCCTGTCGGAATCCTCGGGCCGGCTCAGCCTCGGGCAGTCCTGGATGGACGGGGTGCTCGCCCGCCGCCCCACCGGCGTGGTCCTGGTGCTGTCCGGGCTCGACGAGGCCCAGCAGGCGCAGCTGACCAGTCGCGACATCCCGTTCGTGGTGATGGACCCGGCCGGGGACCCCGGTCAGGGCATGCCGGCGGTCGGGACGACCAACTGGAACGGCGGCCTCGCCGCCACCCGCCACCTGCTGGACCTGGGCCACCGGCGCATCGGCATGATCGCCGGACCACGGCCGATGATGTGCAGCCGCGCCCGGATCGACGGCTATCGGGCCGCGCTGGAGACGGCCGGCGTCGCCTTCGATCCCGCACTGATCCGCGAGGGCAACTTCTACCACGAAACCGGCTACTGGGCGGGCCTGGAGCTGCTGCGCCTCAAGGACCGGCCCACCGCGATCTTCACCGGCAACGACCTGCAGGCGCTCGGCGTCTACGAGGCCGCACGGGAGTTGGGCCTGCGCATCCCGGAGGATCTCAGCGTCGTCGGCTTCGACGACCTGCCCATCGCCCGCTGGGTCGGCCCACCCCTGACCACCGTCCGCCAGCCGCTGACCAAGATGGCCGAGGTCGCCGCGCGCATGGTGATCGACCTCGCCCGCGGCAACTCACCGTCCGCGCTGCGCGTTGACCTGGCCACCAGCCTGGTCGAGCGCAGCAGCACAGCCCAGCCCCCGACCGCCGACCACCACTGAGTCGTCGGCACCTTCGAAATTTCGAAAGCACGTGACGCATCGCTCCGGTCGCGTACCGTCCGACTCCGTCGTCCGTCTCAATTTCCGTCTCATTCCGTACGGTTCACGGCCGTTCAGAGGAGATCGGGAGCCGATGTCGAGTGAGCGAAGCGTGTTCGGAGCGATCAGGCCTCCTCAGCATCGCCGGGGTCAGTACCCGAATCCAGGCCGCCTGGACGGTCACGTCCGCGTGGGCCGGGGGCGGGGTGGCGATTCTTCCGTTGTCCACCCTGGCCTTCGCCCCGAAGCGGAGCCTGGGCAGCACCGCAAAGGCGGGCGCGAAGCTGAGGGTTCCGCTCGTCGTCAGCGGCTACGCGGCCGACAAGGGAGTCAAGTCCCTCACGGTCGAGGCGTCCTACGACGGCGGTGACACCTGGAAGAAGGCTCACGTCATCACCGCGCACGGCAAGAGCAGCATCACGCTGCACCATCCCGCGTCCGCAGGTCGGTCTCACTCAAGGGCACGCTGCCGGATGCCGAGGGCAACAGCTACAAGGCGGTCTGCCGATCTGCCGAAGTAACACCCGAGGCCCGGCGGTGGCACGCGGAGCCTCTCCGCGCGGTGCCGCGCCGGACCCAGCCATCGGCGACGTCGGGGGACGGCCCTACTCGTCGCCGCCGTTGCTTCGCGTTTCGCTCCTACTACCGGAGCGCCTCACCAGTTCGCCGGCCACAAGGGTCGCGGTCGCCACGGCGCGCACCCACCGAGGTCCGCCGCGCGCCGCCCACACCACCGCGCCGCACCCGGCCACCGTGAGAGCCAGGACCACGCTGAGCAGCACCACCATCAGAACCTCCCCCTTGATCGCGCCAGAATACGCGAACACGCAACCGGGCAGGACGGGCGCCGATTCCTTCGCCGAGGAACGGCGAGAGGGCGGCACCCCCCGCACAGGGGTGCCGCCCTCTCTCGGTGGTCCGGGGCCGCCGCCGGGTCGGTATTGAGGGTCGGGGACACCGGCGACGGTCCCGGGGTCTTTATCGGTGGTCGCTGCCCTCCGACTGCGAGGCCGCCCGGCCCGCCTCAAGGCGCGCCACCGGGATCCGGAACGGCGAGCAGGAGACGTAGTCCAGGCCCACCTCGTGGAAGAAGTGCACCGACTCGGGGTCGCCGCCGTGCTCGCCGCAGACGCCGAGCTTCAGGTCGGGGCGGGTGGCACGGCCGGCCTTGGCGGCGGCCTGGACCAGGGAGCCCACGCCGTCCTTGTCGATCGTCTCGAACGGGCTGACGCCGAAGATGCCCTTCTCCAGGTAGGCCGTGAAGAACGAGGCCTCGACGTCGTCGCGGCTGAAGCCCCACACCGTCTGGGTCAGGTCGTTGGTGCCGAAGGAGAAGAACTCGGCGGCCTCGGCGATCTGACCGGCGGTCAGCGCGGCGCGCGGGAGCTCGATCATCGTGCCGATCGCCAGCTTCAGGCGCGTGCCCGTCGCCGCCTCCACCTCCGCGATGACCTGGTCCGCCTCCTCGCGCACGATCTCCAGCTCCTGGACCGTGCCGACGAGCGGGATCATGATCTCCGCGCGCGGGTCGCCCTTCGCCGCCTTGCGCTCGGCCGCCGCCTCGGCGATCGCCCGTACCTGCATGGTGAACAGACCGGGGATGACCAGGCCGAGACGTACGCCGCGCAGGCCCAGCATGGGGTTCTGCTCGTGCAGGCGGTGCACGGCCTGGAGCAGACGCAGCTCGTTCTCGTGCGGCTCCTGGCGGGACTCCGCCAGCGCCACGCGCACCGACAGCTCGGTGATGTCGGGCAGGAACTCGTGCAGCGGCGGGTCCAGGAGACGGATCGTCACCGGCAGGCCGTCCATCGCCTCGAAGAGTTCGACGAAGTCCTGCTTCTGAAGGGGGAGCAGTTCCTTGAGGGACTCCTCGCGCTCGTCCTGCGTGTCCGCCAGGATGAGGCGTTCCACCAGCTCGCGCCGGTCGCCCAGGAACATGTGCTCCGTACGGCACAGGCCGATGCCCTGTGCGCCGAAGCGGCGTGCGCGCAGCGCGTCCTCGGCGTTGTCCGCGTTCGCGCGGACCCGCAGGCGGCGCTTGCGGTCCGCGAACGCCATGATCCGGTGGACGGCCTCGACCAGTTCGTCGGCGTCGTCGGCGCCCGCGTGCATCCGGCCCTCGAAGTACTCCACGACGGGAGACGGGACCACCGGGACCTCGCCCAGGTAGACCTTGCCCGACGAACCGTCGATGGAGATCAGGTCACCCTCCTCGACGACATGGCCGCCGGGGACCGTCATGCGGCGGCGCTTGGTGTCGACCTCCAGCTCCTCCGCGCCGCACACGCACGTCTTGCCCATGCCGCGCGCGACGACGGCCGCGTGGGACGTCTTGCCGCCGCGCGAGGTGAGGATGCCCTCGGCCGCGATCATGCCGTCCAGGTCGTCGGGGTTCGTCTCGCGGCGGACGAGGATCACCTTCTCGCCGGAACGCGACCACTTCACAGCGGTGTACGAGTCGAAGACCGCCTTGCCGACCGCCGCACCCGGCGAGGCCGCGATGCCCCGGCCGACCTGCTCGACCTTTGCCTGCTCGTCGAAGCGGGGGAACATCAACTGAGCGAGCTGGGCACCGGTGACGCGCTGGAGCGCCTCCGCCTCGTCGATCAGGCCCTGGTCCACCAGCTGCGTGGCAATGCGGAAGGCCGCACCCGCCGTGCGCTTGCCGACGCGGGTCTGGAGCATCCACAGCTGCCCGCGCTCGATGGTGAACTCGATGTCGCAGAGATCCTTGTAGTGGTTCTCCAGGGTCTCCATGATCTGCATCAGCTGGTCGTACGACTTCTTGTCGATCTGCTCCAGCTCCGCGAGCGGTACCGTGTTGCGGATACCCGCGACCACGTCCTCGCCCTGCGCGTTCTGGAGGTAGTCGCCGTAGACGCCCTGGTGGCCGGAGGCGGGGTCGCGGGTGAACGCGACGCCCGTGCCCGAGTCGGGGCCCAGGTTGCCGAAGACCATCGAACAGACGTTGACGGCCGTGCCCAGGTCGTGCGGGATGCGCTCCTGGCGGCGGTAGAGCTTGGCGCGGTCGCCGTTCCACGAGTCGAAGACCGCCTTGATGGCGAGGTCCATCTGCTCGCGCGGATCCTGCGGGAAGTCGCGCCCGGCCTCGGCCTTGACGATCTTCTTGAACTTGGTGACCAGCTTCTTGAGGTCGGCGGCGTCCAGTTCCGTGTCGACCGCGACCTGCTTGGCCTCCTTGGCCGCCTCCAGCGCGTCCTCGAAGAGGTCGCCGTCGACACCGAGGACCGTCTTGCCGAACATCTGGATGAGACGACGGTACGAGTCCCACGCGAAGCGCTCGTCCCCGGCCTGCTTGGCCAGGCCCTGCACGGATTTGTCGGAGAGGCCGATGTTCAGGACGGTGTCCATCATGCCCGGCATCGAGAACTTCGCACCGGAACGGACCGAGACGAGGAGGGGGTTGTCGGGCTGGCCGAGCTTCTTGCCCATGCGGTCTTCCAGCGCGGAGAGGTGCGCACTCACCTCGTCACGCAGTGCCGCCGGCTCCTCGCCGCTGTCGAGGTAGACCTTGCAGGCCTCGGTGGTGATGGTGAAGCCCGGAGGGACGGGGAGGCCCAGGTTGGTCATCTCGGCGAGGTTCGCGCCTTTGCCACCGAGGAGGTCCTTGAGGTCCTTGTTGCCCTCGGTGAAGTCATAAACGAACTTCACGCCCTCGACGCCGTTCTCAGCTACGTGGGGATCTTTGTTTTCCGACACGGTCTCGACTCCTCGAGGACGCGGTGGCTGCCCTGACGGCGAGGAACATACCCAGATCGAAGGCACCTGGGTACGTCCACTTGCGCGTCATGCGCCCGTAACCACTCGTCCGCCACTGGATCGAAAGTCAAGGCTTCGCAAGCGGTCGGCGCCGGATGTTTTCACTTCTTGAAGGCATCAACGCCCGTAGATGCCATTTACCGCTCAGATGAGCGGCTCTCAACACGTCTGATTTCGATCGATGAACGATCAAGGGGTGGCACTCAGTGCCACCCCTTGGAGAAGTGCAGCCGCCCAAGATCCGCTCATCTGAGCGCAACCCCTATCAGGGGTGGCGAGAATCACGCTATGCGAGGCAGCCCGATTTCACCATGCGGACGCCCATTCGGACGGAAACACGCCCGTCACGAAAACGCCTCACACCCGGTCGCCACGGCCACATCTCGCACACGGCCGTCACGACACCGCTCACACGCCGAGCGCGAGCAGCCGCTCCTCCACCCGTTCCGGCGCGTACAGGTGCTCCACGACCAGTGCGCCCGCCCCGACCAGGCCCGCCCGCTCCCCCAGCCGCGAGGTCACCACGTCCAGGTGCGCGGTGGAGCGGGGCAGCGCCCGCTGGTACAGCAGCTCCCGTATGCCCGTGAGGAAGGGTGTTCCGGCCAGATCGCCCGCGATCATCAGCACCCCGGGGTTCAGCAGCGTCACAACGGTCGCCAGCACGTCCCCGACGCTCCGCCCGGCCTCCCGCGCGAGCGCGGCGGCCTCCGGGTGCCCGGCGGTCAACAGTTCCCATACGTCCGAGCCGGAGGCGGCCGGGACGCCGGCCTCCGCGAGCCGGCGCGCGACGGCCCCGCCGCTCGCGACGGCGGCCAGACAGCCGTACGAACCGCAGCGGCACAGGGCGTCGGCGCCCTCGGGGACGCGGATGTGTCCGATGTCCCCGGCGCCGCCGTCGACACCGCGGTAGATCCGGCCGTCCACGACCACGCCCGCCCCGATACCGGTGGAGACCTTGACCAGCACGAACGCCGAGCAGTCCGGGTGTCCGGTGCGCTGTTCGCCGTACGCCATCAGGTTCGCGTCGTTGTCGACCAGCACGGGCACGTCGGGGGCGCCGTGCGCGTGCTCCGCGAACGCGCGGCCGAGGCGGCCCCGTATGTCGTAGCCGTCCCAGCCCGGCATGATCGGCGGCTGGACGACCCGCCCGGTGTCGCTGTCGACCGGCCCGGGGACCGCGAGCCCGATTCCGCAGACCTCGTGCGCCCGATGGCCCGCCTTCTCCAGGAGTTCGGCGAACCAGTGGCCCAGTTCGCCGAGGACGGCGTCCGGGCCGTCCTCGATGACCAGGGTCCCGGTGTGCTCGGCCAGGATCTCGCCGGTCAGGGAGAGGACTGCGGCGCGGGCATGCCGGGTGTCGAGGTCGGCGGCGAGCACCACCGCGTGGGCGTCGTCGAACTCCAGGGTGATCGAAGGGCGGCCGCCGAGCGGCGATTCGACCGGTCCTCCCGCACCCTCGCGCAGCCAGCCGGCCCGGAAGAGACGGTCCAGGCGCTGGCCGACCGTGGCCCGGGACAGGCCCGTGGCCTGTTGCAGGGCACCCCGGGTCGTGGCACGGCCACTGCGCACCAGTTCGAGCAGATCCCCGGCGCTGGCCTGCGTGCCCGGCTTTCCGACTCTTCCGCTCATGCGCACCCCCTTGCGTTCACCAACCTTGCATTACATATTGAGTTTTGCGTGTTAAATAGACGTAACCCTACGGTAGCCAGTGCCGAACCGCTCGGCAGGACGTCTTTCGGGGAGACCTGAGTGGACCGCACACCCCAACTCACCGCCCGCCGTACGGAACTCACGAGTCCCGTGCGCACCTCCGGTTCACCGCCGGGGTCCTGTCCACGTGAGATCGCCCATTCCGGTACGCGTGTATACGATCCGGCCGGGCCCGGGGGGCCGACGGGGCCCACGGGGTCGCTGCACGTCAGGGCGGCGCAGGTGCTGGACGCCAACTGGACGGGGACTTCCACGGTGCCCTCGCGCGGCCTGTATCCGCACCAGTGGTCCTGGGACTCGGCGTTCATCGCGATCGGCCTGCGGCACCTGTCACCGCTCAGGGCGCAGACGGAGCTGGAGACCCTGCTCGACGCCCAGTGGGGCGACGGACGCGTCCCGCACATCGTCTTCAACCCCTCCGTGCCGCTCGACGCGTACTTCCCGAGCCCCGACTTCTGGCGCTCCTCGACCGCGGGGCGCGCCGCGGGCGCTCCGCGCACCGTACAGACCTCGGGCATCGTGCAGCCACCGGTGCACGCGCTGGCGGCCTGGCTGGTGCACCGCTCCGACCCGGGGCTGTCCCGGGCGCGCGGCTTCCTGGCCCGGGTCTACCCACGTCTGGCCGCCTGGCACCGCTATCTGCTGCACCGCCGCGACCTGGGCGGCGGCGGGCTCGCCTCGGTGGTCCACCCCTGGGAGCAGGGCATGGACAACAGCCCCACCTGGGACGCGCCGCTGTCCCGGATCACCCCGGCCCCGGCCCGCTCCTTCCGCCGCGCCGACCTCGACCACGGCGCGCCCGAGGACCGGCCGACGGACCTGGACTACGGGCGGTACGTGCGGCTGGCGACGGACTACCGCGACGGTGGGTACGCCGACGGGGGCGGGGAGTTCGCGGTGGAGGACCCGGCGTTCAACGCGCTGCTGATCGCCTCGGAGCACGCGCTGGCCCGCATCGCGCGGGAGCTGGGCGCTACGGGCACGGCCCGGCACGCCCGCGCGGAGCGTCTGACGGCCGCCCTCGTCGACCGGCTGTGGGACCCGGCGGAGGGGATGTTCTTCTGCCGGGACGTGTATGGGGACGGCGAGGGAGGGAGCGGTGCTCTCGATGCGGGGCAGCGCTCTCGGAGCGGCGCTCTCGACGCGGAGCAGCGCTCTCGGAGCGGCGCTCTCGATACGGAGCAGCGCTCTCGGAGCGGCGCTCTCGACGCGGGGCAGCGCTCTCGGAACGATGCTCACGACGCAGAGCACCGCTCACAGAGCACCGCTCTCGCATCAGAGCACCGCTCCCCCACCGGCGCCCTCATCCCCGAGCGCAGCGTCTCCGGTCTCATCCCACTGCTCCTCCCGACGCTCCCCCGTGACATCGCGGCCACGCTCGTCCGTACGCTGCGCGGACCGCATTTCGGGCTCGGCGGCGTCACCCGGCTCGTACCGAGTTATGACCTGCTCGGCGAGGCCTTCGATCCGCACCGGTACTGGCGCGGGCCCGCCTGGTTCAACATCGGCTGGCTGGTGGAGCGCGGCCTCAGGACGCACGGCGAGCGGGCGGAGGCCGACGCGTTGCGCGAGTCCCTGCTCACCACCGCGGACACCTCGGACTTCGCGGAGTACGTCGACCCGTACACCGGCGAGGCATGCGGGGCGCTCGGCTTCGGCTGGACCGCCGCGCTGACGCTCGACCTGCTCCATGAGCGCCCCGGACACAACGTGTCCCCCATGGGCATCGGCACGTTCGACAGGAGTGACAAAGGAGGGGACCGGGGATGACGGACCGGCATCATCTGCTCGTGCACGGCAGCACGTTCGCCGCCGTGGGCGACGGCGGGGACATCAGCGGAGTGCGGGGCGGCAACTCACCGGCGGGATTATTCGTACGGGACGCACGGCACCTGAGCCGGTGGCAGCTCACCGTCGACGGCGCCGTGCCCGAGACGCTCACGCCGGTCGCCGACGGGGACACGGCCCGCTGCGTCCTCGTACCGCGCGGCGGCCGTCAGGAGCCGCCCGCGCACACCCTCTTCCGTGAGCAGGCCGTGGCCGACGGCGTGTTCGTGGAGAGCCTGCGCGTCACCAGCAACCGCCCGGTGCCGACGACGGTCCGCGTCGCGGTCACCGCGGACGCCGACTTCACGGACCAGTTCGAACTGCGCTCCGACCACCGTACGTACGCCAAGACGGGCGCCGTGCGCTCCCGCCAGATCCTCGACGACGGCGTGGAGTTCGGCTACCGGCGCGGTGAGTGGCGGTCCTGTACGACGGTCACGGCCGAACCCCCGCCGGACGGCGTGGAGGAGACGGGCACGGGCGCCCGCCGCCTGGTGTGGACGCTGGACCTGGAGCCGCACGGCTCGGCGGAGCTGGCACTGCGGGTCGCCGCCCGGCCGCACGGGGCGGCGCAGGACCCGGCGGTCCCGGCCTCCCCCGCCGCCGTCAACGACCGACTCCTCGCTGTGGAAGGCGAGTTCATGGAGGGCGTGGCCTTCCCCACCGGCTGGCCCGAACTGGCCACGGCCTGTGCGCGGGGCCTGTCCGACCTCGCCGCGCTCCAGGTCCCGGCGACGGGCCCCGACGGCGAGGACCTGCGTGTCCCCGCGGCCGGCGCCCCCTGGTTCCTCACGCTCCTCGGCCGCGACGCGCTGCTCACCTCCCTCTTCGCACTGCCCTACCGCCCCCGACTGGCCGCGGCCACGCTGCCCGCGCTCGCCGCGACACAGGCGAGCGAGGTCGACACGCGCTCGGTGGCGCAGCCGGGGAAGATCGTGCACGAGGTGCGGCACGGGGAGCTGGCGCACTTCGGGCAGGTGCCGTACGGGCGGTACTACGGCTCGGTCGACGCGACCCCGCTGTTCCTGGTGCTGCTCGGGGCGTACGTCGAACACACCGGTGACGTGGCGTTGGCCCAGCGCCTCCAGCCCCACGCCCGCGCGGCGATCGGCTGGATGCTGGACCACGGCGGGCTCACCTCCCGCGGCTATCTCGTCTACCGCGCGGACGAGGGCGGCCTCGCCAACCAGAACTGGAAGGACTCCCCCGGCGCGATCTGCTCCGCCGACGGCAGCCGGGCCACCGGCCCGGTGATGGCGGCGGGCGCGCAGGGATACGCGTACGACGCGCTGCGCCGCACCGCGCACCTGGCGCGCACCGTGTGGGACGACGAGGTGTACGCGGCGCTGCTCGAACAGGCGGCCGGGGATCTGCGCGACCGTTTCCAGCGGGACTTCTGGATGGAGGACCACGCGTTCCCGGCGCTGGCGCTGGACGGCGAGGGCCGCCAGGTGGACGCGCTCGCGTCGGACGCGGGCCATCTGCTGTGGTCGGGCCTGCTGGACAAGGAGTACGGGGAACTGGTCGGCCGGCGCCTGCTCGAACCGGACTTCTTCTCCGGCTGGGGCGTGCGCACACTGGCCGCGGACCAGGCGGCGTACCACCCGATGTCGTACCACCGCGGCTCGGTCTGGCCGCACGACAACGCGCTGATCACGCTGGGCCTCGCCCGCTACGGCCTGCACGACGAGGCGCGTACGGTCGCACACGCGCTGGTCGACGCGGCGACGGCGACGGGTCACCGGCTGCCGGAGGTGCTCGCGGGGTACGGTCGCGACACGCATCCGGAACCGGTGCCGTATCCGCACGCGTGCGTCCGCGAGTCACGCTCGGCGGCGACACCACTCGCGCTGCTCACCGCGGTGGGCGGTGCGTAGGCGCTCCGCTGGGGGTCCGGTATGCCATCACCTGCGGGTGCGTCGTGGTTGATCGCGCCCACGCGGCGGAGCCGCACATCGATACAGCCCCGCGCCCCTTTCGGGGCGCGGGCTCGGCCCGGCCGAGTCGGTTGACCTGGGGTTTGCCGGGTGTTTGCCGGGCGCTGGGGGTCTGTGGTTGAACGTACCTGCGCGGCCACGCGTACGGGATGACGGCGGGCCCCAGCCTCCCCAGCGTGGCCCGCCGCTCCACCACGGGCTTCGATACGGAAGGACCCTCGGGTTGCCTGCCAACACACGCTCACCCCAGACGACGGACAAGGCTGAGCCCGAGCCCGAGCACGAGGCCGCCACCGAGCCCGAGCCGAAGCACGACGCCGCGACAGCGCACGAGCCGGCGGACGACGCCGCGACAGCGCACGAGCCGACGGACGACGCCGCTGCGACGCACACGATGGACACGACGGACAACGGCACCGGCTCGGTGACCGACCACTCGGGGGAGCCGAGGGCCGAAGGCGACACCGACCCCGCCGCAGGCACCCCGGCCGACGAGCCTGTACCCGCCGACGCCCGCACCGATGTGGCGGCCGACGCCGAGTCCGACGCCACGGCCCTCACCGAAGGCCCCGAAGCCGACGAGCCGGCGCTCGCTTCCGACGCCGACAGTCCCGAAGACGACGCCGCGTCCGCCACCGAAGGCGAACCTGACGCCACCCGGGCAGACGCCGAAGCCGAATCCGAAGCCGACGCCGACGCCAACGCCGACAGTCCCGAAGACGACGCCGCGTCCGCCGCCGAAGGCGAGCCCGACACCGCCACCCCGGGTGCCGAAGCCGGCGTCGGCACCCCGCCGCCCGACCCCGACTCCGCCCCCACCCCCGCCCGCCGTCGCCGCCTGCGTGCCTGGCGTGCCGAGCACCCCGTCGCCGCCCGCGTCCTCGGTATCACCGTCACCGTTCTCGCCGGCGCCCTCGTCGTCGCCTCGCTCCTGCTGCCCAACAAGCCCGACTTCCGGCCCGCCGTGTTCCTGCGGATCCCGGTGGAGGCGCTGATCGGTGCCGTCGTGCTGACCGCGCTCCCGAGGCGGCCACGGCTGGTCACGGCCTGGCTCGGCGGCATCGCGCTCGGCGTGCTGACGGTGCTCAACGTGCTGGACATCGGCTTCTACCAATACCTCGGCCGCGGCTTCAACGTCATCCTCGACTGGTCCCTGTTCGCCGACGCCTACTCCTACCTCAAGGACACGCTGGGCGGAACGGGCGCCCTGGGGACCCTGGTCGCGGTCGTCGCGCTCGTCCTCGTCATCCTCGTCGTCTCGGCACTCGCCGTCGTCCGGCTCAGCAACCTGATGGCCCGGCACCGCGCCACCACCACCCGCACCGTCCTCGTCCTGAGCATGGTGTGGATGACCTGCACGGCCCTCAGCCTCCAGGTCAGCGGCATGCAACTGGCCTCCGATCACACCGTCACGCTGCTCCAGTCCCGCGTCAACAGCGTCCGCGCGACCATCCGCGACGAGCGGGAGTTCGCCAAGACCGCCAAGATCGACGCCTTCGGCAACACCCCGGGCTCCCAGCTCGTACCCGACCTGCGCGGCAAGGACATGATCTTCACGTTCATCGAGAGCTACGGCCGCAGCGCGATCGAGGACCCGATCATGGCGCCCGGCGTCGACAAGACGCTCGACTCCAGTACCAAGGCCCTGGCCAAGGCGGGCTTCCACGCCAAGAGCGGCTGGCTGACCTCGGCGACGTACGGCGGCAGCAGCTGGCTCGGCCACTCCACGTTCCTGTCGGGCCTGTGGATCGACAACCAGAACCGCTACCGCACCGTCACCGCCGGCGACCACCTCAGCCTCACCAAGGCGTTCAAGAAGACCGGTGCCTGGGACACGGTCGGCGTCATGCCCGGCGTCCAGAAGGGCTGGCCGGAGCAGAAGTTCTACGGCCTCGACAAGGTCTACAACGCCTTCCAGATGGGCTACCAGGGCCCGAAGTTCAGCTGGTCGACCATGCCCGACCAGTACGCGCTGGAGCAGTTCCAGAAACTGGAGCACAGCAAGAAGCGCGACAAGCCGCTGATGTCGGAGATCATCCTGACCTCCAGCCACCAGCCCTGGGGCCCCATCCCCAAGATGGTCGGCTGGGACGAGCTGGGCGACGGCTCGATCTTCGACGCCATCCAGAAGGCGGGCAACAAGGCGGCGGACATCATCGCCGACTCCACCCGGTCGAAGGAGGAGTACGGCAAGTCGATCCAGTACTCGGTGACCGCCCTGACCCAGTGGCTGGAGCGCTACGGCAACGACAACACGGTGCTCGTCTTCCTCGGCGACCACCAGCCGATCGCCCGCGTCAGCGGCAATCACGCCAGCCGTGACGTGCCGTGCATGATCGTCGCGAAGGACCCGAAGGTGCTCGACAAGATCGCCGACTGGGGCTGGTCGGACGGCCTGCGGCCCGCGCACGACGCGCCGGTGTGGAAGATGAGTTCGTTCCGCGACCGCTTCCTGACGGCGTACGGCTCGACCCCGCACCCGTCGAAGGGCTGATCAGCCGCCTGATCAACCGCCTACTCAGCCGCCCGAGGTGTCCAGCTCCGCGTCCTCGCTGACGCCCGCGCAGTCGTACGGGTCCTTCAGCCAGCCGTCCGGCAGCACCACACGGTTGTTGCCGGACGTACGGCCGCGGGGCCCGTCGGCGCCGAGGGGCCAGGCCTGGTCGAGGTCCAGCTCGTCGAGCCCGGCCCGCAGTTCCTCCAGCGAGGACGTGATCGCGAGCCGCTTGCGCATCTCCGAACCGACCGCGAAGCCCTTCAGGTACCAGGCCACGTGCTTGCGGAAGTCGATGACTCCGCGCGACTCGTCGCCGATCCACTCGCCGAGCAGGGTGGCGTGCCGGACCATGACGTCGGCGACCTCGCGCAGCGTCGGCCGCGCACCGTATCCATCAGTGCCTCCGGCACGGGCGTCCGTCCGGCCCTCGAAGGCCGCCACCAGATCCGCGAACAGCCACGGCCGCCCCAGGCATCCGCGCCCCACGACCACTCCGTCGCAGCCCGTCTCGCGCACCATCCGCAGCGCGTCCTCGGCCGACCAGATGTCGCCGTTGCCGAGCACCGGGATCTCCGGCACGTGCTCCTTCAGCCGTGCGATGGCGTCCCAGTCCGCCGTGCCGCCGTAGTGCTGGGCCGCCGTACGGCCGTGCAGCGCGATGGCGGTGACGCCCTCCTCGACGGCGATCCGCCCGGCGTCGAGATAGGTGATGTGGTCGTCGTCGATGCCCTTGCGCATCTTCATCGTGACCGGCAGATCGCCGGCGCCGCTGACGGCCTCGCGCAGGATCGCCCGCAGCAGGTTGCGCTTGTACGGGAGGGCGGACCCGCCGCCCTTGCGGGTCACCTTCGGGACGGGGCAGCCGAAGTTCAGGTCGATGTGGTCGGCCAGGTCCTCCTCCGCGATCATGCGGACGGCCTTGCCGACGGTCGCCGGGTCCACGCCGTACAGCTGGATCGAGCGCGGCTTCTCGGTCGCGTCGAAGTGGATCAGCTGCATGGTCTTCTCGTTGCGTTCGACCAGCGCCCGGGTAGTGATCATCTCGCTCACGAACAGCCCTTTGCCGCCGCTGAACTCCCTGCACAGGGTGCGGAAGGGCGCGTTCGTGATGCCGGCCATGGGCGCGAGCACGACGGGCGGCTGGACGGCGTGCGGGCCGATCCGCAACGTCGAGGCCGTCGACGTCGGGGTGTCGGTGGGCGTGGGCGTGGACATTCCCCTATTGTCACGCACGCCGAGGGGTCCTCGGCGCGGAGATCATGTAACACTCATTAGTTAGACGCACTATTGACATAGGCGTACGATGAATCGCATGCCCGAGCTCAGCCCTCGCCGTCGCCTGCTCGTGCTCGCGATCTGCTGCATGAGCCTGCTGATCGTGAGCCTCGACAACACCGTCCTGAACGTCGCGCTGCCGGCCATGCAGAAGGAACTGCACGCGAGCGTGGCCGGCCTCCAGTGGACGATCGACGCGTACACGCTGGTCCTGGCCTCGCTGCTGATGCTCGCGGGCTCGACGGCCGACCGCATCGGCCGCCGCAGGGTCTTCCAGGCGGGCCTGGTGCTCTTCACCATCGGCTCGGCGCTGTGCTCCCTCGCCCCGAACCTCACCTCGCTGGTCGTGTTCCGCATGGTGCAGGCCGTGGGCGGCTCGATGCTCAACCCGGTCGCGATGTCCATCATCACCAACACCTTCACGGCCCCGCGCGAGCGCGCCCGCGCGATCGGTGTGTGGGGCGGTGTGGTCGGCATATCGATGGCGGCCGGCCCGATCGTCGGCGGCCTGCTCGTCGACTCGGTCGGCTGGCGCTCGATCTTCTGGGTCAACGTGCCGGTCGGCATCGCCGCGCTGTTGCTCACCTTCCGGTACGTCCCCGAGTCCCGTGCCCCGAAGGCCCGCCGCCCCGACCCGGTGGGCCAGCTCCTGGTGATCGTCCTGCTCGGCTCCCTGACGTACGCGATCATCGAGGCGCCGAGTTCGCCCGTCACGCATACCCTGACCCTCGGCGCCATCGCCCTCGTGGCGCTCCTCGCCCTGCTCCGTTACGAGCCCCGGCGCGCCGAACCCCTCATCGACCTGCGCTTCTTCCGTTCGGCGCCGTTCAGCGGGGCGACGGTGGTGGCGATCAGCGCGTTCGCGGCGCTCAGCGGTTTCCTGTTCCTGTCGACGCTGTACCTGCAGAACGTGCGCGGCCTGGACGCGCTGCACGCGGGCCTGTGGATGCTGCCGATGGCGGTCATGTGCTTCGTGTGCGCCCCCCTCTCGGGCCGTCTGGTCGGCAGCCGCGGCCCCCGCTTCTCCCTCCTGACGGCCGGGATCGCGATGACGGCGAGCGGTCTGCTCTTCGCTGCCTTCGAGGCGGAGACGTCGAACGTCACGCTGGTGATCGGCTACGTCCTCTTCGGCCTGGGCTTCGGCTTCGTGAACGCCCCCATCACCAACACGGCCGTCTCCGGCATGCCCCGCGCCCAGGCGGGCGTCGCCGCGGCGGTCGCCTCCACCAGCCGCCAGATCGGCGGCACGCTGGGCGTCGCGGTGGTCGGCGCGGTCCTGGCGTCGGGCGTGAACAGGGGCCCGTACCAGGAGGTCTTCGTCCAGGCTGCCCGCCCCGGCTGGTGGATCCTCACGGGGTGTGGCGTCGCGGTCCTGCTGCTGGGCGCGCTGACGACGGGCCGCTGGGCGAGGGGGACGGCGGAACGTGCGGCGGAGAGGCTCGAAGAACCGGAGGTCCGCGAGGCGGCAGGCGTGAGCGCCCCGTAAGGGGCGCGGGGAACTGCGCGACAAGCCACAACGGGGCCGCAGCCGCCAGCGCGCCGCACCACCCGAGCCATCCCGCGCGAGCGGCACCGCACCACCCGAGCTATGCCGCCACCCGCTCCCTCTCCAACGCGATGGCTTGCAGTTCCTCAAGGCGCATGCGGGACTCCTGATCGGCGGGCGCATAAGTGACCATCCGCGGCCCGTTGTGCGGCCCGAGCCACAGATCCGTATGGTCCAGCGTCAGCAACCCCACGTACGCGTTGCGGAACTGCTTCCGCTTGCTGCGGAAGCCGACCACCTCGTGCCGCTCCCACGCCTCGCGGAACTCGGCGGACTCCGTCATCAGCCGCTTGAGCAGCATCTTCCAGGCGGGCTCACCGAGATGGTCGGCCATGTTGGCGCGGAACTTGGCCGCCATGAGCCGCATGGTCGCCTGGTGCTCGACGATCGCCGCCCGCCAGTCGGGGTTCGTGTAGCACAGCAGCATGCAGTTGCGGTCCACCGGCGGGATGGCGTCCAGGTCGCACATCAGCAGCCCGTACGTGCGGTTGTAGGCGAGGATGTCGTACCGGCTGTTGGAAATGCAGGCCGGCAGCGGCTCCAGCTGCTTCAGCAGGATCCGCTGGGCGTCGGTGACCGACGGGCAGTGCGAGCCGGGCGCGGGGTCGACGGCGCCGGCGAGGTTGAACAGATGCGCCCGCTCGGTGACATCCAGCAGCAGCGTGCGGGCGAGGGCGTCGAGGACCTGGACGGAGACCTGGATGTCCCGGGCCTGTTCGAGCCAGGTGTACCAGGTGACGCCAACCGCGGAGAGCTGCGCGACCTCCTCGCGGCGCAGCCCCGGGGTGCGTCGGCGCCGGCCACGGGGCAGTCCGACCTGCTCGGGGGTGATGTGCTCGCGCCGGTGCCGCAGGAACGCGGCCAGCTCGTGCCGCCGGATGTCGGACTCGCGCGTCTCGGGTGTCCGCGGCTCCCGGGGCTCCCGAACCGCTGCCGTCTCCCGCACCATGGTCGCCATGCCTCCAGCCTGCCGCCCGCCGGACCCTGTTTCCAGGTAGTGCTTCTACCAGGATAAAGAGACTCTGGTACCACTCTGAGAGTCGGCGCAGTCTCGATGACGTGACCGAGACTCTCATTTCCCGTACCGTCCGCTCCCCGGTGCAGACACCCCGGCTGGGCGGGCTCGGACTGTTCACGGTGCTGCTGGCCGCGGCGCTGCCCCTCATCGACTTCTTCATCGTCAACGTCGCCCTTCCGACCATCGGCAAGGACCTGCACGCGAGCGAGGCCGTCCTCGAACTCGTCGTCGCCGGGTACGGGCTGTCGTACGCCGTCCTGCTCGTCCTCGGCGGCCGTCTCGGCGACCTCTTCGGGCGGCGTGAGTTCTTCCTCGGCGGGATGGCGGCCTTCGGGGTGACCTCGCTGGCCTGCGGGCTCGCCCCGAACGCCTGGACGCTGGTCGCGGCGCGCGTCGCGCAGGGCGCGGCGGCGGCGGCGATGCTGCCGCAGGTGCTCGCCACGATCCAGGCGGCGACCAGCGGGCAGCGCCGCGCCAAGGCGATGAGCCTGTACGGCGCCACGGCCGGGCTCTCCATGGTCGCCGGACAGATCCTCGGCGGCGTGCTCGTGGCCGCGGACATCTGGGGCACCGGCTGGCGCTCGGTATTCCTCGTCAACGTCCCGGTCGTGGTGGCCGGCCTGGTGCTGGCCGCGCGTACGGTCCCGGAGACCCGCTCGCAGCACCCGGAGCCGGTGGACGGCCCCGGCACCGTCCTGCTCGCCGCGTCGCTGCTGACCCTGCTCGCGCCGCTCACCGAGGGCCGGGCGGCAGGCTGGCCGCTGTGGACTTGGCTGACGCTGGCCGCCTTCCCGTTCGCGGCGTGGGCGTTCTACGCGGTGGAGCGCCGGGCGGACCGGCGGGGCCGTACGCCGTTGGTGCCGCCGAGCCTGTTCGCGCTGGCGTCGCTGCGCCGCGGGCTGGTCATGATCGTCCCGTTCTCGGTCGGCTTCAGCGGGTTCATGTTCGTGATCGCGGTGGCGATGCAGCGCGGCGCCGGGCTCGGTCCGGTCCCGGCGGGTCTCGCGCTGACGCCCATGGCGGTGGCGTTCTTCGTCGTGTCGCTGTGCGGGCCGCGGCTGGTCGCCCGGTTCGGCACCCGGGTGGTGACCGCCGGCGGGCTGATCCAGGCGGTCGGCGTGGCGCTGATGGCGGTCGCCGCCTGGCGCTCCTGGCCGCATCTGGGCGTGCTGGAGCTGCTGCCGGGCGCGGCGGTGGCCGGCGCCGGCCAGGCGCTCCAGCTCCCGATCGTCCTCAGGCTCGTCCTCTCCGAGGTGCCGCCGGCCCGGGCGGGCGTCGGCAGCGGAGTCATGATCACCACCCAGCAGTCGGCGCTCGCACTGGGCGTGGCGACGCTCGGCTCCCTCTTCCTGGCCCTGGTGCCCGGCATGGGCATGCGGGACGCGCTGGTGACCACGCTCCTGGTCCAGCTGGCCGGGATCGCCCTGACGGTCGCCCTGAGCCTGCGTCTGCCGCGCACGATCGGCTGACCATGATCGGCTGACCCGCGCGCGCTCGGGCGCCTCGGCGAAGGCCGGGGCGCCCGGTGTGTCAACTCGCCGCCCAAGTGCCCCCGTTGATCTTCCCGTTGCTGCACACTCCTTGCTGCACCTTCCTTGCTGCACAAGCGGACAGGTACGGCCTGGAGGCGTCATGCTGCAGATCAACACGAGCAAGGTCAGCCGCTGGGACCAGCACGGGCGCGAGCACGTCGTGCGGGTACAGCGGGCCGGAATGCAGCGCACGATCAGCTGCGACACGTGCGGCTGGCGCAAGAACGCGCAGTTCCTGCCGTGGCTGAAGGCGGAGGAGCACCTCACGGAGGCGCACCAGGCGACGGTGAACCCGACGGACGGCTGACCAGGCGGCCGGATCGGCGGGTTCAAGCAGCCGACGATACACGGGTTTCAAGCAGCCGATGCACGGGTTCAAGCAGCCGATATAACTGGTCACATGGCAGCAGCACTGGACTGGAAGCTGGTCGTCGACACGCGTGACGCCCCCGCCCTCGCGGACTTCTGGGCGGCGGCACTGGAGTACGAGGTGGAGGACAACAGCGCGCTGATCAACCGTCTGCTGGAGGCGGGCCAACTGCCGGCGGCGGCCGTCGCCGAGCACAACGGCACCCGGGTCTTCCGGGGCTTCGCCGCGATCCGGCACCCCGACGACCCCTACGACAAGGAGACGGGCATCGGCCGGGGCCGTCGCATCCTCTTCCAGGACGTCCCCGAGCCGAAGAGCACGAAGAACCGGCTGCACATCGACGTCCACGCCGGCCCGGACAGCCGCGACGCCACGGTCGCACGGCTGGAGGCTCTGGGTGCGACGCGCGTCGAAGAGGTGGACAAGGGCCCGGCCGGTCACTGGTGGGTCATGCGCGACCCCGAGGGCAACGAGTTCTGCGCGGCCTAGGAGGTCGCGGCCATCACCGGCCATCCCCCTGGCAGGCCGTGAGACACCTGACAGTCGAAAAGGTTGTGCGCCCCTCCATTGCGCCTTCATCCCACTTCCGTACCGCTTCATACACCGAACGTAAATGTAATTGACACGCAAAGAACACCTACGGGGATGATGAGGCATCAGTGGATCTTGAGGGCCGGGCACCACCGGCCCTCGATCCGTTCACCATGACAATCTGGAGACTCACGTGGCCAAAAGCTCCGGCTCGAACGTGCGTCAGACGCTGGCGCGCGTCACGGCTGCGGCACTCACCGCCGCCCTCGCGGCAACCGGGACGAGCGCCTTCGCCGCCGACGGCACCGGGCCCGCCTACACCCCCCTGACCGCTCAGGGCAAGGTGTCCAAGGCCGAGAAGTTCACCGCCTCCGCCGGCACGGCCGCCGCCGAGGACGCTCAGGTCAACCCGCTGTACGGGGTGGACAACAACGGCGACATGTGGGGCTACGGCCTCACCGGCACGGGTGGCCTGACGGCCCGTGAGAAGGCCGGCTACGGGTGGAACTACGCCCGCTTCATCACGCAGGCCGACAACGACAACGACGGCGCCGCCGACGGCATCTGGCACGTCACCGACGGCAACCTGTACAGCTGGCTGGACTCGGCCGCCGATGACGTCAAGGTCGGCAGCGGCTGGAACATCTACAACCGTCTGTTCTCGGCCGGCAGCCTCGGTGGCGCCGCCGCGGACGACCTTCTCGCGCGTGACGCCGACGGCGTGCTGTGGCTGTACCTCGGCTACGGCAACGGCAAGGTGACCAGCCGCTACAAGGTCGGCAGCGGCTGGAACGCCTACACGCAGCTCGCCGGCAAGGGCGACCTGACCGGCGACGGCAAGGACGACATCGTCGCCAAGGACACCTCGGGCGTGCTGTGGCTCTACAAGGGCACCGGCAACTACAAGGCCCCGTTCCAGTCCCGCACCCGGATCGGCGGCGGCTGGAACATCTACAACAACCTCGTCTCCGTCGGTGACATCGACGTCGACGGGATCACGGACCTCATCGCCCGTGACAAGGACGGCGCGCTGTGGCTGTACAAGGGCACCGGCAACGCCGCCGCCCCGTTCCAGCCCCGCGTGAAGATAGGCAGCAGCGGCTGGAACACCTACCGCCTGATGTTCTGACACCCGGGCGTCTCCGACACCCGGAGCACACCGGAACGGGCCGCTCCCCTTCAGTAGGGGGGCGGCCCGCTCCCGTTCGGTCTCGTGATCGCCAGCCTGGGTCACGGAGGTTGATCAGCGGCCCACACCAACACCACGGCCCTTGACACGGGTCCGAAGCGGCTCCCGTGTCAAGGGCCCATGGGCAGGCGTTCCTAGGCGCCGATCAGGCGCGCGGCCAGGTAGCCCTCGATCTGGTCGAGGGACACCCGCTCCTGCTTCATCGAGTCGCGCTCACGCACCGTCACCGCGTTGTCGTCCAGCGTGTCGAAGTCGACCGTCACGCAGTACGGCGTGCCGATCTCGTCCTGGCGGCGGTAGCGGCGGCCGATGGCGCCCGCGTCGTCGAACTCGATGTTCCAGTGCTGGCGCAGGGCCTGGGCCAGACCCTTGGCCTTCGGCGACAGCTCGGGGTTGCGCGACAGCGGCAGCACCGCGACCTTCACCGGCGCCAGGCGGTGGTCCAGGCGCAGCACCGTGCGCTTCTCCATCTTGCCCTTGGCGTTCGGCGCCTCGTCCTCGACGTAGGAGTCGAGCAGGAAGGCCAGCATGGTGCGGCCCACGCCCGCCGCGGGCTCGATGACGTAGGGAGTCCAGCGCTCGCCGGCCTCCTGGTCGAAGTACGACAGGTCCTGGCCGGAGGCCTTGGAGTGCGCACCCAGGTCGTAGTCCGTGCGGTTGGCGACGCCCTCCAGCTCACCCCACTCGTTGCCGCCGAACTGGAAGCGGTACTCGATGTCGGCGGTGCGCTTGGAGTAGTGGGAGAGCTTCTCCTTCGGGTGCTCGTACCAGCGCATGTTCTCCTCACGGAGACCCAGGCCGGTGTACCAGTTCCAGCGCTGTTCCATCCAGTACTCGTGCCACTTCTCGTCCTCGCCCGGCTTGACGAAGAACTCCATCTCCATCTGCTCGAACTCGCGGGTGCGGAAGATGAAGTTGCCCGGCGTGATCTCGTTGCGGAACGACTTGCCCATCTGGGCGATGCCGAACGGCGGCTTGCGGCGCGAGGTCTGCTGGACCTGGGCGAAGTTGGTGAAGATGCCCTGCGCGGTCTCGGGGCGCAGGTAAGCGATCGAGCCGCTGTCCTGCGTCGGGCCGAGGTGCGTGGAGAGCAGACCCGAGAACTGCTTGGGCTCGGTGAACTGGCCCTTGTTGCCACAGTTCGGGCAGTTGATGTCCGCGAGGCCGTTCTCGGGCATGCGGCCGTGCTTGGCCTCGTACGCCTCTTCCAGGTGGTCGGCGCGGTAACGCTTGTGGCAGGAGGTGCACTCGGTGAGCGGGTCGGTGAAAGTGGCGACGTGACCGGAGGCCATCCAGACCTCGGTCGCCAGGATCACCGACGAGTCGATACCGACGACGTCCTCGCGCGACGTCACCATGTAGCGCCACCACTGACGCTTGATGTTCTCCTTGAGCTCGACACCCAGCGGTCCGTAGTCCCAGGCGGCACGCTGACCGCCGTAGATCTCGCTGCAGGGGAATACGAAGCCACGGCGCTTGCTCAGGCTGACGATGGTGTCGATCTTGTCGGCGGCCACGGTGCTCTCTTCATTACGACGACGGGCGACGAAGCGACTGCTTCAGAGCATTGCTTCAGAGCGAATGCTTCAGGTTACCGGCGGGGCCTCCCCTTCAATCAAATCGGTATGGCACCCGGCTCGCACGCCCGGATCCACCGAGTCCCTGCGAGGAGGGCTTGTTGACAACGGTTTCCATGTTTGTTGAAAATGACTGTCATGAACGTACGACGACGCCTCATACCCGGGGCCGCCCTGGCGGGGATCACCTCCCTGACCCTCGCGGCGACCTCCGCCTGCTCCTCCGCCGGCGCCACGGCCGGCAACACCGCCAAATTCGACGTCGTCGCGTCCTTCTACCCGATGGCCTTCCTCGCCGAGCAGATCGGCGGGAAGTACGTCCATGTCACCAGTCTTACCGAGCCCGGCCAGGAGCCGCACGACCTGGAGATCAGCGCCCGCCAGACCGCGCAGCTCCAGGAGTCCGACGCGGTGCTCTATCTCAAGAACCTCCAGCCCTCCGTCGACGACGCGGTGGCCCAGTCCGAGATCAAGACGAAGATCGACGCCGCCTCCCTGACCGCCCTGGAGGAGCACGGCAACGAGGTCGGCGGGCACGCGGCCGAGCACGACGACCACGAGGGGGAAGAGGAGTCCGGCAAGGACCCCCACATCTGGCTCGACCCGGTCAAGTACGCCGAGGTCGCCCAGGGCGTCGGCAAGGCCTTCGAGAAGGCGGACCCCGACCACGCCGACGCGTACAGGAAGAACACCGCGGCGCTGGTCGCGAAGCTCGACGCCCTCAACACACAGTTCGCGGAAGGCCTCAAGAACACCAAGAGCAAGGTCTTCATCACCACACACGCAGCCTTCGGCTACCTCGCCGAGCGCTACGGCCTCACCGAGGAGGCCATCAACGGCCTGGACCCCGAGTCCGAGCCCAGCGCCGCCCGGGTCAAGGATCTGGAGAAGATGGCGCGGGCCGACGGGGTCTCCACGGTCTTCTACGAGACGCTCGTCAGCGACAAGACCGCGAAGACCGTCGCCAAGGACGCGAACCTGAAGACGGACGTCCTGGACCCGATCGAGGGCATCACCGCCAAGTCGCGGGGCGACGACTACTTCCAGGTCATGGAGTCCAACCTCAAGGCCCTGCGGACCGCGCTGGGGACCAAGTGATCGTTACGGAGGACGCCATGGACACCACGGACGCCATGGACACCATGGGCGAGCCCGTCATATCCCTGCGCGGTGTACGCGCCGACCTGGGCTCGCGCCCCGTCCTGCGCGGCATCGACCTCACCGTGCACCGTGGTGAGGTCGTCGCGCTGCTCGGCGCGAACGGCTCGGGCAAGTCGACCGCCGTGCGCAGCGTCATCGGCCAGGTGCCCGTCACCGCCGGCGAGATCGAGCTGTTCGGCACCCCGCGCCGCCGCTTCCGCGACTGGCGGCGCGTCGGATACGTGCCCCAGCGCACGACGGCCGCGGGCGGCGTGCCCGCCACGGTGACCGAGGTCGTCTCCTCCGGCCGGATCTCCCGCGCCCGCTTCGGCGTCCTGCGCAAGGCCGACCACGAGGCCGTACGACGGGCCCTGGACCTCGTCGGCATGGCGGACCGGGCGAAGGACTCCGTCGACGCGCTCTCCGGCGGCCAGCACCAGCGTGTGCTGATCGCCCGCGCGCTCGCCTCCGAGCCCGAACTGCTGATCATGGACGAGCCGATGGCGGGCGTCGACCTGGCGAGCCAGGAGGTGCTCGCACAGACCCTCAAGGGCCAGGTGGCGTCGGGTGCGACCGTGCTGCTGGTGCTGCACGAACTGGGCCCCCTGGAGCCGCTGATCGACCGGGCGGTCGTCCTGCGCGACGGCTGCGTCCTGCACGACGGCCCGCCCCCGAAGGCCGTGGGCCAGCACGCCCTGCCCGGCCACGACCATGTACACCCGCACGCGCCGGCGGGCACCGATCCGATCCGTACGGGACTGCTGAGCTGATGGAAATCCTCGACTACGCCTTCATGCAGCGGGCCCTGCTCGCCGCCCTCCTGGTCGGCATCACGGCGCCCGCCGTCGGCATCTACCTCGTACAGCGCCGCCAGGCCCTGCTGGGCGACGGTATCGGCCATATCGCGATGACGGGCGTCGGCCTGGGCTTTCTGCTGTCCACATCGCCGGTGTGGATGGCGGTGGCGGTCTCCGTCCTCGGCACGGTGCTGATGGAACTGATCCGTTGGTACGGGAAGACGCGCGGCGACATCGCGCTGGCCATGCTCTTCTACGGCGGCATGGCCGCGGGCGTGATGTTCACCAACCTCGCGCCGGGCGGCTCCACCGCGAACCTGTTGTCGTACCTGTTCGGCTCTCTGTCGACGGTGAGCGAATCGGACCTGACCGCCATCTGCCTGCTCGCGGGCTTCGTGCTGCTCGTCACCCTCGGACTGCGCCGCCAGCTCTTCGCGGTCAGCCAGGATGAGGAGTTCGCCCGGGTGACGGGCCTGCCGGTGCGCGCGCTGAACCTGCTGACGGCGGTCACGGCGGCGGTGACCGTGACGGTCGCGATGCGTGTGGTCGGTCTGCTGCTGGTCTCCGCGCTGATGGTGGTCCCGGTGGCGGCGGCACAGCAGCTGGGCCGCAGCTTCGCCGCGACCTTCGCGATCGCGGTCGCCGTCGGCGTGACCACGGCCATCGGCGGCACGGTCACGTCGTACTACCAGGACGTGCCGCCCGGCGCGACGATCGTGCTGCTGACGATCGCGGCGTTCATCGCGCTGACCGCATTGGCCTCTCCGCTGGCCCGGCGGCGCGCCCGTGCGGCCGCCGCCGCGCAGTCCTCCGGGGACCCGCTGGAGTGCGCCGTTCCGGCCACTCGGAGCGCGGCCGACGAGATCGGAGTCTGACCGCGTACAGGCCGGGCTGGCAGAATGGCCCGGCAAGGCGCAGACGTGAGCCGTGAGAGAGCCGGAGGGGTCTCGACACCGGCTCAGAGCGCCCTGTAGGCGAACGAGCCCTCAAAGGAGACAACGGTGACGACCGCCGGCCCGCCCGTACGGGGACGATCCACCCGCCAGCGTGCCGCCGTGGCGGCGGCGCTCAACGAGGTCGACGAGTTCCGTAGCGCGCAGGAACTCCACGACATGCTCAAGCACAAGGGCGACTCGGTGGGCCTGACGACGGTCTACCGCACGCTTCAGTCCCTCGCCGACGCGGGCGAGGTCGACGTCCTGCGCACCTCCGACGGCGAGTCCGTGTACCGCCGCTGCTCGACGGGCGAACACCACCACCACCTGGTCTGCCGCGTCTGCGGCAAGGCGGTCGAGGTCGAGGGCCCGGCGGTGGAGAAGTGGGCGGAGGCGATCGCCGCCGAGCACGGCTACGTCAACGTGGCGCACACGGTGGAGATCTTCGGCACGTGCGCGGACTGCGCGTCCGCCTCCGGCGGCTAGAACCAGCCCGTCTGGGGGTCCCCCCTGCTCGAAGAGCTTGGGGGAGTTTGAGGACGAGGCCGCCAAGCGCTCCGCGGATGTGCCGCACAGGGCCGTCGGATGGCTGCGAGCCCGTCGTGGCTCGTCGCGCGGTTCCCCGCGCCCCTTCAGGGCGCGGCCGAACCGCAGCGGACTTCGCCAAGCCCGCCCGCTGAGCAATCACCAACCGGGCAGCGGGTCGCCGAGGGGCAGCCCGCTGTTACGCAGCCACTGGTCCATGACAGCGCGGTTCGCGCTGCGGGTGCCGATGGAGAGGTAGACGTTGAAGGCGCCGAGGCGTGGTTCGGCGTAGGTCGTCCATTCTGCGTTGAGGCACAGCTGTACGCCGCAGAGTTTGGCGTCGGGGAATCCTCGCAGCGAGGATTCCCACTGGACGTCCAGCACCAGAGGGCCGAGCACTGCCACCATCGCGTCCACCTCGGCCTCCGTGGAGTCGTCCTCATCCTCCATGTCCTCGTGGCCGAAGGGTGGGACCAATCCGAGCGATAGCCGCACATCGTGGGGGAACGGCCACAGTCTGCACAGTTCAGGCCGCATGTCGACCTCCAGCAACAGCCGGTGGCCGTCCTCGACGACGCGGTATCCGATGCCCTGCTTGTCCAGGTCTGCCTTCAGGACCGCCCTCACTGACGGGTCGTCGCCGCCCACGATGAGATGCGCCCGGGGAAGGGCGGTGACGACGTGGTCAAGCTGCTCGGCGGTGGTCACCATCACCTGCTTCACCCAGGGGTCGCTGTGCTCTGGGTGACCATGGCTGTGCAGCAGCGCACGGGCCCGGGCCAGGGCCGTTTCGGCATCCGGCAGCGGCTCCAGCAACCGAAAGAGCTCGGAATTACTCATCAGCGGACCTCCACGGTCCCGCCCGGAGTACCGGGCGGGCAGACCGGGGTGACGGTGTTCCGCCACCCCGGGTTCAGAAGACAGGGCAGAAGCCTTGCGCCGGTCAGATGCCTTGGCGTTGCATCGCGGCGAGCTTGGCGGCATAGGGCGACCACCGGCGCCATGTTCTCCCGCAGCCCCGGGAACGACTCCATTTCGATCGTCCCCCCGAAGGCGAAGAGCACGACGAGCGCCGCGAAGGCGAAGACGGCGGCCGCCGCACAGCCCCGGGCGACACGGGTGGCACGGGTGGCCCGGTTGGCGCTCACACGCGGGTGAGATGCCGGTCGAGTATCGCGCGGAGGCGGTCGACGTCGGCGGGGTGCTGGGCGCCGCGCTTGGGCAGGATCGTCATGCCGGTCGCGTTCTTGTCGCCGCTCATCAGGACGAACAGCTCCGGGGTCTCCCGGTAGCGGGGCTGCATGGTCCAGTTGACGTTGACCGTGCTGTTGTCCGTGACCACGGTCAGGCCCGTGTCCGCGACCGAGGCGCGGAAGGTGCCCTGCCGCTGCGCGAACCGGAACAGCTGGCGCCCCTGGGTCATGGGCTGGAGCAGCAGCAGGACGACGACCAGCGCGGCCCAGCCGGCGAACCTCCAGTCCAGATGGCCACCGGTGAGCGCGAGCAGTGCCTCCATGCAGAGCGCGATCGCGAGGAAGATGAACGCCACCTTCCGCAGTTTGCCCGCCCTGCTGACCCCGCTACGCGCGCGCAGTCCCCTCACGTAGTCCTTCGCGACGGGCTGGTACACCAGCTCGACCACGTCCTGCACGGCATCCCGCCCCATGTCCATGACCATGAGGCGGGATCGTAGCGCCGTTGATCAGCTGCCCTCGGTGCTGCCCTCCATGGCCAACAGCTCCTCGTTCGGGATCGCCCCGCCGAAGCGACGGTCGCGGGAAGCGAACTCCAGGCACGCGCGCCACAGGTCACGTCGGTCGAAGTCCGGCCACAGCACGTCCTGGAAGACCATCTCGGCGTACGCGCTCTGCCAGATCAGGTAGTTGGAGGTGCGCTGCTCACCGCTCGGCCGCAGGAACAGGTCCACGTCCGGCATGTCCGGGTAGTAGAGATACTTCGCGAGGGTCTTCTCGTTGACCTTCGACGGGTCGAGCCGGCCTGCCTTCACGTCCTCCGCCAGCGCCTGCGCCGCGTCCGCGATCTCGGCACGGCCGCCGTAGTTCATGCAGAAGTACAGCGTGAGCAGGTCGTTGTCCTTGGTCTGCTCCTGGGCGACCTGGAGCTCCTTGGCCACCGACTTCCACAGCTTGGGCATCCGGCCCACCCAGCGCACCCGGACACCGAGTTCGTCGAGCGTGTCACGGGTCTTGCGGATGAAGTCGCGGTTGAAGTTCATCAGGAAGCGCACCTCGTCCGGCGAACGCTTCCAGTTCTCCGTCGAGAAGGCGTACAGCGAGATGTTCCCGACGCCCATCTCGATCGCGCCCTGGAGAACGTCCAGGACGCGCTCGGCGCCGACCTTGTGCCCCTCGGTGCGCGGCAGCCCGCGCTCCTTGGCCCACCGGCCGTTCCCGTCCATGACGATCGCCACATGGTTCGGGACCAGCTCGCCCGGGAACTTCGGCGGACGGGCCCCGGACGGGTGCGGCTCCGGCGTCCTGTACTCGCGGCGCTGACGCCCCAGGAACCCGCGTACGGCCATGTGCTTCTCGCTCCTCGATCTGCTGTCGCTCTGCTGTCTGTGTCTGCCTACTGTTCCACGTACCGGAGCGAGCGCAGTCCGCGCTCCAGGTGCCAGTGCAGATACGCCGACACCAGCCCGCTGCCCTCCCGGACGTACCGCGGCTCGCACGCGTCCGCGGTCTCCCAGTCTCCCGTCAGCAGCGCGCCGAGCAGTTCCAGGGCCCCCGGTGAGGGTACGACGCTGCCGGGCACCCGGCAGTCGCCGCAGACGACCCCGCCGGACGCCACCGAGAAGAACCGGTTCGGCCCGGGCATGCCGCACCTGGCGCAGTCGCCGAAGCTGGGCGCGTAGCCGTTGACGGCGAGGGAGCGCAGCAGGAACGCGTCGAGGACGAGGTTCGGCGCGTGCTCACCCCGGGCAAGCGTCCGCAGCCCACCGACGAGCAGCAGATACTGCTGGACGGCCGGCTCGCCCTCGTGATCGGTGAACCGCTCGGCGGTCTCCAGCATGGCGGTCCCGGCGGTGTACCGCGCGTAGTCCGTCACGATCCCACTGCCGTACGGAGCGATGGTCTCACTCTGCGTACACAGCGGCAGCCCGCGCCCGACCAGTTCGCTCCCGCCGCGTGCGAAGAACTGCACGTCCACGTGGGAGAAGGGTTCCAGCCGGGCCCCGAACTTCGACTTCGTCCGCCGCACGCCGCGGGCCACGGCGCGTACGCGTCCGTGACCGCGCGTGAGCAGCGTGATGATCCGGTCCGCCTCACCCAGCTTCTGGGTGCGCAGCACGATGCCGTCGTCGCGGAACAGACTCATGGGGCCCATTCTCGCCTACGGCGGGCGCGCTCCGGGCCGGGCGGGCACCTTTCGCCCCCACCCCCTCCCATTCCCCCTTCAAGGCACCTCCCCGCGGCTGCGGGCGTTGGCATACGCGGTGGCGGCGCGCAGACGCTCCGCCTGGGTCGCGACGCGCACGGCGTCCGGCTCGACGTCCCACTCCTTGCCCCCGCCGTACGGTCTCAGCTGTACGTACGGTCCCTCGTGCCCCATCACCACGCCCACCTTCCCGGTACGGATGTCGACGGCGTACGACCCGATCGGCGGCTTCATCCCACCTCCGGGTCCCGCTGCGTGCGCAGGGCCGCCGTGAGCCGGGCGGCGACATCGACGGAACAGCCGCCCAATTCCACGAGCGGACAGGGTGCCTCCCGCGCGAGACTTGCCGGGTCGAGCCGGAGCGACGGCAACTTAATTCCTGCGTTTGCGAGTGCCGCCCGCAATTCCTTCACTGCTTCCTCCGCCTCTTCGACGCAGCGCGCCGAGTCTCGTCCCCCGAGTGGTACATGTACTGCAGTCACCCTGTTCCCCTCACATTTGGAGTTTCACGCTTCGCGCCTCCATGGTGACGCTCTGCGTCTACACTCGACAGGAGTCTGTGCTCTACAAGTACGAGGCAGCAGAGGGGCGTTGAGCTGTGGCCAAGGGTGCACGACAGGCGGCGTGGGAGTTCTTCGGGGCGGAGCTGAAACGGCGCCGGGAGAACGCGGGATTCACTCAAGTGGAGCTGGGGACAAGGGTTTTCGTCTCCGGCGGCTACATCGGCCAATTCGAACAGGCCATTCGTAAACCACAGTTGGATGTTGCGCAGCGGATTGACGATGTCCTGCAAACCGAGGGTTTTTTCGAGCGCACGTGGCGAAAGCTGATTGATGACACGCGGTATGCGGATTACTTCGCGGAGGTGGTCGAGCTTGAGCGGACGGCCACGAAGATCTGTGAGTTCGCGCCTACGTTGGTGCCGGGGTTGTTGCAGACGGCCGCGTACGCGCGTGCGGTGACCGTGGCCAACAACCCGTTCGCCACCGACGAGTACGTGGAGGAGACGGTGGCCGCGCGGCTGGAACGGGCGCGCATCCTGGCGGACGCTACAAGGCCCGAGTATTGGGTCGTGCTGCACGAGAACGTACTGCGCATTCCGGTGGGCGGGGCGGCGGCGATGGCTGATCAGCTGGACCACATCGTGGGGATGGTGCGGCAGCGGAAGGCGCTGGTGCAGGTGCTTCCGTACGCGCAGGGCGCCCATACCGCCATGATCGGGATGCTGAAGCTCATGGAGTTCGAGGACGCACCGCCAACTGGCTATACAGAGACCTCGTTTTCGGGCACGCTCCTCGACGATCCGGCGGTGGTGAAGCGTGCACAGCGCGCATACGATCTGCTCAGGGCCGCCGCGCTGTCGCCAACGGCGTCCCTCCCTCTGATCGAAGCGGCGGCGGAGGACTTCAGACGATGCGCGAGTACGACCTGAGCAACGCCCGCTGGCGCAAGAGCAGCTATAGCAACGGCGAAGGCGGCGACTGCATCGAGGTCGCGTACGACTTCCTCGGTGCTGCCCGCTGGCGCAAGAGCAGCTACAGCGACGACAACGGCGGCAGCTGCGTCGAGGTCGCCGACGGAGTCCCCGGTGTCGTCCCCGTCCGTGACAGCAAGGTCCCCGACGGCCCTGTCCTCCTCATCGGCTCGGCCGCCTGGACGGAGTTCGTTCGTACCGTGGTATCGAGCTAGCGGCCGTCCTGGAGCCGCGACGTGCCGTCTCGCGGTGCAGGAGGGCCAGATGCGCCGCGGTGAGCGTCAGCAGGACGCCGATGTTGAGCAGCGCCGCCACGTGCATTCCGTCCGTGAACGCCGTTTGGGCGAGGGAACCGCCGTCCATCTTCGCGCGATACACCGCACCGGCGACGGATCCGGCGACGGCCACACCCAGCGCCTCGCCGAGGTTCGCCCCGGTCTCCCCGATGCCCGAGGCGTTGCCGGCGCGTTCGGGCGGGGCGCTGCTGATGATCACGTCGTTGGTGAGGGCGAGCGCGGCCTGGACGCCGAAGGACAGGACGGCGAATGCGGTGACGGCGAGGAGCGGCCCGGACGTCGTACCGGCCTGAGTGAGCAGCACCAGCCCCGGCACGGACAGCAGGAAGCCGCCCGCCATCACCCCGAGCGGGCGCGTCCGGTTCGCCAGGAGAGGGGCCAGGAGCGCGCCCACGACGCCCGCCGCCACCGCGGGCAGCGTCCACAGGCCGGTCGCCAGCGGAGACAGTCCCAGCACCACCTGGAAGTACTGGAGTAGTAGGAACTGCGTCCCGGTCACCGCGAAGAGCCCGAGGGTCAGCCCGCCCAGTGACACCCCGAACGCCGGGCGGAAGAAGAGCCGGAGGTCCAGCATGGGATCGGTGAGCTTCAGCTGCCTGCGTACGAAGACGGTACCGAGGCAGAGCCCGGCCGCGATGCTCAGCAACGGCAGTGTACGGACGCCCTGCTGGGCGATCTCTTTGAAGCCGTAGACCACCGGCAGCACCGTCACGATGGACAGGGTGACGCTGACCGGGTCCAGTCGGCCGGCCTTCGGATCGCGGTACTCGGGCAGCAGCAGCGGACCGGCGATCAGCAGGACGACGCCCACCGGCACACCGAGCAGGAACACCGAGCCGTACCAGAAGTGCTCCAGGAACAGCCCGCCGATCAGCGGGCCGATCATTCCGCCGATGCTGAAGTTGGTCATCCACACCGCGACCGCCAGCCGCCGCTGGCCGGGGTCACGGAACATGTTGCTGATCAGGGACAGGGTCGACGGCATCAAGGTCGCCCCGGCGACACCGAGCAGCGCGCGCGAGGCGATGAGCGTCCTCACGTCGGACGAGCAGGCGGCGAGCAACGAGGCCGCGGCGAATGCGGCAGCACCCGTCAGAAGGAGTCGGCGGCGGCCGATCCTGTCACCGAGAGTGCCCATCGTGGCAAGGAAACCGGCGACCATGAAACCGTAGATGTCGACGATCCACAGCAGTTCGGTCGTGCTCGGGTGCAGTCGCTCGCTGAGCGACGGCGCGGCCATGTGCAGCACCGTCATGTCGAGACCGATGAGCATGGTCGGGAGCGCGAGGACGGCGAGCCCGACCCATTCCCGCCGCCCGGCCCGTATCGCGGCCCGTATCGGAACGCCGGTACCCGTCGGCATCAGCCGGCCGCGCGGGAAGAGACCAGCGCGCCCTGAGACGCGTCGAGCAGGCGGCGTACCGCGTAGGTGACCGGAACGGGATGGTTCAACGCTTCGTCGGGCGTGAGCCAGACGGCCGAGGTGCCCTCCGGGCCGAGTTCGACCGCGAGGTCGGCGTCCACCGCGTCGGCCGTCCGGTACACGTGCCACACATGGGCGTCGGCGCCACGGCGGCAACCGTCACCGGGTACGGGGATCCGGGCCAGGTGTTCCAGCCGAGTGCCGGCGATGCCGGTCTCCTCGCGGAGCTCGCGCACCGCCGCCTCGTCGGGTTGTTCGCGGCGCTCGACGTGCCCGGCGGGAATCGTCAGGCCGAAGGGGAAGGCCGTACGGTCGAAGAACAGGATGCGGCCACGGAGGTCCCGCACGAACACGCCCGCCGTCTCGTGCCAGTACTCGCCCTCGGGGTCCGTCCACCACCGGATCGCGGGATCCAGCACCAGTGCCCGGTCGGCGACGTGACCGCAGTCGAGGCACGCGCTGTGCCGCCGGCCGCCCACGGTGCGCCACTCCACCGATTCGCCGTGGCACCGCAGACAGTAGTGGTGCTCGGAGCCGTCACGCAGCGCGTGCGGCGGAACGAAGCCCAGTTCCATGTCTCGTTCCCGGAACGATCAGTCGTCCAGGCCGAACCGGGTGAACAGTTCCTTGTCGCCGGTGACGTAGGAGGTGTCGGTGATCGCCGTCTGGTCGGACGGGCCCCGGCTGCACATGCACATGTGCCGGCCGGTGGAGAGCACCCGCGCCGCCCGCGCCCCACCCGAGGACATGATCTCCTCGGCGATGTCCTTCACGAGGTGCTCCTGGATCTGGAACCTGCGGCTGAACGCCTGCACCAGACGGGGGAACTTGCCCAGGCCGAGGATCCGGTCGCCGGGCACGTACGAGATCGCCACCTTCCCGTAGAAGGGCAGAAAGTGGTGCGCGCAGATGGAGTAGTAGTTGATGTCGTGCACGCGGACCACGCCGGCGTGCTCTCCCTGGACCTCGATCGTGGTCTTGAGGATCGTCGAGGTGTCGATCTCATAGCCGCTCAGCAGTTGGCGGTAGGCGCGGACGATACGGGGTTCGCATTCCGGCTCCCGGTACCAGTCGAGCGCGCGCTTGTCGGTCGTGACGTTCTGTTCGAGCCACTCGGCGATGCTGCTCATGAAACCCTCCTGATGGGCGCCGGTCGCGCCCTTCCTGCTGCTGTTCCGGGCCGGCCCGCGGCCGGTCGCATTGCGGTGGAATCGGTCGTCCTCGCCGACCGGCCGGTGCGGCCCTCCGGGCCGGTGCCGGTCCCACGGGTGCCGCGCCACCCGCCGGCCTCTCCGAGGTCCGCCTCAGGAGCCGTAGCGCGTGCCCACCCGCTTTGAACAGCAGCTTTGCACTGACGGAGCCATGCTGCCCGCCCCTCACTCCGCCAGCAACTTGTCCGAGATGTCCGAGTGACCCGTCGCCCTCTCGGCGTGCGGGGCAGCTACAGCAACGGTGAGGGCAGCAGTCGCCGGGTCACACGACCTTCCGCAACTCCCCGTCCGCGAACACCGCGACCATCACCAGGCTTCCTCCCAGGGCCTCGATGTACCGCGCCATCACGTCCGTACCTGACACCTGACCGCTCTCGATCTGCGAGACCCGGCCCTTGCTCACACCCATGCGCTCGGCCACCTGCGCCTGGGTGAACCCCCGTTCCTGGCGCATCTCGACCAGCCGCCAGGCCCGTGCCTCGGCGAGCAGGTGCTGGGCCCCCTCAAGAAACGCGCCCGGGCCGCCGGACAACTCCTCCGCTCGCTCGCGGTGTCCACTGGCCGACCACTTGGTGTATCCGCTCACTTCCCGGACTCCTTCCGATCAGCCAGGTATTCCGCGTACCGAAGCTCGGCCAGCGGGATCGCCTCGTCGTACCAAGCGTTCCAGTTCCCCGCCTTGTCTCCAGCCACCAGGAGGATCGCGGAGCGCCACGGGTCGAACATGAACAGCACGCGCACCTCACTTCGGCCCGTCGAGCCAGGACGCAGTTCCTTGAGATGGTGCAGAGCCGACCCCTTGACCCGATCGACCAGAGGGCGCCCTTCGGCAGGCCCGTGGCAAGCAAGAATCCAGATCGCGGGACCTGGACCGCGACGGCGAGGTGCTCGCCCGCCGCGTCCACTACGCAGCCGACGAGCTGGTGGACGGCTCCGACAAGACCCGGGAACACCTGGCCGAGGGCATGACGATCGCCGAACTCGCCGACGTGGCCATCCGCTACAGCGACAACACCGCGGGCAACCTGCTGCTGCGGGAGCTGGGCGGCCCCACCGCGATCACCCGCTTCGCCCGCTCCCTCGGCGATCCGGTGACCCGACTCGACCGCTGGGAAACGGAGCTCAACTCCGCCGAGCCATGGCGGGTCACGGACACGACGAGCCCCCGCGCGATCGGCCGCACGTACGCCCGTCTCGTCCTCGGCCGCGCGCTGAACCGCCCGGATCGCGAACTGCTGACGCACTGGCTGCTCAACAACACGACCAGCGACGCCCGCTTCCGAGCCGGACTGCCCAGGACATGGACGATCGCCGACAAGACCGGAGGCGGCTCGTACGGCACGAACAACAACGGGGGCGTCGCCTGGACGGAGACCGGCACACCGATCGTGCTGGCCGTGCAGACGACGAAGCCCGACCAGGGCGCCGCCCGGGATGACGCCCTGGTGGCCGAGGCGGCGGAGCTGCTGGCGAAGACGCTCGGTTAGCGAACGCTCTCGGCAGAGCCGCCGAGCAGTGACGGGGAAGACCTGGGCACCGATACCAGCCCCGCCTCGTACGCCGTGATCACCAGGTGGACCCAGTCCCTGGCGTCCAGCTTGGTCAGGAGGCGGGTCAGGTACGTCCTCGCCGTCGCCACGCTGATGCACAGCTCGGCGGTTATCTCCGTGAACACCGCGACCATCACCAGGCCTCCTCCTAGGGCGCGTATCGAGTCGTGATCATCGGGTGGTCCTGGTGAGGTCTTTGATCCAGATCATCGGGGCGTGCAGGTGGCGACTGGCGGGGTAGCTGTCGGGAGTCTTGTCGTATCGGGTGTCTCACCGTCCCAGTTCCGGCCTCTGGTACGTCTCGCTCTGGGGCGGGTGGGGCACGTGGTGGCGACCTGAGCCGACCGGTGCACTGATGTCCGGGTGGGGACTCATGGGACATGGCCCGGCACCCGGCTCAGGTTCCGGGGAGGATACGGCGCGTTTCGTAGGCCCACATCGCGATCTCGACCCGGTTGCGGGCGCCGAGTTTGGCCATCAGGCTGGCCAGGTGCGTCTTCACCGTGCTGAGGCTGATATGCAGCGCATCGGCGATCTCGGTGTTGGTCAGCCCGCGAGCGACGGCGAGGAGCACCTGCTCCTCGCGGGCGGTGACGGGGGAGACCGGCTGGGCCGCGGGCCGGCCGGCGGGCAGGTCCGCGAATGCCTGGAGCAGACGGACGGTGACGCTGGGCGCGATGAGCGCCTCACCGTCGGACGCCGACCGTACGGCCTGGGCCAGAAGGTCTGGTCCCGTGTCCTTGAGGAGGAATCCGCGGGCGCCGGCACGCAGTGAGCCGTAGACGTACTCGTCGAGGTCGAACGTGGTGATGACGACCACGACCAGCGGGTCGGCGACGCCCGGGCCGGCGATCAGCCGGGTGGCCTCGAGTCCGTCGATCACGGGCATGCGGATGTCGAACAGGCAGACGTCGGGGCGCAGTTCGCGGGCCAGGCGTACCGCTTCGTGTCCGTCGGCGGCCTCGCCGACCACCTCGATGCCGGGCTGGGCGTTCAGCATGATCCGCAGCCCGGTGCGGATGATCGTCTGGTCGTCAGCGACGAGGACGCGAATGGCCACCGCTCTCGCTCCTCGCTCTCGGCAGTTCGGCTTCGACGTGCCAGCCCTGGTCGGCGCCCGGGCCGGCTCGTAGTGTGCCGCCGAGCAGGGTCGCGCGTTCGCGCAGTCCGGTAAGTCCGTATCCGTCGCGACCACGGCCGGTGCGTTGGCCGTCGTCGCGCACGCTCACCCGTACCGTGTGCCGTTCCGCGGTGACCCGGACCACGAGCTCGGTCGCGCTGACCGCATGGCGCATCGCGTTGGTCACCGACTCCTGCACGATGCGGTAGACGGCCGCGTCCACGGCCGGGGGCAGCGAGTCCAGTTCGCCGTCGAGCCCCAGGTCGACCCTGAGGCGACCACCCGGGGTGCGCACCAGGCGCTCCAGATCCGCGACTCCGGCAGGGGGCGCCAGCTCGGCGCCGACCCCGCGGTCGCGCAGCGCGGCGACCATGGCGCGCATTTCCTCCAGCGTGCGCGCCCCTTCCTCCTCGACCCCCTCCAGCGCCTCGACGGCGGCGGACGGGTCGGTGCCCGCGAGCACCCGGCCCGCCTGGGCGATGATCACCATGGCCGACACGTGGTGGGCCACCGTGTCGTGCAGTTCCCGGGCGAGCTGCTCGCGCTCGCGGGAGCGTGTCTGCTCCAACTGCCGCTCGCGAGCGGTCCCCCGGAACCGCACGGCGGCCCCGATCACGCCGGGCAGCCACAGGAAGACAAAGCCCCCGACCTGTTCGCCGGCCGGGGTGTCGTCCGCGACGGCCGACAGCGCGAAGGCCGTGAGGATCACCGCGCTGCCCAGCACGATCTCCCGTCCCGATCCCCACCGGGGCAGCGCATACACCAGCACGAGCACGACCACGCTGGTGTCCAGGCCGACGGGCTCGCGCGGTGCGGCGACGAGCGAGGCCACTGCAAGCAGGATCACCGAGCCGAACGCCAGCGTGACCATCGCCAGTGGGCGGGTCCGGCGCCACAGCGGCAGCAGGCACAGCCATACGCCGAACACCACCGCCACCGGCCGCCACACGAGGTTCTCGCGCAGGGTGGCCTCCAGCACCACACCGCCCAGGCCCGCGGCGAGCAGCGCCCAGTCCCGCCACACCCGGGCGGGCGCGTCGGGCGGCCGGGGTTCGGTCCACAGGGTTCGCAGGTCGTCTCGCAGCACGGCTCTCAGCCTAGGGACCGCGCCGCGGTGCGCATCGGCCGAAAGGACGGGGCGTCACTCCGCCCTGGGGCCGACCAATCCGCGGCCCGCGAGCCGATGCCGCAGAGCGCCGTGGCGACGAACCTCGGCACCGGCGGCCGTACATGGACGGCCGACGAGGTGGTTGGAGGACCCGATGCTCTCGAAAGCCCTGTTGCGCCTGGGCGCAAGCGCCGCCCGCCATCCCTGGCGGGTGATCGCGGCATGGCTGATCGCCGCCACGCTCGCCGTCCTCGCCGCGATCGCCTTCGGCGGGCGGACCGCGGACTCGATGACCGCTCCGGGACTGGACTCCCAACGGGCCGCGGAGCTGATCGAGCGGGCCGGCACCGGCCAGGAGGGGATGACCGCGCAGGTGGTCGTCACCCCCCTCGACGGCGGTGCGACGTTCTTCGACCACAGCAGCGCGCGCACCGCTCTCACGCGGCTGCAGACCGAGGTGCAGCGGCTGCCGCACGTGCTCGGCACGAGCGACCCGGCGGGGGCACTCGACGCGGGCGGGGACACCGCCGTGCGCGGCGGCCTTGTCTCGGCCGACGGGCGGATCGCGGTCGTGCGGGTGCAGTACCCCGACCAGAGCCGGCTGTCGACCGAGGACCTCGACGCCCTCGTCGATCTCGGCGACCGGCTGCGCGCCGAGCTGCCCCTGCGCATCGAGATGGGCGGGAACCTCTTCTACGTCTTCTCCGACCCCGACGGCGGCGCAAGCGAGCTGATCGGCCTCCTCGCCGCGGCCGCGATCCTGTTCCTGGCGTTCGGTTCGCTCGTCGCCGCCGCGCTGCCGATCGGCATGGCGGTCTTCGGGCTGACCGTCGGGGTTGCCACGATGACGGTACTGGCGGGGGTGACGGACGTCCCGACCTTCGCACCGGTCCTGGGCAGCATGGTCGGGCTCGGAGTGGGCATCGACTACGCGCTGTTCGTGCTCGCCCGGCACCGGGAGTACCTCGCGCGCGGGCTCGATCCCCACGAGGCAGCCGGACGAGCGGTGGCCACGGCGGGGAGGCCCGTGGTCTTCGCCGGCGGCACCGTCGTCGTATCGATCCTCGGCATGGCGGTCGCGAACGTGCCGTTCATGACGGTGGGCGGGCTTGCCGTCTCGATCGTCGTTCTGACCATGGTGCTCGCGTCGGTGACGCTGCTGCCGGCCTTCCTCGGCACGGCCGGCCCGCGTCTAAGCCGGGCCGGTCGGATCGGCCGGGCTCTTCGGGCCAGGCAGTTGGGCCGACTCGCACGGCGGCGGGACACGGCGGCGGGCGCTGTCCCCGCCGCCGGGTGGCGGCACTGGATCGGGCACGTCAGCCGGCACCCGGTGCCGTACGCGGTCGGCGCGGCGGGGCTGCTGCTGACCGCGACGCTGCCCGTGCTCGGCCTGCGCGTCGGCCTGCCCGACGACGGCTCACTGCCCCACAGCCGTACCGAGCGCCGCGCCTACGACCTCGTCGCCGAGGGGTTCGGCCCGGGCACCAACGGTCCCCTCGTCATCGCCGCGGACCCCACCGGTGATCCGGGAGTGCTGGACCGTCTCATCGCAACGGTCGCGGCGGATCCGGGCATCGCATCCGTCGCGCCGACGCACATCGACCGGGCCACCGGCATCGCGACCCTCGTGGTGTTCCCGACCACCAGCCCTCAGGAGAAGGCCACGGCCGACACCATCGCCCGGCTGCGCACCGAGGTGCTGCCCACGGCGATCGGGCACGGCCCGGCCAGGGCCCACGTCGGCGGCGCCGCCGCGAGCCTGTCCGATGTGGGCCAACGCACCAGCCAACGCCTGCCGGTGTTCGTCGCCGCCGTGCTAGCGCTGTCGTTCCTGCTGCTGATGCTGGTCTTCCGCTCGATACTCGTACCGCTCAAGGCGGTACTGCTGAACCTGCTGAGCATCGGCGCGGCCTACGGCATCATGGTCGCGGTCTTCCAGTGGGGCTGGGGAGGCGCACTCATCGGGCTCGAAGCGACGGTTCCGATCGTGTCGTTCATCCCGATGTTCCTCTTCGCCATCCTGTTCGGCCTGTCGATGGACTACGAGGTGTTCCTCCTCTCCCGCGTACGCGAGGAGTACCTGCGCACCGGCGACAACGGCACGGCGATCGTTGAGGGTGTCTCGGGCACCGCCCGGGTCATCACCTCGGCCGCCCTCATCATGGTGGCGGTCTTCCTGTCCTTCGCCGTCGCCGAGGACCCCTCCACCAAGATGTTCGGGCTCGGCCTGGCCACCGCGATCTTCATCGACGCCACGGTCGTACGCATGGTGCTGGTACCGGCGACCATGACACTCCTCGGCCGGGCCAACTGGTGGCTGCCGAGGTGGCTGGACCGGATGCTTCCCCGAGGCCCGGTCGGCATCGACGCCGCCGACGACACCGACGCGGAATCCACGGGCGAGGCCCCTCGTCCACGGCTGGTTGACCGTTGACTCAACTCCCTGCCCGCCCCTGGCGTCCGGCACCTCAGCGCGTCACCTACGGCGCATATCGAGTCGTGATCACCGGGTGGTCCTGGTGAGGTCTTTGACCCAGATCATCGAGGCGCGCAGGGGAGACCGGCGAGGTAGCTGCCGGGAGTCTTGTCGTATCGGGTGGCGATGCCTCGCCATGCCTTGAGCTTGTTGATCACGCGTTCGACGGTGTTCCGCTCCTTGTAGAGGTCGGCGTCGTGGCTGACGGGCCGGCCGCCTCTGGAGCCCTTCTTCTTCCGGTTGGCGGCCTGGTCCTTCTTCTCCGGGATGACCGCCTTGATACGACGTTTGCGCAGATGGGCGCGATTACCGCGGGACGAGTACGCCTAATGGGCAGTGAAGCGGGGCACCGCCAGGCCCACCCCGGCCCGTCGAGGCCCTGAAAGAGACTGCGGGCCCCGCTTCAGCAAGCGCGATACATCGTGGTGGTGATCGGTGCCGGGAAGCCGCAGAGTACGCCTGGGCCCTCGAGCCGTTGGACAAGCGCCGGCCCCGGCACCGTTCAGTACCACGAGACCGGACGCAACTACCGCATCCAGCACGACGATCGGATCGTTGAAGTCCGTGGTCCGAGCCACCCGCGGGGATCACCTCTTACAAAGCCTGGAGCCGCCGAGCTCCTGAGCAGACCGAGGACCCCGCGGGTCGCTGGGGTCACGAACGGCTAATCGGATGCTGGGCCATCGAGCCCTTCCATTAGGGAGACGCGTGCCCCCGCACGGCTGCGACCAGCAGCAACACGCCCCTGACCGAGAGGACGAAAACGACACGATGACCGTCACCTGCGGGATCGACTGGGCCAACGACCATCACGACGTCGCCCTGGTCGACCACGAGGGAACCCTGTTAGCCCGGGCCCGGATCACCGACGACGCCGCGGGCCTGCAACAACTCCTGGGCCTTCTCACCACGCACGGCGACAGCGAGGACGCCCCGATCCCGGTGGCGATCGAAACCTCCCGCGGCCTGCTCGTGGCCTGCCTTCGAGCCACCAAGCGTCCCATCTACGCGATCAACCCGATGGCAGCTGCTCGCTATCGCGACCGGCACGCGGTCGCCCGCAAGAAGTCCGACCACCTCGACGCTATGGTGCTGGCGAACATCCTGCGCACCGACAGGGCCGCCCACCGACCGCTGCCCGACGACAGTGAACTCGCCCAGGCCATCGCCGTCCTGGCCCGCGCCCAGCAGGACGCCGTCTGGGACCGCACTCAGGCTGGCAACAAACTCCGCTCCCACCTGCGCGAATACTTCCCAGGCTTCCTCGCGGCTTTCCAGCCCAGACGCGAAGGACTGTGCACGAAGGCAGCCCGCGTCGTACTGGCCGCCGCCCCCACCCCGGAACAGGCCGCCAAGCTCACCCGCACCCAGCTGTGCTCGCTCCTGAAGAAGGCCGGCCGCCAGCGCGGCATCGAGGCGGAAGCCGAACGGCTCCGCCAGGCCCTGCGGGTCCCGCAGATGCGGCAGCTTCCGCAAGTCGAACAGGCCATGGGCCGCCAGGCGATCGCTTTGCTGAGACAGCTCGACGCCGCCTGCACCAGCGCAGACGATCTGACGGCTGCCGCGGTGGAGTCTTTTGAAGCACACCCGGACGCCGAGATCATCACCAGCTTTCCAGGGCTCGGGTCTCTCACCGGCGCCCGGGTGCTCGCCGAGATCGGCGACGACCGATCCCGCTTCTCCGACGCGAAGGGACTCAAAGCCTTCGCCGGGGCCGCGCCGGTCACCCGGGCGTCCGGCAGAAGCCTCGCGGTCATGGCCCGCCGGGTCAAGAACCAGCGCCTGGCCTCGGTCGGCTACGTCTGGGCCTTCGCCGCACTGACCGCCTCACCGGGCGCCCGCGCCCACTACGACCGCCGACGGGCCGACGGCGACCGCCACACCGCCGCCCAGCGCAACCTCTTCAACCGCATGCTCGGCTGCCTCCACCACTGCCTCACCAAACGAACCCGCTACGACGAAGCCACCGCATTCCCCGTTCCCCAAGCTCCTCAACTCTCCGTTGCCGCTTGACAGATCAACCGCATCGGATGTCTTGTCCCCGGCGACCGCGTCCGGCCGGGTGCGGGGGCGGCCGACGGGCCCGCGCACCCGCACCTTCTTCAGGACGGGGATGAATTGCGGGCTGTCCGCCGCCTGGCCCACGGTCAGGATGAACGCCAGCGGGCGGCACGTGCGGTCGGCGGCGAGGTGGACCTTGCTGGTCTGCCCACCCCTGGAGCGTCCGAGGAGGGCGGCCTTCAGCCGGAGTTTCCGCCGACGCCGGATGCGTCTTCGTTCTTCCCGCGCGGGATCGCTTTCGGTCTCCTGTCCGCTTTGTTCTTCGAGGCCGCCCCCTTTGACCTGGCCTTCTCCTCCTCGGCGGCGGCTTTCTCCAGGGCGGTGATGACGTCCTCGTCGAGGTGCATCCCGGCCGCGTCGTGGTGGGTCCGGGCGGTGGTGGAGTCGATGCTGACCAGGGACAGGTCCACCTCACCGCGCTTCGCGGCTTCCGCGATCAGGCCCTCCAGCAGAGCCTCGAAGACGCCGGCGTCACGCCACTGCCGGAAGCGGTTATGGACGGTCGGCCAGGCCCCGAACTCCGCCGGCACCTCCCGCCACTGCCCGCCCGTCTTGAACCGCCAGATCACGCCCTCGAACTGCTGCCGCTCGGGGTACGGGCCGTACCCGCCGATCGGCAGGTACGGCTCGATGAACTCCCAATCCGGATCGGTCAGTTGCACTCGCGTCACGTAAGACCGTCTATCGGACCGGACCGTGCCACGAAGGCACATCCCGCAAATTGATCACGACTCGATACGCGCCCTAGGGCCTCCCGCTCCGACGCGACCGTAGGGCGGGGGCCGGCGTCGGCACGGCGACCGTGAGGTTCTTGCGGCGATCATCTTCGTGGCCACCATGGGCTGCACCTGGCGGCAGTTGCCGCCGGTCTTCGGCCCGTCGGGGCCGACCGTGCACCGGCATTTCACCGAGCAGCACACACACCGGCCCCGCAACCGGATCCGCGGCATCGGCGGCAAGGGTCACCTCGGTGGCAGGCCGCGACCGGCCCCCGCCTGGAGGAGACCCTGCGGTGCTTCCTCGAAAGCGCCGGTTCGATCCCCAGGACCGCGGAAGTGCTGCAGATCCACCGCACCTCGCTGTACTACCGCCTGCGGCAGATCCAGGAGATCACCGGGCTCGACCTGGACAACGGCGCCGACCGGCTGATCCTGCATCTGGGCCTGCGCATCCATGAGCTGCTGGTACCGCAGGGGGACGACACCGCCGCCTGAGCGGACTGCCTCCCCTTCGAACCGGCATGCTTCGTCGCTACAGAGTGATGAAGTTTTCGCCGGGCGATCCCTACGTAGCGCGGTGGTGGCGCCGAGCCCCGGGAAACCAGAATGCGTTAGGCAGGAGCTGACCATGACGTCGGCTTCTCATCGCATTGCGGTTGCCGATGCGGCTGAACAAGGTTCGCCGCAAGGCCGGGCGGAGGGACGGGGCCATGGGCGTACTGACGACGAACCACGGAACGCGGCTGACATATCGGGAGAGCGGGGGCGACGGCGCCACCACTCGGATCAGGGGTTGCGTCGGCAGGCTCGGCCGGTGAGCGGATGTTCCATGAATTCGTCCGCGGTATATTTCCGTTCCGCGCCGGGTTCCGCCGCGCTACGACCACTGCACCTGTGAGATTCTTTCTCGATTTGACGCGCCGACAATACAGATCGGCCGCGACGCCATTTTGACGTAGTAGTGGACAAAATCCTGCCCGCCCGAAGCTTCGGATGCGGCCCTCGGCGCCCTTCCGCAGATTCCGTGATAGGCGCAGGTTCCACTTGAACTCACCGAACGACGCACGACTAGGAGCTCGCCATGACCATGCCGGTCATATCGCGCATCCCGAATGGTACGAACGAACACACAAGCGAAACCGCCCATGGTGTTGATTCCGGGCACTGCAGAACCCTGCCTTGGGTGTCGCAGCGAGGGGATGGCGCATGCTTGTACCTGGGACTCAAATCATCCGAGCCAAAGATGCCCCCGACTGCGGGCGCACAGGCCTCTGCGAGGGTCGGCGACCTCGTCCTGCTCGACGCCCTGCGCCCCGAACACCTGCTGCGCAGCGACGAATTCGTGTACTTCCGCATTCCTTGTTCTTACCTGCAGATCACGAAGGATGAGGTGCTCTACCTGGCAGACGTTCAGGTGAGCGGAGCCGGCGGCATCCCGGCGTTGGTCTCCAAATTTCTGGCTGCGCTGATCGGCGAGGAAGCTCTCTGCCGGTCGATAGGCGGAAGACAGATCGCCCTCAACGCTGTGGACCTTGTCGCCCTGCTTGTGGAGGAACTCCTCCAGCCATACCGGACCGAACCCTCGGAAGGCGGCGGCGAGATGCTGACGCGCATACGGGAATACATCGAAGAGAATCTGATGGATCCTGATATGTCGCCGGAATCGATCGCTCGCGCACACCACATATCGGTTCGCTACCTGCACAAGCTGTTTCAGAACGAGGGCGCCACGGTGAGCACGTGGGTACGGAAGCGGAGACTCGAGTCCTGCCGCCATGACCTCGGCCGACTTTCGAACCGCAGGCGCACGGTGGCTGCGGTGGCGCAAAGCTGGGGCTTCGCCAGCCCCTCCCACTTCAGCCGGATCTTCCGCCAGGCCTATGGCGTGTCCCCCAGCGAGCGGCAGATCTCGGCCTCGGCAGAAGGCTGATATGCCAACCTCGATCACCGTGGCCACCACCACCCTGCGCGCCGCCCCGAAAGCGGAGTGAACAGAAGAAAGAGCCGTCGCATGCTCACTTCACCCACCACTGTCATCCTTGTCCACGGCGCCTTCGCCGACGTGTCGAGCTGGCTCGGAGTCATCGACGAACTCCAGCGCCACGGCATCGCGGTCCGCGCACTCGCGAACCCGCTGCGCGGCCTCGCGTCCGACGCCGCCTACGTGGCATCTGTGGCGTCTCAGATCGACGGTCCGGTCGTCCTGGTGGGCCACTCCTACGGCGGTGCGCTCATCACCGTGGCGGGCACCACGGAGAACGTCGTCGGACTGGTCTACATCGCGGCCTACGTCCTCGAAGAGGGCGAGAGCCTCGGCGAGCTCCAAGGCCGATTCCCCGCCACTCCGCTGGTCAACAACCTCAAGAAATGGACTTATCCGGTCGAAGGCGGTGAACCTGCCACCGAGGTCAGCATCGCCGAGGAAGCCTTTCCCTGCGTGTTCGCCGCCGACGTCTCTCCTTCCGTCGTCAAGGTCTTGGCCGCCTGTCAGCGCCCACTCGCCGCCTCGGCGTTCACAGAGGCCGCCGCCGCGGCAGCCTGGAAGACAAAGCCTTCGTGGGCGCTCGTCGCCGGCGCGGACCAGGCGATCAACCCCGAGGTGGAACGCTTCGGCGCCAAGCGGGCCGGGGCGAGGATCGTCGAGCTGAAGGGCGCCTCGCACGCCGTCACCGTCTCCCAGCCCAAGGCCGTCGCAGACCTGATTCGCGATGCCGTAGGCATGACGAACTGATCGACGCGGCCGCGCGGACCACCCTCAGGCACTCCGTGTGGCTGATGCCGGCGAAGACGCTCGGTTGGCGAACCCTCTCCGTCAGAGCCACCGAGCGGTCACGGGGAAAACCTGGTCACCGACACCAGCCCCGCCTCGTACGCCATGATCACCAGCTGGACCCGGTCCCTGGCGTCCAGCTTGGTCAGCAGGCGGGTCATGTACGTCTTCGCCGTCGCCACGCTGATGCACAGCTCGGCGGCTATCTCCGTGTTGGATAGGCCCGTGCCGACCAGGGCCAGGACTTCTCGCTCGCGGTCCGTGATGCCCGTCAGCTCGCGGCGGCCCCGGGCCGGTTCCGGGCGGGCCGTGAAGTCCTGGATCAAGCGGCGCGTGACGCTCGGCGCGATCAGCGCATCGCCCGCCGCCACCACCCGTACCGCGCCGATGATGTCGTCCAGCGCCATGTCCTTCACCAGGAAGCCGGACGCGCCCGCCCGCAGCGCCCCGTACACGTAATCGTCGTCGTCGAAGGTCGTCAGGACCACGATCCGCGTCTCGGACGGGCCCTCCGTGATGCGGCGCGTCGCCTCTATCCCGTCCATCCCCGGCATCCGGATGTCCATCACCACCACGTCCGGGGTCAGTTCCTCCGTCAGCGCCACCGCCTCCACGCCCGTGGCCGCCTCCCCCACCACCTCCACGTCCTCGATGTCCGCCATCACCATGCGCAGCGCCGTGCGGATCAGCTGCTGGTCGTCGGCGAGGACCACGCGTACGGTCATCGGACACCCGCCGGCACCGGCAGGCGGGCCGCGACCCGGAAACCGCCCTCGGGGCGCGGTGCGGCGCTGAACTCGCCGTGCAGGAGCGCGACCCGTTCCCTCATGCCCGCCAGGCCGAAGCCCGTGTCCGTCGACGTGCCGTGGCCCCGGCCGTCGTCCGTCACCTCCAGGGCCAGCTCATCGTCGCCGTAGTCCACGGTCACCCGGCAGGCGTGCGTACCCGAGTGCCGTACGACGTTGGTGACCGACTCCTGGATGATGCGGAACGCCGACAGGTCGATGTCCGGGGGAAGTTGGCGGGGCGTGCCCACGCGCCGTACCTCGACGCGTACCCCGGCCGCCGTCGTGGCCTCGGCCAGCCGGTCGACGTCCTCCAGGCTGGCGGCGGGCCGCACCTCGGCTTCCGCGGCGTTCCCGTTCCCGTCCCCCGCGTCCGCCGCCCGCAGCGCCACCAGCATCCGCCGCAGCCCCGCCAGCGTCTCCCGGCCCGTAGTCTCCACCGCCCGCATCGCCTCGCGTGCCGCCTCCGGCTGGGTCGTCGCCACACGGGCCGCCGCGCCCGCCTGGAGGGCGATGATGCCGATGCTGTGGGCGACCGTGTCATGCATCTCGCGGGCTATGCGCAGCCGTTCGGCGGTCACGGCCTGGGCGGCCGTCTGCGCGCTCATCCGCTCGGCATGCACCCGGGCCTGGTGCGCGGAGTTGCCGAGCAGCCAGGCGATCGCGGTGACCAGCGCCACGGCCAGTTCCGCCGATGTGCCGACCCCCCATCCGCGCAGCAGCCGCGTGGCCTCGTACACGACGAGCGTGCCGAGTGCCATCACCAGTGCGGTGGCCGCGGTACGGCGCGGACGAGTCGCCGCGATGAAGTACAGCGCCAGCATGGCCGCGAGGTACTGCGCCATCGGGATCCCGCCCGCCGCCAGGTTGGTCGTCTCGAAGACCGAGGCCAGGATCAGCAGGGCCAAGGCCCTGAGCGGTCTGCGGACCAGCAGGCGACCGCCGTACAGCGCGAGGACGGTGGACAGCACGGTGATCGTCAGGCCGTCCCAGCGGTAGAGCTGAGCGGCGGGCCATTCCTCGGGCCCCAGCTCACCCGGCAGTCTGACCCGTGTCAGCAGCGTGAAGAGCGTGCTCGCACACCATACGAGCGCGATCCACGCCCCCGGCGGCACACGCTTGAGCAGGGGCAGGGACGGAGTGATGTGCATGCCGCGATCGTAGGCACGGAGCCCGGCGGCGGGCATCGGCCCGGGGACGTACAACCACGGTCGACACCGGTCCGAGGGAATGTCAGCGGCGGCGCGATGCCCCACGACCGCCGCCCGCGCCACCGTGGTCCCCGTGATCGAAGTCAACCAACTCACCAAGCGCTACGGCGACAAAACCGCCGTCCGCGAACTGTCCTTCACCGTCCGCCCCGGCCATGTCACCGGCTTCCTCGGACCCAACGGCGCCGGCAAGACCACCACCCTGCGGATGCTCCTCGGCCTCATCGAGCCCACCTCCGGTACCGCCACCATCAGCGGGCACTCCTTCCGCCGGCATCCGCGCGGGCTGCATCACGTCGGTGCCCTCCTGGACGCCGGTGACGTGCACGGCGGGCGGTCCGCCCGGGCGCATCTGCGGGCGCTGGCCCGCAGCAACCGCATCCCGGCACGTCGGGTGGACGAGGTACTCGCCGAGGCGGGGCTCGGCGGTGCCGCGGCCGGGCGCCGGGTCGGCGGCTACTCGCTGGGCATGAAGCAGCGGCTCGGGATCGCCACCGCGCTGCTCGGTGATCCGCCGGTGCTCCTCTTCGACGAGCCGCTCAACGGGCTCGACCCGGAAGGCGTGTTGTGGGTGCGACAGCTCTTTCGAAAGCTGGCCGCCGAAGGCCGTACCGTCCTCGTCTCCAGTCACCTCATGTCCGAGATGGAGAACACCGCCGACGAGTTGATCGTCATCGGGCGGGGTGAGCTGATCGCCGCCGAGAGTCTCGCCGAGTTCTCCGCACGCGGCACCGCGCCGACCGTGACCGTCCGTACGCCCGATGCCGGTGCGCTGGCCTCCGCGCTGTCCGCCGAGGGCGCGGCCGTGGTGCCGTACGACAAGGAGACGCTGAAGGTCACCGGGATCGGCTCCGACCGGATCGGTGAGATCGCCTTCGAGCACCACGTCCTGTTGCGGGAGCTGTCCACCCAGGCCGCCTCCCTGGAAGCCGCCTTCATGGAACTGACCGCCGACAGCGTCGAGTACCTCGCCGGAGACCCCCGATGACCGCATCAGCGACCGTGCTCCCCCTGCCCCGCGCCCGCTTCACCGACCTGCTGGCCGCCGAATGGATCAAGCTACGCTCGCTGCGGTCCACCTACTGGGCGCTCGGCGCCACCGCCCTCGCCGTCATCGCCTTCAACGCCAACGCGGCCCGCACCGACTACAACGAGGTCACCGGCGTCGACTCCGCCCACTGGGCGCTGCGCGACGCCTTCACCCCGGGCGCCGCCATGATGCTGCTTCTCGCCGCGGCGAGCATCGGTGCCATCACCGTCGTCGGGGAGTACTCGACGGGCCTGATCCGTACGACCTTCGCCGCCGTCCCGGACCGGCGTGCGCTGATGACCGCGAAGGTTGCCGTCGTGACCGCCGTCATGACGGTGTACGGCGCCGTCATCGCGGGCATGTCCTTCGCCGCCACCCAGGCCATCCTCGACGGGCGCGGCAAGGCCGTGTCGCTCGGCCACCCCGGCGCGCTGCGCGTGGTCGTGGCGTCGGCGCTCCTCGCGCCGGTGTGTGCCCTGGCCGGCATGGGTCTGGGCGCGCTGATCCGGCACAGCGCGACGACCATGGTGCTCACCACGTTCGTCCTGCTGCTCCTGCCCTCGTTCATCACCGAGCGCTACCACTGGACGGCCTGCGTCAGGAACGCCCTCCCCTTCAACGCCTGGGTCCGTCTGGTCGACATCGGCTACGGGCACCACCCCTTCACCCTGGCTTCGCGCTATCCGACGACGGTGACGGGCGGCTGGATCGTGTTCGCGGCGTGGGCGCTCGTGACGGCCGTCGTCACGGTGGTCGCCGTCGACCGCCGTGACGTGTGAGGTGCGGCGTCCTGTTCAGCCGGACGCGGCGGTCGGTTCCGGCTGGTGGTCCGGCTCGGCGGGCTCGGTGGCCTCCCAGAGCATGGTGAAGCGGTTGATCCGCTCCGAGACATGGTCCCGCGTCATCTTCAGCGTCGTCTTGGCGGGCATCACCTCGACGTCCGGCTCGGTCTCGTAGGAGAGTTCCCCGTCGAAGATGATGAAGTCGTTGAGGGGCGTCACCTGGGCGGGCGGCGGCAGCAGCGACCGGACCGCGATACGGGCGTCGATGCCGAACTCCCGGTGCCGCTCGCACAGTTGCTCAAGGCTCTCGGTGCGGTCCTCGGGCTTGCTGACGAGGAACAACCGCCGTACCACGACGCCCCGCTGTTTGATCGCCTTTTCCTGCGCCTTCAGATACCGGTTCGCCGGCTCGCTGAACCAGAAGTCGCGGTCCACCGAGGTGCTGGTGGCGTACACCGTCTTCTTGGCGCAGGTGGTGAGGTCGATCAGCCAGTCGTGGTTCTCGCCCGGACAGTCCGCGCTGCCGTTGCTGAGGCTCTCCATCAGTGAGGCGAGCCGGCCGATCTCCTCCTGGGCGAACGTCTTGACGATCTCCGAACCGTGCTCGCCGACCTGTGTGTACTTGCGGGCCAGCCGGGTCACCCCGTCGGAGCGCAGCACCGAACGGTCCACCTGGCTGAACAGCTCGGTCGCGTCATTGATCTTGGCGAAGCTCTCGTCGACCGCCCTGCGCATCTGCTCGTGGTGCGCGGACAGGCTCTCCCGCATCTCGCGGATGCGCCGCTTCTGACTCGCCTCCATGGTCTCCAGGCGCTGCTCGAAGTCCATGAGGTACTGCACGATCAGTGCCGCGCCGCCGAGGACGACGGACACGGTCAGCTGCCACACCTGGTTCTTGTCCTGGTTCAGGACGCTGGTCAGCACCCAGGACGCGCCGGCCACTAAGAGCCCGAGCAGTGTCTTCTTGAGCAGTCTCGGTATGCGCGGCTGGTCCTCGTTCTGCCCTGCCCTGACGTCCCCTGTCGATGCTTCGCTCACGTCGGTCTCCCCCGTCGCTTGTGTCGTAGGTGCCGCCGCTGCTCAGCGCGTGCTCGTACTCAGCGCCTCGTGCAGCAACGGAATGGCCTGGACAGCCAGTTGGTCGCGGATGCGCTGGACCAGGGTCTGCCACTGGCGAGTGAACCCCGGCTCCCGTTCCAGCACCTCCCAGAGGTGAACCAGCGTGTGGTCCACGTGCGCGTGCGGCATCCACAGATGCAGCAGGTGATCGACGGCCGGGCGCAGTGCCAGGACGGCCGAGGGGCCGTCCGCCGCACCGAGCCGACTGCTGTCCAGCATGTGCACGACGGTCGTCAGCAGCCAGTCGTGCAGGGCCAGGTCCTCGCACAGGCCCGCGGCCGCGGCGACCGGGGTGTCCTCCGGAAGCCGCAGTTCCACGGTCCGCAGCCCGTTCTCGGCCAGGGTGAAGCGTTCCAGCGACGCCCTCTCACCCTCCGGGGCACGCCGTGCGGCCCAGCGCAGATGGGTGCGCCGGGACTTGAAGGGTGCCTTGTGGTCGAGCAGCGGATGACGCACGAGCTGGGCGAGCAGGCCCTCGGCGATCATCCCGAGGTCCAGTTCGCCCCGTGCGCCGCCGCGCAGGACGCCTTCCGCGGCGGCCTGTTCGGGGAGCTTGCCGAAGGGTTCGACCAGGCCGGGCCGGACCAGGTAGTGGCCCCAGGGGCGGCGCAGGTCGGGACCTGCCGCCGGGGCGCTGAAGTAGGCGGTGGCCTGAAGGACGCGGCCCTCGGTGAGCACGGCGCGGGCGGCCACCGTGCCGACGGCGCGCACCTTGGCGCCGTTCGAGGTGGGCAGCCGGCAGTCGACTCCGGTGAGGACGTCCGGGGAGAGCGCGTACAGGTTGGGCCGTTCGGAGACCCGCACATGTTCGTCGGCGCGCAGCCTCAGCAGCTGGGCGGCGGCCCGGCCGTCCAGCGCCTGGAAGGACGGCAGCAGGCCGGTGCGCACCTCGCCGCAGGCGAGGACCGGGCGCGCCGACTGTCCTAAGGACCGCATCTCAGGTCTCCCCGCGGGAGAGGGCGCCCGTGGGCTCCTCGTAGAAGACATACGTGGCGCGCTGCGCGACGGCCGCCGGCACCGCGACCTTTTCGCGGGCGGAGCGCTCGGCGACCTGCTGGAGCGCGCCGGAGTCGATGTCCGTCTGGTCGAGGATGAGCCGGACGGCGTCCTCGACGGCCAGGAACCGGTTCGCCATCAGCGTGCAGGTGCGGTACGCGCTGAAGGGCGCCGCGGAGGCGTTGAGCTGGATCAGCGGCGGCAGCTGGTCCCAGTCGTACGGGAAGTCGCCGCCGTTCCAGGGACGCGGGACCAGCACGGGCTCGCCGAGGTGGCGCAGCAGACCGAGGCGGGCCAGCTGCCAGACGGCGGCGAGGAACGGGCAGGACCACAGGCGCCGTCCGTCCTTCTCCGACCACAGCTCCACGTCCATGAACACGGAGTGGTTGCGGGCCGCGGTCTCCTGGGGCGGCTGCCAGCCGGTGACCTCGTCCATGGCGTGGCGCGAGCCGGGGGTCCGCTGCCCGTTGGCGAGCCAGCCGGTCTGGCTGACGGGCGGGCGGGAGCCGTAGCTGCCCGGCGGCGGTGACTCTACGAGGCGGTGCATCACGGACTCGGCGAGCTCGATCTTCTCGGCGACCGCGCAGCCCGACTCGCGGGCCAGATAGTCGATGACCAGGCCGGCCCGCTGGGCCTCGTCGAGCACCACGGGGACGAGTTCGGCGGGGGTGGAGAAACGGGTGAAGTAGTCGTCGATGAGGAAGCAGGTGCTGATACGGGGCCGCTTGCCGCCCAGGCGGCGGGCGGCTGCGGCGCGGGCGGCGTCCACCCAGATCCGCACCTCGGCGAAGTGCTCGCGCAGCCGCTCGGGACCGGCCTCGAAGTCCTCCATGTAGAGGTGGCCCAGCTCCAGGGAGAGGTGGGCCAGCGGCACGGACTGGGTGCGGGGGTCCGCGGTGGTCTCCCGGAACACGGCTTCCGTCACGGCTGCTCCCAGTACTTGTCGTCGGTCAGCCGGCCGGCCAGGTCGCTCAGTGCCTCCCAGGTCTCCCGGTTGGCGATCTGACTGTCGAGCACGTCCTCGTCGGTGATGAGCTGCTCGCGCCATTGCAGGACGGGCTCCAGCGGTACGGAGCCGAGGACCTGGCTGTAGCCGATGCCGTGCGCGGAGGCGAGCTGCTTGAGGTCGCGGTCGCACTCGCGCATCCACGCCGACTGGGTGGCCGACACCTGCGACCACAGCGCCGATTCGGGATCGGGCACGGCGGCCCGGACGAAGCGGATGACGCTGCGCAGCGCGTCCTCGTCGTGGCCGCGGGCGACTCCGCCGGGGACGATGCCGCGCTTGCCGAAGACCAGGCTCGCCGCGGCCGCCACATGCTGACGGGTCCAGCGGTGGAAGACGAGCCAGCGGAAGTCGACACCGCGCATCTCGCGCTGAGAGGTGGCCTCCAGGGCCATGTCGACGGCGTAGCTGCGGCCGGCGCTGAGGTCGACGATGATCAGGTCGAACTCGTTGTTGAGCCGGAGCAGGAGGTCCACGCAGCGGCGCAGGTTCTCATCGGTGGTGGCGAACTCGCCGCCGCCGAGGTCGCCGGGCATCAGCACCAGACTTCCGGCGCCGGGTGGCTGGTTGCGCAGCACCGGGTGCTCGGTGTCGGCCCAGACGTCGATGCGGACCGGCTCACCGATCTCGCCCACCAGATAGGAGTGCAGGCCCCGGTCCTCAGCGGCCTGGCGTGCGGCGGTGACGTCGAAGACGGCCGCCGCGGTGGGCGAGCCGAAGTCGAAGTCGAGGTAGCAGACGTCGTCCCCGGCCAGCGCCCGGTGGTAGGCGAGGTTGGCGCTGGTGACGGAGCGGCCCGTGCCCCCCTTGTCGGAGGCCGCGAAGACGAGCACGGTTCATACCCCCTGGCTCGCGGCTTCGCGGGCCCGGGCCAGGGCGTCGAGCTGTCCCAGCACGTCGAGCGTCAACGCACAGGCGGTACCCGGTTGTTCGTCCACGAGTCGACGGGCGCGGCGCAACTTGACCTCGATGCCCCTGAGTTCCATTCCCCGGTTGCCTTCGGAGGCCGGTGCGGGCTCCATCTGTTCGTTGCCGAGGAGGTGGGTGGACTCGCTGAGCAACGCCCGGGCGAGTTCGGTCAGTTCGGTGCTGCGGATCGGGGGCTGCTTGTACATCTCGTGGACCTGGACCATCACCTCGGTGACACGCTCGGTGATGCTCCAGGACACCGGTCCGTCGGAGACCTGCGATTCGGGGTAGGCGGCGTGGACGTTGTCCCACAGGCCGACGCCCTCGCCGTCGCGGATGCGGCGCCGCCACAGGTGGCCGAAGATGTCCTCGGCGAGTCTGAGCAGGCGGTCGTGCGAGCCGAGGTTGCGGGAGAGCGTGCCCAGCTGGATGGTCCGCTTGAGCAGCTGCGCCGAGAAGTCCGTCATGATCCACTGCATGGGCGGACCGACGCTCTCGCTGCCCTGCAGCGGCAGGATGACGCCCGGGTTGTGCAGCCGGACGATGGGGTCGTCACGCGTCATACGGCTGGTGATGCGGCCGCGTTCGGCGAGGCGTTCCATGACGCTGACGGTGCGGGTCAGGTCGTCGTCGGTGGCGCGGCGCCGCATCAGGTCGTGGACGAGGATGGCGGCGACGGAGAGGGAGAAGTACTCCGATTCCAGTTTCTGGCCCGTGGTGCGCCAGGGGATGTCCTCCAGGGGCCAGCGGTCGTTGTCGAAGCGAGCGATGCGTGACCAGAACTGCTGGGTGAGCTCCCAGCGCAGTCGTAACGCCTCGGCGAGCCGCTGCTGTTCGGAGTTGAGCAGGCCCAGGGTGAGGGTGCGGTCGGAGAACAGGTCCTGGATGCCGTCGAGGGCGACGACGGTGAAGTAGAGGTACGGCACGGCGTTGGCGACGCCCGCGGGCTGCGCCCCGATCGGTTCGTCGGTGTCCACCTCGGGCGCGTCCCTGATGATGCTCCAGCCCCAGCCGCACTCGAAGAGCTGGTTCTCGTCCTTGAGGCCCTCCTCGACGTCGAGACCGAGGGTGAAGCTCTCGACGATGGCGGCGCGCAGCGGCCGGAAGCGGCGCTGGAACTTCTGGAGCACGTGCCGCTGCGACAGCCGTCCCTGACCGAGGAGTTCGCAGAGCGTACGGCCCTGGGAGGAGTCGGTGTCGAAGACGTTGACGGTGAACGAGCGCAGCAGGCTCACCATGGCGGCGGTGAGCCGGTTGTTGGTGGCGGTCCGCAGCTCCTGGATGGTCTCCAGGACGTCGCTGCGGCGGGTCTTGGACTCGTACACCTTGAGGAAGCCGAGCGTCGCCAGGCAGAGGGTGATCGACATCGAGTACGAGTCGACCACCCCGAGCTCACGCTGTTCCTTGGTGAGGTCCTGGTTCTGGTCCCTGGAGACGAAGTAGTAGCCGCCGGCGAACGTGGGCCTCTTGTCGTCGCTGGTGTGCGTGCGCATGAAATGGGCTGCGGCCGTGACGAGGTTGGCGGGGATCTCCAGCCGCCCGCCTGCCTTCCGCATCACCTTCTGCACGTCGTCCTGTGTGGTGTCCGGGTCGTCCAGCCGGAACGCCGGGATCTCCGTGGCCGGGTAGAGGAGGCAGAGCAGGCGCTCGGCGTCGGCGACGCTGCTTTCCCCGCCCCATTTGCCCCATGCCCACTCCCCGTCGTCGAACGAGTGGCGGGCGATAGCCTGCCAGATGTCCAGCAGATGCTGGCGTGGCTTGATCTGCATCCCCATGCCCCTCACACAGGCCGCGCTGCCATCATTTTGATGAGTGCCCTCTTCTGTTGTTCTGTTGTGAAGATTCGGCCCTCAACCGGTCGGAATGTCGGAGTCCGAATTCCGTCGTCCATAAGCGACGATCATTCCAGAATAGCCCTCCCGTACGGCGGCCGAGGCCTTGAGGCGCACGGTCTTGAAGTCGTGCGCGAAAGACTCGAGACTCGCGTACACCTCCGACTCTCCCACGTCGCACGCCGGGAAGAAATGCTCGCCCGCGTGATAACCCTTGGAATGTTCCATGAAGGCGGCGGCGAAGGGCGCGCCGGGGGCGAGGGCGCGCAGGAAGCACTCGACGCCCCGAGTGAACTCCTCGTGGGAGGTGGTGATCGACTCGGCGACGAAGAACATGGTCCCCATGGACCACCGTCCCTCGTATTCCACCAGGTCGAAGAGGTTGCCCGGCTCCACCCGGACGACCTCGCGGAACTTGGCCCGCGGGTCCATGTCGAGGGCGGCGTACGCCTCGTTCTTGCACAGGACGCGCCAGAACTGGTCCCAGTTCGCGTCGTAGGAGCCCAACTGACCCTTGAGGTAGCGCACATTGGCGGGCGAACGCTCGAAGAGCGTGATCTCGTCGCACCAGGGCAGCATGGCGAGTGCGGGGTAGAGGTTGGCGCCCGCCCCGACGTCGATGCCCCTGACCGGCCGCCCGGCGGCGCGCTCTCTCAGATGATCGCCGAAATGATCGCGTACGATGTGGAGGATCTCCGCGTCCTCTGCCTGTAAGTCGCGGTAATTGTGATCAACGTAGGCGATCGGGTCGAATGCGGCCCAGGAAACATCCGCATTCAGCTGGGCGTCCCCCGGCGCGTCCCCCGGCGATCTCAAGGTCATTGCCTAACGGTACCAACGCCGGAGACCCGACGGATCCCCCTTGCGTCAACGCGGCGGAACAATTACGCCGCATGGGGCGCACCGGGGGCGCATCGGGGCAAATGACTTATTGGACCTGATCCGACCTTGAACGGCCAGATCGTTCCGCCTCAAGATGGTCGCAAATCTGTCGAACACACCCGAACGGCAGACCCTGCGCGTCCCACCCGTACCACCCGCACGGGTGTCAACGCGCCCTTGACCCTGACTCCTTTACCGCAGGGGGGCGGCATGACCGCGTTTCCAGAGGAACGTTTCCCTTCACACGGCGGACCCACCGGCCCGGCACTGTTCGGCGACCGGGCGTTCGTGGACCGGCCGCTGACGATGAGGGGGGTCGCGGAGGCGGATCTGCCCGAGCTGGTCCGTGTCGACGAGGAGGCGTTCCCCGATGACCCGTATCCCTACTTCGTCCTCCGCCAGTTGTTCGACCTGCACGGAGACCGCCTGCTCGTCCTGGACGACGGGGAGCGCCTGCACGGCTACGTCCTGTTCGTCACCACACAGGACGGGTACCGGAGTTGGATAGTGAGCCTCGGCGTCACCCGCGACCAGCGGGGGCGGGGGCTGGGCCGGCGGCTGATGCTGGAGGTACTGCGCCGGCTGCGCGCCGAGAGCGTCCGCGAGGTCCGGCTGACGGTGGAGCCGGCGAACGCCGCCGCGATCATGCTGTACCGGTCGCTGGGCTTCTCGTCCGACGAGGGCGTACGCAAGGACTACTTCGGCGCCGGCGAGGACCGGCTCATCATGACGCTCGGATTGTGAGTCGTGATGACGCTCGGATGGTGAGTCGTGATGACGCTCGGATGGTGAGTCGTGCGGCTCATGCCGTGAAGCGCCGTACGTACCGCCGCTGCCAGGGAGTTTCCACTGCGCGCCGGTCGTAGGCGGCGCGCACGAACTCCACGGCCTCCCCCGGCGGTACGCCGTCCAGCACGGCGAGACAGGCCAGCGCGGTGCCGGTACGGCCGCGGCCGCCCCCGCAGGCGACCTCGACCCGCTCACCGACGGCGCGGCTCCACGCCCCGGCCAACAGCCGCCGCGCCTCAAGACGGCTGCTGGGCAGACGGAAGTCGGGCCACCGCAGCCAGTCGGACTCCCAAGGCACCTCGGGCGGCCGCTCGCCGAGGAGGTACACGGCATACGTGGGGACCGGACCGTCCGGCAGGGGGCGCCGCAACGCCCGCCCCCGCACCAGCCGCCCGGACGGCAGCCGCAGGACACCGGGGGTGTCCGGGTGCCAGCCACCAGACTTGGTGTCGAGGTCGGCCATCGACCCAGTATCGCAATGGCTGCGGGCAGTCGTGCCTCCCCCAGTGCCTTAAAGGCCTGGGGGGACCCCCAGGGCGGCACGGGTGGGCGCTGGGGGTGCCCCCTGCTCGAAGAGCTTGGGGGAGGCGCCTCGTAAGCGCCGGGCTGCGCGACCTCCCCCCGCCCGGCCCAGCGCCGGGCCCCGCCCGTCAGAAGGCCGCCGAACCGGACTCCGTCGGCAACCCCGCGGCGATCCAGTCCTGCTTGCCGTCGTCGTAGTCGTACACGTTCTCGTAGCCCAGCTCCGTCAGGCGTCGGGCCGCGATGCCGGAGTTCGGGCAGGGCGAGTTGGCGCAGTAGACGATGATCTCCGCCTGCTTGTCCGGCAGCAGTTCGGGAGCGAGCCCGTCCACCTGGTCGTGCGGCAGGTTGACGGCACCGGGCAGGTGAGCCTCCTCGTAGTAGGAGGCGGGCAGGGCCTCGACGAGTGTCACCCCGCCGTTGTCGATCTTCTTCTGGACCTCGTCGCGCGTGATGAGCTGAGCCATCTCGACCGCACTCCTTTCAGGTTTCTGTGCGTGCGCACACAAACTACCAGTTGTGTGCGCACGCACACAACCACTCGGTACACTTCCCCCGTGGGTAGTCATGGTGACGATGTGGGGCTCCAGGCCTGGCGGGCGCTGCTGTTGGCGCACAACGCGGCCGTACGCGCCATCGAAAGCGATGTGCAAAGTGCCGGCCGGGTCCCTCTGACCTGGTACGACGTGCTGCTCGAACTCAACGGAGCGGGAGACCAGGGCCTGCGCATGCACGAGCTCGCAGGCCGGGTCGTCCTCAGTCGTACCCGTGTGAGCCGCCTCGTCGACGAGATGGCGCGGTCGGGGCTCGTCCGCAAGGAGCCGGACGCCGACGACAAGCGGATGGTGTGGGCCCTGATCACCGAGGCCGGCCGGACGGCGCTGCGCGAGACGGCCCCGGCGTACCTGCGGAGCATCCAGCGGCACTTCTCCGCGCATCTCACCGAGGACGAGGCCCGGACGGTCGCGGAGGCCCTGCTCAAGGTCGCCCGCACGAGCGACGAGGTCCGCTGGGGTCGCGGCTCGGCCGTCAGCCCACCTCGGTGACGCCGATCCGCCGGAACTCGATCGTCTCGTAAGGGCCGGTGGCCCCGGTCTCGTACAGGATCCCGACCCTCCCGCCGCCGAGCGGAACCAGGTCGCTGTAGGCCGCCCGCCGCCGGGACAGCGTCAGCGCCTTGGTGAAGGTCGCCCCGCCGTCGGCGCTGCGCCAGATCGCCATCGACGTACGGGCGGTGGCAACGGACGGGCCCGAGAAGAGCAACGGCGCGCCGATTCCACCGAGTTGGAGGACGCTGCCCTGGACGTTCGGGACGTCGTCCAGGGTGTGCTGGGCACCGTACGGGCGGTCCAGGGTCTCGCCGCCGTCGCTGGAGCGGGTGTCGAGGCGGTTGCCGGCACTTGTGCCTTTCTGGTCGCGTGCGCTGACGTACAGGCGGCCGTCGGGGAGCTGGGCGGCGCTGCTCTCATTGGAGTTGGCGTACCCGTCGTAGGAGTCGTCGACGAAGCCGATGCGCCAGTTGCGCCCGCCGTCGTCGCTGTAGATCGCGTGCCCGCCGTAGTACTTGGCTTCCCGTCCGGTGTCGGACGAGCCTTCGGGCGGTGCGGCGGAGTGGTCGGCGGGGACGACGAGACGGCTGGGGGTCCCCCCTCTGGGGGAGTGCGGGCCGTGGGTGAGGGCGACCGCGTGGCCCGGGCCCGTCGCGTACCACCGCCAGTCGGGCCGTTTCACCTGAGCCGTGATGTCGCGCGGAGCCGTGAAGTGCCGCCCGTCGTCACGGCTCGTCTGCACGAAGACGCGGCGGCCGTGCTCGGGGGGCACCTCACCACGCGTGATCCGCGCCTCGGTCGCTGCACCGCTGTTGTAGGACGTGACCAGTACGATCCGACCGGTGCGCGGGTCCACCACGGGCGCCGGATTGCCCCGGGTGTCCCCCCGGCCGGCCGCGACGACCGTGAGCGGACCCCAGGTGCAGCCCCCGTCGAGGGAACGTCTGAGGACGACGTCGATGTCGCCGCTGTCGCCGACGCCGTCGTGTCTTCCCTCGGCGAAGGCGAGCACGGTCCCCGTCGCGGTCGTGACCGTCGCCGGGATCCGGTACGTGTCATAGCCGCCCCGGCCCGAGACGTACGGCACCGATGACACGCAGCCGGTGTTGAGGGAGGCGGGAGCGGTGGACGCGGGCGTGGTGGGCATGAGCGGGGTGGGCATGAGCGGGGTGGGCACGAGCGGGGTGAGGAGCCCCGCGGTGGCCAGGAGGGCGCGGCTGAGGAGTGTCATCCCTCTCCCTCGGGGGCGTCGTCCCTCCGAGGGACGGTGACCGGTGTCGGTCCCATGCTCCCCAGTACCGCCACCGCCGACCCCTGCCTCACCGGCATCTCACCGGCCCGGGTGACGACGACGGCGCGCGTGCCGCCACCGGAGTACAACGGCGTACGCGCCGCCGCCCGGCTACGACGGCATACGCGCCACCACCCGGCTACGACGGCGTACGCGCCACCACCCGACTACGACGGCGTGCGCGCCACCACCCGACTACGACGGCGTGCGCGCCACCACCCGACTACGACGGCGTGCGCGCCGCCGCCAGCAGTCGGCTCACGTCGTCCGAGCAGATCGTCAGGGCCGCGCCCACCGTGGTCAGGACCTCGCGTTCCGCCGGGGTGTACGGGCCGTCCGCCAGGGCGATGCGGGCGCCTTGGAGGAGGATCGATTCGCGGCCCGTGGCGGCGAGATGGGGGGCCAGGGGGTCCAGGGCCTCGTGGAGCTCTATGGCCAGGCTCGCGCCACCGGGTTCCCCGACGACGCGGCCCGTGTCGGCGGCCAGGGCCTCGACCAGGGCGTCGAGCTGGTCCTCCGTGCAGTCCTCGAAGCCGGCCAGGCGGACCGCGGCCGCGGCCGTCTCCAGGGACGTACGGGAGCAGTTGCCGCCGGCGGCGAGGACCGCGAGGGCCACCGTGTGGACCGCGTCGCGGAGCATCGCCGAGAAGCGGGTGGTGGTGGGGTGGTCGAGGACGTCCGTGCCGTAGTGGTGGCCGCAGGCCGCGCACTCCACGACCGGGCCCGTCGCGCCGCGGGGCAGAACGGGGACGCCGGCCAGGGTGAAACGGCGGCGGCCGGTGAGGCGCTGGTAGTTGCGGTCGCCCCCGCAGCCGGGGCAGAAGAACTCGCCGTCACCGACGGCGGTCCAGGCGGTACGGATGCCAAGGACGTGCGCAACACGGCCCTTACGGACTCCACGGCCGTTGTGTCCCCGTCCTGGCAGCACGTCGCACCTCCGTAACCCCACGGCAACATCGCCGCGCTTGCGTGATGTTAGCCACATTGTTGATGCGGAGTCAGTACCCTGGACGAGACCTCTCCGTGATCTTCGTCCGAAATGGCCGGTCCACGACGGGGCCCCGCCCGCCTCACAGGGCGGACGGGGCCGTGAACGTGCCGGTCAGAGGGTCAGCGGGCGGCGCGGTTGACCGCGGAGACGACCGCCTTCAGCGAGGCACGTGTCGTATTCGCGTCGATGCCGATCCCCCACAGGACCTTCCCGTCGATCGCGCATTCGATGTACGAGGCGGCCTGCGCGGAGGCGCCCTCGCTCATCGTGTGCTCCTGGTAGTCCAGCAGGCGTACGTCGATGCCGATGGACTGCAGGGCGTCGAAGAAGGACGAGATCGGGCCGTTGCCGGTGCCGGTCAGGACCCTGTCCTCGCCGTCGACCGTCGCCTCGACCGTCAGGGTGTCGACGCCGTCCTTGTCGGTGGTCGACTGGCCCGTCTTCACCTGGATGCGGCCCCACGGGTTGTCCGGGTTCGGCAGGTACTCGTCCTGGAAGACCGCCCAGATGTCCTTCGGCGTGACCTCGCCGCCCTCGGCGTCCGTCTTGGCCTGGATGATCTTCGAGAACTCGATCTGCATCCGGCGCGGCAGGTCCAGCTTGTGGTCGTTCTTCAGGACGTACGCGATACCGCCCTTGCCGGACTGCGAGTTGACGCGGATGACCGCCTCGTAGGAGCGGCCGACGTCCTTGGGGTCGATCGGCAGGTACGGGACGGCCCACTCGATGTCGTCGACCGTGACGCCCTTCGCGGCCGCGTCGGCCTCCATGGCGTCGAAGCCCTTCTTGATGGCGTCCTGGTGGGAGCCGGAGAAGGAGGTGTAGACGAGGTCACCGACGTACGGGTGGCGGGGGTGGACCTCCATCTGGTTGCAGTACTCCCACGTACGACGGATCTCGTCGATGTCGGAGAAGTCGATCTGCGGGTCGACGCCCTGCGAGAACAGGTTCATGCCCAGGGTGACCAGGTCGACGTTGCCGGTGCGCTCACCCTGCCCGAACAGGCAGCCCTCGACGCGGTCGGCGCCGGCCATCAGGGCCAGCTCGGCGGCCGCGACGGCCGTACCGCGGTCGTTGTGCGGGTGGACGGACAGGCAGACGTACTCGCGGCGGGACAGGTTGCGGTGCATCCACTCGAAGCGGTCCGCGTGCGTGGAGGGGGCCGAACGCTCCACCGTGGCGGGCAGGTTGAGGATGATCTCGCGGCCCGGACCGGGCTGGTAGACGTCCATGACCGCCTCGCAGACCTCCAGCGCGAAGTCCAGCTCGGTGTCGGTGAAGATCTCGGGGCTGTACTGGTAGCCGAACTCGGTCTCCGGGCCCAGCAGCTTCTCCGCGTACTCCATCACCAGCCGGGTGCCGTCGACGGCGATCTGCTTGATGTCGTCCTTGGAGCCGCGGAAGACGACCCGGCGGAAGACCGGGGCGGTCGCGTTGTACAGGTGGACGGTGGCGCGCTTGGCGCCCTTCAGGGACTCCACCGTCCGCTCGATCAGGTCCTCGCGGGCCTGGGTGAGTACGGAGATCGTCACGTCGTCCGGGATCGCGCCCTCTTCCTCGATGATCGAGCGCACGAAGTCGAAGTCGGTCTGGCCGGAGGCCGGGAAGCCGACCTCGATCTCCTTGTAGCCCAGCTTCACCAGCAGGTCGAACATCTCGCGCTTGCGCACCGGCGACATCGGGTCGATCAGGGCCTGGTTGCCGTCGCGCAGGTCCGTGGACAGCCAGCGTGGGGCCTGGGTGATCCGCTGGTTCGGCCACGTGCGGTCGGGGATGTCGACCTGGTCGTACGGGCGGTACTTGTGGATCGGCATGGACGTGGGCTGCTGGCGGTTCGCCATGATGCGTGGGCTCCTCGTGGGGTCCGGAAGGACGGCCGACGGCGCAACGCCAAACTCCGCGGGGAGGGGGTCGGCCTCGACTACAGGCCCTCGCCGCGGCAGCTAAGGAGGAGCAGCCCGAAACGCATGATGCTCCGCATGCTAGCCGAGCCGCGCCGGATGCGAGGGCCCGTATCAGTATGCGGGATCGTGGCGACATTTCGGACAAAAGGTGTGAAGCCTCACAGTCACCCCGAAGTCCGCAGCTCACGGCCACGCGGAGGCTCACGGTCACGGCCACCCGGGACCCCGGCACCCCGGCACCCCGGCACCCCGGCACCCCGGCACCCCGGCACCCCAATATCACTTCCCCACGAGGCCCAGGGCTCCCTGGAGCGGCTTTTCACCAATCATGGTTGCAGGTAGTGACAGAGTCGTGACGCAGTGCAAGGGTGCCGGGCATGACCAACAACGGGGGCTTTGAGCCCGTCTTCTGCACGATCGTGCCACCGCATGTCCTCGACAAGCTCGCCCAGCACGAGGACTCCGCGCTCGCCGGTCCCGCGCGCAGCACCCTGGAACGCGACGCCCTGGAGCGCACCCACCGCCGGCTGACCACGGTCATCGGCGCGCCCACGGTGGTCCCGCCCACGGGCGCGCTCACCGACCAGCCGCACCGCACCATCTACGACGCCAGGCACCAGCAGAACCTGCCCGGCAAGAAGGTCCGCGGCGAGGGCGACAAGCCCGGCAAGGACGCCACGGTCAACCGGGCGTACGCGGGCCTCGGCGCCACCTTCGAGCTGTACCTCAAGGTGTACGGCCGCAACTCGATCGACGGCAACGGGCTGCCGCTCGACGCGACCGTGCACTTCGGCGAGAACTACGACAACGCCTTCTGGAACGGCGAGCAGATGGTGTTCGGCGACGGGGACAACGAGATCTTCCTCGACTTCACCATCCCGGTCGACGTCATCGGCCACGAGCTCACCCACGGCGTCACGCAGTACACGGCGAACCTCACGTACCACGGCCAGTCGGGCGCCCTCAACGAGTCCCTGTCGGACGTCTTCGGCTCGCTGATCAAGCAGTACGCGCTCGGCCAGACCGCCGCCGAGGCCGACTGGCTGATCGGCGCCGGGCTGCTGGCCCCGCGCGTCACCGGCGAGGCGCTGCGCTCGATGAAGGAGCCGGGCAGCGCGTACGACGACGACGTGCTCGGCAAGGACCCGCAGCCGGGGACGATGGACGGCTATGTGGACACCTACCGCGACAACGGCGGCGTGCACATCAACTCCGGCATCCCCAACCACGCCTTCTACCTGCTCGCCACCGCGCTCGGCGGGCACGCCTGGGAGCGGGCCGGACAGATCTGGTACGACGTGCTCACCGGCGGGCAGCTCAAGCCGGAGGCGACCTTCTCGGACTTCGCCCGGCTGACGGTGACGGCGGCCAAGGCCCGGTACAGCGGCGGCGAGGAGCAGGAGGCGGTTCTCAAGGCCTGGGAGCAGGTCGGGGTCCCGACGTCGTAGCCCCGACGCCCGACTCGTACTAGACAGGTCCCATGCGTATTCGTGTGAGGCGCACGGGCGGGTTCGCGGGCATCGAGCGCCGGGCCGAGGTGGACACCTCGGGACGGGCCGACGCCCCTGAGTGGCACACCCTGGCCGAGCGGGCACTCGCCGCCGGCCGGGGCGCGCCACCCGCCGGGGTGCCGGACGGTTTCAGCTACGAGATCACCGTGGACGGCAGGACCGTGTACTGCGCGGATCCACGGCTGACGGAGGAGCAGCGGACGCTGATCTCCCGGGTCCTGAAGGAAGGGGCCTGACGGAAGGAACGTCGTTCACGCCTGCCCGTTGACTTCCGTTACCGGCGGTAAGGATGATCCAGCGCATGGCGACGAACCCGATACCTCAGTTCCCGGCCGGCTTCCTGTGGGGCGTCTCGACCTCGGCCCATCAGATCGAGGGGGCGGCCGACGAGCGCGAGCCGTCCGTGTGGGACGCGTTCACCGCCGAGCCGGGGCGGGTGAAGGACGGCTCGACGGCGGCGGTGGCCTGCGACCACTACCACCGCCACCGCGAGGACGTGGCGCTCCTGGCCGACCTGGGCGTGGACGCGTACCGCTTCTCGGTCTCCTGGCCCCGGGTGAACTCCCCCGGCGGCCTCGACTTCTACGACCGCCTGGTCGACGAGCTGTGCGCGGCGGGCGTCCGGCCGGTGGTCACCCTCTTCCACTGGGACCTGCCGGTCACGCTGGACTGGCTGGAGCGGGACACGGCGTCCCGCTTCGCCGAGTACGTGTCGGTCGTCGCCGAACGCCTCGGCGACCGCGTGGCCAAGTGGATCACCCTCAACGAACCCGCCGAGCACACGTTGCTGGGCCATGCGCTCGGTGTCCACGCGCCGGGCCGACAGCTGATGTTCGACGCGTTGCCGGTGGCCCACCACCAGCTGCTGGCCCACGGCCTGGCGGTACGGGCCCTGCGCGCGGCCGGGGCCGCCGACATCGGGATCGCCAACTCGCACGGGCCGACGTGGCCGGCGTCCGGGAAACCCGAGGACGTGGAGGCGGCCGAGTTCTACGACATCCTGCTGAACCGACTGTTCTCGGACCCGCTGCTGCTCGGCCGGTACCCCGAGGGCATCGGCGAGCTGATGCCGGGGGATGCCGAGTCCGACCTCAAGGTCATCGCGGAACCGGTCGACTGGTACGGGATCAACTACTACGCGCCGACGAAGGTGGGCGCCCCCCAGGGCGCGGAGATCGAGTTCGGCGGTCTCACGCTCCCCGCCGAGCTGCCCTTCTCGGTGCGGGAGATCGAGGGGCATCCGGTCACGGACTTCGGCTGGCCGGTGGTCCCTCAGGCGCTGACCGAGTTGCTGACCGGCTTCCGCGAGCGCTACGGCGACCGGCTGCCGCCCGTCGTCATCACCGAGAACGGCTGCTCCTACGAGGGCGTCGACGACCAGGAGCGCATCGCCTACCTGGACGGCCACATACGGGCGCTGCACCGGGCGGTGGAGGCGGGGGTCGACGTGCGCGGCTACTTCGTGTGGTCGCTGCTGGACAACTTCGAGTGGGCGGAGGGGTACGCGCGCCGCTTCGGGCTCGTACACGTGAACTTCGACGACCCCGCGACGCTGAAGCGGACCCCCAAGGCGTCGTACACGTGGCTACGGGACGTCCTGCGGACCCAGAGATGACCCCGCCCGAACGCCCCGCGGACGCGCCGGGGGTGCCGCGGACGTCGGCGATGCCGCAGACCTCGGGGATGCCGCAGACCTCGGGGATGGCCGGGACGGCGGGGACCGCCGGGACCTCGGGGACCGCGGGGACCGCCGGGACCGCGAGAACCGCGAGGACCGTCGGCACGGCGAGGACCGCCGAACCCGCCAGCCGCGAGGACCGGCGGGACCGCGAGGACCGCCACCCTCCGCTTCGAGGACGAGGGCGTCAAGGCCGAAGCGGGGGTCCGGGGGCGGCAGCCCCCGGAGAGGCCCACTGCATCAGGCGGTACGAACAACCCCGTGAAAAGCCCTACGGCGTTGTCCGTACCGCGTCGTACCCTTGAAACCGCGAGGCCGCCCTCAGCTGCGCGGCCCTATGGAGGAGGAATCGCAGGCCTACAGAGCCGGCCCATGACTCAGACACCCACAGCGCACAGCCCCGCGGAGGGACAGGCCCGAGCGCACTTCACCGTCCCCGCCCAGCACCCCATGGTCACCGTGCTGGGGTCCGGAGACTCCCTCCTGCGCGTGATCGAGAAGGCTTTCCCGGCGGCCGACATCCATGTCCGGGGCAATGAGATCAGCGCGGTCGGCGACGCCCGGGAAGTCGCGCTGATCCAGCGACTGTTCGACGAGATGATGCTGGTGCTCCGCACCGGACAGCCGATGACGGAGGACGCAGTGGAACGCTCGATCGCCATGCTCCGGGCGAGCGAGAACGGGGAGGGCGCCGAGGAGACCCCGGCCCAGGTCCTGACGCAGAACATCCTGTCCTCGCGCGGCCGCACGATCCGCCCCAAGACGCTCAACCAGAAGCGGTACGTGGACGCGATCGACAAGCACACCATCGTGTTCGGCATCGGACCGGCGGGTACCGGCAAGACCTACCTCGCCATGGCCAAGGCGGTGCAGGCCCTGCAGTCCAAGCAGGTCAACCGCATCATCCTGACCCGCCCGGCGGTCGAGGCCGGCGAGCGACTGGGATTCCTGCCCGGAACGCTGTACGAGAAGATCGACCCGTATCTGCGCCCGCTGTACGACGCGCTGCACGACATGCTCGACCCGGACTCGATCCCGAGGCTCATGGCCGCGGGCACGATCGAGGTCGCGCCGCTCGCCTACATGCGTGGCCGCACCCTGAACGACGCCTTCATCATCCTGGACGAGGCCCAGAACACGAGCCCCGAGCAGATGAAGATGTTCCTCACCCGCCTCGGCTTCGACTCGAAGATAGTGATCACGGGTGACGTCACCCAGGTCGACCTACCGAACGGGACGAAGAGCGGTCTGCGTCAGGTCCAGGAGATCCTGGAGGGCGTCGAGGACGTGCACTTCTCCCGGCTGTCGTCCCACGATGTCGTACGGCACAAGCTCGTCGGCCGTATCGTCGACGCGTACGAGAAGTACGACAACACGCACGGCACCGAGAACGGCACGCACAAGCCCCGAGGCAAGGCGGCCGGGCACGGGCACAAGGGGAAGTAGACCAGCAGCACCATGTCGATCGACGTCAACAACGAGTCCGGCACCGAGGTCGACGAGCAGGCGATCCTCGACATCGCCCGCTACGCGCTCACGCGGATGCGCATCCACCCGCTCTCCGAGCTCTCGGTGATCGTCGTGGACGCCGACGCCATGGAGCAGCTGCACGTCCAGTGGATGGACCTGCCGGGGCCGACGGATGTCATGTCCTTTCCGATGGACGAGCTGCGGCCGCCGTCCAAGGACGACGACGAGCCGCCTCAGGGCCTGCTCGGCGACATCGTGCTCTGCCCGGAGGTCGCCACCAAGCAGGGCGCCGAGGCACCGACGCAGCACTCCATGGACGAGGAGCTCCAGCTCCTGACCGTCCATGGCGTGCTGCATCTGCTCGGCTACGACCACGAGGAGCCCGACGAGAAGGCCGAGATGTTCGGCCTCCAGGCGGCCATCGTGGACGGGTGGCGCGCGGAGAAGGGCCTGACCGGCCCCTCCCCCGCCCCGACCGTGTCATGAGCCTTCAGCTCGTCATGGGCGCCGTCGCGCTGGTCGTCGTCGCCTGGCTCGCCGCCTGCGCGGAGGCGGGCATCGCGCGCGTCTCCAGCTTCCGCGCCGAGGAGGCCGTACGCGTCGGCCGGCGCGGCAGCGCCAAGCTCGCCCAGGTCGCCGAGGACCCCACCCGCTACCTCAACGTGGCGCTGCTCGTCCGCGTCGCCTGCGAGATGGCCGCCGCCGCGCTGGTCACGTACGCCTGTCTGAAGGAGTTCTCCGGGACCGCCGAGGCCCTCCTCGTCGCGATCGCGGTCATGGTCCTCGTGTCGTACGTCGCCGTCGGCGTCTCCCCGCGCACCATCGGCCGCCAGCACCCGCTGAACACCGCGACGGCGGCGGCGTACGTCCTGCTGCCGCTGGCCCGGATCATGGGGCCGATCCCATCGCTCCTCATCCTCATCGGTAACGCCCTCACCCCCGGCAAGGGCTTCCGCCGCGGCCCCTTCGCCTCCGAGGCGGAGCTGCGCGCCCTCGTGGACCTCGCCGAGAAGGAGTCCCTGATCGAGGCCGAGGAGCGCCGCATGGTGCACTCGATCTTCGAGCTGGGCGACACCCTCGTGCGGGAGGTGATGGTCCCGCGGACCGACCTGGTGGTCATCGAGCGGTACAAGACCATCCGGCAGGCCCTCACCCTGGCCCTCAGGTCCGGTTTCTCGCGCATCCCGGTCACCGGGGAGAGCGAGGACGACATCGTCGGGATCGTGTATCTGAAGGACCTGGCCCGCAAGACGCACATCAGCCGGGACGCCGAGTCCGAGCTGGTCTCCACCGCCATGCGGCCCGCGACCTTCGTGCCCGACACCAAGAACGCTGGCGACCTGCTGCGGGAGATGCAGAAGGAACGCAACCACGTCGCCGTCGTCATCGACGAGTACGGCGGCACGGCCGGGATCGTCACCATCGAGGACATCCTGGAGGAGATCGTCGGTGAGATCACCGACGAGTACGACCGGGAGCTGCCACCGGTGGAGGAGCTGGGTGACGACCGCTACCGGGTCACCGCCCGCCTCGACATCGGCGACCTCGGCGAGCTGTACGGCCTGGAGGCGTACGACGACGAGGACGTGGAGACGGTCGGCGGACTGCTCGCGAAGGCGCTGGGCCGGGTGCCCATCGCCGGTGCTTCGTCGGTGGTCGAGCTGCCCGACGGGCGCGAACTGCGGCTGACCGCCGAGGCCTCGGCGGGCCGCCGGAACAAGATCGTGACCGTGCTGGTGGAGCCGGTGGGTCCCGTCGAGCCCCCGGCGAAGGAGCAGAAGCCGGAATGACCCCTCAGGAGCTGCGCGCGTTCTGCCTGTCCTTCAACGCGGCGGTGGAGGACTTCCCGTTCAGCCCGGAGATCTCGGTCTTCAAGGTCCAGGGCAAGATGTTCGCGCTGAGCTGGATGGACGGTCGGCCCCTGAAGGTCAACCTCAAGTGCGACCCGGAGGACGCGGTCCGGCTGCGCGGTGAGTACGAGGGCCTGATCGCCCCGGGCTATCACATGAACAAGCGGCACTGGAACACCGTCACGGTCGACGGCGGGCTCCCGGACCGGGTGGTCCGGGAACTCATCGAGGACTCGTACGACCTGGTCGTGGCCGGTCTGCCGCGAGCCGACCGGCTCCGCCTGGACCGCCCCTGAACCGGTCCGCCGGGCCCGCGGCCACCGCGCGATCCGTTCTTCGTATGCTCGGAGCATGACCGAAAGCAACGCGCTCGACCCCGAGGACCGCAAGATCGTCACCCTGGCCCGTTCCGCGCGGGCCCGCAACGGCGTGCCCGAGGGAGCCGCCGTACGGGACGAGACCGGCCGTACGTATGTCGCCGGGACCGTTGCCCTTGAGTCGTTGAAGCTGAGCGCGTTGCAGACGGCGGTGGCGATGGCGGTGGCTTCGGGGGCGAGGTCGCTGGAGGCGGCGGCGGTCGTGACCGAGGCGGAGTCCGCCGCCGCGGAGGACCGGGCGGCGGTGCGGGATCTCGGGGGGCCCGAGACGCCGGTGCTGGTGGCTTCGCCCGACGGGGTTGTGCGGGTGACGGTCTCCGCGGGCTGACGGCCCTGGGGGCTCTGCCCCCCAGCCCCCCGTTCGGCCTGCCGGCCTTGTCCCGGTCGCCGGACAGGCTTGATTCAAGCGCCGGACAGGCTTGATGTGCCTGCGTACGACTTCGGCCACTTTTCCTGACCCTCGAAGAATCCTGCCCGGTGTCTCTTGCAATCCCAAGGCCCCGGCGCATCAATGGAATCGCTAGTTCCGACGGACCGTCAGATATGCCGTCACGTGGCGTGCCGCACCCCGCCCGTGGACGGTCCGCGTACAGCCGCGCATCTCTCCGCACCCGTCACCGTGGTTCCGTGACGTCCCCGTGTGCGCGGCCCGGGATGGTCCGTTCGGTTGTCCCCACATGGCAATTCCCGTACCAGGGAAGGGATTCCGATGAGACGCAAGCGACTCGGCACGGGCACGGCGTTACTCGCGGCGGTCGCCGCGACCGGCCTGGCCCTCACGCAGACCGCGGCCGCCGTCACTCCCCAGTCGGCGACCATCACCGCCGACTGCGGCAGCTTCGGTGGCGGTGCGGCCACCCTCACGGCCACGCAGAGCGGCACCGCCGCCACCATCACCCTCACGTCCTCCGCCATCAAGGCGCCGCTCGCGCTGTCGAAGGACTCGATCACGTCCACGCTCACCATGGTGAAGGCGAGCGGCGGCACCACTGCCTTCACCGGCAAGAAGAACCCGGCCATGGCGGCCGGCGACCCCGTCACGGTCGGTCCGCTCAGCGGCACGGTGGCCTCCGGCGACAGCCTGGAGGCGTACGGCGGCTCGCTGAAGATGACGGTCTTCGGGATCACCATCACCTGTACGGCGAAGGCGAAGCAGTCACCGGGCCCGTTCGTGTTCGACTGACCGGGAGTTCCATCGAACCCGTAGCACCGTAAGCCCGTGGCACCGTAAGCCGGTGCCGCCCGGACGCGGGCGGCACCGGTCCCCGAGGCAGTGGCCTGTCCCCGCGCTCCCGCCCCGGTCGGCGCTCCGCTTACCGGCACCCGACAAGAACTGACGGGCCGTCAGTCCATTTGTCGCATCTCCATTGACTTCTCACACAACCCGCACATCAATGGCCCCCTGTCGGCGCAGATGAGCCGCTGCGCCCACAACCTCACGAGGGGGCAACATGGCTTCCGGAACTCGAAGACGCCGCTGGGCCTCGGTGCTCGCGGTGACCGCCCTCGCGGTCGCCGGCGGGGGTGCGCTGGCCGGTCCGGCCGGCGCCGCCGCGCAGCAGGTGGACTTCGCCACCCACTGCATCCCGCCCGCGATCGCGGGCATCCCACCGATCGACGGCACCACCAGCGCGAAGATCACCGTGGACAACGCCAGTCCCAAGGTCGGCGACACGGTCACCGTGACCTACACGGTGGTCACACCCGCCGCGAGCAACCCCACCGACCTCGCCCTGCCGGCCGACATCATGACGCCCACCGGCAAGGTCACCCTGGGCGGCGCCCAGACCGGGGACGTCACCGTCACCGGGCCCAAGAAGAACGACCCCGTTCCGGGCAAGGGCGCCTTCCCGTCGTTCAGCATGACCGGCACCTTCGCGGTCACCTCGCCCGGTGCCATCACGCTCTCGCCGGGCGACTACAACATCCACACCAGCTACATCCTCGAACTGGACACCCCCTGCACCGTCACCAATCCGCCCGCGCCCGTCTCCGAGACGGTCACCGCGACGGACGCCACGCCGGTCAACAACCGGGCCATCACGCTCGGTTCGGCCTCCGGGAAGCCCGGTGACAGCGTCACCGTCAACGGCAGCAACTTCACCCCGGGCGCGACCGTGACCCTCGCGGGCCGGTCCGGCGCCGCCCAGACCACGGACACGGCGACCGTGACCGCGAACGCGCAGGGCGCCATCAGCGGCTCGCTCGTCGTCAACGACAAGACGACGACCGGTGTCGTGGCCTACGAGGGCGCCACCTGGAGCGACACGAAGGGAGCAGGTCCGGCCGCGTACGTCGTCATCGACGACACGCCCGCCCCGCCGAACAGCCAGAAGGTCACCACCACGGTGAAGGCGGGCACGCTGTCCATGGCGCAGGCGGGTGACTCCGTCCAGCTGAAGGAGGTCGACTTCGGCCAGGGCGGGGCCTCGAAGGGGGCCCTTCGGACGGTGACCGTCAAGGACTTCCGCGGCGGACCCGCGGGCTGGTCCCTGACGGGCAAGGTCACCGACTTCACCGGCCCCGGCGCCAAGATCGCCGCGGACCGGCTGAGCTGGACTCCGGCCTGCGTCACCAAGGCGGGAAGCCCGAGCACCTGCCAGGCCGGTTCGGCGGGCACCGTGGGCAGTTCGGGAGCGACGCTCGCGTCCACCCCCAACGCGGCCCTCACGGGCGGTGAGTTCACCGTGGACGCCCAGCTGTCGCTGGACGTACCGGCGTTCACGCCGCCGGGCTCGTACTCCGGCGTCCTGACGCTCACTCTCTCCTGACGGACGATTCAGGCCGATTCACCGCACCGGTGGCCGGGCGCCCCGCACCGGGGTCCGCACCCGCCCGTCCGCCTCTCCCTTGGGGGTCCGCACCCATGCGCAAGCTGTACGTCCTCCTCTGTCTCCTCCTCGCCTCGCCTGCGCTGCCCTCGTACGCCGCCGACAACGGCAGCTGGTCGGTCTACCCGGCCTCCTCGCAGATCGCCGCGCGGCCGTACTTCTACCTCTCCGCAGACCCCGGTACGACCATCGAGGACAAGGTCGTCGTCGCCAACAAGACCGGCAGGCCGCTCACCTTCCGGCTGTACGCGGCCGACGCCTACAACACCGAACGCGACGGCGGGTTCGCCGTGCGGACGGTCAAGGAGAGGCAGCGGGGAGTGGGGGCCTGGGCGAAACCCGCCAAGTCCCGGGTGACCGTCCCCGCGCGCGGCTCGGTAACCGTGCCGTTCACGCTGCGGGTGCCCGAGGGCGCCGAGCCCGGCGATCACCCGGGCGCGCTGGTGGCGCTGGACGAGCGGATCGACAAGGGGGACGGCTCCGTCGCGCTCGGTGTGCAGCGGGCCGTCGGCGCCCGTGTCTACCTCCGCGTCGGCGGACCCGCGCTTTCCGCCATCGCCGTCGAGAACCTCCGCGTCACCCACCACCAGCCCCTCGTCCCCGGCCTCGGGAACAGCACGGCGACCATCTCCTACACCCTGCACAACACCGGCAATGTCACCCTGAACCCGAAGGTGCAGCTGCGGGCGAAGGGCCTGTTCGGCCGTACGCTCCTGGCGCGCGACCTCTCGAAGATCCCTTCTGAGCTGCTGCCGGGACAGCGCGTGCGGCTCACCGAACCGTGGCGGGGCGCGCCTCAGCTCGACTGGGCGGACGTCACGTTGACCGCGAGCGCGAAGGACACCCGCGAGTCGGCGAGCGCGTCCTTCTTCGCGCTGCCGTGGCTGGTGCCGGCCGTGGTGTTCGCCGTGGGGGTCGCGGCGGGAGCGCTGCTGGTCAGAGCGCGTCGGGGCCGCGCTCGCCGGTCCGTACCCGCACCACCGTCTCCACCGGCAGCGCCCACACCTTCCCGTCCCCGATCTTCCCCGTCTGCGCGGCCTTGACGATCGCGTCGATGACGGCGTCGGAGTCCGCGTCCTCGACGACCACCTCGATGCGCACCTTGGGCACCAGGTCGACCTGGTACTCGGCGCCCCGGTACACCTCGGTGTGGCCGCGCTGGCGGCCGTAGCCGCTCGCCTCGGTCACGGTCAGGCCGTGCACGCCGATTTCCTGGAGGGCCGTCTTGACCGCGTCGAGGCGGTAGGGCTTGACGATCGCGGTGATGAGCTTCATGCCTGGGACGTGACCTTCTGCGTGGCGGAGGGGACGGAGTGGGCGACCGGGGCGCCGTGGCCCAGGACTCCGTGATCGTAAGCGGTCTCGGCGTGCACCGTAAGGTCCAGGCCGGTGTGCTCCTGCTCCTCGCTCGCGCGGAAGCCCATCACCCTGTCGATCAGCTTGCCGAGGCCGTACGTGACGGCGAAGGCGTACGCCGCCACGGCCGCCACGGCCACCAGCTGCTTGCCGAGCTGGGCGACTCCACCGCCGTAGAGGAGGCCCTCGGTCCCGCCCGTCATCTCCTTGACGGCGAAGACGCCGATGAGCAGCGTGCCGATGATGCCGCCGACCAGGTGGACGCCGACGACGTCGAGCGAGTCGTCGTAGTTCAGCTTGAACTTCCAGCTCACGGCGTACGAGCAGACGACGCCGGCGGCCAGGCCGACGACCAGGGCGCCGAGCAGGGACACCGAGCCGCAGGACGGGGTGATGGCGACCAGGCCCGCGACCGCGCCGGACGCCGCGCCCAGGGTGGTCGGGTGCCCGTCACGCTTCTGCTCGACGAAGAGCCAGCCGAGCAGGCCGGTGGAGCCTGCGGCGAGGGTGTTGAGGAAGGCGGCCGCGGCGAGGCCGTTGGCGCCGAGGGCCGAGCCCGCGTTGAAGCCGAACCAGCCGAACCAGAGGAGACCGGCGCCGAGCATCACCATCGGCAGGTTGTGCGGACGCATGGCGTCCTTCTTGAAGCCGAGGCGCGGTCCGAGGACCAGGCACAGGGCGAGGCCGGAGGCGCCGGAGGTGATCTCGACGGGGAGACCGCCCGCGAAGTCGAGGGCGCCCAGCTTGTCGAGGATCCAGCCGCCCGGGCCCCACACCCAGTGGGTGACCGGAACGTATACGAGCAGCGCCCAGACGGGCACGAAGACCAGCCATGCGCCGAACTTCGCGCGGTCGGCGATCGCGCCGCTGATGAGCGCCGCCGTGATGATCGCGAAGGTGAGCTGGAAGGTGGCGAAGAGGAGGGTGGGGACGGTGCCCTGGAGGCTGTCCGGGCCGAGGCCCGCCATACCGGCGTGCTTCAGGCCGCCGATCAGCCCGCCCCCGATGTCGTCACCGAAGGCGAGGGAGTAACCGCAAGCCAGCCACACCACCGTGACCAGGGCGATCGACACGAAGCTCATCATCAGCATGTTGAGGACGCTCTTCGTGCGGACCATGCCGCCGTAGAAGAGAGCCAGGCCCGGCGTCATCAGCAGGACGAGAGCGGTGGCGGCAAGCAGCCAGGCGGTGTCGCCGGTGTCGGCGTGCGCTGCGGCGAGGGTCACGGTCACTCCAACGGTGCGGGGGCTCGTCAGAGGGTCACCGGCGCGCGTTTCCTGTTGCGTACGGGTGTGTTTCGGTGACGTTTCGTTGCGAGGGGGTTTCCGGAAGCTCACGGGTCGGGGTGCGGGCGGACGTCTGTACGGCGGGGCTCTGTGGATCAGGGAGAATGGGCGCCATGAGCGTTCGTAGCAAGTCATCCGAGCCGTCCGAGGCCCCCCACCGCGCCGGCTTCGCCTGCTTCGTGGGCCGCCCCAACGCGGGCAAGTCCACCCTCACGAACGCTCTGGTCGGGCAGAAGGTGGCGATCACCGCGAACCAGCCGCAGACGACGCGGCACACGGTACGGGGGATCGTGCACCGGCCCGACGCCCAGCTCATCCTGGTGGACACCCCCGGGCTGCACAAGCCGCGCACCCTGCTCGGCGAGCGCCTCAACGACGTCGTCCGTACGACCTGGGCCGAGGTCGACGTGATCGGCTTCTGTCTGCCGGCGAACGAGAAGCTGGGGCCCGGCGACCGCTTCATCGCGAAGGAACTGGCGTCGATCAAGAAGACGCCGAAGATCGCGATTGTCACGAAGACCGACCTCGTGGACAGCAAGAGGCTCGCCGAGCAGCTCATCGCGATCGACCAGCTGGGCAAGGAGCTGGGGTTCGAGTGGGCGCAGATCGTGCCGGTGTCTGCGGTCGGCGACAAGCAGGTCGACCTGCTGGCCGACCTGATCATCCCGCTCCTGCCGGAGGGCCCGGCCCTGTACCCCGAGGGCGACCTGACGGACGAGCCCGAGCAGGTCATGATCGCCGAGCTGATCCGTGAGGCCGCGCTGGAGGGCGTGCGCGACGAGCTGCCGCACTCCATCGCCGTCGTCGTCGAGGAGATGCTTCCGCGCGAGGACCGGCCGGCCGACCGGCCCCTCCTCGACATCCACGCCTTCGTCTACATCGAACGTCCCAGCCAGAAGGGCATCATCATCGGCCCCAAGGGCAAGCGCCTGAAGGAGGTCGGCATCAAGTCCCGCAAGCAGATCGAGGCGCTGCTGGGTACGCCCGTGTTCCTCGATCTCCATGTGAAGGTGGCGAAGGACTGGCAGCGGGACCCGAAGCAGCTGCGGCGGCTGGGCTTCTGAGGGGTTCTTCGCCCCCGCCGCCCCTACCCGTCCCATCCCCAGGGGCTCCGCCCCTTCGACCCCGCCGGGGGCTCCGCCCCCGGACCCCCAGCGGGGCTCCGCCCCTGCACCCCGCCGGGGCTCCGCCCCGGACCCCGCTCCTCAAACGCCGGAGGGGCTGATTTTTGGCCGACAGCGGGAGTCTGGGGGCGCACCCCCAGGTACGGGAAGGGTAAGGGCGGCGGGGGCGAAGCCGACCGGGCCGGGGCCACGCCCCCGTTAGGCCGTGCGGCGGAAGCCGATCGTCGGGACCGCCCGCCGGCGCGGCCACGGGGGAACCTCATCCTCCGGCAGCAGCCCCGCCAGGAACGCGTACCGCCGCAGCGCAGCCGGATCCTGGTCCTCGTACGACTGGACCGTCCGCCACCATCCCGCGATCTCGGACCACCCCGGCGCCGACAGCGATCCGCCGAACTCCTGTACGGACAGCGCGGCCGTCAGACCCGCGAAGGCGAGCCGGTCCGCCAGCGGCCACTCGGCCAGCGTGCCGGTCACGAAACCCGCCACGAAGACATCGCCCGCTCCCGTGGGATCCAGGGCCTCGACGGCGATCGCGGGCACGCTCGCGGTATCCCCGGTACGCCCGTCCACGGCGTACGCCCCCTCCGCACCGAGGGTGACGACGGCCAGCGGCACAGACTCGGCGAGCCGGTGCGCGGCGGTGCGCGGGCAGTCGGTGCGCGTGTACCGCATGGCCTCCTCGGCGTTCGGCAGGAACGCCTCGCAGTGTTCGAGATCGGCGAGCCCCGCCAGATCCCACGCGCCGGTGTCGTCCCAGCCGACATCGGCGAAGATGCGGGTGCCGCGCCCCGCGGCCTCGGCGATCCAGGGGGCACGCTTTCCGGGGATCAACGAGGCCACGGCCGCCCGCGCCCGGGGCGGGCAGTCGGGGGCGGGCTCCTCCGGCGGCGGCTCGTGGCCGTGGGAGACCATGGTCCGCTCCCCCTCGTACGCCATGGACACGGTGACGGGCGAGTGCCAGCCGGGAACCGTGCGCGAGGGCGAGAGGTCGATGCCCTCGCCCTGTTCCAGGGCGTCCCAGCAGTACTCGCCGTAGTGGTCGTCACCGAAGGCCGCCGCCAGCGAGGTCTTCAGGCCGAGGCGGGCCAGCGCGGTGGCCATGTTGGCGACGCCGCCGGGGCTCGACCCCATCCCGCGCGCCCAGGACTCGGTCCCGCGCACCGGGGCGGAGTCGAGCCCGGTGAAGATGATGTCGAGGAAGACCGTCCCCGTGAGGTAGACGTCCCACGGCGGGTCCCCGGGCACACGCAGGGCGGCCAGAGGGTCGACATGGGCCTGGTGGTGCGGCCCCTCTCCGATGGACGCGGTCACGGTTGGCTCCCTGGCATCGTGCGGATCCAGCCAGTGTGCACCAACCGTCCCGTTGTGCGGCGCCGGTGGCGCCGCACCCGCCGTTCGCTCCCCGCGCGGAACCGCCCGCCGCTACCAGCGGGGCATCACCGGTGCGACCCACCCGGGGTCCGCGACGCGCATCGCCGCGTCGTCGTCGCGGTCGCGCAACGTGCCGTCGTCATCGAGCCATCGCCGGTGGAGGGCGGCCAGCTTGTCGCGGTCCAGGGTGACGCCGAGCCCCGGTGCGTCCGGGACCGCGATCCTGCCGCCCTCGAAGGCGATGCGCTCGGTGAGAACGTCCTCGGACTGCCAGGGGTAGTGGGTGTCGCAGGCGTGGTGGAGGTTCGGCACGGTCGAGGCGACGTGGGTCATCGCGGCGAGGGAGATACCGAGGTGCGTGTTGGAGTGCATGGACACCCCGACCCCGAACGTGCGGCAGACGGCCGCGAGTTCACGCGTGTTGCGCAGCCCGCCCCAGTAGTGGTGGTCGGAGAGCACCACCTGGACGGCGCCGCGCGTGAACGCCTCCTGGATCTCCGCGAACGTGGTCACGCACATGTTGGTGGCGAGCGGCACGTCGGTCTTCGCGGCGACCTCCGCCATGGCGGGCGTGCCGAGCGCGGGGTCCTCCAGGTATTCGAGGACGTCGCCCAGCTCCCGGGCCACCCTCAGCGAGGTCTCCACGGACCAGGCGCCGTTCGGGTCAAGACGCAGCGGATGCCCGGGAAAGGCCTCGGCGAGGGCGCGGATCGCGGCGATCTCCTCGTCCGGTGGGAAGACCCCGCCCTTGAGCTTGAAGGAGGTGAAGCCGTACCGCTCCTTGAACGTCAGTGCCTGCGCGACGACGCCGGCCGGGTCGAGGGCGGCGCCCCAGTCGTCCTTCTCGCCCACCACGCCCTCGGGGTGGTCGGCCCACTTGTAGAAGAGGTACGCGCTGTACTCGACCGCGTCCCGCACCTTGCCGCCGAGCAGCGCGTGCACGGGCAGACCGAGCGCCTTGCCGAGGGCGTCGAGGCAGGCGACCTCGAAGGCGGAGACCACGGACAGGCGCAGCTTGTCGGCGGTCTGGACGCCGCGCAGTCCGCCCACGTCGACCTGGTCGTGGACCCGGGAACGGTCGACGGCGACCTCGTCGGCGACGGTGAACAGTCCGTTCAGATCGGTGAGCCGACGGTCGATCAGCTTGGCGGCGAAGGGGCGGGCCAGCTCCAGGTACTTGGTGTCGCCGTACGTCTCGCCCACCCCCGTGGTCCCGTCGGCCGTCACCACCTCCACGATCAGCCGGGGCGTGTACGGCTGGTGGACGCCCTGCGTGTTGAGCAGCGGCGGATCGGCGATCAGGATCGGGGTCAGGCGTACCTCGGCGATGGTCAGGTCACGAGAGGTCTCGGCGGTCACAGGGCGGCTCCTACGAGGTCGAGTCCGGCGGTCAGAAGGGTCCTCAGGTCGGCCAGGTCGGCGGGCGAGGGGTCGGTGAGCGGGGCGCGTACGGGTCCCACCGGGCGGCCGCGCAGCCGGGCCGCCGCCTTGACCAGCGACACGGCGTATCCGGGCACCCGGTCGCGGATCGCGACGAGCGGCACGTAGAAGTCGCGCAGCAGCTTCTCCACCGTGCCGTCGTCGCCGTCGCGCAGCGCGGTGAAGAAGGCGTTCGCGATCTCGGGTGCGAAGGCGTGGACGGCGGAGGAGTAGGCGGGGACGCCGACGGCGGCGTATGCGCGGGCCTGGATCTCGGCGGTGGCGGCGCCGTTGAAGAACAGGAAGCCCTCCGGTGCGGCAAGGGTCAGCCGTTGCAGCCGGTCGAGGTCACTGTGGCCGTCCTTGAGGCCGATGACGCCGGGGATCGCGGTGATGCGCCGGAACGCCTCGGCACCGAAGGCGACCTGGCCGCGCTGGTAGGCGATGAGCGGGAGCCTGGTGCGGGCGGCGATGTGCTCCAGCTGGGCGACGAGCCCGTCCTGCGGGGCGGCTACGAGGTAGTGCGGCAGGACCAGCAGCGCGTCGGCACCGGCCTCCTCGGCGATCCGCGCGAACCGTACGGCCTGCGCCCAGCCGTATCCGATACCGGCGACGACGGGCACCCTGCCTCCGGCGGCCTCCACCGCGGCGGCGACGACCTGCCCGTACTCCGCCTCGTCCAGGGAGAAGAACTCGCCGGTGCCGCAGGCGGGGAAGACGGCGCCGGGCGCGGTGGCGAGCTGTGCCGTGATGTGGGCGCGGAAGCCGTCGAGGTCGAGGGAACCGTCCTCGCGGAAGCTGGTGAGCGGGAAGGAGAGCACCCCCTGCGCCATGCCGTCCCTCAGCCTGCGCGCCACGCCCTCCGTGTCGGTCTCCGTCTCCGTGTCCCTCTTCGTGCCGCCACCCATCGGCTCTTATCTCCCCATGTAGACGCTATCCATATATGAAGATGAAGATTAGATAGGCGAATCCGGGCCGTCAATGGCCTCGCACCTACCGGGTACCGTCCTCCCCCGCCCCGATTACGATCGGCGCATGTCAGACACAGGGGGCGTCCGCGAGGTGAAGTCCGCCGCGCGCACGGTCGAGCTGCTTGAGGTGCTCGCCGCGCGGGGCGACCGGCCGGCACGCCTACAGGAGCTCGCGGACCAGCTCGGGGTTCCGCGCAGCTCGATGTACGCCCTGCTCCAGACCCTGATCTCACGGGGCTGGGTGCGTACGGACGTCACGGGCTCGCTCTACGGCATCGGCATCCACGCCCTACTGACGGGCACGAGCTATCTGGACTCCGACCCGTGCGTCCGCGTCGTACGCCCGTACCTCGACGAGGCGTCGGACGCACTCGGCGAGACGATCCACATGGGGCGGCTCGACGGCACGGACGTGGCGTATCTGGCGACGCGCGAGTCGCACGAATACCTGCGCACCATCAGCCGGGTGGGCCGGCGCCTGCCCGCGCACGCGGGCGCGCTCGGCAAGGCGCTGCTGGCGGAACGGCCCGACGAGGCGCTGCCGGAGGGCCCGTACGAGGCGCTCACCCCGAACACGCGCACGACCCGCGAGGCCCTGGCGGCCGACCTGGCGGCCACGCGCGAGCGCGGCCATGCCATCGACCGCGAGGAGAGCGTCGCCGGCATCGTCGGCTTCGGCTTCGCCCTCCGTTACGACACCCCGGCCCAGGACGCGATCAGCTGCTCGGTGCCGATGGCCCGGCTGACGCCGGGTCATGAGGAGCGGATCGTGGCGGTGATGCGGGAGGTCCGGGCCAGGATCGAGGGGATCGCACCGGCCGGCGCGGGCGCGCCGCACTGGCGCTGAGACGGACCCTCGAAGGCGGCGAGGGGCGGCGGAGGACGGCGGGCCACCCGAAGGCCGTCACTTCTACCCGGCCTCACGACTCTCAAACCGCCGCATGACCCAGATCACACACCCTTCGCTTCTTCTCTCCTCGCGCGCTTGATACAAATTGCCCGCGCGTTCCTGTCGGTCGACGGACGGCGCCCCCTTTTTTTCTGAGCCGCCCTTTCCGCACGCCCTGGAACGCCCGTGTCCTCCCGCACCGCCCCGCCCTGGCCCCTCGTCGCCCTTTTCACGGCTGGATACCTGGCCGCGTACCTCCTGCCCACCACGGTCGGGAGGCTCGACTCCGGTCTTCCGCTGACCGCCACCGAGGCAGGCTCCATCGGCAGTGCCCTGCTGCTGAGTTCGGCCGGAGCGGGGTTCCTGCTCGCCGCCCACGTCCACCGCGTCGGCCCCCGTCGGCTCGCCCGCGCGGGCCTGCTGCTCGTGGCCGCCGGGTACGGCACGGCCGCGATCGGCCACAGCGTCCCCATGGTGGTCGCGGGGGCGGTCGCCGGCGGGTTCGGCTCCGGTACGGCCACCACGGTCGCCGCGACGGGCATCGCCGCCGAGTCCGACCCGCACCGCGCCTCCACGCTGGGCCTGTTCGGCGTCTCCGCGCTCGCCGGGGCGGTCTATCTGACGGTCCCCCACCTCGGCCCGGGACACGGTCTCCCGTTCGCCGCGATCGCGCTCACCGCGCTGCTGGTGTGGCCCGCGACCGGCCGCCTCCCCGCCCGCACCCCGGCGGCCGCCGCTCCCCGGGAGACGGGCCGTCTGCCCCATCCACGCTCCGGGCTCGTCCTCGCCGCCGGAATGCTGTGCTGGTCCCTGGCCCAGAACTCCCTGTGGGGTGTCAGCGGGCGCATCGGTCTCACCCAGGCCCACCTCACGGAGGTCACCGTCGGCGCGGTCTTCGCGGTCGCCCTCGGTGCCGGGCTGCTCGGCGTGACCGGTGCGGGCGCGCTCGGCCCGCGCCTCGGCCGCGCGCTGCCCATCGGCGCGGGCACCGCACTCATCGCGGGCTGTATCGCGCTCAGCGCCTCCGCCACGAACCTCCCGTCCTTCGCGACGGGCGAGATCGCCTGGAACACGCTCTACCCGATCGTGCTGTCGTATCTGATCGGCCTCGCCGCCTCCCTCGACCCCCGCGGCCGCTGGGCGGTCCTCGTGGGCTCGGCGTCCTCGCTCGGCACGGCTGCGGGCCCCCTCACCGGCAGCGTGCTGTCCGCACAGGCGGGCTTCCCGGCGATGGGCGTGATCCTCGCCGCCGGTCTGCTCGCGATCACGCTCCCACTGACGGCGGTCGCCCTGCACACCGGCGGCCGCGCGCTCCTGCCGGGCGCGGTACGCCGCCGGGGCAGCACTCCGGTCGGGGAGATCCCGGAGGTCTACGAGAACTCCGCCGGCTACGAGGACTCGGACGTCTACGAGAACTCGTACGCGTCCACCTCGGCGAGGTAGCGCGCGCGCCGCTCCTCGTCGTGCTCCAGGAAGGAGGCGACGAAGGAGTTGCGGGCGAGTTCGCGCAGCCGGTCCTCGCTCAGGCCCAGTTCCCGGCGCACGGCGGCGAAGTTGTCGCCGGCGTAGCCACCGAAGTAGGCGGGGTCGTCGGAGTTGACGGTGCACAGCAGTCCGGCGTCGAGCATGGCGGGCAGCGGATGGTCCGCCAGGACGTCCACGGTGCGCAGCCGGACGTTCGACAGCGGGCAGAGCGTCAGCGGCACGCGCTCGCGCACCAGCCGCTCGACGAGCGCCGGGTCCTCCATGCAGCGCAGTCCATGGTCGACACGCTCGACGCCGAGCACGTCGAGGGCCTCGGTGATGTACTCCGGCGGCCCCTCCTCA